>NZ_CP126739.1:0-713796 GCF_030246885.1 Microbacterium sp. zg-B185
GCCACGCCCGCGAACTAGCCTGGCACGGGCAGTTATCCACAGGCTGGACGTGACGATCACCGTTTCACACCTGAGGCGCGTCAATACACCCGGGGGTCCCATGTCATCGCACGAACTTCCAGATGTTCCCGTCTGGTCAGCCGTGCTCGACCAGCTCGCCGGGGACGACCGGGTCACCCCGCAGCTGCAAGGTTTCCTCAGTCTCGCCGTTCCCCAGGGTGTGATGGGGGGAACCCTCTACCTGGACGTGCCGAACGATCTGACCGCCGCGCAGATCAACAAGCGCATGCGGACGCCGATCATGGAGGCGCTGACCAAAGTCGACCAGGATCAGAATCATGATCCGTCGGCGACGGCGTTCCGCGTCGTGGTCAATCCGGAACTGGCCGACGCCCGCGTCGCCGCTCCGAATCAGATGCAGGCCTCGGCGCCTGCTCCGGCCGCCCCAGTGCGGCAGCACATCGAAGAGACAATGGATGCCGCAGCCGCCGCGTCCCGCAGCGACACGCGTCTGAATCCGAAGTACACCTTCGACAACTTCGTGATCGGGCAGTCGAACCGCTTTGCGCACGCGGCCGCGGTTGCGGTGGCCGAGGCCCCCGCAAAGGCCTATAACCCGCTGTTCATCTACGGCGATTCTGGGCTGGGCAAGACCCACCTTCTGCACGCGATCGGCGACTACGCGCTGAGTCTCTACGCCGGCATCCGCGTCCGCTACGTCTCCAGCGAAGAGTTCACGAACGACTTCATCAACTCGATCGCGAACAACCGCGGATCGGCCTTCCAGGCCCGCTACCGTGACGTTGACATCCTGCTCATCGACGACATCCAGTTTCTGCAGGGCCGGGCCGAGACCCAGGAAGCGTTCTTCCACACCTTCAACACGCTGCACGATCACGACAAGCAGGTCGTGATCACCAGCGACGTGCCGCCCAAGCACCTCACCGGGTTCGAGGACCGGATGCGCAGCCGCTTCGAATGGGGTCTGATCACCGACGTCCAGGCGCCGGACCTGGAAACGCGCATCGCGATCCTCCGGAAGAAGGCACAGAGCGAGCGCCTGCAGATTCCGGACGAGGTTCTCGAGTACATCGCCACGGTGGTGTCCTCCAACATCCGCGAACTGGAGGGCGCTCTGATCCGCGTCTCCGCCTTCGCGAGCCTCAATCGCTCGACTCTGGACATGTCCCTCGCCCAGACGGTGCTGCGGGACATCATCGATCAGGATGACGCCAACGTCATTTCGCCGACGGACATCATCACGGCCACGGCGCAGTACTTCAAGCTCTCGGTCGATGACCTCTACGGTTCGAGCCGGTCGCAGTCCATTGCCACGGCACGCCAGATCGCCATGTATCTGTGCCGCGAGCGGACGAGTCTCTCCCTGCCCAAGATCGGGCATCTGTTCGGAAACCGTGATCACACGACCGTGATGTATGCCTATAAGAAGATCAGCGACCTGATGAAGGAGCGCCGCTCCATCTACAACCAGGTCTCCGAGATCACCGCTCAGCTCGGCCGCAACGCGCGCTGAAGCGCCTTCGCCGCGCCCTGGCGCCCAGAGCCGACCAGTCGCTGTTTCGTCGACCCGTCGACTGTGACGTATGCCTCAAGAGGTGCTTGACAGACCCTCGCCGGAGCGCAATCATCCCGGTTCTTCACATGTGGAAAACCTGTGGATAACTCCGCGGCGCTGCGGAAACGTTGTGTGCAATCGCGGCGAAGCTGTGGAGGAGCCAGCAGTGGAGCGCCGATTCTTGTAATTCCGACGGCGCTCAATCCGCAGCCCGTCCACAACTCACACGGTTGTAGTTTCCCTCTCCCGACCCGGATCGCTCGAGTTATCCACAGTTTCCACAGGCGTTAAGAAGATGACAGAGAAATAGTTAATGGGAAACCGTTCGATCACCTTGACGGTGGCCGAACCCTCTCCGGCCGTGGTCTGCGGGCGGCGGCATGCTGGGCACTAGCATGGGAGAGCCCACGCCGATGTCAAGGGAGCGCCAGTGAGGTTCCACGTCAATCGCGATGTGTTCAGCGAAGCCGTGTCGTTCGTCGTCAAGCTCCTGCCGCAGCGCAACCCCCAGCCGATTCTGGCCGGGGTCCTGATCGAAGCGTCCGAGAGCGGACTGTCGCTCGCCGCATTCGACTACGAAGCGTCCGCGCGCACCACCATCGAAGCAACAGTCGATGATCCGGGCACGATTCTGGTGCACGGCCGGCTGCTCTCTGAGATCGCCAGCCGGCTCCCCAACGCGCCGATCCAGGTCGAGGTCGATGACGACGGCGGCATCGTGCTGACCTGCGGATCGGCACGCTTCACGCTGGCCTCGATGCCGGTGCAGGAGTACCCCGCGATCCCCGAAGTTTCCGGAGACACCGGTCTGGTGCCCGCCGAAGACTTCGCGACAGCGATCGCGCAGGTCGCATTCGCCGCGTCGCGTGATGACGTGACCCCGGTGCTCACCGGCGTGCAGCTCGAGGTCTCCGGCACGCAGCTGAGCCTGGTCGCCACCGACCGCTATCGCGTCGCGCTCCGCGAGATCCCCTGGGATGGCGGGTCCACGGCGACCGAAGAGCCGACCACCGCGCTCGTACCGGCACGGACGCTGACCGAGGTCGGCAAGACCTTCGCGCACGGCGGCGACATCTCGATTGCCTTCTCCGGGTCCGGAGACCGCGAGATCATCGCGTTCACGGCCGGCAACAAGACCGTGACCTCACTGCTGATCAAGGGCAACTTCCCCCCGGTCCGTCGCCTTTTTCCGGAGCAGACCGAACATCACGCGGTTCTGAACACCGCCGAGCTGGCCGAGGCCGTACGTCGTGTCTCGCTCGTCCTGGACCGGTCGGCGCCGCTGCGTTTCACGTTCACAACGGACAGCGTTTCGATGGATGCCTCCGGCACCGAGCAGGCGCGGGCATCCGAGTCCGTGGACGCCCACCTGGTGGGCGAGGATGTCACGCTGGGCCTGAACCCGCAGTATCTGCTCGAGTCGCTCGGCGCGGTCAAGAGCGAGTTCGTGCGGATCACGTTCACATCGAGCGACAACGCGAACAAGCTCAGCCCTGTGCTGATCACCCCGCAGACTTCCGTCGACAAGGACGGCACCGAGTCCTTCAAGTACCTGCTGCAGCCGAACCTGCTGCTGCGGTGACGCGAAGCGGGCGCATCCGCCGCGAGCGGGATGAGAACGTCCGACTGCGGTCTTAGGGTTGCACAGTGATCGTTGAGCATCTGAGCCTCGTCGACTTCCGCAACTATGCGGTCGCCGATGTCGCGCTGAGCCCGGGTCCGAACGTGTTCGTCGGCCGCAACGGCCAGGGCAAGACCAATCTGGCCGAGGCGATCGCGTTTCTCGCCACCCTCGGCTCGCACCGCGTCTCCACCGACGCGCCGATGGTCCGCGACGGTGCGGATGCCGCGATCATCCGCGCCAGGCTCGCCCACGATGAGCGGCGGATGCTGCTGGAAGTGCAGTTGAACCGGCAGGGTGCGAACAAGGCGCGTGTCAACGGAGCCCCGGTCAAGAGCTCGGATCTGCCGCGCTATGCACAGGTCGTGCTGTTCGCGCCCGAGGACCTTCACATCGTGCGCGGCGATCCGTCGTCCCGCCGGCGCTTCATGGATCAGCTCCTCGTGCAGCGATCGCCGCGGTTCGCGGGTGTCCTGTCCGATTACGACCGCGTGCTGCGGCAGCGGACGGCTCTGCTCAAATCCGCACGCGCCCGCGGCATCCGCGGTGACCAGCTGTCGACGCTCGATGTGTGGGACGACAAGCTGGTCGCACTCGGCACCGAGCTGATCCAGGCGCGGCTCGCCCTCGCCGCGGACCTGAGCGGACCGCTGACCGCCGCGTACGCCGCGATCGCCGGCGCCGACCATGGCCCCCGGATCGAGTGGGTGCTGTCGGTGCGAGGCGGCGACCCCGAAGAGGATGCGGCGCCGTCGGCCGCGCAGCCGCAGGGCGGTCTGATCGCGGAGCAGTTCCGACAGGCGCTCGCCGACAAGCGCGCCGCCGAGCTCGATCGGGGTTTGACGCTCGTGGGCCCGCACCGCGATGACCTGCTGCTGAGCGTGCGCGGTCTGCCGGTCAAGGGCTACGCATCGCACGGCGAATCCTGGTCCTTCGCGCTGGGCCTTCGCTTGGCGTCGGCAGATCTTCTGCGCGCCGATTCCCGGTTGGGAGATCCCGTCTTGATCCTGGACGATGTGTTCGCCGAGCTCGACACCGACCGCCGCGGGCGGCTGGCTCAGCTCACCGCGGACTACGAACAGGTCATCGTCACCGCCGCGGTGGAAGAGGACGTGCCCTCCGCGCTCCGCGCTCGCGTCGTCCGGGTCGAAGCGGGTCGGGTGCTGGCGGCGACGGATGCCTGACCAGGACGTTCCGGAGCAGTCCGGCGTCCCGCACGGTCGCGGTGCGCGCCGGGAATCGGTCGAGGCCGAGCCGGTTCCCGAGACGGTTGCGACATATCTTCGGCTGCGCGGACTCGAGCCGTCCGCCCGCACGTACCGGAAACGTCGTCGCCGCGGACCGGATGATGAGAATGCCCCGTTCACCCCCGGTCGCGATCCGAAGGGCGTCGCCGATGTCCTGGCCGACCTCACCCGTGACGCGGGCTGGGACTCGCAGCTGGCCCGCGAGGACGTCGTGCGGACGTGGGCCGAGGTCGCCGGTGAGGACACCGCCCGGCATACCCGTCCGATCGCGTTCACGGAGGGCACTCTGACCGTTCAGGCCGACTCGACGGCGTGGGCCAAGCAGCTTCAGCTGATGCGTTCGCAGATCCTCTCCGAGATCGTCCGGAGGTTCCCCGAAGCCGGGGTGGACGGCATCCGCTTTATCGGGCCGGACGTCCCCTCTTGGAAATGGGGTCCCAGAACGACTCCAGGGCGTGGTCCGCGCGATACCTACGGCTGAGATACCTCCTGTCCTATCCGGACGAAATCCAACGCGCCACAGAGCCGCACATGGCGCGGGACCGACGCGTTCCTTGGTAGACTGGGGGGGCCCGGAATTACGATGTGGAGCGCGCCGAAAATATGTCGTCTGATACCCCTGACAGCCTGCCCGAGCAATCCGATCAGCATTCCGAGGTACCAGAACCGGCCGAGCGGACACACGTGCGGTACGGGGCCGAGGACATCCAGGTTCTCGAGGGACTCGAAGCGGTTCGCAAGCGACCGGGCATGTACATCGGCTCGACCGGGCCGCGCGGACTGCACCACCTCGTCCAGGAGATCGTCGACAACTCCGTCGACGAGGCCCTCGCCGGGTACTGCGACACCATCGCCGTGACGATCCTGCCCGACGGCGGAGTGCGCGTCGTCGACAACGGCCGCGGCATCCCGGTGGACATGCACCAGGCCGAGGGCCGATCGACGGTGGAGGTCGTGCTGACCGTGCTGCACGCCGGGGGAAAATTCGGCGGCGGCGGTTATGCGGTCTCCGGCGGATTGCATGGCGTCGGTTCGTCCGTGGTCAACGCCCTGTCGAGCCGGCTGGAGGTGGAGGTGCGCCGTCAGGGCTACGTGTGGCGCCAGTCCTACCGTGACGGGGGTGTCCCGCAGGCACCTCTGGAACGTGCCGAGGAGAGCTCTGAGACCGGGACGACAATCACGTTCTGGCCTGACGAGTCGATCTTCGAGACGATCGACTTCGACTACGACACGCTGCGCACGCGCTTCCAGCAGATGGCGTTCCTGAACAAGGGACTGCGCATCGACCTGGTCGACGAGCGACCCGGTGCGGCATACCAAGAAGAGGTGGCGCCCGGCGAAGTCGTGCTGCAGCAGCCGAACGACAGCTTCCTGTACGAGCGCGGGTTGGTGGACTACGTCGAATACCTCAATCGAGTGCGCAAGGCCGAGCATGTGCACGAGGACATCATCGACTTCGAGACCGAGGACACCGAACGCAAGATCGCGCTCGAGGTGGCGATGCAGTGGACGACCTCGTACACCGAGAACGTCTTCACCTACGCCAACACCATCAACACGCACGAGGGCGGCACGCATGAAGAAGGATTCCGCGCCGCGCTGACCACCCTGGTGAACAAGTACGCGCGCGCGAACAGCCTGCTCAAGGAGAAGGACGAGAACCTCTCCGGCGACGACGTGCGCGAGGGACTGACCGCGGTCATCTCGGTGAAGCTGTCCGAACCGCAGTTCGAGGGCCAGACCAAGACGAAACTCGGCAACACCGAGGCCAAGGCGTTCGTGCAGAAGGTCGTCGGAGATCGGCTCGGGGACTGGTTCGACCGCAACCCCGCGCAGGCCAAGAACGTCGTGCGCAAGGCGATCGATGCGGCCACTGCACGACTGGCCGCACGGAAGGCCCGCGAGACGGCGCGTCGCAAGAGCGTCTTCGAGAGCGCCGCCATGCCCGACAAGCTCAAGGACTGCACGAGCAAGGACCCCTCGATCAGCGAGATCTTCCTGGTGGAGGGCGACTCGGCCGGCGGCTCGGCGGTGCAGGGCCGCGACCCGCACACGCAGGCGATCCTCGCCCTGCGGGGCAAGATCCTCAACGTCGAGCGCGCCCGCTTGGACCGCGCCCTGGGCAATAAAGAAGTCCAGGCGATGATCCAGGCGTTCGGCACCGGCATCGGCGAAGAGTTCGACATCGCCAAGGCGCGGTACCACAAGATCGTGCTGATGGCCGATGCCGACGTGGACGGCCAGCACATCACGACACTGCTGCTCACGCTGCTGTTCCGCTACATGCGCGGACTGATCGAAGCGGGCTTCGTCTACCTCGCCCAGCCGCCGCTGTTCCGCCTGAAGTGGTCGAACTCGCCGCATGAGTACGTCTACAGCGACCGGGAGCGGGACGCGCTGCTGGCCGAGGGCCTCGCCACCGGCAAGCGCATCCCCAAGGACAACGCGATCCAGCGGTACAAGGGTCTGGGTGAGATGAACGACAAGGAACTGTGGGAGACCACCATGGATCCGGAGACCCGCACGCTGCGGCAGGTGACGATCGACGACGCCGCGTCGGCCGACGAGATCTTCACCATCCTGATGGGCGAGGACGTCGAGTCCCGCCGCGGGTTCATCCAGCGCAACGCGAAAGACGTCCGCTTCCTCGACATCTGATCCCCCGATCGGATGCCTCTGTGATCCCGGCTGCGAAGAAACGAAACGAAACCGATGACTGACGAATCACGCCCCGCCGTCCCCGAGCACAACCACGGCCGCATCGACCAGATCGATCTGCAGGCCGAGATGCAGCGCAGCTACCTCGACTACGCGATGAGCGTGATCATCGGGCGCGCGCTGCCCCGCGTCGAGGACGGCCTGAAGCCCGTGCACCGCCGCGTCATCTACGCGATGTACGACGGCGGCTTCCGCCCGGACAAGTCCTTCTCCAAGTGCGCACGCGTCGTGGGCGAGGTGATGGGTCACTACCACCCGCACGGCGACGCGCCGATCTACGACGCACTGGTGCGCCTCGTGCAGCCGTGGTCGTTGCGCTACCCGCTGGCGCAGGGTCAGGGAAACTTCGGCTCCCCCGGCAACCAGGGCGCCGCTGCGCCGCGGTACACCGAGACCAAGATGGCTCAGCTCGCGCTCGAGATGGTGCGCGACATCGAAGAAGAGACCGTCGACTTCCAGGACAACTACGACGGTCAGACCCGTGAGCCGGTCGTCCTGCCCGCGCGCTTCCCCAACCTCCTGGTCAACGGCTCGGTCGGCATCGCCGTCGGAATGGCCACGAACATCCCGCCGCACAACCTCCGCGAGGTCGCCAGCGGGGCACTGTGGGCGCTGGCCCATCCGGACGCCAACCGCGAGGAGCTGCTCGAAGCGCTCATGGAGCGCATCCCCGGGCCGGACTTCCCGACGCACGCGCAGATCCTCGGCACCCGGGGCATCAAGGACGCCTACCGCACCGGGCGCGGCTCGATCACGATGCGTGCCGTCGTGAACGTCGAAGAGGTGCAGGGCCGCACCTGCCTGGTGATCACCGAGCTGCCTTATCAGGTCAACCCCGACAACGTCGCCGTCAAGATCAGCGACCTCGCCCGCGAGGGCAAGATCACCGGCATCGCCGATATCCGCGACGAGTCCTCCGGGCGCACCGGGCAGCGACTGGTGATCGTCCTGAAACGGGATGCCGTCGCGAAGGTCGTGCTGAACAACCTGTACAAGCACACCCAGCTGCAGGAGAACTTCGGCGCGAACATGCTCGCGATCGTGGACGGCGTGCCGCGCACGCTGCCGCTGGACGGGTTCATCACGCACTGGATCGATCACCAGATCGAGGTCATCGTCCGCCGCACGCAGTTCCGGCTGCGCAAGGCGGAGGAGCGCATGCACATCCTGCGCGGCTATCTGAAGGCGCTTGACGCGCTCGACGAGGTGATCGCGCTCATCCGCCGTTCACCGACCGTGGACGACGCCCGCGAAGGCCTGAAGGCGCTGCTGGAGATCGACGACATCCAGGCGGACGCGATCCTGACGATGCAGCTGCGTCGCCTGGCAGCCCTGGAGCGTCAGAAGATCATCGACGAGGCGGCGGAGCTGGAGTCGCAGATCGCGGACTTCAAGGCGATCCTGGCCGACCCGGTGCGTCAGCGCACGATCATCCGCGACGAGCTCACCTCGATCGTCGAGCGGTTCGGTGACGATCGACGCACCCAGATCCTGCCCGGCTACGACGGCGACATGTCGATCGAGGACCTGATCCCCGAGGAGGAGATGGTCATCACCGTCACCCGCGACGGCTACATCAAGCGCACCCGCAGCGACAACTACCGCCAGCAGCACCGCGGCGGTCGAGGAGTCAAGGGCGCGCAGCTGCGCGCCGACGACGTGGTGGAGCACTTCTTCGTCACCACGACCCACCACTGGCTCCTGTTCTTCACCACCAAGGGCCGGGTGTACCGCGCGAAGGCGTACGAGGTGCCGGAGGCCGGCCGCGATGCGAAGGGCCAGCACGTCGCGAACCTGCTGGCGCTGCAGCCGGATGAGGAGATCGCACAGATCCTCGACATCCGGGACTACAGCGTGGCCACCTATCTCGTGCTGGCCACGCGCAGCGGACTCGTCAAGAAGACGCGGCTCACCGAGTACGACACCAACCGCCAAGGCGGGGTCATCGCGATCCGGCTGCGCGAGGGTGACGAAGTGACCAGTGCACTGCTGGTCGAGGAAGGCGATGACATCCTGCTCATCAGCCGTCACGGGATGTCGCTCCGCTTCGTCGCCACCGACGATTCGCTGCGGCCGATGGGACGCTCCACCGAGGGAGTGAAGGGGATGTCCTTCCGCGAGGGGGACAGCCTCCTGTCCGCATCCGTCGCCGAGCCCGGCGCCTTCGTCTTCGTGGTCACCGATGGCGGGTACGCCAAGCGCACCGCCATCGAGCAGTACCGCCGCCAGAGCCGCGGCGGATTGGGCATCAAGGTGGCGCGTCTGAGCGACGATCGGGGCGTCCTGGCCGGCGGTTTGATGGTCTCCGAGGACGACGAGGTCTTGGTGGTTCTTGCCAGTGGCAAGGTGGTACGCTCTGCCGTGGCCGAGGTCCCTGCCAAGGGTCGCGACACCATGGGCGTCGTCTTCACCCGCGCCGACGACGATGATCGCATCATCGCGATCGCCCGCAACGGAGAGCGTGGCCTCACCGAGACATCAGAGGCCGCCGACACGGAAGCAGTTCTCGTGCCCGGCACACCCGAGGCCTCCGCCGAGACCCCCGAAGAGAGTACTGACGCATGAGCACCGTAGCCGACAAGCTCGCAAAGAAGTCCAGCCACAAGACCAGCGCCAAGCAGGTGCGCCTCCGCCTGGTGTACGTCGACTTCTGGTCGGCGGTGAAGCTGTCGTTCCTGGCCGCCGTCGCCCTCGCGATCGTCACCGTGGTGAGCTTCTTCCTGGTCTATCTGATCGTTCGGACCACGGGCCTGATCGGCAAGGTCGACGAGTTCTTCCAGAGCTTCTCGGACGGTGGGATCTCCATCACGGCGTTCATCGGACTGCCGCAGGTGATGGCGTTCGCCGCGATCGTGGCCATCCTGAACCTCGTCGTCGTCACCGTGCTGGGCGCGGTCATCGCCGGGATCTACAACCTTGCGGTCAAGGTGACCGGCGGCCTGCTGGTCGGGTTCACCTCGAACTGATGCCGACTCCGGGTCGCCTCGGCGGCGCACAGACGGCGGGCGATGCGCGCCCGTGGCCCGGATTCGTCAAATGCCCGCGATTCGGGTAAAGTCTTGCAGGTTGACGGCGCTCGCGTCGCAGCGAAAACGGGGCTATAGCTCAGGCGGTTAGAGCGCTTCACTGATAATGAAGAGGTCCCAGGTTCAAGTCCTGGTAGCCCCACAAGTCCGGGGCCTTAGCTCAGTTGGTAGAGCGCCTGCTTTGCAAGCAGGATGTCAGGAGTTCGAATCTCCTAGGCTCCACAGTGCAAGAAGCACCGGCCCGTCAGGGTCGGTGCTTCTTGGGTTTCCGGGTGGAGGGATTCGATCGGCTCCCGCGATCGCTCGTCGGTAGAGTCGAGCCATGGACACGCGGGTCGCGGCGTACGCCGTCATCATCGACGCCGATGATCGGATGCTGCTGGCCCACTGGAACGAGGGGCGCCGTGCGGCGTGGACTCTTCCCGGGGGCGGGCTGGATCCCGGCGAGGATCCGGTGCATGCCGTGCGCCGTGAAGTGCGCGAGGAGACGGGCTACCGGGTGGCCGTGGGCGAGCTCCTCGGCATCCACTCGCGGGTGATTCCGGCCGCACGACGGCTCACACCCGGTGCCACGGGTCCCCTGCACGCCCTTCGCATCGTGTACCGCGCGAGGGTGATCGGCGGCCGACTGCGCAACGAGACCAACGGGTCCACCGATCGCGCGGGGTGGTTCCTGCTGCAGAGCCTGCACACGCTGCACCGGGTCAAGCTGGTGGACATCGCGCTGAAGATGGCGCGCCGCGACTGAGGCGCCGGAAGCTACGGGATCGACTGCGAGATGTCGGCCACGGATGCGCCGTACGCACCGATGAGGTCATCGGCCTCCACGAACAGGCTGTAGCCATGGGCGCCGGCGCCCATGGCGACACGCTGGCCGACGATGCGCTCGTCGGCGAAGACGGGCCAGTCGTGGATGCTGCCGATGGGCACGATCGTGCCCCGCTCATAGCCGGTCGCCGCCAGCGCCCGGGCCGGATCGGGCAGTTGCAGCTTGTTCACGCCGACCACAGCGCGCAGCTTCGGCCAGGAGATCGCGCGGTCGCCGGGGATGAGCGCGAACAGATAGGTGTCATCGCTGCGCTTGACCACGAGTGTCTTGACGATTCCCGCAGGAGGGATGCCGAGCAGCTCGGCCGCCTCGGCGAGGCTGTTCGCTGCCGGGCGCTGCCGTATCTGGATGGGCAGTCCGCGGGCCGCAGCGGCAGCGCGGACCCGCGCCGTCGGGTCCATGGCGTCGTTCATCGTCCCAGGCTAGCGACGAAGAAGAGCCCCACCGAATGGCAGGGCTCTTCGTCGATTCCGCTCAGGCGTCGGGTGCGCGCAGCGGGTCGTCGGCGACCCACAGCTCATCGTCGGCCCGAAGCGTCTGCCAGGCCGCGTAGACCACGCCGACAGCAGCCACGACACCCAGGATGATCGCGACGACGCCTCCGGCGCCGATGCCCTTCTTGGGCGGGTCGAGGACGCGCAGCTTCTGCGCCATGCGCTTGGATGCCTGCGCGCCGTACTTGTCGGCCTTCTTCGCATACGCTGCAGCATCCGGGAGCGCGAACCCCTTACCGGTGGTGAGACGCGAACGGGTGTCGTTCGCGGCGTCCCACACCGACAGCGCGGATCCGACCACGGCTCCGGCGGTGGGGACGACCTTGTCGCTCAGCACGTGCTTGGAGAACTGCATCCCCTTGTCGACATAAGGGGCGGCATACTTTCCGTAACCCGCCTGCACCGAGGGCACGACCTGTTCGCGACCGAAGTGGCCGAGCTGCCTGCTGGCCTCGCGCGCCACGTTCGCGGCTTCGCCGACGAGGACCTGCTGTGACTCCCAGAGATTGTTCGCCTGCACCTGGAGTCGGCGGAGTTCCTTCTTGCGCTTGCGGTTGACGCTCACGGTTGCCCTCCCAAAGGCCGGGGGTAGTAGTTTTCCCATCTTGCCAGACCGCACCCGGGACGGGAGGGTTCCCACGGAACTCTGAGAGAATGGATGACATGCCTCAGCACACAGCGGTAGCCACCCTGCACACCAACTACGGCGACATCGTCGTCAACCTCTTCGGAGACCACGCTCCCCAGACGGTCGCGAACTTCATCGGGCTGTCCGACGGATCAAAGGAGTGGACCGACCCGGCAAGCGGAAAGCCCGGCACCGGCCCGCTGTACAAGGACGTCGTGTTCCACCGCATCATCTCGGGGTTCATGATCCAGGGCGGCGACCCGCTCGGACAGGGCACCGGCGGCCCGGGCTACAACTTCAACGACGAGATCAACGGCGAGCTGACCTTCACCGCGCCGTACAAGTTGGCGATGGCCAATGCAGGTCTGCGACGCAACGCGATCACCGGTCAGCCCGAGGGCACCAACGGTTCGCAGTTCTTCATCACGGTCCCCGGTCAGGGCGGACGCGGACCGGAGTGGCTGCAGGGCAAGCACACCATCTTCGGCGAGGTCGCCGATGACGCCTCCAAGGCCGTGGTCGACACGATCAGCGCACTGCCCACGGCAGCCGGCGACCGTCCGCTCGAGCCCGTCGTGCTGCAGTCGGTCGACGTCGTCGCCGTCTAGGACCTCGCACCGCGCGTGACCTCGCCTGATTTCGCTGGCAACAGCGACAACTACTGCTACCGGCATCCCGACCGGCAGAGCTTCGTGCTGTGCCAGCGATGTCTGCGCACGGTCTGTCCGGAGTGCCAGACGCAGGGCGCGGTCGGCGTGATCTGCCCGGAGTGCATGGGCGAGCAGCAGAAGAGCCAGACCGCGGCGCAGCGCAAGGCCGAACGACGCTGGACCCGTCCGCGGGCCGTCACCGTCGCCGACTCCCGGCCGCTGGTGACCTACGGGATCATCGGGCTCACGCTGCTGGTCTACCTGACGCAGTTGATCCCGGGACTGGCCGTCCAGGAGCTGCTCGCCTTCAACAGTCTGTTCGTCATGCCGGCGTGGGGTGTCGCACCTTTTCAGCCGTGGCGTCTGTTCACCGTGCTGCTCGTGCACAGCGGCTTCTTCCACGTCGGGCTCAACATGCTCGCCGTGTGGATGATCGGCCGCAGCCTGGAACCGCTGCTGGGACGCTGGCGGTTCCTCGCGCTGTACCTGCTGGGTGGACTCGGCGGCTCGGTGGGCGTGGCGCTCATCGCTCCGGGCATCTGGGTGGTCGGCGCATCCGGTGCGGTCTTCGGCCTGCTCGGCGCGCTGCTGGTGATCGGTCGGCACATCGGCGCCAACATCCGCGGCATCGTCCTGATCCTGGGCATCAACCTGGTGATCGGCTTCGTCCCGGGCTTCCAGGTCGCGTGGCAGGCGCACATCGGCGGTCTCGCCGTCGGTGCGCTGGTCGGCCTGGTCTACGCGCGGACGCGATCGGTTCGACGCCGGGCCCTGCAGCTGTGGCTGCTCGCCGCCATCACGGTGGGGCTGTTCGCGCTGCTGCTGGTGCCGCCGCTGATCTACGGGTGATCCGCTCACGCGGGGCCTCGATACGCGCGCTCTGCGCGCTACTCGACCTTGCCCCGTTCACGCGGCAAGAGTTATCCACAGATTCATCCACAGCTGGGGATGAATCACACCGGTGTAATTCCCGAGCCGGTGGTGTGCGGATGGGCGTCAGCGCCAGCGTGTCGTCATGAGGAATCCGACGAAGGCGATGCCGAATCCGATGACGAGGTTCCAGGCACCGACGCCGGGAATGGGGAACTGCTGGCCGCTCAGATAGAACACCAGCACCCAGACCAGCCCGACCAGCATCAGGCCGATCATGATCGGCTTGAACCACACCGGGTTGGGTGCGGCTTCGCTTTCGGTGCGCTCCACGAGGGAGTCGTCGTCTTTGCCGGGTCGCGCCATAGCGATATCCTACCCTGCCGCCCCAGGCGGCCCGGCGATCGCCCGGACCCGGCTCCCGGCGGGACCACAGCGGCACTGGCTTAGAATCCACCTGTGGACGAGGCGACGAACGACGACGGGCGCAACACCCCGACGCGACGCGATCGGCGCAGGAATCCACCGTCGCGACGAGGCCTCTCGATCATGGGCGTCCTGGGCGAGCTCTTCATCACGGTCGGCGTGATCGCGCTGCTGTACGTGTCGTGGCAACTGTGGATCGGGGACCTCATCATCGGCGCCCAGTTCAAGGACGAGGCGAAGTCGCTGTCTGAGCAGTGGGCCTCACAGGAGCCGACCGAGCCGCCGACGAGCAGTGCGCAGCCCACCGCACCCAACGAGCCGCCCGTCGCCGACCCCATCGAGCCGACCCCCGTGGAGGCGCCGATCCTTGCCGAGCCGGCAGAGGGCGAGATCTTCGGCATCATGCGGATCCCGCGGTTGGGCCCGGATTACTTCTTCAACATGGCCGGCGGGGTGGACGCATCGGTCACGCTCAACCCCATCGGCATCGGGCACTACCCGGGCACGTCCATGCCCGGGGCGACGGGCAACTTCGCCGTCGCCGGCCACCGCGGCAGCCATGGAGCTCCCTTCCAGGACCTGCCCGCGCTTCGGGTGAACGATGCGATCGTGGTGGAGACCGCCGACGGCTGGTACACCTACCGGTTCCGCAACCTCGAATACGTCCAGCCCGACCAGGTCGAGGTGCTGCTGCCGGTGCCACAGGTCGACGATGCGACGGCGACCGACAAGCTCATCACGATGACCACATGCAGTCCGCGCTACGGATTCTCCGAACGCGTGATCGCGTACGGCGTGTTCGAGTCGTTCACCCCACGCTCGGCCGGGCCACCGGCATCCCTCACCGAAGGAGTGACCGCCTGATGTACGCGGCGCTATGGCGAGTCCTGCCCGGCCCGTGGTGGGTTCGGCTCCTCATTCTGCTGGTCCTGATCGCTGCGGTGCTGTACGGCCTGTTCTTCTACGCATTCCCCTGGATCGGCGAGATCGTCAACCCCCAGGACGTCACCGTTGGCTGAGTGCGCACCCGGGCGGCTGAGGTGAGCGCGCCGATCCTCGTCGTGGACAATCACGACAGCTTCGTCCACACGCTCGTCGGGTACCTCCACGAGCTCGGTGCGGACACGGACCTCGTCGAGGCGGATGCGATCGCGACGGATGCCGCGGCATCCGTCATCGCGGACTACCGGGGCGTGCTCGTCTCACCCGGTCCCGGCACTCCGGCGCGCGCGGGAGCGTCGATCGCAGTGGTGCGAGCCGCCGCGACCGCCCGGATCCCGCTGCTGGGCGTCTGCCTCGGCCATCAGGCCATCGCCGAGGCGTACGGTGCGACGGTGGCTCATGCCCCCGAACTCATGCACGGAATGGTCTCCCTGGTGGAGCACGACGACGATCCCCTCTACGCGGGGCTGCCCAGTCCGTTCACGGCGACCCGGTATCACTCGCTCGCGATCGTCCCTGGCACGCTGCCGGCGGAGCTGGTCGTCACGAGTCAGACCGACAGCGGCGTCATCATGGGCATCGCGCATCGGACGGCGCCGATCCAGGGCGTCCAGTTCCACCCGGAGGCCGTGCTCACCGAGGGCGGCCACCGCCTGCTGGGCAACTGGCTCGAATCCGTCGGCTTCGCCGACGCGTCCGCCCGCGGCGCCGCGCTGCATCCGCGGCGCTGACCCGACGACCCACCCTGCCCGCACACGGCATCGACCGCGCTGCCCGAGCGTTCCCGGATGCGCGGCCGATCAGGGTCCGGAGCAGTAGGTGAGGATCACGTCGGAGTGGATCGGCGCCTCACCCGGTGCGATCGACTGCGTCCTGACGACCGGCGGGTCCACGGCCGTGCACGAGGGATCCTCCTGGGCGGTGACGACGAGCTGGGATTCCGGCCCCTCGAGCTCGCGGGTGGCCGCCTCGAGCGTGTATCCGGTGACGTCGTTGATCACGACGCGTCCGGTGGCCGCCACGACGTTCACCGTCGCTCCGACCGGGAGCTTGGCCCCCGCCGGCTGATCGGCCGAGATGATCGTGCCGGCCCCCAGCGCCGGATCGTTGCGCGGGGTGACCGCGCCCAGCGCGAGATCCGCGTCGGCGAGTGCGGCCGCCGCGGCATCCTGACCGAGCCCCTCCAGAGTCGGGACGGTCGTGGTCGCCTGCCCGGTGGACACGTAGACACGCACCTCCTGGCCGGGGCTTACCGAGGCGCCCGCGCCGGGGTCGGTGCGGATGACATTTCCCACCGCGACGCTGGAGTTCGGCTCGTCCACGCGGAAGGCGGTCAGATCCTCGTCGCCGATCTCCACGCTCGCGCGCTCGTAGGTCATACCGGCGACATCGGGAACCAGTCGCGCGTTGGACGGCACGTCGGTTCCGGGCCGGATGGACAGGACCCAGAAGAGCACGGAGATCAGCAGCACGGCAAGGATGGCCACGCTCGCCCAGATCCAGGCCACCGGCGGGCCCGCCTGGGTCCGCTTCATGGTGGTGTCGGTGCTGAGCTGACGGAGGGATCGCGCCGTCTCGGCGGCCTGCCGCGGGTTGGGGCCGTACAGCTCGCTGGTCAGGGCGCCGACCGCCTTCTTGGACGGCACCTTGCCGCCCACCGTCGCGTCGAGGGCCTCGCGGAACGCGGCGGCATCCTGGTAGCGCTGGAACGGATCCTTCGCGAGCGCACGGAGGATCACCGCATCCAGCGTGCGCGGGACCGACTCATTCACCTCGGACGGTGGCAGGGGTGCCTCGCTGACGTGCTGGTAGGCGACCGCGACCGGCGATTCGCCGCGGAACGGGGGACGGCCGGTCACCAGCTCGTACAGGACCACACCGGCCGAGTACACGTCCGCCCGCGCGTCGACCGGCTCGCCCTTGGCCTGCTCGGGCGAGAAGTACGCGGCGGTGCCCAGGATCGCCGTGGTCTCGGCGACCGTCGAGGACGAGTCCGACACCGCGCGGGCGATGCCGAAGTCCATCACCTTGACCTGGCCGGCGTCGGTGACCATGACGTTTCCGGGCTTGATGTCGCGGTGCACCACACCGGCGCGGTGCGAATACTCCAGCGCCTCCAGGATGCCGTCCACATAGCGCACGGCGTCCGGCACGGGTACCGGGCCGGCGCTGATGATGTCCTTCAGGAGCGCGCCGTGGACCAGCTCCATGACGATGTACGGCACCGGCCGCACCGTGCCGTCCGGGCCCATCTCGGTGTCTTCGCCGGCATCGAAGACGCGCACGATCGTGGGATGCGCCATTCGCGAGGCAGCCTGAGCTTCCAGGCGGAAGCGTGTGCGGAACGCATTGTCGTTGGCGAGGTCCCGGTTCAGCAGCTTGATGGCCACCTGCCGACCGAGGGTCAGGTCGTACCCGCGATAGACGGTGGCCATACCGCCACGACCGATGAGCTCGTCGACTCGGTAGCGCCCCGAAAGCACGCGCGGCTCAGCTGTCACGGTCACTCCCTGGGTGGAACAGAGCCAGCCTAACCGCTGCGGCTCGACTCACTGAATCGAACGCTTACGGGGTCGGCGTGGGATCCGGTGCGGACGGCTGGATCTGCGCGTTCGCTTCGCCGGAGGGCCCGCTCTCGCGCTGCCCGGCCGAACCGCCCGAGCACGTCACGGTATAGGTCACGATGATCGTCTGACCGGGGCTGTTGTCGGCCAGCAGCCGACCGTTGCGGTCGTTCGGACCGAACGCGGCCGTGGACTGACCGGTGCTCGAGAACGTCCCATGCACGGCCGTGAAGTTGTACGCGCTGACCTGGCCCGTTCCGGAGGGACAGGTGTATCCCGACCAGGAGATCTGCGTCTCCTCGCCGGCGACCACGGTTCCCTCCATGGTCGGCGCGGCCGGAGCGGGCAGAGCCACCTGATCCACGTAGTACGTCAGCGTCAGCAGCTGCGAGGGCGGAATGTTGCCCGATGGGCTCACGCGGTAGACCTTGTTGACATCGTTCGCGGTCGGAGCCGGGTCTCCCGCGACGCAGTCCACGGCATCCACGCCCGCATCGCGCGCCCGCGTGGCCGCCTCGGTGCAATCCAGCCCCTCCAGGCCGAGCGTGTCCACCGGGATGGTCGACGTGGTCGGCGTCGGTGTGGGCGTCGGCGGGGTTTCCGTCGGAGTCGCCGAAGTCGTCGTGGGGGCCGGTTCCGGCTGCTGATTGGCCAGGAACGCCCAGACCGTGCCGCCCAGGACCAGCAGCAGCAGCACGATGAGGGCGATCAGCGGCCAGGTCCACGGGCTGCGCTTCTTGGGCTCCGGAGTCTGCTCCGGGGCATCGGGTGCCGGCAGCAGACGCGTCGCGGCGCCGGTCTGCCCGGCCGAGGTCAGCAGCTGGGTCATGTCGTCGCCGGTCGATGCACCGGTCGCGACCGCCGGAACCGCCGCTGCGGCGGCGGCCACGTCGCCCCGCCGCAGTGCGGTGGCCGCACGGGCCACCGCCGCCGCAGACGCGGGGCGGTCTTCGGGCTTCTTGGCGATCATGGCCATGACCAGGTTCTGCACCGGCACGGCCACGGTCGGCGGCAGCGGCGCCGGCTGCTCGTTGATCTGGGCCATGGCGATGGCGACCTGGGACTCGCCGGTGAAGGGCCGCCGTCCGGCGAGGCACTCGTACGCGACGATGCCCAGTGAGTAGGTGTCGGTGGCCGGCGACGCGGGATGGCCGGACGCCTGCTCGGGTGAGAGGTACTGCACGGTGCCCATCACCTGGCCGGTCGCGGTCAGCGGAACCTGGTCAGCGATGCGCGCGATGCCGAAGTCGGTGATCTTGACGCGGCCGTCCGGGGTGATCAGCAGGTTGCCCGGCTTGATGTCTCGGTGCACGAGCCCGGCAGCATGCGCCGCCTGCAGCGCCGCGGAGGTCTGCGCGACGATGTCGAGCGTCTTGTCGGTCGAGAGCGATCCGTCACGTTCGAGGATCGTGGACAGCGCCTCGCCGGGCACGAGCTCCATCACCAGGAACGCACTGCCGGCCTCCTCGCCGTAGTCGAAGACGCTGGCGATGCCTTCGTGGTTCACCAGAGCGGCGTGACGCGCCTCGGCGCGGAACCGCTCCAGGAATCCCGGGTCGCCCATGTACTCGTCTTTGAGGATCTTGATGGCGACGGTACGTCCGATGACGTGGTCCGTCGCTTCCCACACCTCACCCATGCCGCCGATCGCGATCCGCGAGTCCAACTCGTAGCGGCCGCCGAAGGTCACTCCCTGCGTCGGTCTCATCGTCCCAGCACCGCCTCCATGACCTTCTTCGCGACCGGTGCTGCGATCGTATTGCCGCTGCCCGACTGACCCTCGCCGCCGCCGTCTTCGATCACGACGGCAACGGCCACCTGCGGGTTGTCCGCGGGAGCGAACCCGGTGAACCACAGTGTGTACGGCTGACCTGATCCGTTCTCCGCGGTGCCTGTCTTGCCGCCCACATCGACCCCGTCCATTCTTGCACCCGACGCAGCACCGTCACTGACATTGGCGACCATCATCGCCGCGAGATCCGCGGCGAGCGCGGAATCCAGCGCTCGTCCGAATTCGGTGTCCTGGAAGCTCTGCTGCACCGAGAGATCGGCGCCGATGACCTGGTCGACCATGCGTGGGTTCATGACCAGTCCTTTGTTCGCGATGCCCGCCGAGACCATCGCCATCTGAAGCGGAGTCGCCGTGACCTGTCCCTGGCCGAATCCGGTGAGCGCCGTCTGCGGATCATCCAGCCCCCGCGGATAGCTGGAGGGTGTCGCCTTCAGCGGAATGGACAGCCCCGCGTTGAAGCCGTACTTGTCCGCCTCCTCGCGGATCGCGGTGTCGCCGAGCTGCACCGCCAGCTCCGCGAACGGGATGTTGCAGCTGAGGCGCAGCGCATCGGCGAGCGTCACCGTCTCGCCGGGTCCGCACGTGCCGCCGCTGGCGTTGAAGACCACGCTGCTGGACTGCGGTAGCTGGTAGGAGGCGGGATTGGGCAGCGCAGACTGCGCAGTCCACTCACCGGAGGCGAGAGCGGCGGAGGCGACGACCAGCTTGAAGGTCGACCCCGGCGGGTTCAGGTCTCCGCCGATCGCGCGGTTGAACAGCGGGTGCGCGGGGTCCGTCTCCAGCTGGTCGTAGACGGCGTTGACCTCGTTCGTGTTGTGCGAGGCCAGCAGATTGGTGTCGAAGCTGGGGCTGGTGACCATCGCCAGCACCTTGCCGGTGGACGGCTCGATCGCCACGACCGCGCCCTCCAGGGTGCCCAGGGCGTCATACGCAGCCCGCTGGATGTCGGCATCCAGGGTGACCAAGACGTTGGAGCCCCGCGGCGGCTGCCCGGTGAAGATGCGCTCGACGCGGTCGAGGAACTGGGATCCGGCGGTGCCGCTCAGCTCCTGGTTCATCGCCTGCTCCAGGCCGGTCGCCGCGCCCAGGGCGGGATTGATGTAGCCGGTCACCGGTGCCCACATGGGCGCGTCGGCGTAGACCCGCTGCCAGCTGAACACGTCGTCCGAGGGCACCGAGGACGCGATCGCGGCACCGCTGGCGATGATCGAGCCGCGCTGCACCTCGTACGAGTCGTAGAGCGATCGGGTATTGCGGTCGTTTTCGGCCAGCGTCTCGGCCTGGACGACCTGGATCACGCTGGTCGAGGCGAACAGGGCGAGGAACATCAGGAGCATCAGGATGCTCAGACGCCTGAGCTCTTTCGTCATCCCGCTCCCCCCGCCGCGCGGGTGTGGGTCGTGGTCATCACCCGATCACCACCCGGGGACGGCTGCGCACCGCATCGGAGATCCGCAGCAGGATCGCGACGATGATCCAGTTGGCCACGAGCGATGATCCGCCCGCGGCGAGGAACGGGGTGGTCAGCCCCGTCAGCGGGATCAGCCGTGTCACGCCGCCGACCATGATGAACACCTGCAGCGCGATCGTGAAGGACAGCCCGGTCGCCAGAAGCTTGCCGAAGTCGTCCTGACCGGCCAGCCCGATGCGGATGCCGCGGCTGGTGAAGACCATGTAGAGACAGAGGATCGCGAACACCCCGATGAGGCCCAGCTCCTCGCCGAGGCTCGGCAGGATGTAGTCGCTCTGCGAGAGCGGCGTGATGTAGGGGCGACCCTGACCCAGGCCCGTGCCCAGCAGACCGCCGTGGGCGAGCCCGAAGATCCCCTGCACGAGCTGGTAGCTTCCGCCGCTGCGCTCGATCACCTCCGGGTTGAACGCGTCGAGCCAGTTGGTGAACCGGCCGCCGACGTAGGGCAGCACGCGTGAAGCGAGAAAGGCGCCGGCGGCCGCGAGCAGCACGCCGATGACGACCCAGCTGGTCTTGCCGGTCGCGACGTACAGCATCGCCACGAACATCCCGAAGATGAGCAGGCCGGTGCCGAGATCCCGCTGCAGCACGATGATCCCCAGGGAGACCAGCCAGATCACCAGGAGCGGGCCGAGCTCGCGGGCGCGCGGCCAGGTGAGCCCGAGGAACCGCGTACCCACCGACGTGAGGCTCTCGCGCGTGCGCACCAGATAGCCGGCGAAGAAGATCGCCAGGGATATCTTGGCCAGCTCGCCGGGCTGGAACGAGAAGAACCCGAGCGAGACCCAGACATCCGCGTTCGCGTCCGTTCCGAGGCCGGGGACGATCGGCAGGATCAGCAGCACGACGCCGACCAGGCCGGCGATGTACGTGTAGCGGAAGAGCAGCCGGTAGTTGCGCAGCAGGAGCACCACCGCGATCGCACCGCTGACCGCGATGCCCGCCCAGGCCAGCTGCTTGGTCGAGTACGCGTCCCACCCGTGCAGGTCCAGCGCGATGTCGATGCGGTAGATCATCGCGATGCCCAGGCCCGTGAGCACGGTTGCGATGGGCAGGACGAACGGGTCGGCATCCTGCGCTCGCAGCCTGAGCACGATGTGCAGGGCGAGCACCAGCGCCATCAGACCGCCGCAGTAGATCAGGAAGGTGGCGTCGATCGCGCCCAGCGCGCCCAGCTGCACCAGTGCGACGGACGAGGCGTTGATGGCGAAGGCGAAGATCAGCAGGAACAGCTCGCGGTTGCGCTGGGTCTGTGGCACCCGGATGCGGCGCAGCGCACGGATGACGGCGGTGTCGGCGGCGATCGACTCGGTGCTGCGGGATGGTGCGCTCATCGGGTGGCCTCCGCAGAACTGCGCAGCCGATCCACGATGGCCTCGGCGTCGGCCAGTGAGCGCGCCGAGATGGTGCGCTCGACGGTGGCGCGACTGAAGGAGGGAAGGTCGGCCAGCAGGATCTCGGTGTCCTCGTACGGTGTGGACAGCGCGATCGGACCGATGTTCTGCTGGATCCCCTGGAAGATCACCACGGTGTCCTCGTCGGCACCGACGTAGTAGCGCGTCTGCGTCCAGTTGTAGGCCGCGAGCAGAACCCCCGCGATGAGCACGAGCACCAGGACCAGCCCGACGATCCAGCCGATGCGCCGACGCTTGGCGCGGCGGCGATCCTCCTCGATGAGCTCCTCCAGGAACTCGGCCGCCGGTTCGAAGTGGCTCGGCTCGTTGGCCGCCTGCCGGTTCGGGTGCAGCCATCCGCTGCGTCCGGTCCGCGCGGCGGGCACCTCGACGCCCAGCGGGTTGGAGGCGGAGCCGACGATGGTGGGCGTGCCGGAGAAGATCGGATGCTGCCCGCCCACGTCCACCAGGACGATCGTGACGTTGTCGGGCGCTCCGGCATCGAGCGCCTGCTTGAGCAGATTGTCCGCGGTGCGGCCCGGTGCCAGCCCGAGCGCCAGCGCCTTCGCGGTGTGCGCGTCGTCGATGACGCCGCACAGCCCGTCCGAGCACAGCAGCCAGCGATCCCCGGGCTGGGTCGGCATGATGAAGGTGTCCAGCTCGGGGTCGGGGTCCATGTCGCCCAGCACGCGCATCAGCACCGACCGGCGCGGGTGGAACCGTGCCTCTTCCGGTGTGATGCGACCCGAATCGACCAGGCGCTGCACGAAGGTGTGGTCGGTCGTGATCTGCGTCAGCGCGTCGTCGCGGTACAGGTAGATGCGCGAGTCGCCGATGTGCGCGATCACCGCGTAGTCATCGACCATGACCAGCGCGCTCACCGTGGTGCCCATGCCCGCGAGCTCGGGCTTGATGTGGACGGTGTCGATCAGCTCGACCGCGGCATCCGCGATCGCATCGCGCAGTGCACGCTCGGCCTCGGACGTGGACTCGAACGGGTGGTCCACGCGCTCCAGGCGTGCGATGGCGAGGCTGGAGGCGACATCGCCGCCGGCGTGGCCGCCCATTCCGTCGGCGACGGCGAACAGGTTCGAGCCGGCATAGCCGGAGTCCTGGTTGTTGGAGCGCACCTTGCCGGTGTGCGAGATGGCGGCGCTCGAACCCTGGAAGACCATGTGTGAGGGGTCCGCTACTTCCGCAGCTCGAAGGTCGTCGCGCCGACCTTGATCGGTGCACCCGAGATGATCGGCACCGGAGAGCTGACGCGGGCACCGTCGTGCCAGGTTCCGTTCGTGGAGTCCAGGTCCTGGATCATCCACTGCTCGCCCCACAGCACGAGACGCGCGTGGTGGCTGGACGTGTAGTCATCGCGGATCACCAGGCCGGATTCGCTGGAGCGTCCGATGGTGAGCGGCTCGGTGCCCAGCGGCAGTTCGAGTCCGGCCTTCGGCCCGCTGGTGATGACGATGCGCGAGACGGTCTCGGTGGTGGCCCGTCCGCCGCGCGCGCCGGACGGCGCTGCTCGCTGCGGGGCGACCGGCGCCGTGGCCCGTGCCGCCGCGGCCGGCGCTGCGACCGGCTCCGGCATCCGTCGCACCTTCACGCCGAACAGATCGGCGCGCAGGGAGTACACCACCGCGAACACGAAGAACCACAGCAGCAGCAGGAATCCGATGCGCAGCAGCAGGAGGGTCAGTTCGCTCACCGCAGCGGCCCCCCGTCGCGAAGGTCGTAGGCGCGGGTCGCGTCGGCGGCCGGCTGCACCGGGCGTGCCGGGGCGGCCTGCGCGACCACGCGGAAGACGATGTCGGTGCGCCCGATCGTGACGGTCGAGTCCGGCGGAAGCGCCGCTTCGGTCACCTTGCGCCCGTCCAGCAGCGTTCCGTTCGTGGACTGCAGGTCGCGCACCATCGCCCGCTCGCCGTCCCACAGGATCTCGACGTGCTTGCGGCTGGTCCCGGAGTCCGAGATCGTGATGTCGGCGTCGCTGCCCCGGCCGATCACCGTGCGGGATTTCACCAGCGGATGCCGCTTTCCTTCCACATCGAGCACACCGCGCCACGCCACGCGGCCCTCGGCGGTGGAGGAATCCACGCGCAGGGTACCGGTGGACAGCTGCGGGTCGCGCTCCAGCGTGATCGACACCGGTCCGGCGAATGAATAGCCCTGGGACTTGGCGTGCTTGTGCACGAGGGTGTCCAGCTCTTCGCCGAGGGCGCCGCCGAGGGTGCGCATGCGCTCGTCGTCGGCGGTGGACAGATGCACGGTGAAGGAGTTGGGCGCCAGGATCCGGTCTCGGCTCACGATGGCGGCCTTCTTGTCCAGTTCGCTGCGCAGTGCGGAAGCGATCTCGACGGGCTGGATACCGCTGCGGAAGGTCTTCGCGAACGCGCTGTTCACGGCGCGCTCGAGACCCTTCTCGAAGCTGTCAAGTAGTCCCACACGACTCCTTAGGCAGGGATGCCAGTCGGTACATGCTAATTGCATACGCTGTGCGGAGCTGGGAACTGCGTCCTGCGGGCGGTGCGCACGGCCGGGGCGGCGCAGTTCCGCGGCCCGGGGGCGGATCCGACGGAGCCGAGACGCCGGATCGCTGCCGTCCTGACCGGTGCGCGGGCACGCGCCGAGGCGGGGGTCCGACCGCGATGCGGGGTCTGGCCGCGCGCGTGATATCCTCGGCAAGTTGAGTTGCGCAGTATCTCCGGATGCCGCATCTCGCGCGAGTGGCGGAATAGGCAGACGCGCTGGCTTCAGGTGCCAGTGCCCGAAAGGGCGTGGGGGTTCAACTCCCCCCTCGCGCACGACACGAAGAAGGCCCCCGGAAACGGGGGCCTTCTTCATTCGTCCGGGTGACCGGTGGCGGACAACCGCCCCCTGCCGCCCGTCTCGGCTACTCCAGCGTGGGCACCAGCACCAGCACGATCTCCTCGGCATCCCGCCCGAGGCCGGGCGCGAAGTCGATGTCGCGGGAGACCTCGGTGAACCCGACCTTGGTCAGGACGGCCACGGATGCCGCATTGTGCGCGGCGACGCGGGCGAACAGCGGCCGTTCCGGTTCGCGGGAGACCAGCCGCCGCAGCGCCTCTGTCGCGACGCCGCGACCCCAGGCGTGCCGCGCGATCCAGTACGTGACCTCCCGCTCGCCGTCGGCGGAGAAGAGCGCCGCCGTGCCCGCGAACCCGCCACCCTCGGTCACCACGTAGAGCGCGACATCCGCGGTGGCACGCTGCCGGGCGATCCACTCGTCGAAGACGTCCCGATCGTTCGGGTCCGCGGCGGTGAACGCGGCCATCTCCACGGCGGCCTCATCGCGCATCATCTCGAAGATCGCGTCAAGGTCATCCTCGTCGAGGTCGCGCAGTTCGATGTGACTCACACCCACAACGCTAGCGAGGGGCGGCGACAGGCGTCAGTGGTCAGGCCAGCCCGTGCAGGTCGCGCAGGATCGCCTCGGCGCGAATCCCGTCGCGCGACGCGACGGCATCGCGGAACTCCACGTACCTCTCGGTGCGCTGGATCGGACACTGAACGAACGGGTGCCATCCCGCCAGGTTGCGCCGGATGGCCAACTCTGCTTCGCGCATCACCCTGAGAAAGACCACGTTCTCGCTGTCCGCGATGATGCGTTCGAGGAATCGCGACGTCGCCGCCATGATGCCGTCATGATCGTCGATGCGGGATGCCGCGATGATCGCGTCCGCGTGCTCCAGACTGTGCGCGAGGGCTTCGTCGGAGCAGCGCCGCAGGGCCAGCAGCAGCGCGTTGCCCATCATGTACACGAAGAACTCGTTCGTGTCCGCGTGCGTGCGCTCGCCCGGCACGGACACGCGCGTGTAGCGA
Organism: Microbacterium sp. zg-B185; assembly: GCF_030246885.1. Taxonomy (NCBI): domain Bacteria; kingdom Bacillati; phylum Actinomycetota; class Actinomycetes; order Micrococcales; family Microbacteriaceae; genus Microbacterium; species Microbacterium sp. zg-B185. The sequence continues at coordinate 26,089 of NZ_CP126739.1, forward strand.
TTGGGGAAGACCTCGACCAGCCCGGTCCGCTCCAGCCGCTGGAGTGCTTCCCGGACCGGGGTGCGCGAGACACCCAGCTGCCCGGCCAGCTCCTGGTCCCGCAGCCGCTCGCCGGCGCTGAGCCGACCGTCGAGGATCGCCTCGCCGAGGAGCGAATACACCTCATCACCGAGGACGCTGCCCTGTGGTTCGAGGGGAGGAAGGGACGATCTCATTGCACTCGTATTTTACGTCCGATCGACGGACGATTCCGGCTGACGGATTTCCTCGCCGAAAGGCCGATATATCGATAGAGTGTGCGATGTCACGCCACGCGTGGCCTATCCGGGGGGATCCGTCGACGCCCGGGCTTCGAGTGTCTTCTCTCAGCCCGGGCGGACGATGGCGACATGCAACATTCGTGTCACCTTCTTTCCCGAGTTTTCCCGCTATCAGCCCAGTTTTCGGTACCCTGATCGGGACTCGACGCAGATGGCGCGGGCACAACAGAACGGCAATACATGAGTACCCAGGGCACGGTCAAGTGGTTCAACGCGGAGAAGGGCTTCGGCTTCATTGCTCCTGATGACGGCGGCGCTGACGTCTTCGCGCACTACACCGCGATCCAGTCGGGCGGTTACCGCTCGCTTGAAGAGAACCAGCGCGTCGAGTTCGAAGTAGCCCAGGGCCCGAAGGGCCTGCAGGCTGAGAACATTCGTCCGGTCTGATCGGTTGACACGCGGCGCTCGCGCCGCGACATGCGGGGCGGGTCGCGTCCGATCTCGGTGCCAGCTCGGCCTTCGAACCGGCTCGGCCACGCACCGGCTCAGTCGCGCTCGCCCCGCATGAGTTCCACCCCTGCCCCGGCGAACTGCCGCAGCGTCGCATCGGGCAGGAACGCGCGGGTCAGTCCCGCCCCGATGCGGGTCAGGTCGGTCTCGTCGCGGAAGAGCAGGTACATCGTCTCGTACCGCGGGTGGAACTTCTCCTTGAACCGGTGGAGCGAGCCGAAGCCGTATACCGGCTCGAGCATCTTCGCCAGCCAGTCCGAGAGACCGGCGATGGCCCCGGCATCCGGCGGGTAGTCATGAGAGAGCGGCGCACCGGAGAGGGACATGATCTGGGCGCCCTCCTCGGAGAAGTGCTTCGCCGAGGAGCCGATCAGGAATTCCATCACGGGACCGAATCCGCCGTCCCGGCGCCGCATCAGATCCAGCGTCCAGCCGCGCGCCTTTCCGTCATCGCCGAAGATCGGCAGCCATGACAGGAAGCCGTCCACGTCGCCGTTCGCCGAGACGGCCAGCGCCAGCCGAACCTCGGGGTCCTTCGCCTCGTCCAGGGTGCCCAGGGTGAACCCCATCTCCGGCAGCCCCTTGTCGCCCACCCACATCTCGGAGATGGCGCGCAGCTGCTGCTGGACTCCCCACGGCTCGTCGGACAGCCGCGTCATTCGGAAGGTCACATCCTCGCGGGCCGCGCGATTGATCGACGTGCGCACAGCCGACCATGCCTTGCCGGTGAACTCCAGACCGGGCAGGTCGACGATCGTGTCGTCGGCGACAACGAGGTTGCGCCACGAGTCGGGGACCGCCGCCTTGGTCGCATCGCCGGCGCTGAAGAAGCACGGGATCAGGCCGGCACGTTCGGCCATGGTGATGAACTCCTGGACCGACTGGGCGCGTGACCGCTCCGGTCCGAGGGGGTCGGCCAGAGCGATCGCCACTCCCGCCCGCTTCTGGTAGGCGACGATGCCGTCGGTCGTTCGGGAGTAGCTGTTGCCGCGCCACGTCGTCATCCAGGACAGCGTGCCGCCTCCGTGCGCATGCAGTGCGGTCTTCACGTCCTCGACCGACGGCTCGGGCCCGGTGCCGATCGTCGCCTTGCGGTGAGCGGCGAATGCGCCGCGCACCCACAGGAGGTAGACCAGCAGAACGCCCCACAGCGCGGACTGCGCGATGGCCACGCTCACGTCGCCGACGGAGCTTTCGATCTCGGCGCCCGGCACGAACACGAGCAGCGCCACGAACAGCACGCCGGTCAGGACGTTGAAGGCGCCCAGGATGATGCTGATCACCCACGCCCAGCGCCGGCCGCGACGCAGCCCGTTGGCCACGATCAGCACCACCACGATGTCGATCCCGATGTCCAGGATCGATCCTCCCCGCGCCGTGGTGCTGCCGAACGGCCCGTCGGTGGGCACGAGGAAGGTCAGGATCTCGACGGCGAGCAGGGTCAGGATCGTCGCGAACGCCAGAAGGCGCTGTTCGCGCATCGTCGTGCGCTGAAGTCGCAGCGATCGGTCCACGAACAGCACCAGGACCACCGCAACTGCGTGCTCGAGGTCGGCGAGGGATCCCCAGAACAACAGGCTCACCACGGTGAATCCGAGCAGGACCACCCAGGCGCGCACCCGCCACGGGGCGCTCAGCAGGCCGGCGGCCGCCGCGAGGCACGCCATCGCCCCCCCGGAAGGACCCACGTCCAACGCCAGCGCCTCAGCCTGGGCCCACGGCCACGGCAGGAATGCGAACAGCCACACCAGCAGGGCGCTGGCGAAGATCGCAAACAGCTGACCGACCGTGTAATACGCGATGGCGACCCGGGAACCACGCCGGAACTCGAGATATGCCATTCCGACGAAGCTGCCGATGGTGAGGATGTAGACCAGCGGGTGGTTGACGAAGAACGTGCCGGTGATCGGCGTCCACCATCTCCCGTCCAGGAACGCAGGCAGACCGTAGGCGACGTTCTCCCACAGCGGCGAGTCCTGGAACGGGGTCCAGAGTCCCGCGGAGAGGACGCCGACGACCAGAAGCGAGGCGACCAGGATCAGCGTCGCCGGTATCCGGCTCATCACGACGAGCAGGGGACGGCGCGGCGTGGTCTGGACGTCGGTCATGGCTTCACGATAGCGGCGTCGGCGCCGGCCCCCGGCGCGCGGCCGACCGGCTCACCGTCCGGCGAGACGGTCGTAGTCGGCGAGGGCTTTCGCGTCCTCGGCGTCGCGCATCGCCCGCCGGGCGGCATCCAGCGCGTCGACCGGATCCTGCATCTGGCGGGCCGCGGCCAGTTCCCGCTGCGCGGAGATCAGTCGCGAGCGGGCGTCGGCGCTCGCCCGGACATGACCGAGGGATGCTTCGGCGTGCGCGACCGCGTTGCGGGCCGCCGCGAGGGTCCCGGGCAGAGCGGTGCGGGCGCCGCGGAGGCGCTGCTGCGCGGTGCGCGCGTCGCCGAGTGCGAGGTCGAGGCGATCGCGCAGCCGTGCGACGCGATCGATAGTCCGGGTCGGCCGCTGCGCGGCATCCGCCTCGAGCGAGGTCAGCTCGGCTTCCAGAGCGCGCAGTTCCGAGCCGAGGCGAGCGGCATCCGCCGGCTCCAGCTGGTCGCGCGTTGCGAACGCCTGCCGCAGGGCGGTGCGCGCCGCGGCGATCTCACCGGCGACCGCCTGCGCGGCCTGCGTGGCCAGCCGGTGCGTCTCCTCCAGGGCGCGCGCCTCGACCTCGGCGCGGCGCAGGGCCCGCTCCGCCTCCGCGAGCTCGACCAGCGCGGTGCGGGTCGGATCCTCGGCCGTGCGGGCCGCGCTCGCGAGATGACGGGCCGCCTCGTCCGCGTGGTCGACGGCGGCGCGCGCGGCGCGGGATGCATCCGTCCACTCGTCCTCGGCGAACCGCGACGACAGTTCGGCGACCAGAGCAGCGGGGTCGCCCATGGTGGCGCGCAGAGCGGCCAGGCGCTGCTGCGCGGCCGCGATCTGCGCTGCCGCGGAGACATTGGCGTGCACCCAGCCGGAATGCTCGGCCCGGGCGGCGGAGATCGTCGCGAGTGCCTCGGCGCTGCGCCGCTCGATCCGCGTCGAGACGCGCCTGATCTCGTCGGGAGCGGCGTCGGGCTCGGCGAGCTGCCGATACTCCTCGAACGAGGCATCCCGCACGTGCTGCGCGGTCAGGCGGGCACGGCGCAGTGATGCCGGCGCACCTCCCCCATACAGCGCCCCGGAAAGGCCGACCTCGAGGTCGAGCTCGTCAACGGCATCATCCAGCGTCACGAGGGCCGCACCGGCGCGGGCGCGCAGGTTGTCCGCGGCCGCCCGAGCCCGCGGGGAACGCCGCGCCCGGCGGATCGCCCACACCGCCACCACCACGGCGATGGCCGTGGCACCGAAGACGATCAGCGCAGGCACCGCCCACGCGAGCACCCCGCCGAGGACCTCAGGCACCGGCATCCCCGATCAGCAGCAGATGCCGCAACTCGTCCACCGTGGCCACGGCCGCCTGCGCGCCGGCAGCCTCGTGCGGCCAGCTGAACCCCCAGCGGACGAAGATCACGGGCACGCCCCTCTCGGCGCCGCCCTCGACGTCATGGTGCCGGTCGCCGACGAGCACCGGGCGGCTCGTGTCCACGCCCGCCGCCTCCAGTCTGCGCAGCGCTTCGGCGACGATGTCCGCCTTGGCCGCCAGCGTCCGCTCGTCGGGGGTGGCTCCGACGATCGCGGTGAAGCACGGTGAGAGGTCGAAATGATCCATGAGCGCCGCGACCTGCACCTCGGGTTTCGAGCTGGCGGTGGCCTGGGGCACACCGTCCTCGGCGAGCTGCCTGATCAGCTCGCCGACCCCGGCGAAGAGCTTTGCGCCGGCGGTGTAGCCGTCGGCTTTGCCCAGCACCCGGTAGAACGCGACGGCCTCCGCGGCCTGGTCCGGAGTCATGCCGCCGGTGACCTGGAACGATTGGAACATCGGCGGTCCGATCCAGTGGACCAGCTCCGCCCTGGTCGGCGCGGTCTTGCCGAAGTGCTCGAGCGTGACGGTCAGTCGTCGCAGGATGCCCTCGGAGGCATCCACGATGGTGCCGTCGACATCCCAGAGCACACACGTCCACGGCGATCGATTCCCCATGGCACCAGCCTATGCGGGCACTCTCGCCGGCGAGATTGCGCCCCCCACGGCCGTTCACTTGCCCTGGATGTACCGGAAACCGCTCGGTGCGCGTACATCCAGGACAAGTGAACCGAGGGGGTGCGCGTGCGTTCGCACCGGGAACCGGCGGTCAGAACAGCCGCGGCGCGCCGGAATCGACGCCCTTCATGCCGTCGTAGTCCAAGGTGACGCAGCGGATGCCCCGATCGGCGGCGAGTACACGCGCCTGCGGTTTGATCTCCTGCGCCGCGAACACGCCCGTGACGGGTGCCAGATGCGGGTCGCGGCCGAGCAGCTCGAGGTAGCGCGTGAGCTGCTCGACTCCGTCGATGTCGCCGCGGCGCTTGACCTCGACGGCGACCGTGCCGCCGGCGGCATCGCGCAGGAGCAGGTCCACCGGGCCGATCGCCGTTGGGAACTCTCGACGCACCAGGGTGAGCCCTTCGCCGATGACTGCGACCTGCTCGGCCAGGAGTCGCTGCAGATGAGCCTCGACGCCGTCCTTGACGAGGCCCGGATCGACGCCCAGTTCGTGCGATGTGTCGTGCACGACCTCATGGATGCGGACCAGGAGGGCATCGCCGGTTTTGGTGTGTGCGACCTTCCACAGCTCGACCACCCCGCCCGCGGCGTCAGCTTCGGTGGGCGCGGAGACCGTCAGCGTGCACGGCGGACTCATCCAGTTCAGAGGCTTGTAGCTGAGCGAGTCACTGTGAACCAGGACTGAGCCGTCGGCCTTCACCATCAGCAGTCGGGTGGCGAGCGGCAGATGCGCAGTGAGACGTCCCGTGTAGTCGACGGAGCACCGGGCTATGACGAGTCTCATTCCTGCTACGGTACCGGCCGCGCGTGCGGCAGTGGAACGTGCCGAGGGCGGCGCCCTAGCGGTTGCCTCCGGCGCGGACGCGGTCGATGATCGCGTGGATCGGTCGCGGATCTCGGTCCGCGAGCGCACGGGTCCCACGGAGGAACCTTCGTCGGTGGTTCCCCAGGGGACCAGCACATCGAACTCCAGGTCGCGGTCGGGTCTTCTCCGACGGGCGAGTGCCGTCGATGAGCAGCTGTGCGCAGCGACGCCACACCTCGGGGTTCGATTCCCGGGTGATGTCCGCGACCTTGCCGACCATGAACCGCAGGAAGCAGACTTCCTGGCCGCTGAAGTCGGGACGCAGCTCGCCGGCCTCGACGGCGCCGGCAACGAGCCGGTCCACGGTCGGAATGAATCGGCGGCCCAACTCATCGGCGAACCGCGCGTTTCGGCCCGGCGCGGTGAGGATCGCGTCGAGACCGCGATCGGAGGCGCGTTTCTCCATCACCCCGAGCAGCAGGTGCCTGATCGCGTCTCCGGCGTCAGAGATCAGGGAATGGTCAACCCCGCTCGGACGGCGCGTGCGACGCAGCGGCGTCCACGGTCGTTCCGGGCAGCGGCTTGGCGGCGCCCGACGCGAGTCCGGAGGCGATCGCCAGCCCGACCAGGATGTAGAGCGTGTTCAGCAGGCCGATGTGCTCGCTGATGAACCCCAGGATGGGCGGCCCGCACAGGAAGGAGATGTAGCCGATCGTGGCGGCCGCGCTCACGCGCGCCGCCGCCTTGGCCGGATCATCGGCGGCCGCCGACATACCGAGCGGGAAGCCGAGCGAGACGCCCGCTCCCCAGAGCGCCGCCCCGACGAACACCAGCGGGATGCTGGGGGCCAGGATGAACAGCAGCAGACCCGCCGTGGCCAGAACGGAGAGCACGCGCAGGATCCAGACCCGACCGAACCGGTCCACCAGCGGACCCCCGAAGACGCGCACGACCGTCATGCTCACCGAGAAGACCGTCAGGCCGAGCGCACCGACAGCCTGAGTGGCGCCGTGGCCTTCGACCATCCCCAGCGCGAGCCAATCGTTGGCGCCGCCCTCGGCGAATGCCATCCCGAGCATGATGACTCCCAGCGCGTAGGTGCGCGGTTCTCGCCAGGCGGACAGCGCGGTGTGCAGCCGTGTCTGCCAGCGGGACTTCGGTCCGGCCTCGACCCGGTCGAGCGTGATCTCCCGGGCGGGAACGTTGGCATGGGAGGCGAAGGCGATGACCACGATGACGACTGCCATCACCGAAGTGTGGACCAGCACGTTCAGCCCGATCGTCGCGGCGAGGGCGCCCAGGCCGGCGCCGATCACCGTGCCGACGCTGAAGAATGCGTGGAACAGCGGCAGGATCGTCTTTCCCACCTGCTTCTCGATCGCGGCGCCCTCGACGTTCATCATGACGTCGACCGCCCCGTTGCCCAGGCCGAACAGCGCCAGACCGGCCACCACTGCGACGTACGAGTGGAGCACGTCGGTGCCGACGCCGATGACCGCCACCCCGAGCGCGAACACCAGGATCGCTCCGAGCATGCCGCTTCGTGCGCCGAACCGCGCCAGCACCAGCGTCGCCAGCGACAGACCCAGAATCGAGGCGATGCCCGCGCTGAGGAGCATGAGGCCGATCTGGATGTTGTCGACGTCCAGCGCGACTTTGATCGCCGGCACGCGAGATGCCCACGTCGCGATGCTCAGACCGCTGGCGAGGAAGATCGCGAAGATCGCGGTGCGCCACCGCACCAGTTGCGCGCGGGCGAGTTCGAGTTCCATGCGGGCAACCTTAGCGAATCGATTCGATTCCATCAGCGTCCTCGGCAGGTCGAATCGATTCGGCCGCGTACCGCAGCCGCGGGGTAGCATCGAGGCGCCATGACCGCTCGCAGACCCACGATCAACGACGTCGCCCGCCGTGCCGGTGTCTCGCCCTCCACCGCGTCCGTGGTCTTCAGCGGCAAGACAGCCGTCTCCGATGCCACCCGCCAGCGCGTGCTCGACGCCGCGGGCTCACTGGGTTACACCGGCCCCGACCCCCGCGCGGCGTCGTTGCGCCGCGGCCGCTCCGGCATCGTGGGGGTCGTCTTCGAAGAGCACCTCGGCGCCGCGTTCCTCGACCCGGTCAAGACGCTCATGATGGACGGTCTGACCGACGGGGTCGCCTCCCTCGGTGCCGGCCTGCTGCTGCTGCGCGACCGGGCGCCGCTGGGCACCGAACCGTCGCTGACCACCGCACCGCTCGACGCGGCGGTGCTCGTGGGGTGCAGCGGCATGCTGCGCGAGTCGCTGGACGCGGTCCAGGCACGGGGCATCCCGGTCGTGGTGATCGAAGGGGACGCCGGCGACGGCATCCCTCAGATCCAGCTCGACAACCGCGAGGCGCAGCGCCAGGCAGCCAGCCACGTGCGCACCCTGGGTCACACCCGGGTCGCCCTGGTCACGTTGCCGGCGCACGCCGGATGGGTGCGCGGCCGGCTCGGGCCCGAGGCGGCGATCACCGTCGACGTCACGCGCGAACGATTGGCCGGCGCGCGCGAGGTCTTCCCCGATGCCCCCGCGTACGCGGCGCAGGGCAGCTCCATCGACGAGGGACTGGCGGCCGGCCGCGCACTGCTGGCCGATCCGATCACCCGTCCGACCGCCGTTCTGGCGCAGAGCGATCTGCTCGCCGCCGGGGTCATCCGTGCCGCGGACGAGCTTGGCCTCCGGGTTCCCGAGCAGCTCAGCGTCACCGGATTCGACGGGATCGTGGTGGACGGGTTGGCACCGTATCGACTGACCACGCTGGTCCAACCCGCCGCCGAGAAGGGCCGCGCCGCGGGACAGGCCGTCGCTGCCATGCTGGCCGGTCAGCCCGCCGCATCCATCCGTTTCACGTGCGTCTTCCGGGTGGGAAACACGACCGGTCCGCGCGCCTGAATCCGCCCCCCGCACGGCTCCCGTCGCGCGGGGCGCGTGGATTCGCGCGGTTACACTTATTCGGACACGCCGATCGCCCGCGCCGCCGCCCCCGAGTCGTTCGGCCGACGAACACCGAGGAGGCCGCATGCTGGTCCTCCTCGGCGCGTTCGCGCTCGTCCCACTGCTGCTGCCGTGGCTGGTCCGACGCATCGGAGCGAGAGCCTTCTACGGGGCGGCGCTGCTGCCCATCGCCGCGTTCGTCTACACCGCGGTGCAGATGCCGGCCGTGCTGGCCGGAGACATTCCGTTCGAGGCATTCGACTGGATCCCCTCCCTCGGCATCGAGCTGTCCGCCCGCCTGACCACGCTGTCGTGGATGATGGCGCTCATCGTGACCGGCGTGGGTGCCCTGGTGATGCTCTACTGCCGGTGGTATTTCCGCGGCAAGACCGAGGGCGTCGGTCAGTTCTCCGCGGTGCTTCTCGGCTTCGCCGGCGCGATGTACGGACTTGTCATCACTGATGACCTCATCGTCCTGGTGATGTTCTGGGAACTGACCAGCGTCCTGTCGTATCTGCTCATCGGCTTCTACAACCGCCGCGCGACCAGCCGTCGGGCCGCGCTCCAGGCGCTCCTGGTGACCACCCTCGGCGGGTTGGTCATGCTCATCGGGGTGGTGCTTCTCGTGGTCGACACCGGCACATCGAGCATCTCCGCGATTCTGACGGCCGCGCCCACCGGGGCCGTCGTCGACGCGGCGCTCGTCCTGATCCTCGTCGGCGCGCTCAGCAAGTCGGCGATCTTCCCCTTCCACTTCTGGCTCCCGGGCGCGATGGCCGCGCCCACTCCGGTCAGCGCGTATCTGCACGCCGCCGCGATGGTCAAGGCCGGCATCTATCTCATCGCCCTGTTCGCGCCCGTTTTCGCCGCCTCCGCGCCGTGGCGACCGATCGTCGTCGGGCTCGGCGCGCTGACCATGCTGCTCGGCGGCGTGCAGGCTCTGCGGGAGACCGACCTCAAGAGGATCCTCGCCTTCGGCACCGTCAGCCAGCTGGGCTTTCTGACGGTCGTGCTCGGCTACGGCATCCAGGATGCCGCTCTCGCAGGTCTGGCCCTGCTGATCAGCCACGCGCTGTTCAAGTCGGCGCTGTTCCTGGTCGTGGGCGTCATCGACCGGCAGCTCTCCACACGCGACATCGGGGAGCTGAGCGGAGTCGGCCGTCAGGCTCCGGTCATGGCGACGTTCTCGTTCATCGCCATCGCCTCGATGGTGGGGGTCATCCCGACGATCGGCTTCGTGGCCAAAGAGACGATCCTGACCGCCTTCCTGCACGAGGCTCAGGGCGGCGCGGTCTGGGGCATCGTCGGCCTGATCGGCATCGTCCTGGGATCCATTCTTACGGCGGCATACGGCATCCGCTTCCTGTGGGGAGCGTTCTGGACCAAGAAGGTGGCCGCACCGGCCCCCGAGGACCCCGAAGCGCTGCGCGTGGCCGCCGCCCGGCTCGGGCCGGCACGCGGCACGACGCTGCCGCCGACCGAATGGCCGGACCCCCCGATCGGATTCCTCGGAGCCCCCGTCCTGCTCGCCGCGCTGACCGTCGTGGCCGGGCTCGCCGCCTCTGTGCTGGACCCCGTGCTGGCAACCTACGCGGCGCTGGCGCCGGCGTCCTCCGCGGGGGTGGCGGCGCCCGCGCATCCTGCGCATCTGGCCCTCTGGCACGGTCTCGAGCCGGCGCTGTGGATCTCGCTCGGCACCATTGCGGCCGGTGCCGCACTGTTCTGGCTGGTCGGGACGACGGGCTGGAGTCGGCGGATGCTGCCCTTCACGGCGGCGGACATCTACAACGGGGCGCTGCGGGGCATCGCTCGGCTGTCGGTCGTGATCACCACCTTCACCCAGCGCGGCTCGCTCCCGGTGTACGTCGGCACCATCTTCGTGGTCTTCGTCGCCGCCGAGGGCACGGCACTGCTGCTCGGGACGGAGTGGACGGCCAAGCTGGACGCCTTCCAGACCCCGATGCAACTGGTCGTCGCTCCGCTGATGATCGCCGCCGGTCTGCTGGCCGTGCGCGCCCAGAAGCGCTACAGCGGCGTCGTCCTGGTCTCGGTGACCGGGCTGGGCATGGTGCTGCTGTTCGCCACGAGCGGGGCCCCCGACCTGGCTCTCACCCAGATCCTCGTCGAGACGGTCACCCTGGTCGCCTTCGCCCTGGTGCTGCGCCGGATCCCCTCCCGCATGGGTGAGCACAACGCCTCGGTCTGGCCGGTCGCCCGCGCCGTCCTGGCCGCCGCCGTCGGCGTCACCATGGGCGTCATCGCCATCGTCGCGACCGCCGCACGGTCGGCCAAGCCGATCTCCGACTCCTTCCCGGAGCTCGCGTACGAACTCGGCCACGGCAAGAACGTCGTCAACGTGGCGCTGGTGGACCTGCGCGGGTGGGACACGATGGGTGAACTGTCGGTGCTCATCCTGGCTGCGACGGGAGTGGCATCGCTGGTCTTCGTCACCCACCGAGCCGACACCCTCTCGCTCTCCACCGCGCTGCCGCCCGCGGCGGCGCGCACACGGCGGCCGCTCGTCGAGACCGACGAAGGGGTTCGCCCCCGCGGCGACAGCGCCGGCACCGAGCGGATGGCCTGGCTCGTCGGCGGCCAGCGTGTGCGACCCGAGAACCGGTCGATCATGCTCGAAGTGGTCGTGCGCGTCCTGTTCCACTCGATCATCATCGTGTCGCTGTACATCCTCTTCGCCGGGCACAACCTGCCCGGGGGCGGATTCGCCGGCGGGCTGATCGCCGGGATGGCGCTGGTCATGCGCTATGTGGCCGGCGGTCGCTACGAACTCGGGGCCGCCGCCCCCACGGACGCCGGTCGACTGCTCGGCACGGGAATGTCGATCGCCGTCGCCTGCGCGATCATTCCGCTCTTCTTCGGCGCACCACCGCTGACCAGTGCGTTCTTCGAGATCCAGGTGCCGATCCTCGGACACCTCGAGTTCGTGACCTCGACGTTCTTCGACATCGGGGTGTACCTGGTGGTCATCGGCCTCGTGCTCGACGTGCTGCGCAGCCTGGGAGCCGAGGTCGACCGCCAGACGTACGAGCTGAGCCTGCCCTCCGCATCCGGCACGTCGAACGCGCGCAGCGGGGTGAGCACCTGATGGATGTCTCGCTCGTGCTGATCATCGTGATGGCTGTGCTGTTCGCCTGCGGCGTCTACGCGATGCTGGAGCGGAGCCTGACCCGCGTGCTGATTGGCTTCCTGCTGCTGGGCAACGCGACGAACCTGCTGCTGCTGATCGTGATGGGCCGCCCCGGCGTCGCTCCGTTCTTCGGCGCCGCCGCAACGCCCGAAGAGATGTCGGACCCGCTGCCGCAGGCCCTCACGCTCACCGCCATCGTCATCACCTTCGGCATCTCGGCGTTCCTGCTCGCGCTGATCTATCGCTCCTGGCAGCTCGGCCAGGCCGACACGGTCGAGGACGACGCCGAGGACATCGCGCTGCGCGCACGCGGCGCGGTCGCCGAGGACGCGATGGACGACGAGACCGAGCTGGTCAGCGACGACACCACCACGGACTTCCTGGGGACCGAAACCGCGCCGATCACGCTGCTCGGCAGCCGGGATTTCGCGGGCATCCGCGACGACGCCCCCACCGACCGACCGGCCGCACGGCGCGACGAGCCGCCGCGGCGCATCAGGCCCCCCGAAGACGGGAACGACTCGTGAACGCCCTCGTTCCTCTCCTGGTCACCCTCCCGCTGCTCGGTGCCGCGGCGGCGCTGATCGCGGGGCGGCACCGCAAGGCACAGGTGGCGGTCTCGGTCCTGACGCTCACTGCGGTGCTGGTGATCGCCGCTGTGCTGCTGGTGGTCGTCGACGTCGGCGACGCCCCCCTCGCCGTCTCGGTGGGCAACTGGCCGATCCCGTTCGGGATCGTGCTGTACGTGGACCGCCTGGCGGCCCTGCTGGTGGTCGTCTCCAGCGTCGTCCTCCTGGCGGTGCTGCTCTTCTCGGTCGGCCAGGGCGCCGCCGACGGCGATGACGATACGCCCGTCTCGATCTTCCACCCGTCGTATCTGATCCTGGCGGCGGGCATCTTCACGGCGTTCATCGCCGGCGACCTGTTCAACCTCTACGTCGGGTTCGAGATTCTGCTCGTCGCGTCGTACGTTCTGATCACCCTCGGCAGCACCGAATCCCGCATCCGCACCGGTGTCGTCTACATCGTGGTCTCGCTGGTCTCGTCGATCCTGTTCCTGGCCGCGATCGCGGTGATCTACGGCGCGCTGGGCACGGTCAACATGGTGCAGATCTCCGAGCGGATGATCCAGCTCCCGCAGCAGACGCAGACCGTGCTGCACATCCTGCTGCTGCTCGCATTCAGCATCAAGGCGGCCGTCTTCCCGCTGTCCTTCTGGCTGCCCGACTCGTATCCGACCGCGCCGGCTCCGGTCACGGCGGTCTTCGCCGGCCTGCTGACCAAGGTCGGCGTCTACGCGATGATCCGCACCGAGACCGAGCTGTTCCGCGACAACGACGTCAACCTGCTGCTGCTGATCGTCGCGCTCGCCACCATGATCGTCGGGGTGCTCGGCGCGGTCGCGCAGGCGGAGCTGAAACGCATCCTGTCCTTCACACTGGTCAGCCACGTCGGGTACATGGTGTTCGGCCTGGCGATCGCGACCCCGGCGGCGATCGGCGCGACGATCTACTACATGGTCCATCACATCGTCGTGCAGACGACGTTGTTCCTGGCGGTCGGGCTCATCGAGCGCAACGCGGGCAGCACGTCGATTCTGCGGGTGAAAGGACTGATGCGCGCGGCGCCGGTGATCGCCGTGCTCTACTTCATCCCGGCGATCAACCTCGGCGGACTCCCGCCGTTCTCCGGCTTCATCGGCAAGTACGCGCTGTTCGACGCGGCCGCAGAGGTGGGCACGCCGATCATGCTCGTGCTGATCGTCGGCGGAATCGTGACCTCGCTGCTGACCCTGTACGCGCTGATGCGGGCATGGAACCTGGCGTTCTGGCGCGAGGAGGACGACTCCGCCGAGACCGAGGCGCGGATCTCCTATCTCGGCGGTGCCCCCGCCGCCGCCGTGGAGACCGAGCGTCGCGTCATCCCCCGCATCATGACCGCCGCCACCGCCGGCATGGTCGCGGTCACGGTGGCGCTGACGATCTTCGCCGGACCGCTTTACGCGGTGTGCACGCGCATCGGCGCGGCGCTGCTGGAGCCGGTGAGCATCTCGCAGCTCGAGGACGAGGCAGGCCGATGACCGCGCCGATCCATCACACCTCGCGCCCCCGTCATACCGCGGGGCACGAGGCGGGCGACCCGATCCGCGGCGCCGCCCGCGGTGGGTCCGGAGTGCTGGGCGGCAAGCGCGGCGTCCTGCAGCAGGTGTGGCGCCAGCTGCCGTTCTTCGTCTGGCTCATCGCGCTGTGGATGCTGCTGTGGGGACAGTTCACCGTGCTCGCGTTCGTCACCGGCCTGATCGCCGCGGTGGCCGTCACCCGTGTGTTCCGGCTGCCGCCGGTCGAGCTCTCCGGGCGTGTCAACATCTGGTACGGCGCCATCTTCGTGGTCTCCTTCCTGTGGGCCGTCGTCCGCGGCTCGCTGACCGTGGCCGCGCAGGTGCTCGACTTCCGCCACCAGCCCGGCACCGCCATCATCGCCGTTCCGGTGCGCATCGACGACGACCTGATCATGACGCACACGGCGATCACGGCCTCGCTGATCCCCGGCTCCCTCATCGTCGACGCCGACCGCGACCGGCGCATCCTCTACCTGCACGTCATCGGGGTGCGCAACGCCGAAGACGTCGAAGCGCAGCGGCAGGCCGTGCTGGGGTGGGAGCGCCGCATCGTGATGGCGGTCGGTTCCCGCGCACAGGTCGCTGCTGTCGCGTCCCGCGCAGGCACGTCCGGTGCGGCCGCCGCTACGGACACCGGCTCGGGAGGAGCGCCATGAACCCGCTGCTTGTGGCGATCTACATCGTCTTCGGCGTCGCCGCGCTCCTCACGCTGTGGCGGATCGTGCTGGGTCCGTCGATCCTGGACCGGGCGGTCGCCTCCGACGTCCTCCTCACCGAGGTCATGTGCGTGCTGGGTGCCGACATGGCCATCAACCAGCACACCCGCGCGCTGCCGGTGCTGCTGATCATCGCCGCGGTGGGCGTGTTCGGTTCGATCTCGATCGCGCGCTTCGTGGCGAGGAAGGACAACGTCGACCGATGACCGCACTCATCTCTGGGCCCGTCGCCTGGGCGGCGACCGTTGCGGACGGCGTGGACACGCGCGCCCCCACACCTGTGGACCTGTGGCTGGACGCCACGTCGCTGGTGCTCATCCTCTTCGGCGCGCTGCTGTGCCTGACCGCCGCGATCGGCCTGCTGCGCTGGCGTGATGTGCCGACCCGGCTGCATGCCGCGACGAAGCCGCAGGTGCTCGGACTCATGGTGATCTGCCTGGCGATCGCCCTCTCGCTGCGTTCCTGGCCGGTGGTGGCATTCCTCGTGCCGGTGGTGCTGATCCAGTTCGCCACCGCTCCCCTCTCCGCGCACATGGTCAGCCGGCAGGCCTACCGCAACGGCACCGTCGACGAAAGCTCGCTTCTGGTCGACGAGCTCGCCGAGTCCCGGCGGACACCGCCCGCGGCCGGCGGCTGAGCAGTTCCTCGCGTCAGGATGCCGGGACCAGGGTCAGCGTGTGCGTGGTTGAAGCGTCGACCGCGCTGTCGCTGAAGGCCCATGGCGTCAGCTCCACCCGCTGCCACGTCGGGGTCTGGTCCACGTAGTTCGGGTGGAAGGCGTGGCCGCTGGCGCCGGTGAGATGGTTCCAGCCGGATTCGTCGAAGTCGGACAGATCGATCACCATGCGCATCGATGGGACCGTGACCGTCTCGAACCCGCCGCCGATGTTCCAGCCGGTCGCGTTGGCCACCGACGTTCCCCCGCCGACCCGGTACGGTCCACGATTGAACAGCATCTCGATCGGCGCGATGCCCGAGGACCCGAAGGTGCCGTTCCTCAGCGAGAGGGCATGCAGGGAGCCCCAGTTCCATTTCGCCGGGTTGTCCCCCTGCAGCTGGACCAGTCGGTCGTAGGCACGGTCCGCGGCGTACACGAGCATCTCGTCCCGGCCGCGGATGCCCAGCTCGGCGTTGGTCCACCACTGCGCGTCCGGGTCCTCCAGAAGCCGGTCCACGACGAGGAAGAGACGACTCTGCCCGGTGACCGGCGCCGGCGAGTCGCGTCCCGCGACGAACAGGTCGGTCACCAGCTCATCCCACAGCACGTTCGCGTAGGCCGCGGCATCCGAATCCGGGCTGTTCTGGGCGTCCCAGGAGCGCAACAGGTCCAACGCGGCGTCCGGTCCGCGGCGCCCGGTCTGGATGTCCATGTATGCCGAGGCGAGCTGCCTGCCCATCGCGAACTCGTTGTCGGCCTGGATCTCGCGCATATCCTCGGCGTTGAGCTCGCCCATCGCTGACTTGCGCTGAAGGAGGTCGACGATCCGCGCGGCGCGCCAGCCGTAATCCCAGTCGTCGGTCAGGAAGTACGGGAACGCGTCCGTCACGATGGCGTTGTTGGCTGTGACGATGTAGCCGGCGGTGGGATTGAACGAGGTGGGCAGCTCCTCGAACGGGATGAAGCCCTGCCACGCGTACGCGGAGTCCCAGCCCGGCTGGGGCAGTGAGCCGTCGCCGGCGCCGCGGATCGGCAGCATGCCGGGTGTCTGGTAACCGATGTTGCCGTCCACGTCGGCGTAGACCAGGTTCTGCGCCGGCACGGTGAACCGGGCGGCCGCGGCGCGGAACTCGTTGAAGTCCTGCGCCACGTTGAGGTCGAAGATGGATGCCGCGGTGGTGCCGGGAGTGAGCGCGGTCCACTTCAGGCTGACCGCATATTCCCCCTCCGGTGGCGCCGCCGGGTCGGTGGCGACCCCCTGCGTGCCCATCATCGGATCCGCGGCCATGGCGTCGAACGCGGGGGTCAGGCCGGACACGATCGGTCCGTTGACCGTCGAGCGGATCCGCAGCTGGACGTCGTCTCCGCCCGCGACGCGGATCGTCTCGGACCGCTCCTGCAGCGAGACCAGCTGTCCGTCGCGCCAATAGGAGTCGCCGTCCACCTTCTCGAGGTACAGGTCCGTGACATCGGTGGTCAGATTGGTGAAGCCCCACGCGATGCGGCTGTTGTGGCCGATGACCACGCCCGGCACGCCCGAGAACGCGAAGCCGGACACGTCGAACGGACAGCTCTGCGTCGTGGCACGACACTTCAGGGTGACCTGGTGCCACACGCTGGGCAGCGCGGCGCCCAGGTGGGGGTCGTTCGCCAGCAGCGGCATCCCGGTCTCGGTGAGCTCCCCCGACACCACCCACGAATTCGAGCCGATACCCTCACCGGCGCCGCCGACCAGGGCGCTGACAGCAGCCAGCACGCCCTCGGCTTCGGTCCACTCGACCGACGCGGTGACCGTACCGGGGCCGGCCGGAGTCGCCGCGCCTGCGGACCGGGTCGTGGCGATGGTGGGAACGATCACGGGGTGACGATCGTATGGATACCCGGGGTACAGCTCCGCGACCTCCTCGGGCGCGAGCCGGGTCGCCAGCAGCGCCCGTTCGCTCTCGGTCTCGAGGTTGGAGCGCAGATCCCAGGCCATGGCCTTCAGCCATGCGACGGAGTCCTCGGGCGTCCACGGCTCGATCTCGTAGTCGGCGTTCTGCAGTCCGAGGACCGCGTACTCCAGCGATGCGTCGGCACCGTCGTGATCTGCGAGATAGGCGTTCACCCCGTCGGCATACGCCTCGTAGTAGGACGCGACCGCCGGCTCCAGCGCGGCGACCTCGGCTGCCGCGACCTCCCGCCACCCGAGGGTGCGCAGGAACGAATCGGTCTGCAGCTGGGATGCGCCGAACAGCTCGGACAGGCGGCCGCTGGTGACGTGGCGTCGGAAGTCCATCTCCCAGAACCGGTCCTGCGCGTGCACGTAGCCCTGGGCGAAGAACAGATCGTCGCTGCCGGACGCGGTGATGGTGGGGATGCCGAGCTCATCCCGCTGGACGACGACGTCGCGGTCCAGACCGGACACCGCCACCGTGCCGTCCAGCTGCGGGAAGGATCGCTGAATGGTCCAGACCACGAAGCCCGCCGCGACCAGTGCGATCACGGTGAGACCCGCGATCAGGCCGAAGACCGTCATGCCGAGCGTGCGTCCGATCGAGCGCTTTCCCGGGCGCTCCGGCTGCGAGGTCGGCAGCGGGGCGGTGGCGGGCTTCAGCATCGAAGGGCTTTCATCGGTTCCGGGGGAGACGCGGTGTCATCCGCCGCGGCCCTCAGTCCCACGGGTCCGGTCGCGCGGGCACTGTCTGGAATGCTAGCCCCACACCGCCCGATGTCGAAGTCACGGCCCGCCTCGTGCGCACCCGGGTCGTGCCGGTCGAGTCAGTCGGTGCCGGCGTCGTACATCACGGACTCGGATGCCGCTTCGATCGCCTCTTCGAGGGCCTCCGTCTCGGCATCCGCCGGTGCGGCCGATTCGGTGATCTCGTCCGCTTCACCGGAGGTGATGCGGCCGACCAGGGCGCCGGTGGCGCCGCCGATCATTCCCAGCCCCGCGTACTGCTCGAGGCGTGCCCGCGAGTCGGCGATGTCCAGGTTGCGCATGGTCAGCTGGCCGATGCGGTCGGTCGGGCCGAACGCCGCGTCGCCGACGCGCTCCATGGACAGCTTCGCGGGAGCGTAGGAGAGGTTCGGGCCCGTCGTGTCCAGGATCGTGTAGTCCTCACCGCGGCGCAGTCGCAGTGCGACCGTGCCGTTGATGGTCGAACCCACCCACTTCTGGATGGACTCGCGCAGCATGAGGGACTGCGGCTCGAGCCAGCGGCCCTCGTACATCAGGCGCCCCAGCCGGCGCCCCTGCTCGTGGTAGGTCGCGAGCGTGTCCTCGTTCAGGATGCCGTTGACCAGACGCTCGTAGGCGATGAACAGCAGCGCCATGGCGGGTGCCTCGTAGATGCCGCGGCTCTTGGCCTCGATGATGCGGTTCTCGATCTGGTCGCTCATGCCCAGGCCGTGTCGCCCGCCGATCCGGTTCGCCTCGTGGACGAGTTCGACCGGGTCGGCGTACTCGACGCCGTTGAGGGCGACCGGCCGACCCAGCTCGAACGTGATCGTCACGTCCTCGGTCTCGATGTGCACGGCCGGGTCCCAGAAGCGCACACCCATGATCGGCTCGACGGTCTCGAGCGAGACGTCCAGGTGCTCGAGTGTTTTGGCCTCGTGTGTGGCCCCCCAGATGTTCGCGTCGGTCGAGTATGCCTTCTCGGCGCTGTCGCGGTAGGGGAAGCCGTGCTCGGTGAGCCACGCCGACATCTCGGCGCGACCGCCGAGCTCGGTGACGAAGTCGGCGTCCAGCCAGGGCTTGTAGATGCGCAGGCGGGGGTTGGCGAGCAGGCCGTAGCGGTAGAACCGCTCGATGTCGTTGCCCTTGTAGGTGGAACCGTCGCCCCAGATGTCCACGCCGTCGTCCTTCATGGCGCGCACCAGCAGCGTGCCGGTGACCGCACGGCCCAGCGGGGTGGTGTTGAAGTACGTCTTGCCGCCCGAGCGGATGTGGAAGGCTCCGCAGGCCAGGGCGCCCAGACCCTCCTCGACCAGCGCGGTCTTGCAGTCGACCAGGCGTGAGATCTCGGCGCCGTACTCCAGCGCGCGGCCGGGGATCGCGTCGATGTCATCCTCGTCGGGCTGGCCGAGATCGCCGGTGTACGTGCACGGCACAGCGCCCTTGTCGCGCATCCAGGCCACGGCGACGGATGTGTCCAGGCCCCCGGAGAAGGCGATGCCGACGCGTTCGCCGACGGGCAGGGACTGGAGCACTTTCGACATGGACTCCAGCTTATCGTCGGCGCTGGGCCTCATCCGGCCCGCCGATGAGCAGGTCGCGCAGTACGCCCGAGAATTCGCGGTCACCCACTGATGCGGCCGGCCGGCGGGCCGGCCGGTGCAGGGCTGCGGCCCGTGGTGACCCGTCGCCGGCTCAACCAGATCACCACAGCACCGATCGCCGTCAGCACGAGGGCGATCGTGACGAAACGGACGCCGACGCCGACGTACCCGCCGACCAGACCGCCGGGCACGACGTTCGGGTTGAAGAAGGTGTACGGGTACCAGAAGGGCGCACCGGTGCGCGGATCCACCGTGACCGGACCGCGGAACAGAGTGTAGAAGCCCCACCAGATCGGGAAGACCGGCAGGGCCACGAGCGCGGTCCATGGCACTGTGCGGAGGCGGGGCGCGAGCAGCAGGTCGGCGATCAGGAACAGCGGCACCACCACGTGGACCACCTCGTTGGACCACAACACGCGCGTCCCCTCCGGCACCGGGGGTGAGCGGAGCACGACGTTATAGACGATGCCCGTCCAGATCATGTAGGTCGTGACCGCGGCCAGCGCTGCCGCGATGAGGGGCGGCTCGTCCGCCCCGCGACGCCGAGCCCACCAGGTCCAGCCCGCGGCTGCGCCCAGCGAGAGCATCGCGAGGATGTTGGCCTGCACCGAGAACAGGCTGAAGAAGTTCGCCACGGTCGTGGCCAGGTCCCAGCCCCGGTCCACTGCCGCACCGGCGCTGGCCACGAGCTGCACCGTCAACGCCACGGCGATCACGACGGCGACCGCGGCACGCACGCACGCCCAGGCCCTCGCGCTCATCGCGGCGCCTCCCCAGGCAGCGGTCGTGCGCGGCCCCCCGGCCGCCGTGCCGTCATGACCGTCACCTTATCCTCACGTTCGGATGGCCCCGGGCACGCACGGACACGGTCCGGCGAAGCGGCCGACCACCGCCGGATAGGATGGGGTGTAACCGTCCGATAACGGGGGAGTAGCCCATGCCAGGCATCGTGATCGTCGGAGTCCAGTGGGGAGACGAGGGCAAGGGTAAGGCGACGGACCTTCTCGGCGGTCGCACCGACTGGGTCGTCAAATTCAACGGCGGCAACAACGCCGGTCACACGGTCGTGATCGGTGATGAGAAGTACGCGCTGCACCTGCTGCCCTCCGGCATCCTTTCCCCCGGTGTCACGCCCGTGATCGGCAACGGCGTCGTGGTCGACCTCGAGGTGCTCTTCGCGGAGCTCGAGGCGCTCAACGCCCGCGGAGTCGACACCTCCCGCCTGCAGATCAGCGCCAACGCGCACATCATCACGCAGTACCACCGCGTGCTGGACAAGGTGACCGAGAGGTTCCTGGGCAAGCGGATGATCGGCACGACCGGCCGCGGCATCGGACCGGCGTACGCCGACAAGATCAATCGCGTCGGCATCCGCGTGCAGGATCTGTTCGACGAGAACATCCTGCGCCAGAAGGTCGATGGCGCCCTCGATCAGAAGAACCACCTGCTCGTGAAGGTCTTCAACCGCCGCGCCATCACGTGCGACGAGATCGTCGAAGACCTGCTCTCGTACGCGGAGCGACTGCGGCCGATGGTCAGCGACACCTCGCTGCTGCTCAGCGAGGCATTGGATGCCGGTGAGGTGGTCGTCTTCGAAGGCGGCCAGGCCACGATGCTGGACGTGGATCACGGCACCTACCCGTTCGTGACGTCCTCATCGGCGACCGCCGGCGGCGCGGCCACGGGCGCGGGCGTCGGCCCGAACCGGCTGGACCGCATCGTGGGGATCGTCAAGGCCTACACCACGAGGGTGGGCTCGGGACCGTTCCCGACGGAGCTTTTCGACGAGCAGGGTGAATGGCTGCGTTCGCGCGGCTTCGAATTCGGCACCACGACCGGCCGTCCGCGACGGGTGGGCTGGTACGACGCTCCGATCACGCGTTACGCCACCCGAATCAACGGCATCACGGACCTCGTGCTGACCAAGCTCGACATCCTGACCGGTCTGGAGCAGATCCCGGTCTGCGTCGCCTACGACGTGGAGGGTGTCCGCTTCGACGAGGTGCCGGTCAACCAGTCCGACTTCCACCACGCCAAGCCGATCCTGGAGTTGCTCCCCGGCTGGTCCGAGGACATCTCGGGTGCCCGCACGTTCGAGGACCTGCCGCCGGCCGCGCAGGAGTACGTTCTCGCGCTCGAGGCGATGAGCGGAACCCGCATCTCGGTGATCGGTGTGGGTGCAGCGCGCGACGCGGTCATCGTCCGCCATGATCTGATCGACTGATGCGGTTCTGGCTCGGTGGCTACACGGCACGTTCCGAAGGCACCGCCACCGGCATAGGGACTCTGGTGGCAGGCGACGCCGACGACCCCCTGGCCGGCGGGCAGCTCAGATTCGCCGGGGATGCGGTGAGCACCGATGGTTCACCATCCTGGCTCGCAGTTCACCCGACACTCGATGTGATCTACGCGGCGATGGAGGACGCCGGCACCGTGCGAGCCTTCCGCCGCACGGGCGAGACCTCGTTCGTGCCGCTCGGCGGTCCGGTCGTCGCGGGTGAGGCCGTGTGCCACGTCGCGGTGGCACCCGACGGCGGATCGCTCGTGGCGTCCTGCTGGGGGGACGGACGTATCGTCCGGATGACGCTGGATGCCGCGGGGCGCCCTTCCACTCCGGTTCTGGCCGAGGCCGCTGCCGACGACGCGGACTCCACCGGGTCGGCGGGCGGCGGCATCGACCTCGCGCAGGCGGCCCGTGCTCTGCGCGCAGCCGCGGGCGAGCAGTACGCGCACCTCATACCCGATTACGACACGGCCGAACCCGAGCCGCCGGCGCCGCCGGTGGCGCAGGACGCGGCATCCGCCGTCTCCCGGGCGCACCAGGCGGTCTTCCTGCCGACCGGCCTGGTGGCGACCACGGATGTCGGACTCGACCGGGTGCGGGTCTGGCGGACGAGCCCGGACGGGCTGCGGCCTGTCCAGGACGTCACGCTGCCTCCGGGCACCGGACCCCGGCACATGGTGTGGCACCCGAGTGGCCACCTGTACGTCGTCACCGAGCACAGCTGCGAGGTCTACGCGCTCGCCCCGGACGTGACCGGTTCCTGGCGTGTGGTGGCCGGAACGCCGCTGGGCGCGGGCATCCTCCCCGGCGACACGGCCGCCGAACTGGCAGCGTCCCGCGATGGAGAGTTCCTCTACGCCGGCGTTCGCGGCAGCAATACCATCGCGATCCTGCGCGTGCGGGGGGCGGGGGACTCGCTCGCGACCGTGGCCCTCGCCGACTCAGGGGTGGACTGGCCGCGTCACCATCTGGTGGTGCGCGACACCCTGCTCGTGGCCGGCCAGCGCTCGGACGAAGTCGCGTCGCTGACTCTGGATCTGCGCACCGGCGTCCCCGGTCGGGTCCGGCACCGTGTCGAGGCACCGTCGCCGACGTGTGTGCTGACCGCGCGGTAGGTGCGCACGCGCGGGAATCCGGTGTCCGCCGCCCGCGGTACCGCGGTGTCGTGATCCTGGCGCCCGCTACGCGGTTTCGCCCCGCTCCTTCTCGGCCAGGCGCTGCCGCTGCCATCGGTGCACGTCGGCCAGCCAATCCAGCGGGGCCGACGGACCGATCCGCGGATCATCGGGCTCGCCGCCGGCGCGCAGCGCGTGCACGTACGCACGATCCAGTTCGACTCTCGCCCGCAGCTGCCCGGCGCCACCGACCGAACCGTGACCGGGAATGAGGACCGCGACCTCGTCGGCCACGCCCTGGAACAGCCGCAGCGCAGCCAGATAGTCCTCGATCGGATTCTCGGCTGCCAGGTCCAGGAACGGCACCAGGATGTCCGAGAGCATGTCGCCGGCGACGAGTACGCGCGCGTCCTCGACGAGCAGCGCCGCATGGCCGACGGCGTGGGCCCGATGCTCGAGGATCCGAACTCTCGGGCCGTCCCAGGGCAGGAGCTCGGTCCCCACCGGCAGGCCGGTGATCAGACCGAACAGACCCAGGGGGATCACCTCCGCGTACTCCGGGGGCAGGGCCTCGGCGAGGCCGGCCTGCCACTGCGGGTCGGCGAGCACCTCCCGCAGCGCGGCTGCGCAACGGGCCGTGCCGTAGCGGGGCGCATCGCCGAAACTCGCGTGCCACAGCGCGTGGTCCCAATCGGGGTGGGTCGAGAATCCCGCCACGACCGGCTGCCCCAGCTCGCGGAGGTCGTGTGACAGCTGCGTCATCTCGTCGACCGTCAGGCCCGGGTCGACCAGCAGCACACCGTCCCGGCCCTGCACGACCGTGGAGTTGCTCGAGATGAACTCGCTCTCGTGGACGAGTACGCCTTCAGCGACCTGCGTGAGCATCGGCTGCCTCCTGCTCGGTCTCGGTGAGGGTGGCGTTCATCGGTCTCTCCTGTCTGCGTTGAATGCTGCGATGAAGCGGATGCCGCGGCCGCGACTCAACCCAATGCCATGGCCGCAACGGCGAGTGTGCAGATGCCGATGCCGGCGCCCTGGGTGACGGCGACCCGCTCGCGCAGGACGCCTGCGGCGAGCAGCACCGTCACGGCCGGGTAGAGCGAGGCCAGGACTGCGGCGATTCCGAGCGTGGTCGCTTCGGTGGCGATCATGAAGGCGAGGGTGCCCGCGGCGCCGAGGACCCCGGCGGCGGTTCCCCAGCCCAGCACGCCGGACGTGGGACGCCAGACCTGTCCGAGCCCGGCC
The DNA here is from genome assembly GCF_030246885.1 of Microbacterium sp. zg-B185. Classification (NCBI taxonomy): domain Bacteria; kingdom Bacillati; phylum Actinomycetota; class Actinomycetes; order Micrococcales; family Microbacteriaceae; genus Microbacterium; species Microbacterium sp. zg-B185. The sequence goes on from NZ_CP126739.1 coordinate 50,330, forward strand.
GCGGTCAGAACGGTCAGGAGGGCACCGATCAGCTGATTGGCGGCGAGGGGGAGAAGACCCGCGTGCTCGGAGATCTGGGCCAGTGCGATGAAGAGGACGCCGAAACCGACACCCGCGACGATGCCGTCGATGAGCCCGCCCCGCACGTTCGTCGGTCGGTCCGTGTCGGTCCTGCGCGAGACCAGCCAGATCCCCGGCAGGGCGGCGAGCATCCCGATCCAGGCCAACCAGCCGGGGCGCTCGCCGAAGGCGACGCCGGCCAGCACGGGCAGGGTGGCCGCCCCGACCGCCGAGACGGGTGCGACCAGGCCCATTCGGCCGCGGGCGAGCCCGCGATACAGGAAGATGCTGCCGGTCGCCGAGCCGACTCCGGCCACAACCGCCCAGACGAAGTCCAGAGCGACCGGATTGCCCGGCAGGGTCAGTCCACCGGCCAGCATGACCAGCGCCCCCGCGCTCTGCCCCACCAGCACGACCTGCCACGAGGAGTACCGACGGGAACCGACGCCGCCGATGAAGTCCGACGCGCCATAGGCGACAGCCGATCCCATGGCCAGAAGGATGCCGATGCTCATGTCATCGACCCTGCGGCCGATGCGGTCCGAAGTGAAGATCCGCTTGGGTTCCCGAGGAGTGGACCATTTGGTGTAATGGTCGCATGGCGGTGCAGTGGTCGCGCGGCGGTCCCGACCTGCTCGTGGCGGTGGACCGCGGGGCGGGCGCATTGGGCGCGCAGATCCAGGATCAGCTGCGCACCGCCATCCGCGACGCACGGCTGGGCGCCGGCGAGCGTCTGCCCTCGAGCCGGCGACTTGCCGAGCTGCTCGGAGTCGGACGTGGGACGGTCGTCGATGTCTACCAGCAGTTGCTCGCCGAAGGCTATCTCGAGGCGGCCGTCGGCTCGGGGACGCGGGTCGCGTCCATCCCGTCGTCGGCCGCGGCGACCGGTCACGACGAGGGCGTCCATCTGGTTCGGCCCGGCTCCGCCCGGCCGGTCGATTTCGAGTACGGCGTCCCGGACCTGCGCACCGTGCCGCTGACCGACTGGAGCTGGGCGGTCTCGAAGGCGACGCAGACCCTTCCGACTGCGGCGTTGGGCGACGAGGATCTGCCCGGGTCGCGGCACCTGCGCGAGGTCCTCACCGCCTACCATCGGCGAGTTCGCGCAGGATGCGCCACGGCGCGGGACGCGGTCGTGGTCTCGGGGTTCCGCCAGGGGCTGACGTTCACGCTCGCGGCACTGGCCCGCCATGGCCTGCGGCGCATCGCGCTGGAGGACCCGGGTCCGCGCGATCACGACCTGATCGCGCGGCGTGCGGGGCTCGAGGCCGTACCGGTTCCGGTCGACGGGTCCGGCGTGGACGTGGGCCGGTTGCGCGAGTCCGGGGCGCGGGTGGTCCTGCTGACACCGGCGCACCAATGCCCGACCGGTGTCGCACTGTCGCCGTCCCGACGCCGGGACCTGATCGCTTGGGCGGACGAGGTGGACGGCGTGATCCTCGAGGACGATTACGACGCCGAGTTCCGCTACGACCGCCAGCCGGTGGGTTCTCTGCAGGGCCTCAGTCCAGCCCGTGTGATCGCCCTGGGTTCGGTCAGCAAGACCCTTGCCCCCGCGATCCGGCTGGGCTGGGTGCTCGCACCAGCGCGGTTCGTTGCCGGGATCATCGAGGAGAAGCGGCTCGGCAGCCGGGGCGCGCCCGGCCTGGATCAGGAAGCACTGGCTCTGCTCATGGAGACCGGTCGGTTTGATCGACATCTGCGGCGCATGCGGGAGATCTACCGAGGGCGGCGGGACGTTCTGGCGGCCGAAGTGGACAGGGCGTTCGGCCCCGGTCGGCTGCGTGGGCTGGCAGCCGGCTGTCATGCACTGCTGCAGCTCCCGGACCGCTCATCCGAGCGTGCCGTCGCGGCCACCGCGGCGACGATGGGCGTGCGGGTCAACCCTCTCGGCCATTACCGGTTCGCGGGTGGCCGGGACGCCGAAGGCCCCGGCCACCCACCCGCTCTCGTGCTCGGCTTCGGAAACGTTGACGAGCAGCAGATCCGCAGCGGGATCGGCACCCTGGCCACGGCCGTCGAACGACAGGCGGACGAGGCGGAAGACCCGGATGCCACCGCTGCGCGGCCCGCTCGATCGTGAGTCGAAGCCGCATGCACGCGGGTTGGGGTGTTCCTGGAGGAGAAGGGGAGATCTCGATCCTGCCGCCGGGCGGCCCGCCCATCTCAGACCTTGGCGTCCTGCCTCGGGATGAACACCTGTTTGATGATGAGGAGGATCGAGGCGGTCACCGGCACGGCGATCAGCGCCCCGAGCAGTCCCAGCAGGGTGCCGCCGATCAGCGCCCCGATCACCACCAGCGATCCGGGGATCGAGATGGCCTTGCTCATCACCCTCGGCGTGATCACGTACGCCTCGATCTGGATGTAGACGAGGTACGCCAGTCCGAAGATCAGCGCTGCGATGGGGCTGGTGAACAGGGCCAGCACGGTGCCGAAGATCCAATAGAGGACGGGGCCGACGAGCGGGATGATCGTGATCGAGAACGCCAGGACGCCCATCAGCAGGGGATAGGGCAGACCGAGGAACAGGTGCAGCAGGAATGCCACCACCGAGTTGAAGAAGGCCAGGATGACCATGCCCATCAGGTATCCACCGATCGAGTCGGTGATCTGCTCGGTCATGTCGCGCACCTTCGGCCGGTTGCGCGCCGGCGCGAGCTGCATCAGCGACACCTTGATGCCGGGCAGCGATGCCACGAAGTACAGGGTCAGCACGATGACGATCAGCAGACCGGAAACCGCGGACGCGATCCCCACCCCGATCTTGAGCAGACCGCCGGAGATCGCGGCGATGTTCGAGGGGTTGGTGATGAACGATTCGAGGTCGTTGACGAGCGTCGTCAGCCCGGGTCCGAAGATCCCCTCCAGCCACGTGTATGTGTCGGAGCTCTCGAAGCCCTTGATGGTGTCCGGGATGCCGTCGATGAACTGGCGGACCTGTTCGATCAGTGTCGGCACGACCAGCCAGAGCAGGCCGACAGCCAGCACGCCGAAGATCAGGAAGACGATGGCGATCGCCCAGGGGCGCGGAACGTTGTGGCGGCCGAACCACCTGACCACCGGATCCAGTCCGAGGGCGGCGAACATCGCCAGGGCGATGTAGATGATCACCGTGGCGATATTGGTCACCGCGATGCCCAGCAGTGCGGCGGCGAGCCCGCCCAGGGTCAGCAGGAATCCCGCCGTGAACGGGCTGTCCAAGCGCGCCCAGAACGACCGGTGCTTCTCGACGGGGGCCGCCGGGTCCGCTGGGATGGCCGATCCGCCGGCGTCCGTGCCGGCTGCGGGGCCGGCCGCGAGAGGTTCGGGCGAGGGTGTGCCATCGGTCATGGACACACTCTAGGCCTGGAGTCGGGGCGTGGTCATGGCGACTGCTGCCGCGCGCTCGCCGCGGTATCGTCGGGGAGCGAGAGAGGAACGACATGACCGATCACACGTCCGAGCGGATCGCCGCCGACGCCGCGGCGATCCAGACCCTGCAGCGCCTGCGCGGCAGCATCGACAACATCGACGCCGCACTCGTCTACCTCCTCGCGGAGCGCTTCCGTGCGACCAAGCAGGTGGGCAGGCTCAAGGCGGAGCACGGGATGCCGGCATCCGACCCGTCGAGGGAGGAGCAGCAGCTTGCGCGGCTGCGCGCGCTGGCCATCGACGCCGAGCTGGACCCCGAGTTCGCCCAGAAGTGGTTCACGTTCGTCGTGGCCGAGGTCATCCGCCATCACGTCGAGGCGGCAGAGGACCGCTGAGCCCCGCGGGGGAGGACGGCACAGAATGGTCACAGAGCTTGTCATCGGAACGCTCTTGGAGTCCGAGAACGCCGCCCCCGCCCGCCTGCTCGCCTCGAAGCTGAACCGGCACACGTTCTGGTGCGGGCAGAGCGGCTCGGGCAAGACCTACGCCCTGGGTGTCGCGCTCGAGCAGATCATGCTGCACACCCGACTGCCTCTGGTCATCCTTGACCCCAACTCCGACTTCGTGCGGATGGGCGACCTGCGTGCGGACGCGCCCGCGGCTGAGGCGGAGGAGCTTGCGTCCCGCGACATCCGGGTCCGACGCTCTTCGGCGGACGCGGTGGAGCCGCTGCGTACGCGATTCCTCTCGATGCCCCTGCGCTCCCGAGCGGCCATCCTGCAGATCGACCCCCTTCTGGACGCCGAGGATTACAACACGATGCTGAGGATGGAGGGAGACCTCTCGCAGGTCGAGGACCATGACCTGGTCCGCTTCATGCGCAGCCACCCCGGCCGGGTGCGCCACCAGCTGGCGATGCGACTGGAGAATCTCGGCGTCACGGAATGGCAGCTGTGGGCGTGGGGCCAGCGCAGTGTGACCGACGACATCGACGAGCAGCCGGACGCGACGGTCGTCGACCTCGGCGGCTTCGCCACCCAGGCCGAGTCGCGCGCCGCCGCGCTCGCGGTACTCGACCACCTGTGGGAGAACCGCGAGCAGCGCATCGGACGGCTGATCGTCATCGACGAGGCGCACAATCTCTGCACCCCCGACCCCGCCACGCCGGTCGAGCGCCTGCTCACCGAGAGGATCGTGCAGATCGCGGCCGAGGGCCGCAAGTACGGGCTGTGGCTGCTGCTGTCCACCCAGCGCCCCTCCAAAGTGCACCCGAACGCCCTCTCGCAGTGCGACAACCTGGCTCTGCTGCGAATGAGTTCGCCCCGCGACCTGGCGGAGCTGGCATCGGTGTTCGGGTACGCACCGGAGTCGCTGCTGGAGCGCTCGCCGGGCTTCGCACAGGGCCAGGTGCTGTTCGCGGGCGGCTTCGTCGACCAGCCCAGCCTGGTGCAGATGGGGGCCAGACTCACTCACGAGGGGGGCACCGACGTGAAGGTGCCGCTCCGCTGAGCCGTCCGTTCAGGCCTCGACCACGCTGCCGACGCCGATGCCTCGGCCCGCCGTCAGCGGCCGACGCATCCCTCCCGCCGCTCAGGGAATGGCGCGTCGGAGCGTGAGGAAGGCGATCCCCGCGAGTACTGCGGTCAGCACCGCTCCCCAGAGCGAGAGCCCGACCACCCCGACGGTGGCGAACCACGAGAACACCTCGACCCAGGCGTTCAGGCGACCCACCAGCCACATCCCGGCGACCAGCAGCATGCCGATCCCGACGAGCACGATCGTGAGCCACAGCGCGCCGAAGCGCTTGTAGATCGTCGCGGCCCAGAACCCGATCACGAAGAAGAGCATCGCCGCGACGAAGTTTACAAGCACGGCGCCGAGCGGGCCGGCCTCCCAGATCCACGGCAAGCCGAAGAACCAGCCGTTCACGCCCCAGCCGTCGGTGGCGCGCTCGATGAGCCCGCCGACCACGGCGATCCCGGCGAGGATCGCAGAGGTCAGTGCGGCGGTGAGGAGGGTGCCCAGGTAGAACTCGCGGCGCGTCACGCTCATCGCCTGGGAGAACGGGAAGGTGAGTGTGAGCGCCTGAACCCCGACGGCCAGGAAGTACCACAGCGGCGCCTGGGCGCCACCGCCGTATTTGGGGCCGTCGACGCCGGCGTTGGCGAGGATCGCGTAGACGGCCAGGGCGAGGGCGAAGGCACCGGCCAGGACGATCAGCGGGATCCAGATGTAGGTCTGCTTGTTGATCAGCTGCATGCGCACGACGCTGAGTGTGCGGTTGGGTGCGCGCGTGGCCGACCCCGCCTCGTTGAATGTGGACGCAGTCATCGCAGGACTCCTTCTTCGGTGGGGACGGTGACCGGATCTCCGGCGGCGTGCTGGGTGAGCCTGACGATCAACTGCTGGAGCGACACGGGCGCGATCTCCAGGCCGGCGCCGGTGAGCCTTTCGCGGTCCGCCGAAGACAGGGCACCGAGGACCGTGGCGGCGCGGACGTGGCCGAGGCTCTCGCGATGGATGACCTCGCGCCCCGCGACGAAGGCATCCACCGCTGCGGCATCGCCCACGACGGTGGCGGCCCGGTCGCGCAGGGCGTCGGTGTCCTCGTCCAGGACGATGCGCCCGCGGTCGATCACGAGCACCTTCTCGATGAGGTTGGCGACCTCGTCGATGAGGTGACTGGAGAGGATGACGGTGCGCGGGTGTTCGGTGTAGTCCTCCAGCAGGCGGTCGTAGAAGATCTGGCGTGCGACTGCGTCCAGGCCGAGGTACGGCTCGTCGAAGAAGGTGATCTCCGCACGGGAAGCCAGCCCGATGATCACTCCGACGGCGGACAGCTGTCCGCGCGAGAGCTTCTTGATGCGCTTCTTGGTCGGCAGCTGGAACTCGTCGATGAGCTGGTCCGCCAGCTCCTGGCTCCAGTTCGGGAAGAACACCCGCGCCGTCCGGAAGGCGTGCGTGGGCAGGGCGTCGTCGGGGTATTTCTGACTCTCCCGGACGAAGCACATGCGCTGCAGCACCTTCGCGTTCTCGTAGGGGTGCTCCCCGAAGATGCGGATGTCCCCGCTGGTGGCGAAGTTCTGCGCGGTGAGGATCGACATCACCGTGGTCTTGCCGGCTCCGTTTCGGCCCAGCAGGCCGTAGATCGTGTCCTTCTGGATGCCGAAGGACACGTCGTCGACCGCGACCGTGTCGCGGTACCGCTTGGTGAGATTGCTGACCTGGATCACGTCGGTCATCGTGCACTTCCTTCGGTCGGTTCGATCGCCGGCACCCGAGCCGCGCTCGCGCGGTCGAGGATCAGTCGGCTGAGGTCGTCGGCGTCCAGGCCGAGCTTGCGTCCTTCGACGAGCAGCGGCTCGACGAAGCGATCGGCGAACGCGGTGCGGCGTTCGGCGAGGAGACGCTCGCGCGCTCCGGGCGCGACGAACATGCCGATGCCGCGCCTCTTGTAGATCACGCCCTTGTCGACGAGCATGTTCACTCCCTTGGCGGCCGTCGCGGGGTTGATGCGGTAGAACGCCGCGAGCTCATTCGTCGACGGTGCCTGCGCCTCTTCGGACAGGCTCCCGTCGATGATCGAGTCCTCGACGTTTTCCGCGATCTGCAGGAAGAGGGCTCGGCCTTCTTCGATCACGAGTACCTCCGCTAATTTGGTTAATTACTCAACTAACTAACCATGCGACCGTTCAGGTGTCAAGGAGGAACCCCTGTTACCTTTGCTGCAGGGCCCCTGCGGCCCGACGACCCAGTCCGCGGTCGTGGCGCGAAGCGAATCCCCGGCTTCCGCCCGAGCGTACGGTGGGCGGTCTCGGCGGCTTACCCGATGTTCCCCGCCTGGTGCACAGCGCTGCTGCGCGTGCTCACCTGTGACTGCCGCCCGGGCGCTACCGATGCGGTTGCACGCGCAGCGGACCGCCGAGGTGCATATGACATTCGCGCACGCACTCGAGGCCAGAGGCCTCTTCAAGATCTTCGGACGCAGCCCGTCCCAGGCACTCCGGCGACTGCGGGCAGGCGAGTCTCGCCCGCAGGTCCTGGACGCGGGAACAGCCGCCGTCATCGACGCGAGCTTCACGGTGAACCCCGGCGAGATCTTCGTGATCATGGGGCTCTCCGGCTCGGGCAAGTCCACCATCATCCGGATGCTGAACGGCCTGGTGGCTCCGACCGCCGGTGACGTCCTCATCCAGGGCACGAGCATCACGGACGCGGCGCCGGCCGAGGTGCGCCGCATCCGCCGGTCCTCGGTGTCCATGGTCTTCCAGCACTTCGCCCTCCTGCCGCATCGTTCGGTCCTGGACAACGCCGCCTACGCGCTGGAGATCCAGGGCGTGCCGCGAGACGAGCGCCGGTCACGCGCGATGGAGATCCTGGAGAAGGTCGGCCTCGGCGACCGCCCGGACGCGATGCCCGATGAGCTCTCCGGCGGTATGCGCCAGCGCGTCGGACTCGCACGCGCCCTCACCGCCGGCACGGACATCCTGCTCATGGACGAGGCGTTCTCGGCACTGGATCCGCTGATCCGCCGGGAGATGCAGCAGCAGCTCGTGGAACTGCAGCGCGAACTCGGACGCACGATCGTGTTCATCACGCACGACCTGAACGAGGCCATGTTCCTCGGCGATCGGATCGCGGTGATGCGGGACGGACGGATCGTGCAGACCGGCACCCCGGAGGACATCCTCACCGACCCCGCGAATGACTACGTCGCGCAGTTCGTGCAGGACGTCGACCGCGCGCGCGTGCTCACCGCGTCATCCGTGATGGAGCCGCCTCGGGCGACCACGCCGCTGAGCGCAGGGGTCCGCGGGGCGCTTCGCGTCATGCGGGACCTGCAGACCGGATCCGTCGCCGTTCTGGAGAATCGGCGCTACCTCGGTGTGGTCTCGGACCGCTCCGTCATCCGCGCGGTCAAGGCCGGCAACACCGACCTGCGGCTGCTGCTGGATCATTCGCAGCCTGTCGTCGGTCCGGACGATCCCCTCAGCGACGTGGTCGAGCGCTCCGTCGAGAGCACTCTTCCGGTCGCCGTCCTGGACCAGCAGCGGCGGCTGGTCGGCGTGATCCCGCGGGTCACGCTGCTCGCTGCTCTGGGCAACGTGCCGGACGTCACCCGTGAGAACGCGATCATCGAACCCCCGGTCACGGTCGGCGCCGCTGAGATGACGACGACGCTCGACGCGGTACCGGCGCGGCCTTCGGCTGAGGGGAGCTTCGCATGAGCGGTCTCTTCCGTCTTCCGCTCGGCGATGTCGCGGAGGCCGTCGTGGGCTTCGTGATCGACACCCTCGGCTGGTTCTTCGACGCACTCAGCGCCGTCTTCAGATCGGTATACGACGGCCTCGACTGGGCGCTGTCGGCGCCGCCGTTCTGGTTGATCATCCTCGCCCTGACAGCGCTCGCGTATGTCGCCAAGGGGACGTGGCTGGCCCTCGGCACCGCAGTGGGGCTGCTCGCGATCGTGGGTGTGGACCAGTGGACCAACGCGATGGACTCCCTCGCCCTCGTCATCGTGGCCGCCTCCGCGGCCGTTCTGATCGCGATTCCGGTCGGCATCTGGGCTGCGCGCAACGATCGCGTCTCACGCGCTGTCCGCCCGATTCTGGACTTGCTGCAGACGATGCCGGCCTTCGTCTACCTGATCCCCGCGCTGATGCTGTTCGGCGTCGGACCGGTGCCCGGAATCGTCGCGACCGTGGTCTTCGCGCTGGCACCCGGTGTCCGGCTCACCGAACTCGGGATCCGCGGCGTCGACGCCGAGGTCGTCGAGGCCGGGCACGCGTTCGGCGCCTCGCCCGCTCGCATCCTGCGCCAGATCCAGCTGCCCCTGGCGATGCCCAGCATCATGGCCGGAGTCAACCAGGTGATCATGCTGAGCCTGTCGATGGTGGTCATCGCCGGAATGGTCGGGGCGGGCGGTCTGGGTGGCGCCGTCGTGCAGAGCCTGAGCCGCATCGACATCGCCCTCGGCGTCGAAGCGGGTGTGTCCGTGGTGATCCTCGCAATCATCCTGGACCGCATCACCTCCGCCGCTGCCGCCCCGCGGCGACGGAAACGGCGCACGCGCCCTTCGGCCCGGAGCGCCCCCGTCGCGGCGGGCGCGGCGAACTGAGACCAACGGTGCCCGGGGGAGCGATGACGCCTCCCCCGCACCCGGCCACACCTCGCGGGCTCATCACCCGCAGGAGGCGCGCGGAACCGCTGCGCCACGACCAAGACCGATCCGCGTCCCGCACGCGGATGGAGAGGACGTCACGATGACCAAGAGAAGCAGGATCACCACGGCACTGGCCCTCGCGGGCGCGGGAGCGCTCGCGTTGGCCGGCTGCGCCGGCCCGAGCGGCGACGCAGCAACCGACTCGGACACCGCGGGTGCGGACCGGCCGATCACGATCGCCGTCTTCAACGGCTGGGATGAGGGCATCGCCGCATCCGAGCTGTGGAAGGCCGTGCTCGAAGAGCAGGGCTACGACGTCGAACTCGCATACGCGGAACCGGCGGCCGTCTACACGGGCCTGGCGAGCGGCGACTACGATCTGACGCTGGACACCTGGCTGCCGCTGACGCATCAGCAGTACGTCGAGCGTTTCGGCGCCGACATCGTGGATCTGGGCGCGTGGAACGAAGAGGCCAAGCTCACGATCGCCGTGAACGAAGACGCGCCGATCGACTCCCTCACGGAGCTCGCCGCGAACGCCGACATGTTCGACAACAAGCTCGTCGGCATCGACGCGGGCTCCGGTCTGGTGACCGTCACCCAGGACGCCGTCATACCCGGGTACGGTCTGGACGGCTTCGATTTCATCGTCTCCTCCACTCCGGCGATGCTCACCGAGCTGAAGTCGGCGACGGATGCCGGTGAGAACATCGCCGTGACACTGTGGCGTCCGCATTGGGCGTACAACGCGTTCCCGATCAAGGACCTGGAAGACCCGGATGGTCTGCTGGGCGAGGCTGAAGGCATTCACACGACCTCGTCGCTCGCGTTCCAGGAGGACTTCCCCGAGGCGTTCGAATGGCTGTCGAACTTCGCGATGGACAACCAGACGCTGTATTCGCTCGAGGACGCCATGTTCGGCGGCTCCGACGGCGACGACTTCGGTCCGGTCGTCGCGCAGTGGATCGCTGCAAACCAGGCGTGGGTGGACTCCCTCACCTCCTGAGCGTGGCATACGAGCGGGGCGGGGCCTGCCGGCCCCGCCCCGCTCGCCGGCGTCAGGGGTGCGGCTTGGGCCGGATCACCCGCCCGGGCGCGGTGTCCGAGGTGCGCGCCGGTACCGCCCACGGCGCCGGAGCGGACGGCAGCCGATCACGCGACGGAGCGGCATCCGCTCGCTCCGGTGTCGAGGCGGCAGCCGGGCGTGCGGCCGGCGGAGTGGTCGACGGCCGACGCACGCCGGGGACGGCTGTCTCGGGCGCCCGCCCGGTCGTCAGTTCGAGCGACACCTTGCCCTCGAGCACCTCGATCGCCTCATCGGACAGCGAGATGAGGCCATCCAGCTCTTCGCGCACCCGCCGGTAGGCCACCTGCCGTTCGGCCGGCGTGGCCGCCTGGTCGATCGCGATCGTGAGCAGCTGCTTGGCGGTGTCCAGACGCTTGCGCTCCACCACGGTGAAGGACGAGTCCTTGATGCGGCGGGCGTCGCGCTCGGCGACGTCGAAGGCCACCTCGAAGTCGGCGACGGCGTTGCGGTACTCCGCGAGCTGATCCTTGGTCAGGCGTGCCTTGGCGGATGCCGGACGCAGGCCGTCCGCGACGCGCTTGGCCCGAAGGAACGCCGCCGTCAACGGCTGGCGTCCGTCGCTCATCGCCGGGAAGGCGATGAGCTTCGCCACATCCAGCTCGTACTCCAGCCAGCGGGCGGTCACCGCATCGTGCGCAGCGAAGAGCCGCTCGAGCTGCGTCGCACCCGGTGCGGCACCGCCGGGGATCGTCGCATCCGCGGGCGACTGTGCCCCGGTCGCAGGCAGGATGAGGGAATTGCCACGGGCGGCGGCCTGCGCGGCCTTCAGCTCTGCCTTGGCGTGGAGGACTTCGAGGCGGCGCTTGTGCCGACGGCGGGCACTGCGCTCCCAAGCGCTGCCGACGCCGCCCATCACACCCATGAGCGGGAAGACGAGCCACCAGTAGCTGCCGAGGAACTGGAAGAGGGGCTCCACCCTGTCATGCTAACCGTCGGGCGGGCCGGGCGCCCCCGCAGTCAGCGCACTTGCAGGTGCGCCGGTGGCGACTCGATCGCGCCGGTCCGTCAGGAGCGCGGCGGGCGGGGATCACGGCGCGCGGACCGGGGCGCGAGGGCAGCCACGCGAGCCATCGCATCGATCGACCAGGCGACCGTGCGGGACGCCCCGTCGGAGAGCTCCTGGGCCAGACCGACCCACCATTCGCTGGGCGGCTCCTGGCCGCGGGGGTCCCCCGCTCTGCGCCACGCGTCGCGCTCTGCGGCGTCGAACGCCTGCGACATCCGCCGCACCGCGTCGCGGTAGGCCGCGTAGTCGGCGGGGGAGATGCGCGCCTCCGCCGATGAGGGGCGCAGCCACTGTGCGGCCTGCTGCTCGCGCAAGAAGGTCGCGGTCAACGGAGCGCGCGCGTCCGACATCGACGGGTACGCGATCGTCAGGGCGGGATCGGTCTCGTAGGCCATCCATGCCGTGGTCACGGCACCGTGCGCCGCCATCAACCGCGCCAGTGGCAGCGCATCGGCTCCGTCCCGTCGTGTCGGCATCGCCACCCGTGCGGCGCGGACATCCGCCCGGCGGGCGATCAGGGCGGCGGACGCGGCGGACGCCTCGCTCTGCGCCTGCCGCATGCCCTGGCGGGCCGCCGCGACGTCGGCCGTGCCGGCGCGTCCGGCCCGGCGGTCGGCCTCCACTCGCGCCACGTGTGCGCGTGCGGCGTGGACGGCGGCCCGTGAGCGGGTCAGCGCCGTGCGGGCGGAGCGGACATCGCCCTGGGCGGCGTGCAGTTCCAGGCGGCGCACCTTCGCCCTGCGCTGTGCGCGTACGCCGAGGGTGCCGATGGCTCCGGCGCCCACCGCGGTCACGGCCGCAGGAAGCGCCCACCACCCCTCGGAGAGCAACACCCAGAGCGGATCCACCCTCTCAGGCTACCGGCGCACGCTGAGGGTGGCCCGAGCAATTCCGGCGAGCGGGCCCGGGCGTCCGCACCGGTCTCAACGACCCCGCGCGTCAGCCGAAGATGAGGGCGAGCACCGTGGCGCCCCCGCCGACGATGATCAGCGCCACGATGACGACCCATGCCGTGATCTTGATCCGCCGTTGCCGGGCATCGTTGTACCCGCCGTACTCGTCGTCGCTGGCCATGCTTTCAGCTTACGCGGCGTGCTGCGGCGGCTCGGAGACGGTCGGGCCGAACGCGTCCGGAAGCGTGGAGGTCGACAGGGTGCGGAGCTGACCCAGCGGGATCGTGAACAGGTCCTGGATCTCCAGCTCCGGCTGATCCCCGTCTCCGGGGACGTCGCTCACGCCGATGCGCAGCACGGGGTAATCCCGGCCTTCGCACAGCCCGCGGAACTTCACGTCGTCTTCGCGCGGCACGGTCACGATGACACGACCGGTGGACTCCGAGAACAGAGCCGTTGCGGCGTCCACCCCGTCGCGCTCCATGATCTCGCGGAGCCAGACGCGGGCGCCGACGCCGAAGCGCAGCACGCCCTCGGCCAGGGCCTGGGCGAGACCGCCGGCGGAGAGGTCGTGAGCGCTGGAGACGAGCGACTGCTGGGATGCCGCGTGCAGCAGCCCGGCGAGCCGCTTCTCGTTGCCGAGGTCGACCGCCGGGGGGCGGCCGCCCAGGTGCCCGTGCACCGTGCCGGCCCACGCCGACCCGCTGAGCTCGTCGGCGGTCACGCCGAGCAGGTAGATGTTCTCGCCGGGATCCTGCCACCCGCTGGGGATGCGCCGTGCCACGTCGTCGATGATGCCCAGCACGCCGACGACCGGGGTCGGGAAGATCGGCTGGTCGCCGGTCTGGTTGTAGAAGGACACGTTGCCACCGGTGACCGGGATGCCCAGTTCCAGGCATCCGTCGGCCAGGCCGGCGACCGCCTGTGAGAACTGCCACATCACTTCGGGGTTCTCCGGGCTGCCGAAGTTCAGGCAGTCCGTGACGGCCGTGGGCTCGGCGCCGGTGACAGCGACGTTGCGATACGCCTCGGCGAGGGCGAGCTTGGCGCCCTCGTACGGGTCGAGCTGGCAGAAGCGGCCGTTGCAGTCCGTGGCGATCGCGAAGCCGAGTCCGGAGTGCTCGTCGACCCGGACCATGCCTGCGTCGTCCGGGAAGGACAGCGCCGTGTTGCCGCCTACGTAGTAGTCGTACTGATTCGTCACCCAGGAGGTGTCGGCCAGGTTGGGACTCGCCGCCAGCTGGACGAACTGGCGTCGCAGCGTGTCCGGGTCGTCGGAGCGGGTCAGCGCCGCGGCCGAATCGTCCCGGAGCGCGTCGATCCAGGTCGGGTACGCGACGGGCCGCTCGTACACCGGACCGTCGACGGCCACGGTCGCGGGGTCCACGTCCACGATCACGTCGCCGTGCCACTGGATGACCAGCCGGCCATCGCCGGTCACCTCGCCCAGCACGCTGGTTTCGACGTCCCACTTGCCGACGACCTCGAGGAACGCGTCCAGCTTCTCCGGCGCGACGATCGCCATCATGCGCTCCTGCGACTCCGACATGAGGATCTCTTCGGGTGTCAGGGTCGGGTCGCGCAGCAGCACCTTCTCCAGGTCCACGCGCATGCCGCTGCCGCCGTTCGCGGCAAGCTCGGAGGTCGCGCACGAGATCCCGGCGGCGCCGAGGTCCTGGATCGCCTCGACGAGGTCGTCGCGGTACAGCTCCAGGCAGCACTCGATCAGCACCTTCTCGGCGAACGGGTCGCCGACCTGCACGGCCGGCCGTTTGGTCGGGCCGGTGGAGTCGAACGAGTCCGATGCGAGGATCGATGCCCCGCCGATGCCGTCGCCGCCGGTGCGCGCGCCGAAGAGCACGACCTTGTTGCCGGCGCCGGTCGCGTTGGCCAGCTTGATGTCCTCGTGGCGCATGATGCCCACCGCGAGGGCGTTGACCAGCGGGTTGCCCTGGTAGACCGAGTCGAACACCGTCTCGCCGCCGATGTTCGGCAGGCCCAGGCAGTTGCCGTAGAAGGAGATGCCGGAGACGACGCCGTGCACGACCCGTGCGGTGTCGGGGTGATCGATCGCACCGAAGCGCAGCTGGTCCATGATCGCGACCGGGCGGGCACCCATCGAGATGATGTCGCGCACGATGCCGCCGACGCCGGTCGCAGCGCCCTGGAAGGGCTCGATGTAGCTGGGGTGGTTGTGCGACTCGACCTTGAAGGTGACCGCCCAGCCTTCGCCGATGTCGACCACGCCGGCGTTCTGGCCCATGCCGACCATGAGACGCTCGCGCATCTCGTCGCTGACCTTCTGACCGAACTGGCGCAGGTAGATCTTGCTGGACTTGTACGAGCAGTGCTCGGACCACATCACCGAGTACATCGCCAGCTCGCCGCTGGTGGGGCGGCGGCCGAGGATCTCGCGGATGCGCGCGTACTCGTCCGGCTTGAGCCCGAGGGCCGCGTACGGCTGCTCGCGTTCGGGCGTGACGGCGGCGTTCTGAACGGTGTCGGCGACGGGGCGGCCGTCGACGATCGGGGAGGGGGTGGTCACGCGGCTCAGCTCCAGGAATCGGGGACGCCGGACACAACCGAGTCTAGCCGCGGCTCCGCCCCCCAGCCCGCGGCTGTCAGGAACGCCGTGGGATGACACGAGTTGTCACGTGTTGCGGGCGCCCAGCGCACGATCCGGGGGTCCTTGCCGTGACACTTTCCTGGACTGCCGAACGGTGAGGGTCCTGCCGACGGTGAAACGCTCGAAGACACCGTCGGACTCGGGACGCTACGGCAGTGCCCAATCGATCTTCCGGACGTCGAGGCACCGGCTGATCGTGGAGAACGGATGTTGATCATCGGCGGGAGCGGGCCAGATACCCCGTCGGCTGGAGATGCTTCCGGCGAGGCCTGAGGCGTCGTTGTGGTTCCGTCTCACCCCTGTGCGCAGTATGCTCCGAGCCTGAGGGCCGCGCCAGGTGGTCAGATGAGCCCACTGTCGGCTGGTGACAATGGGAAAACGCGAACGATGTGGTGTGCAGAGACGGTGAGAATGCGGAAGCCCGCGCCGTCACGGGGGTCCGCGTGAGCAGGACCAGGGTGCACGACGGACCGGGCGGTCCGAGGAGGAGCGCACCGTGGGTGCCCGTGTCCGCCGCCCTCGGCTGGGTCGGACTGCTCGTGCACAATGTGGCTGATTTGCCGGGTCAGACGATCGTCAGCCCGGAATCGGTCATCCCTCTGGCACTGACGGTCGTGCTCGTCGCTGCGTGGTTCACGCGGCTGCGATCCGTCGCGGCGTGGGCCCTCTTGGGGTGGGGTGTGTTGAACCTCCTGGGCGCAATCCTCACCGTTCTGCCCCTGCCGATCCTTCCTTTCGATCCGGCTCAGACTCCCGCCCACTACGCGTTCCACTTGCTCTACGGGATCACCCAAGTGCCGCTCGTCGTCACCACCGCGATCTGGCTCCGGCGTCGGATATAGCGGCCGTTTCCTCACGCTTGTCTGGGGCCCCGGGACCGGGTAACATACAACCAAATGGTTGCGTATACCCCGGCGAGCGAGCTGACCGATGACCAGATCGACCGCGTCTTCCAGGCGCTGGCGGCCACCACCCGCCGCGACATCCTCCGCCGCACGATCGAGGACGAGCGCTCCATATCCGCCCTCGCGGCGGAATACGACATGTCGTTCACGGCGGTCCAGAAGCACATCGCGGTGCTCGAGGCTGCGGGCCTGGTCATCAAGCGCGCCGAAGGGCGCGAGCGCCTCGTGCGGGCGGATCCGACCATGATCGCCCGCGCTCGGGCGCTGCTGGCCCGGTACGAAGACCTGTGGCGGGCG
This sequence comes from Microbacterium sp. zg-B185, assembly GCF_030246885.1. Classification (NCBI taxonomy): domain Bacteria; kingdom Bacillati; phylum Actinomycetota; class Actinomycetes; order Micrococcales; family Microbacteriaceae; genus Microbacterium; species Microbacterium sp. zg-B185. The sequence goes on from NZ_CP126739.1 coordinate 66,721, forward strand.
CGCATCGGCCGCCTCGACGCCCTGCTGGACGCGCAGCCCCGCGCCCACGACCCGGAAGAACCGCCGACAGAAGGAGAGTGACATGCCCGTCACCGCCGTGACCACCGATCCCGAAGCGCTCACGATGACGCTCGTGGCCGACTTCGCCGCGCCGATCGAGCGCGTCTGGCATGCGTTCACGGACGCGCGCCAGCTCGAGCTGTTCTGGGGCCCGCCCGGCTGGCCCGCGACGTTCACCGACTTCGACCTGGCCGTGGGCGGACACGCGCGGTACCACATGACCAGTCCGCGGGGCGAGAAATCCGGCGGCACCTGGGAGTTCCTGGCGATCGATGCGCCCCGGCGCTTCGAGGTGCTCGACGCGTTCGCCGGCGAGGACGGCGCACCGCTGGAAGGGATGCCGGTGATGCGCGTCACCTTCGACTTCGACGCCACCGACACCGGCACGCGGCTGACGAACGTCACGCACTTCACGTCTGCCGACGCGCTGCAGCAGATCGTGTCCTTCGGCGCCGTGGAGGGGTCGACGATGGCCCTGAACCAACTCGACCGCGTGCTGCAGGGACTTCGCGCCTACGCGCAGGGCAAGGGCACGCAGACCGAGCTGATCGACGACACGCACGTGCGGATCACCCGCCTGATCGACGGGCCGCGCGAACTCGTGTGGCGCGCGCACCACGACCCGGACCTGATGCGGCGCTGGCTGCTCGGACCGGACGGCTGGCGGATGACGGTGTGCGAGATCGACCCCACCGTGGGCGGCCGGTACCGCTACGCGTGGGCGCCCGACGAGGGCGTCGAGGGCGAGGCGTTCGGATTCGACGGCGAGACGCTCCTGATCGAGGAGCCGCGGCGGTCGGTCACGACCGAGCACATGACCGGCACCGAGTTCCCGCCGACGCTCAACGACCTGAATCTCCAGGAAGAGGCCGGCGCGACGCTGATCACCCTGCTCATCGAGTACCCCGACAAGGAGACCCGCGACATCGTGCTCGCCACCGGGATGACCGACGGCATGGAAACCAGCTACGCCCGGCTGGAGGGGATGCTCGCGAACGCCTGAACCGCCGTCAGGAGGTTCGCCGCAGCGCGTCCTCGAAAGCGACCCACGCGAGCATCGCGCACTTGACGCGCGCGGTGTACTTCGAGACGCCGCTCAGCGCCTCGGCATCCCCGTAGATCTCCTCATCGATGGGGATGGTGCCGCGCGAGCGCAGCGCTTCGCGGAAGCCGTCGACCAGAGCGGATGCCTCCGCCCGAGGCATCCCGCCATCCTTTTCCTGGACGAGCACGGCGAGCATCGACGCGGACGCCTGTGAGATGGAGCAGCCCGCGCCGTCCCATGTGACGTCTGTGATCACGCCGGCATCGTCCAGACGCACGCGCAGCGTGATCTCGTCGCCGCAGATCGGATTGCGCTGGTGCGACGTGCCGGTCAGGCCGTCCTCAGCCGCGAGCCCCTTGCCGTACGGCCGCTTGGAGTGCTCCAGGATCAGCTCCTGGTAGAGCGATTCGAGGCCGCTCATGCGCCGACTCCGAAGAACGGGCGCACATCGGCGAGCGCGTCCAGGAAGACGTCGACGTCCTCGGCGGTGTTGTACAGCGCCGTGGAGGCTCGGACGGATGCCGTCAGGCCGAATCGGGTGTGCAGCGGGGCGGCGCAGTGGTGTCCGACGCGCACGGCGACGCCGCGGGAGTCCAGGTACTGGCCGACGTCGTGGGCGTGCACCCCCGCCACGTCGAAGGCCGCCAGTCCGACCCGCTCGATGCCCTCGGGGGCGTCGCCGAGCAGGCGGACACCGTCGATCGCGCGCAGGCCCGTGCGCAGTCGCCGCTCGAGTGTGCGCTCGTGCGCGTGCACGGCGACCATCCCCACCGCGTCGAGGTAGCGCACCGCCGCGGCCAGGGCGATCGCCTGCGAGACCGGCTGCGTCCCCGCCTCGAAGCGCTGCGGGGGCGGCAGGTACTCGGCGCGGTCCAGCGTCACCTGGGTGATCATCGAACCGCCGGTGAGGAAGGGAGGCAGAGCGTCCAGCACATCCGCCCGGCCGTACAGCCCCCCGATTCCGTAGGGTCCGAGCATCTTGTGCCCGGAGAACACGGCCAGATCGACGCCCAGCGCCGGCAGGTTCAGCGGCAGATGCGGCGCGGACTGGCACGCATCCAGCACCGTCAGCGCCCCGACCGCGTGCGCGAGCACCACCAGCTCGGTGACCGGGTTGACGATCCCGAGCACGTTCGAGACGTGCGGGAAGGCGACGATGCGGGTGCGCGCTCCGATCACGGATGCCGCGGCATCCAGGTCGATGGTGCCGTTGTCGCGGACCGGAATGTGCCGCAGCACGGCCCCGGTGCGCGCGGCCAGCTCCTGCCACGGAATGAGGTTGGCGTGGTGCTCGGCCTCGGTCACGACGATCTCGTCGCCGGCCGCCAGCGCCAGACGCGCGCCGGCCGGCCCGCCGCGCCCCAGCGTCGCATTGCCGATCGCATACGCGACGAGGTTCACACCGGCGGTGGCGCCGCTGGTCCAGACCAGCTGCTCCGGCGCCGCACCGACGAACGCCGCGACGGTGCCGCGCGCGTCCTCGAACAGCTCGGTGGCTTCGGCAGCGAGCGTGTGCGCCCCGCGGTGCACGGCGGCGTTCGCGCCGGTGAGGAAGGCCACCTCGGCGTCGATCACCGCCTGCGGCTTCTGGCTCGTCGCTGCCGAATCGAGGTAGACCAGCGGGCGGCCGTCGACCAGTCGGCCCAGGATCGGGAAGTCTGCTCGGAGCGCGCGGGCGTCCAGGGCGGTTTCGGTCGAAGAACTCACGCTTCCAGGCTACGCCGCGGGCCCGACCGCAAGGTCGACGGCAGAGCTGCGCATACGCTTGAGCCCGTGGACCTCTCCTTCGCATTCACACCTGACCTCATCGCGGTGTTCCTGACGCTGTTCGTGCTCGAGATCGTGCTCGGTGTCGACAACGTGATCTTCATCTCGATCCTGGCGAGCAAGCTCCCCCAGGAGCAGCAGGCGAAGGCCCGCAACCTCGGCCTGACGCTGGCCATGGTCATCCGTGTGATCCTGGTGCTGTTCGCGGGCTGGATCATCACGCTGAAGGACGACGTGGTGGAGTTGTTCGGGCTGGGGTTCTCGGTCAAGGACTTCATCCTGATCGCGGGTGGCCTCTTCCTCGTCTACAAGGCCGTCACCGAGATCCACCACAAGCTGGAGGGGGCCGAGGAGGAGCACGGGGCCGGCCGCACCGCAAAGATCACCTTCACCTCGGTGCTGATCCAGATCCTGCTGCTGGACATCGTCTTCTCGCTCGACTCGGTGATCACCGCGGTCGGGATGACCGAGAACCTCGTCGTGATCATCACCGTCGTCGTGCTGTCGTTCGGCATCATGCTGTTCGCGGCGCGCTTCATCTTCACGTTCGTGAACAAGCACCCCACCGTGAAGATGCTGGCGTTGTCCTTCCTGCTGCTGATCGGCGTGTTCCTCATCGCCGAGGGCTTCGGCGTGCACATCGACAAGGCGCTGATCTACGCGCCGATGGCGTTCGCGATCCTCGTCGAGACGCTCAACCTCACCTACGCCGCGCGGCGGGCCAAGCGCGAGCACCGGCGGACGCAGGCCGTGCAACTGCGGCCGCAGTATCCGGATGTCGACGAGTCGCCCGCGGTGGCGGCGGCGCTGTCGAAGGGACCGGATTCCGGTGCCGTGGGGCTCTCCCGCAAACCGGTCACCGGAGCCGCCGACACCGTGGACCGCGCCGGGCTGGGCTGAGCAGACTCCGCCGCGCTTCGCGAGCCCGCATCCCCCCGCCCCGCTGACGCGGCCGCTACCGTGAGGGCATGCTCGAACTGGAGTTCGCACGCGACGTCGTGGTGACCGGTGCGATCTTCGGTGCCGCGGCGTTCGTCTGGGCGGGATGGGCGCAGGAGCGCCCCCCGCGAGGCGTGATCTGGCGGATCGTGCTGGTGGTGCTGCAGATCGCCGGCCTGGTCCTCCTGGGCTTCGCGGTCCCGGGCGCAGTCAGGCACTGGAACTGGCCGACCGCGATGGATCCCGGAAGCGCCGCCTTCGTCTGGTACGTCGTGGTGTTCTGGCTGGAGGTGCTGGCCATCATCGTGCTGGCGATCCTGCTCATCCGCACCCGGCGCGCGTACCTGATCGCCCCGGCCGTGCTGGTCATCGTCGGTGTGCATTTCGTTCCGCTCGCCTTCGTCTTCGGCCAGCCGCTCATCCTGATCGCCGCGTTGCTGATCACCGCCGCCGGTGCCGCTGCGCTGTTCCTGCCGCGCACGAGCGTCGCGCCGAGCTTCTGGTGCGGCATCCTCGCGGCGCCGATCTTCCTGATCCTCGGCACTGTCGCCCTGGTCGCGGGGATCCCTGCGCTCGGGCCCTAGCTCGTGCGACGACGGAGTCGGATGCCGCCGCCGCGCAGTCAGTCGGTGGACAGCATCCGGACACCGTCCAGCACTGCGGCGTGCGTGAGCGGCGACGCGAGGATGCGGAAATGTCCGGTCGCGGGCACCATCACGTTCGTCGCGCCGTCCAGCGCGCTGCCGCCGGGGATGTGCGGGTCGAACCGGCCGAACACCGACACGATGCGTCCGTTGACCGATTCGTCGCGTCCCAGCATCACGATCGTCTCGCCGTCGGGCAGGAACTCGCGGATGCTGGGCACGACGAACAGGCCGGCCAGACGCGACCCGTGGAAGGGCGTGCACACCGCGACCAGTCCGAGCAGCCCCAGGGGCGCATCGGAGCCCGTGGATGCCGAGGCGCCGGCCGCGGCATCCGCCGGATCACCGCCGGTCGCGGCCTCGACCGCGGCCGCCGCGGCTGCGCCCGAGGACACCAGCAGGTGCTTGCCGATCAAGCCGCCCTTGCTGTGCGCCACCAGGACCCGGCCGGCCGCCGACGGCGGTCTGCCGGCCAGGGCGCGGCCCAGCCGTTCCGATGTCTCCACGATGCTGCGGCGGTTCGTTCCGAGGCCGTGGACGACCCGGACCCGATGCCCCGCCGCATTGAGGGCATCGCCCAGCGGCCGCAGAAAGGTCCAGTGCTCGTATACCCCCGGCAGCAGGATGATCTCGGCGAGCCGGTCCGAACCGGAACGCCAGGCGCGCGGACCGGGACGCCGGCGGCCTGGCGTGCCGAGGGCGCCGACGATCGCGAGCTGCCGACGGGCGGCGTAGGCGTAGTCCAGCGCCCACCACCACCCGCGTACGAGCCATGAGGGCTTCTCAGGAGCCTTCGCGCCGCCGGTCATGGGGGGGATTCTCCCATCGCGGACCCGACCCGGTACCGCGCCTCAGCCGAGGAACTCGCGCGCCGCGACCACCAGCGCGCCGACGCCCAGGTCCAGCGTGGGGCGGAGCACCGGTGCGAAGAACGGCGAGTGATTCGTGGGGATGTCCCGGTCGATGGTCCCGGCCGCCTTGGCGTCCGCGAAAGCCTGCGGGTCGATGCCACCCCAGAACCAGAACACCAGGGGTGCGCCGGCCTCGCGCGCGAACCACGAGACGTCCTCGCTCCCGGTGAACATGCCGGGGTCCACGACCGTGCCTTCGCCGAACGCGCGGTCGAAGGCGAGCGTGAGCTGCGCGGTCGCATGCACGTCGTTGATGGTCGGAGGCAGCGAGTGGTCGATCGCGATCACCGGCTCCTCGTCGGCGCCGGAGGCCTGCGCCTCGGCGCGGACGACCCGCTCGACCTTCGCCAGGACGCGCTCGCGTGCCTCGTCGTCCGGGTAGCGCAGGCTCAACTCGAGTCGCGCCTCGGCCGGGATGATGTTGTTCTTCAGCCCCGCGTGGATCGAGCCCACCGTGACGACCGCGACATCGCGGGGGTCGACCTCGCGCGAGACGATCGTCTGCAGGCGCATCACGGTCGCCGCGGCCATCACGACGGGGTCGATGGTGGAGTGCGGGCGCGAGCCGTGTCCGCCGCGTCCGAGCAGGGTCACGGTCAGGCCATCGGATGCCGCCATCTGCGTCCCGGAGCGCACGCCGATCGTTCCCGCGGGCAGCGGGGTGACGTGCTGCCCGAGCACGATGTCGGGCTTGGGGAAGCGCTCCAGCACGCCGTCGGCGATCATCGCCTGCGAACCGGCGCCGTACTCCTCGGCGGGCTGGAAGACCGCGACGATCGTGCCGGACCACTCCTCCCGGGTCGCAAGCAGCTGCTCCAGCGCGCCGAGGAGGCAGGTGACGTGCATGTCGTGGCCGCAGGCGTGCATCACGGGGACGTCGGTGCCGGCGGGATCGATCCCGCGGGCGGTGCTGGCGTAGGCGAGGCCGGTCTGCTCCTGGACGGGCAGCGCATCCATGTCGGCGCGCAGCCACACCACGGGTCCGTCGCCGTTGCGGATGACGCCCACCACGCCGGTCCTGCCGATGCCCTCCTCGAACTCGATCCCCAGCTCACCGAGTTCGCGGGTGACGACACCCGCTGTGCGCGTCTCCTGGAACGACAGCTCGGGATGCCGGTGCAGATCGATGTAGAGCGCTTCGAGGTCGACAGTCATGCGTCAGAGCCTAGTTCGCGCGACCGGCCTGTCCGGCTGTCCCTCGCTGGTCCGCGTCCCCGCCCTCGTCCCCGAGGCGGCGAGGCGGCGAGGCGGCGAGGCTCGCCTGTCACGACACGCCGGCGCACGCAGCGGTTTGCGACAGGCGAGCGGTGGGTCTCGTGACGCGATGCCGTCCGCGGGGCGCTGGGCCGCCGAGGTCCCGAGGCTCGCCTGTCACGACACGCCGGCGCACGCAGCGGCTTGTGACAGGCGAGCGGTGGGTGTCGTATCGGGGCGGCGGTTCCACGGGGGTTCCAGGGCTCGCCTGTCACGACACGCCGGCGGGGGTCGCAGGTTGTGACGGGGGAGCAGGGGGACGCGGGACAGAGGACCGCGCGACTGAGGCGGCGGCGCCGCGGGGCTGAGGCGGGGGCCCCGCGGGGCTGAGGCGGCGGCGCGGCCGAACTCGGGCGGCGGCCTCAGCGGCGCGGGGGTGCGGTGGTGCCTCGGACGATCAGTGCGAACGGCAGAGCCCGAGGAGTCTCCGGACGGGCGGGCGCGGCATCCATGGCCTCGAGTTCGTCCAAGAGCGCGTCCGCGGCCCGCTCGCCTTGACCCATCGGAAACTGGTCCACGGTCGTCAGCCGGAAGAACTCGCCCAGCTCATGCCCGTCGATGCCCACGACGGAGAGGTCCTCCGGCACGCGGTGACCGAGCTCGCGCGCCGCGAGGAGGGCGCCGATCGCCATCTCGTCGGACGCGGCGAAGATCGCGGTGGGACGCTCGCCGGGGCGGCCGAGCAGCCGCTTGGCCGCGTGGAAGCCGCCCTCGATGGTGAAGTCCGCCGGCTCGTACAGGGACGGGCGAGGGGGGATGCCGGCATCCGCCAGTGCCTGCTCGAATCCCTGCCGGCGGTGCGTGGGGACGTGGAAGTCGATGTCGAACTCGGGGCTCGCGCCGATGTGCGCGATGTCGCGGTGACCGAGCGTGAGCAGGTGTCCCGTGGCCACGCGCGCCACGGCCGCATCGTCGACCGTGAGGGTGGACAGCCCCGGGTTGGGGCCGCCGATGGCGATCATCGGGAGGTTCAGCTCGCGCATGCCCGCGATCTCCTCGTCACCGAGTTCGATCGAGATCGCGATGACGCCGTCGACCCGCTGGCGACGCAGGAACGTCTGGAAGACGCTCCTGCGCTGCTCGCGATCGGCCGTCAGGCTGTACAGGGTGATGTCGTAGCCGCGCCGCATGAGTGCCGAGGCGGTTCCGCTGAGCACGGTGCTGAAGAACCAGCGGTCCAGGAAGGGCACCAGCACGCCGATGTTGCGCGTACGCCCCGAGGCCAGGCTCGAGGCCGACGACGAGACGACGTAGCCCAGGCTTCGCGCCGCCGACTCGACCCGGTCGCGGGTGGCGGCCGAGACGTGGCCGCGGCCGCTGAGGGCGCGCGAGACCGTGGCGGTGGAGACGCCCGCGTAGCGGGCGACCTCACCGATGCCGACCACGTCGTCCGCCCGGTCCCGGGGTCAGGCTTCGACGCCGACGAGCCAGACGGCCGTGTCCACCGGCAGCGTCCCGTCCACTGTCGGGCCGGTCGCGGCGATCACGTCACCCTGCGGCAGCGGGATCGACGCCGAGCCGATGTTCGCGATCACGGTCACGTTCCCGTTGCGGAATGCGAGTACGTCGTCGGGGTAGCCGCCCAGCCATTCCAGCGTCCCGGCGCCGAGGCCGAACGCGCGCCGCGCGGCCAGCAGCGATCGGTACAGCCAGAGCGTCGAAGCGCGGTCCTGGACCTGGACCTCGTGGGCGAGCGTCGCCCAGCTGGACGGCTGCGGCAGCCAGGCGGCGCCGGTCGGGCTGAAGCCGTAGGCGGGCTCGGTCGCGGACCACGGCAGCGGCACCCGGCATCCGTCGCGACCATAGCGCTCGCCGCCGGTGCGGAACCACGTCGGATCCTGGCGGGCGGAGTCGGGAAGGTCGATGGCCTCGGGAAGACCGAGCTCCTCGCCCTGGTAGATGTACGCCGAGCCGGGGAGCGCGAGCATGACCGCGGTGGCGGCGCGCGCGCGGCGGAGTCCGAGTTCGGCGATCGGCTTGCCGGGCGACAGGGGGCCGATTCCGTGGCCCTGCGGGTTCTCGGCGGTCAGGGCCAGGCGCGAGGCGTGCCGCACGACGTCGTGGTTGGACAGCACCCATGTGCTGGGGGCGCCGACGGCGGCGAAGGCGCGGATCGACTCCGAGATGACGGAGCGCAGGTGAGCGGCATCCCATTCGGTCTGCAGGTAGGGGAAGTTGAACGCCTGATGCATCTCATCCGGCCGCACCCAGAGCGCGGTCTCATCGGGAGTGGGCCGCCATGCCTCGGCGCACAGCGCACGGTCGCCGTCGTACTCGGCGAGGATCCGGTGCCAGTCGCGGTAGACGTCGTGCACGCCGGGCTGACCCCAGTACGGCACATCCGGCTCGCCGCCGCCCATCGAGTCCGCTTCCATGGGCGGCGTGTAATCGGGCAGACCCTCCGCCTTGATCAGGCCGTGCGCCACATCGACGCGGAAGCCGTCGACGCCCCGGTCCAGCCAGAACCGCAGCACGCCGCGGAACTTCTCGCGAACCTCCTCGTTGGACCAGTCGAAGTCCGGCTGCGACGTGTCGAACAGGTGCAGGTACCACTGGCCGGGTGCGCCGTCGGCCTCGACCACGCGGGTCCAGGCCGGCCCGCCGAAGACGGATTCCCAGTTGTTGGGAGGAAGCTCGCCGTGCTCGCCCTTGCCCTCGCGGAACAGGTAGCGCGCGCGCTCCGCGCTTCCCGGACCGGCGGCCAAGGCGGCCTGGAACCACTCGTGCTGGTCCGACGAGTGGTTCGGGACCAGGTCGACGATGATCCGGATGCCGCGATCGTGCGCCGCCTGCACCATCTCGTCGAAGTCGGCCAACGTGCCGAAGAGCGGGTCGACGTCGCAGTAGTCGGCGACGTCGTATCCGGCATCCTTCTGCGGTGAGCGCTGGAACGGGCTCAGCCATAGCGCGTCCACGCCCAGCTCGAGCAGATCGTCCAGGTGTGCGGTGACACCGGGAAGGTCGCCGATGCCGTCGCCGGAGCTGTCGGCGAAGGAGCGCGGGTAGATCTGGTAGATGACGGCGGTGCGCCACCATTCCGCTCCGGGGCGGGAGGAAAGGGCGTCGGCGCGCTCGGCGATGTCGGGCGAAGTCATCACTCCAGGATAGTGCAAGCGCTTGCAGGTGGGGTCCGAGGCGGCCCGTCGGGGAGGCCGGCGATGCGCGGCTACAGTTGGCGGGTGTCCTCCGCCGACCTTCTCGCTGCCGCAGAATCGCTCATCGTCTCGATCCCCGATTACCCCGAGCCGGGCATCGTGTTCCGCGATATCACGCCGCTCCTGGCAGATGCGGCGGGGCTGCGCACCGCGATCGACGCGCTCATCGCGCCCTTCGCCGGGACCTTCGACGTGGTCGCCGGGGTGGAGGCGCGCGGGTTCCTGCTGGCCGGTGCGGTGGCGATCGTGGCCGGCGTTGGACTGGTGCCGGTGCGCAAGGCGGGCAAACTGCCGCGCCCCGCGGCATCCGTGTCGTACGCGCTGGAGTACAGCGAGGCGACGATCGAGGTGCACGATGACATCCCGCACGACACGCGCGTCCTGCTCGTGGACGACGTGCTCGCGACGGGTGGGACGCTGGCGGCGGCGCATGAGCTGTTCGCGCAGCTGGGACCCACGGTCGTCGGCACGGCGGTGCTGATGGAGATCGAAGGTCTTGGCGGCCGCGACCTCGTCGGCGACGTGCACTCGGTGTTCCGGGGCTGATTCCGCGCTCCGTCGCGCCGACCGCACGGCTTCGCGTCGAGCGCACGACGTGCCTGGGCGCACACCCCGTGCGCTGGACGCAAGGTCGTGCACTCGACGGGAACCGCGAGGTCCTGCGACCGACGCGTCAGCTCTCGTAGACGACGTTCAGGGGCGGCTCGCCGGCGCGCATCCGCTCGATCTGCGCGCGGATCAGCCGGACGGTGCGGGGCCGCATAGCGCTGGACGCCCCGCCCACATGGGGGGTGATCAGCAGGCCGGGCAGCTCCCACAGCGGGTGCTCGGCCGGCAGCGGCTCCGGGTCGGTCACGTCCAGCGCCGCGCGGATCCGGCCACGGCGGAGGTGGTCGACGAGGGCGCTCGTGTCGATGAGCTCCCCGCGTCCCACGTTGACCACCAGCGCCCCGTCCGGCAGCGCGGACAGCGCGGAGTCGTCGATAATGCGACGGGTCGCGTCGCCGCCGGGCAGCGTCACGATCACGATCTCGGCGTGCGGCAGCAGGTCCAGCAGCTCGTCCACGCCGTGCACCGGCATCCCGTCCTCCACGCGGGAACGCGACGCGACGACCGTGAGGTCCACCTCGAACGGTGCGAGGCGGGCGGCGACCGCCTTGCCGACGCCGCCGAAGCCGAGCAGCAGGACGCGGCGATCGGCCAGGCTGTCGGAGAACTCCGACGCCCAGCGGCGCTCCCCTGCGCGCGGACGAAGGCGGGAAGGTGCCGCTGCGAGGCCAGCGTGAGGGCGATCGCGAGCTCCGCCGTCGACGCCTCGTGCACGGACGCCGCATTGGCGAAGACCAGCCCCGGTGGCAGGTGGTCCGCGACGCCCTCGTATCCGATCGACTGGCCCTGCACCAGGCGGGTGCGCACCTCGGCCAGTCGCGGCAGGACCTTGCCGATCGACATGTACGGGGGCACCACGATGTCGAGTGCCTCCCGCGGAGGCGCGGACTGCATGGTCCAGACCAGGACCTCGACGCCATCGGGCGCCGGCTGCAGCGCGGCGGCGAGTTCTTCGGTGGGAACGGACACGACAAGCGGCGGGGTGCTCACCGTTCCACGGTAGCGGCGTGCCGCGCCGGATGGCGGCACGCTTCCGTCCTGTGGAGCGGATCGGGTGCGAGGCTCTTCGTCCGGTCCGGACCCGGCCCGATCAGGCGGCCGCGGCCACCACGGCGCCGATCGCGGATGTGAAGAACGGCAGGCCGTCCAGCCCCGAGCGCATCGCGACCGCCGTGTCCGGGCCGAAGCCCTCCTCGACGGCGTGCTCGGGGTGCGGCATGAGACCGACGACGTTCCCGCGTTCGTTCGCGAGGCCGGCGATGTCGCGCAGCGATCCGTTCGGGTTCACGCCGAGGTAGCGGAAGGCCACGAGCCCCTCGCCCTCGAGCCGGTCCAGTTCGGACTCGGAGGCGATGTAGCCGCCGTCCGCGTTCTTGAGCGGGATGATGATCTCCTGGCCCTCGCTGAAGTCGGAGGTCCACGCGGTCGAGGAGTTCTCGACGCGCAGTCGCTGATCGCGGCGGACGAACTGCTGGTGCGCGTTGCGGATGAGACCGCCCGGCAGCAGCTGCGCTTCCACGAGCATCTGGAACCCGTTGCAGATGCCGAGAATGGGCATGCCCCGCGCGGCGGCGTTCTTCACGTCGGCCATGATCGGCGCCAACGCGGCGATGGCACCCGCGCGCAGGTAGTCGCCGTAGCTGAAGCCACCGGGCAGCACCAGGGCGTCCACGCCGTCCAGGTCGTGCGATCCGTGCCAGAGAGCGACCGGTTCGCCACCGGCGACGCGGATGGCGCGCTGCGCATCCCGGTCATCCAGCGATCCGGGAAAGGTGATGACGCCGATCCGCGCCGTCATTCCACGACCTCGATGCCCACGACGTCCTCGATGACCGAGTTCGACAGGATCTCGTCGGCGATCTCGCGGGCCTTGGCCAGCACGTCCTCGCCGACCTCGCCTTCGACGGTGAGTTCGAAGCGCTTGCCGATGCGGACGGAGCTGAAATCGGACACGCCCAGGCGCGACAGGGCGCCGGAGACGGCCTTGCCCTGGGGATCGAGCAGTTCGGCTTTGGGCATGACGTCGACGACGATGGTGGGCATGAGGGCTCCGGATGTCGCGGGCGGGCGTATGGGTCCAGTCTACGGCCGCGGCATCCCGCCTCTCCGCGACGGCAGCGACGGGCGGCCGAGAACCGTGATGCGACCGTGACCTCTCCGTGGGAGCGCTCCCTTGACAGCCGTGGGAGCGATCCCATAGCGTGACGGGAGTTCGATGGGACCGCTCCCACGCACCTCCGGGTCAGACGACGCCACGAACGCTCACCCGCAACATCACCTGCAACACAACCCTGACAACACAAAGGAGTGACAGTGAACTCTCGTGCCTTCCGCAGGGGAGCCGTGGCTGTGGCCGCTTTCTCGGCTTCCGCCATCGTGCTCGCCGGCTGCGCCGGCAGCAGCGGCAACTCGCCGTCCACCGACCCCAATGAGGAGATCACCCTCACGGTCGCGACGTTCAACAACTTCGGCTACACCGATGAGCTCCTCCAGGAGTACATGGATGAGAACCCGAACGTGACCATCGTCCACAACAAGGCAGCCGAGTCCGGCGATGCCCGCAAGAACTACTTCCAGAAGCTCGGCAAGGAGGGCCTCGCCGACATCGAGGCCGTGGAGATCGACTGGTTCGCCGAGGCGATGCAGTACTCCGACCTGCTCGCCGAGGTCCCCGACAGCGCCAAGGGGCGCTGGCTGGACTGGAAGGAAGCCGGTGCCACCGACGCCGACGGTCGTCTGGTCGGCTTCGGCACCGACATCGGTCCCCAGGCGATCTGCTACCGTGCCGACCTGTTCGCAGCGGCAGGCCTCCCGTCGACCGCGGACGAGGTCGCGACGCTGTTCGACGGCGACTGGGACAACTTCTTCGACGTCGCCGACCAGTACAAGGCCGCGACCGGCAAGCCCATGATCGACGCGGCCAACTCGGTGCTCCAGGGCATCGTGAACCAGCTCGAGTACACCTACACCGAGCCGGACGGAACCGTCATCGCGACGGAGAACCCCGAGATCGCCGACGCGTACAACCTCGTCGTCGAGCGCGCCGTGCCGAACGCGGCCTACTCGGGCCAGTGGAGTGACGACTGGAACGCCTCGATGGCCAACGGCGAGTTCGCCGCGATGCTCTGCCCGGGCTGGATGCTGGGCATCATCTCCGGCAACGCCCCCGACGTGACCGGCTGGGATGTCGCCAACGTCTTCCCCAACGGCGGCGCCAACTGGGGCGGGTCGTACCTGACCGTTCCGGCCAACGGGAAGCACGTCGACGCCGCGCTGGCGCTGGCGGACTGGCTGACCGCTCCCGAGCAGCAGGCCAAGACCTTCGTCAACGCCGGTCAGTTCCCGAGCGCGATCGAGGCCCAGGAGAACCCCGCGGTCACCGACTCGACCAACGAGTACTTCAACGGCGCCCCGACCGGTCAGATCTTCGCCGACCGTTCTGAGGCCATCACGGTCACGCCGTACAAGGATGCCTCGTACTTCAAGTACCACGACGCGCTTCAGAACGCGGTCAACCGCGTCTTCGACGGACTCGAAGACCAGCAGACCTCGTGGAACACGTGGGTCGCAGAGGTCGAAGCCTTCTGACGCCCAGACGAGTGTGGGTCGCCTCGTGCGGCCCACACTCGTCCATCGCTACGCCGCCGCCCCCGCTGATACGGAGCCCCACGTGACCGCGACCGAGACCCGCCCCCCGAGGGCATCGGCATCCGCCGAACCCCGAGAGAAGCCGACCCGCCGCATCTCCTTCGGCAGTCGGATGAGCCGCTGGGACCTCAAGCTGTCCCCGTATCTGTACATCTCCCCGTTCTTCCTGCTGTTCGCGATCGTCGGGCTCTTCCCGATCGCGTTCACCGCCGTCATCTCGTTCCAGGAATGGGACCTGGTGCGAAACTCCGGCGAGTTCGTCGGGTTCGATCAGTACATCTGGATCCTCGGCCAGCCCCAGTTCTGGACGGCCCTGCGCAACACCTTCAGCATCTTCCTGCTGTCCTCGGTGCCGCAGCTGATCCTCGCGCTCTTCATCGCCGCGATGCTCGACCGCAACATCCGCGCCAAGACGTTCTGGCGCATGAGCGTGCTGCTTCCGTTCGTCATGGCGCCCGTCGCCGTGGCCCTGATCTTCAGCAACATGTTCGGTGACAACCACGGCCTGGTCAACGGCATCCTCACCGACCTCGGCCTGAATCCGATCCCGTGGCACAAGGATCCGTTCTGGAGCCACATCGCCATCGCCACCATGGTCAACTTCCGCTGGACCGGGTACAACGCGCTCATCCTGCTCGCCGCGATGCAGGCGGTCCCGCGCGAGTACTACGAGGCCGCCACCGTCGACGGCGCCAACGCGTTCCGCCAGTTCTGGAGCATCACGCTGCCGTCGCTGCGTCCTACGCTGATCTTCGTCATCATCACCGCCACGATCGGCGGCCTGCAGATCTTCGACGAGCCGCGGATGTTCGACAACACGGGTGAAGGCGGGCCGGCTCAGCAGTGGCTGACGATCACGCTGTACCTGTACAACATCGGCTGGGGCGAGTTCAATTTCGGCAGGGCAGCGGCCCTGGCGTGGATCCTGTTCCTGATCATCCTGGCCATCGGGTTGATCAACCTGCTCATCACCCGCCGCGTCGTGCGCGACGAAGGCGGCCGCGGCGAGATCGCACCGCGCCGACGGAAGGGAATCCGGCGATGACGTCTCTGGACACACCACCCCTCGCGATCGTCGAGGAGAACATCCCGAACGCCAGGCGCCGGTGGCGCGGGGAACGGACGACCAGGATCCGGGGCGTACGCGCCGGCACGTGGGTGTACATCGGCCTCGGCGTCGTGGCCGCCTCGGCGATCTTCCCCTACTACTGGTCGTTCCTGATCGGCTCGGGCACCGCATCGACGATCAACGACCCGAACATGTCGTGGATCCCCGGCGGCAACTTCATCGCCAACGCGCTGTCGGTGGTGAACGACTCGGCCGTGAACTTCTGGGTCGCGCTGTGGAACTCGATCTTCAGCTCCACGGTGATCGCGGCATCCGTCGTCGTGTTCTCCACCCTGGCCGGGTGGGCCTTCGCCAAGCTCCGGTTCCGCGGCAGAGGGTGGCTGCTCGCCTTCATCGTCGCCACCCTGGCCGTGCCCACGCAGCTCGGCGTCGTGCCGCTGTACATCCTGTTCGCGGACCTGGGCTGGACCGGCAACATCGGTGCGATCATCATCCCCGCGCTCACGAGCGCGTTCGGGGTGTTCTGGATGACCCAGTACCTCAGCCAGTCCGTCCCGGACGAGCTGATCGAGGCCGCTCGCGTGGACGGCGCATCCATGATCCGCACGTTCTGGACCATCGGCGTCGTCGCCGCGCGGCCCGCCGCGGCCATGCTGTTCCTGTTCACCTTCGTGGGCGCCTGGAACAACTTCTTCTGGCCGTTCATCGTGCTCGACCGGCAGAGTCCGACACTCCCGGTGGCCCTGTCGCTTCTGCAGTCGAACTACTTCGTGGACTACTCCATCGTCCTGGCCGGCGTGCTGCTTGCCACCATCCCCCTGCTCATCCTGTTCGCCTTCGCCGGCAAACAGCTCGTCAACGGCATCATGGCCGGTGCGGTGAAAGGCTGACATGACCACCGAACTCCGAGAGGCCTCTGCTCGCATGCTCGAAACCGCACGTCCGTTCCCGACGAAGTTCCTGTTCGGCGCGGCCACCGCCGCCTACCAGATCGAGGGTGCCGCGCACCAGGACGGACGGCGCGACTCGATCTGGGACGCGTTCAGTCGTGTACCCGGTGCCGTGATCAACGCCGACAACGGCGACGTCGCATGCGATCACTACCACCTCTACCGCGACGACGTCGCGCTGATGAAGTCGATGGGACTGCAGACGTACCGCTTCTCCACGTCCTGGTCGCGGGTGCGTCCCGACGGTGGCGCGCTGAACCCCCAGGGCGTCGACTTCTACCGTCGGCTGGTCGACGAACTGCTCGAGGCCGGCATCCTGCCGTGGCTGACGCTGTACCACTGGGACCTGCCGCAGGCCCTGCAGGAGCGGGGCGGCTGGACGGTCCGCGACACGGCCGACCGGTTCACCGAGTATGCGCTGGACATGCACGACGCCCTCGGGGACCGGGTCGACGTGTGGACCACCCTGAACGAGCCGTGGTGCTCGTCGTTCCTCAGCTACACCGCAGGGGTGCACGCCCCAGGCCACTACAGCAAGAGCGAGGGGATGCTGGCTGCCCACCACCTGCTGCTGGGCCACGGGCAGACGGTGCGCGAGCTGCGCGCGCGAGACGCGTCGCTGAACCTCGGGGTCACCCTCAACCTCACGGTCGCCGACCCGGTGGACCCCGCCGACCCTGCCGACCTCGACGCGGCGCGGCGGATCGACGGTCAGTTCAACCGGTGGTTCCTGGACCCGATCTTCCGCGCGCAGTACCCGCAGGACATCTTCGACGAGATCGCCGACGACGCGCTGCGCGCCGCCATCCGGCCGGGCGACCTGGAGACGATCGCGACCCCGATCGACACGCTCGGGGTCAACTACTACCACGGCGAGCTCGTCGGCGGCCATGCCCCCGCGGTGCCCCCGCAGGCGGGCGAGGCGCCCACCGAGCGTCGCACCGAGTCGCCGTTCCCCTCCTCGGAGGGCATCTTCTGGCACGACCGCGGCCTGCCCCGGACTCCGATGAACTGGGAAGTGCAGCCCGAGGGCCTGACCCGGCTGCTGGTGCGCGTCTCGGAGGAGTACGCGGTGCCGGCCGGCACGTCCCTGTTCGTCACCGAGAACGGCGCGGCATATGATGACGAGCCAGTGCTCGAAGACGGAACGATACGCGTGCACGACGTCGAGCGCACCGATTTCGTCCGTCTGCACCTCGGCGCCATCCTGGACGCGATGGATGCCGGCGTCGAGGTGGGCGGTTACTTCTACTGGTCGCTGCTGGACAACTTCGAATGGGCGTGGGGATACGAGAAGCGGTTCGGAATCGTGCGGGTCGACTACGACTCGCAGGAACGCTCCATCAAGGACAGCGGCCGGGAGTACGCGCGCATCATCGCGCAGCGCGCACTCGGAGACACGATGCCGGCGGGGGCGAACGGCTCGTAGCACGCCTTGCGGGACACACACGGAAGGCGCGGCATGACCGACACGGGCACGCACACGATGGGGACCGCTGTCACGATCGAAGAGGTCGCGGCTGCCGCCGGTGTCTCGCGCTCGACCGTCTCGCGGGTCGTGAACGGATCGACCGCGGTCAGCCCGAAAGCCCTGACGGCGGTGCAGCGGGCGATTGCCGAGCTGAACTACGTGCCCAACCGCGCCGCCAGATCGCTGGCCAGCCGCCAGACGCATGCGATCGCGCTGGTGGTCCCCGAAGACACGACGAGATTCTTCGGCGACCCCTTCTTCGCCGCGATCGTGTCGGGCATCAACGCGCGGCTCAGCCGCTCCGACTACGTGCTCAACCTGTTCATCGCCAGCGACGACCCTGGAGACAAGACCACCAGCTACGTGCGCAGCGGCAGCGTCGACGGGGCGTTCGTGGTCTCGCACCACACCAGTGACCTCTTCATCGACCGCATCGCCGCCGCCGTGCCGGTGGTCTACGGCGGCCGGCCGGTCCGTGAGCGCGAGCGCTCCTATTACGTCGACGTCGACAACGTCAACGGCGGTCGCACGGCCACGGCGCACCTGATCGGACGCGGTCATCGTCGGATCGGGACGATCACCGGACCGCTGACGATGCCGGCGGGCATCGACCGACTGGAGGGCTATCGTCAGGCGATGGCCGAGGCGGGTCTGCCCGAGGGGATCGTCGAGGAGGGCAACTTCACCGCAGACGGGGGCTCGGCGGCGATGGCGCGCATCCTCGCGCAGGGCGATCTGCCGGACGCCCTGTTCGTCGCGAGCGACCTGATGGCTCGCGGCGTGCTGGCCAGGCTGGGTCTGGCCGGGATCCGCGTGCCCGATGACATCGCGATCGTCGGGTTCGACGACTCGCCGGTCGCGACATCCGTCTCACCGCAGCTGACCACTGTGCGCCAGCCGTCCTTCGCGCAGGGTCAGCGGATGGCCGATATGCTGCTCGACCTGCTGGCCGGGCGCAGCCCGCGCCACGTGAGCATGCTGGAGACCGAACTGGTCGTCCGCGAGAGCGCCTGAGCCCCGGCCCGGCCCTCTGCCGGGCACTCCGGCGGTTGCGGATCAGTGACCGACCGAGGCGAGGATCCGGTTGTTCCACGGATCGCTGAAGCCCAGGGTGCGTCCGTCGTCGCGGACGGCGAACCCGTGCGCGCGCAGACGCTCGCCGAGCGAGCCGATCGCGTCGTCGTCCGGCAGTGCGAGATCCACCCGGCCGAGGCCGAGAGCCGGCATCCGCGGCCCCGCACCGCGGGAGCTCCACACGTTCATCGCCATGTGGTGGTGGTATCCGCCGGCGCTGACGAACACCGCCTGATCGCCCACGCTCAGGGTCTCGTCGAATCCGAGCGCATCGACGTAGAAGGCGCGGGCGGTCGCGACGTCCCCGACGGACAGGTGCACATGGCCGACGGATGCCGCATCCTGCGTCACCCGCGCTTCGGCCGCCTCTTCGGTCAGGTGCCGGCCGAGGAACGCGTTCGGATCGAGGTACAGAGTCGACATCTCGACCTGGCCATGCACCCAGGACCAGTCCGTGCGATCGCGGTCCCAGTACAACTCGATGCCGTTGCCCTCCGGGTCGGTGAAGTAGAACGCCTGGCTGACCAGGTGATCGGCCGAGCCGGTGAACGTCTCCGGCGCGTGCCGTGCGACCGAGTACAGCGCCGCGGCGAGGGCCGCCTGCGTCTCGAACAGGATCGCCGTGTGGTACAGACCGGCCGAGCCCGGGGAGGCGTGCGTGAGCGCCGGATCGTGCTGCAGCACGACGATCGGGCGGCCGACGCGACCGAGGGTCACCGAGTTGGTCACCGCCCGATCGCCGAGCGCGCTGCGATCGTCGGCGGCCAGCACGTCCAGGGTGACCACGTCGCGGTAGTAGCGGGTCATGCCGTCGAGGTCGCCGACGAGCAGGGTGACTGCACCCATGGCGGTGTCGGCGGCCAGCTTGTCCGCCCGGACCTCGATCACTTCATTCATGTGCATATACAACGCGGCCCGGCGTCCGGGCATTCCCCGGATGAGGCAGGATCCCGGCGTGCACCGGCGCCCCGGTTCAGCCGGTGAGTCGCTCCAACAGCTCGCGATAGCGATCCGCGGTCCGTTCGACGATCTCCGCCGGCAGCCGGGGCGGGGTGCCGGCGCGGTCCTGCGGCGCCCAGTTCGCCGCGAGCCAGTCCCGCACGATCTGCTTGTCGAAGCTCGCCATGCGCTCGGACGGGGTGGCGCCGGACTCCCACGCCGCGGCATCCCAGTACCGAGAGGAGTCGCTGGTGAGCACCTCGTCGGCCAGAGTCAGCACGCCGGCGTCGTCGGTGCCGAACTCGAACTTCGTGTCGGCCAGGATCAGGCCCCGTCGCTCGGCCGTCCGTGCGGCGCGCCGGTAGATCTCCAAGGACAGGTCGCGCAGCTCCGCTGCGCGCTGAGCGCCGACGATCTCGGCGGTGCGCTCGAACGAGATGTTCTCGTCGTGCTCGCCCATCGGCGCCTTGAATGCGGGCGTGAAGATGGGCTCGGGCAGTCGGTCCCCGTTCTGCAGCCCGGACGGCAGGGGGATGCCGCACACGGTGCCGCTCTGGGTGTACTCCGCCCATCCGGAGCCGGTGAGGTAGCCGCGCACGACGCACTCGATCGGCTCCATCGCCAGGGTCTGCACGACCATCGCGCGCCCTGCGACCTCGGCCGGGATGAGCGAGACGAGATCGTCGGCGGTGTTCGGCACACCGTCTTGGCCGCGGGTGAGCAGGCGGGACGGAAGCAGATGGTTGGGGATGGCGCGGCCGCCGTCACCGCCGGCCAGCATGTCGAACCACCACAGGCTCAGCGTGGTCAGCAGCACACCCTTACCGGGGATGCCGGGGGAGAGCACGTGGTCGAACGCGCTGACCCGATCACTGGCCACCACGAGCAGGCGCTGCGGACCCGTCGACGGTTCCGCCGGGGCGTACAGGTCGCGGACCTTGCCGGAGTATCGGTGGCGCCAGCCGGCGAGCTCGAGAGGGGTTGTCACCTGCCCATTATCCCGGGCGCCGGGTCTCTGCCGTCGCCCCCTGCTCACGGCGGTCCGCGCACGCCCCTGCGGGCTGTGGGCGACCTGCGCGAGTTCCCACCCCGCACCGGCCTCCGGGCCGGGGTGCGACCCGTGGCGGCGGGTGTCAGTCCGGGTCGGTGGGATCGATCGGCGCGTGGTGATCTAACGCCACCAGACCGTGGCGCCAGTACCCGCTCACCTGGGCCTGCGCGGCCGGCAGCCCCAGTGTGCGACGCAGGTGGCGCCGGACCGGCACCAGAGCGGAAGCCTCACCCGCCGCCCACACGAACACACCGGGGCCGATCGGCGGGAGATCCGCCAGGGCGCCGAGGACGCTCGCACCGGACGCGTCCGGCCGCGCGAGGTGCACGCGGATCGGCACACCCGGAACCTGGCCGAGGTAGCCGGCGACCCAGTCTCCGGTTCCCTGGACGGCCGCGATGACATCCACCCCCGTGCCTGGGGGGATATCCCGCACCCAGCGGCTGGCCGAAGGCAGCGAGGTCTCATCGCAGATCAGGACCAACCCGTCCAGATCCTGCGGCGCCCGCCGCGAACCGCGTGGCCCGAGCACGACGAGCTGGTCGCCGGTCCGCGCGGACTCCGCCCACGACGAGGCGGGCCCGGGGTCGGGGTGCACGAAGAAGTCAAGGTCGATCTCGAAGCCGCCGTCCACGGCGCGCGGCAGCGGGGTGAAGTCCCGTGAGATCGATGCGCGGTCCGGGCGCACGATGCCGTCCGCACCCGGGCCCACCGGGATGGGTGCCACCAGCTCACCGGTCACCGGGTCCGGGAAGAACACGCGCACGTGATCGGCGGGACCACCGCTGGTGAAGTCGGCGAAGTCGGGACCGGACACGGTCACACGCACGAGGGGCGGAGCGATGCGCTGGACTCCGGTCACGGTGGCCCGCCGCGCGGTGAACCGGTTCCGGCCGCCTTCGCGCGCGAACCGATCCGCAACAGCGGGCCGGGCCTCGGGAATCGTCGTGTCGGTCATGCTCCCAGCCAACCACAGGCCCGACGCGGCCCGGCCGCGCGGTGCGGCGTCCGCTCCGACTAGGCGGCAGACCCGGTCAGGTAGTGGGACAGGACGTAGTCGGCGATCGCAATCGACGAGGTCGCGGCCGGGGAGGGGGCGTTGCGCAGGACCGTGACCGGTCCGACCTGGTCGACCGCGAAGTCATCCAGCAGCTCACCGCCGCGCCCCCAGGCCTGCGCGCGGACCCCGGCGGAGCTCTTCTCCTGCAGGTCCGACATCTTCAGCTCGGGCACGAACCGTCGCGCCTTCCGGAAGTACAGCGGTTTGATCAGCGATCCGCTGATCTCGTCGATGCCCATCCGCCAATGGCGTCTGGCCAGCGGCCATGCGCCCGGCCACCGCAGCGACTCCCACGTGTCGCGCAGCGAGACCTGCAGCCAGCCATAGCCCTCCCGCGCCAGGGCCGGTACCGCATTGGGCCCGACGTGCACGTTGCCGTAGACCCCGCGCGTGAAATGCACCCCGAGGAAGGGGAACCGCGGGTCGGGCACCGGATAGATCATCCCGTTGACCAGGTCGGTCCGCTCCGGCGCCAGCTCCCAGTACTCGCCCCGGAACGGGAGGATCTTCGGCGACGGATCCGCCCCCACAAGCCTGGCGACGACATCGGACTAGGCGACCAGGCGATCGAAGACGTGTTCGCCGAGGGGGGTGATCACGCGGACTCCACCGTTTTCCAGATGGATGCCGGTCACCTCGCTGTGCAGCAGGATTCGTCCGCCCGCAGCTCGCACGTCCTGCGCCATCGCATCGGTGATCGCGGCGTAGTCCACCGCGGCGGTGTGCGGAGAGTGCACCGCGGCGACCCCGGCCACGTGCGGCTCGATCTCGCGCAGGCGCGACGCATCGTCGATCCGCACCAGATCCGGCACGCGGTTCGCGACCGAGCGCCGCTCGATCTCGGCGAGCGGCCCCAGCTCGGCCTCGTCGACGGCCACGACGAGCTTGCCCACCTCGCGATAGGGCAGGCCCTTCTCCTCGCAGAACTCCCTGATCGATACCCGCCCGGCCGCGCACAGGGTCGCCTTGAGCGAACCGGGCGCGTAATACAGGCCGGCGTGCACCACACCCGAGTTGTGACCGGTCTGATGCTGAGCGAGTCGCGCCTCCTTCTCCAGGACCGTCACCTCGCCCGCGCCGCGCTGCGCGAGCGCGCGCGCCAGCGCGATGCCGACGATCCCGCCGCCGATGACGCCGATGGACCCCACTTCGCTGCGATCGGTCATGCCACCTCCCCGTGTCGGACCGTCGGCGGTTGCCGCGGTCTATCCCTGCGCCTCAGCCGACCGCCGTCTTCGCGCCGTGCCGTACCCGTTCGAGCACCTGCAGGATCGCGTCCGCCACCAGCGCCGGCTGTTCGATGTGCACGTTGTGCCCGCTGTCGGTCTTCGTGGTGAAGACCGAGCCCGCCACCATCTCGGCCTGCACCGACTGACTCCGCTGGTGTCCGGTGTTGGTGATGTACCCGAAGTCGTCGGGGACCTCCTGGCCGATGACGCCTGCGGCCTTCAGCCCCGGGATGGTGGGTCCGATCAGCCGGTCGGAGCTGAGCACGATGAGCGGCATCTGCCGCAGCGGCGGGGCGGTCGGCAGCGGCTCGAAGCTCAGCTCCGCGTCGATCCATTCGAGTGCCGGATACTCCGCGACGGACTCGTCGATCTCTCCTCGCAGCAGCGGTTTCGCCGCGCATCCGGCGAGCAGGAGCAGTGTCGCCACGGCGCATCCCGGCGTCCAGGCTCTTGTGCGGCACCCCATCGCAACCCCCATCGCCACGCTACGCCCCGACGCCGCTCACCCGCGCGATGGCGGCGCAGCCACCGCCGGTCAGGCCTCGACGACCCGCAGCGCGATGTCCGTGCGGTACTGACCGCCGTCCAGCTCGACACGGCTCAGGGCGCGGTACGCGCGATCCCGTGCTTCGGCGAAGGTCGTGCCGACTGCGACGACGTTGAGCACGCGGCCGCCGGTCGCGATGAGCTCCCCGTCCTGCTCGGCGGTGGCGGCGTGGACTACGTGCACGCCTGCGACGGATGCCGCGGCATCCAGCCCGCGGATCGGCCTGTCGGTGACCGGCGCCTGCGGGTATCCCTCGCTGGCCAGGACCACCGTCACGGCGACGGCGTCTGCGAAGGCGGGACGCGGCTGATCCTCGAGGGTGCCGGATGCCGCGGCCAGAAGCAGCCCGGACAGCGGATCGACCAGGCGCGGCAGCACCACCTGCGTCTCGGGGTCGCCGAAGCGGGCATTGAACTCGATGACCTTGATTCCGTGCTCGGTGAGGATCAGGCCCGCGTAGAGCAGTCCGATGAACGGGGTGCCCTCCGAATCCAGCTGCCGGATGACGGGCTCGGCGATCTCGGTGGTGACGTGGTGCACGAACGTGTTCTCGTCGCCGAAGAGATCCGACAGCCAGGGCAGCGGCGAGTAGGCGCCCATGCCTCCGGTGTTCGGACCGGCATCGCCGTCGCCCAGCCGCTTGTAGTCCTGGGCCGGGGTGAGCGGCAGCACATGGTCGCCGTCGCTGAGGAAGAACAGCGAAACCTCCGGTCCTACCAGGAACTCTTCGACCAGCACGGCACCGGACGACAGGAAGCTCGCGGCGTGTGCCAGGGCGGCGGTCCGATCCGGTGTGACGAGCACGCCCTTGCCCCCGGCCAGGCCGTCGGCCTTCACGACGTGCGGTGCACCGAACTCATCCAGCGCGGCGGCGACCTCGTCCAGCGTGCTCGCCCGGATCGCGCGACCGCTCGGGACGCCGGCGGCGTCCATGATCCGCTTGGCGAACGTCTTCGAGCCCTCCAACTGCGCGGCGGCGCGGCCGGGCCCGAAGACCGGGATGCCCCGCTCACGCAGGGCGTCGGCGACGCCGGCGACCAGGGGCGCCTCCGGGCCTACGACGACCAGGTCGATCGCGTTCTCGTTGGCGAATTCCGTGACCGAGACCGGATCGTTCGCGTCGACGTCCACGATCACGGCATCCTCGCCTATCCCGGCGTTGCCGGGGGCTGCGTACAGCTCATGCGGGGAATCCTCCGACCGCAGCGCCAGGATGATGGCGTGCTCGCGCGCGCCCGAACCGAGGACCAGGATTCTCACCGGCCCAGCCTATCGACCGGGCTTGCCGCAACCCCGTGCCGAGCGGCCCCCGCGGTGGGAGAATCGACGCATGGCAGCCGAACGCGGCGCATCCGCCGACGGGGGTGTCGATGACGGACGCGTCGTTGACGAGGAGTTCCTGACGGTCGTGGTGCGGCCGTCTCCTCGGTACGGGCGGTTCCTCGGTGCCGGCATCGTCCTCGGGCTGGTCGCCGCGGCGATCATCACCTTCACCTCGAGCGGGGCAGCCGGCGACCCGTTCGACGCGGGAGCGTCCGGCCTGCTGCGCGTGTTCGGCGTCGCGGCGGGGGTCTGCGTCGCGGCGGGCCTGCTGATCACCGGCACCCTCGCGCTCATCCTGGATCGCATCGTCTCCGCCCACGCGCGCCCGGCGCGGGCGGAGCACGTGACGACGATCGTCGTGGATCTGGATGCTCCGGCCGACGATGAGGCGCCCCAGTGGGCGCGTGACGCGGACGACCTCACGTGACGGCACGCCCGCTTCCGCGAGCTCGGTGCGGGCGTAGCGTGGATGGATGCCGAAGAAGATCCTGGTCGACGAGGGCCGCGCCGCGCTGGCCGCCGTCGGAGCAGCGACCGCGGCATCCGAGAAGCCGGCGCGTGCCGAGTTGGCAACGGCCGTGCGGTATCTGCTGCAGCTGCTTGTCGAGAAGGCCCCGGGCGGCTCGGTTGAGGTGCGGGTCCCGCCGTTCGGAGCCGTGCAGGTCATCGAGGGGCCCCGACATACCCGGGGAACGCCGCCGAACGTGGTCGAGACCGACCCCGCGACGTGGATCGCGTTGGCGACCGGTCAGGAGCAGTGGGCCGATGCCGCGGCAGCCGGTCGCATCCTGGCGTCGGGTGTCCGCGCCGACCTCACCGCGCTGCTCCCCCTGCGCCCCTGAGCTGCCGGGCGCCGCCCCCCGCCGTCAGGCGGCCTCGCTCGGGGTGAGGTCGGGACATCCCATACACTGAGGTTAGGTAAGGATCCCCTAACCTTGTCGCGCCGACGCGCGTACCGCCGATTTCAGGATGTCTCCGTGCGCACTTCACCGCGTCCTCGCGTTTTCGGTCGCCTCGCCCAGACCGGGTTGAGCGCTCTCCTTCTCGCGGCGGCGGCGGTCGCCGTCGGTCCTGCTGCGGCGTCCGAGGCCGCCACGCCCACCGATGACGCGTGCGAGGTCAGCGCGGCTGAGGTGAGCTGGGGCTTCAAGGAGTCCTTCCGCTCCTACATCTCGGGAACCATCGCCGACGGCACGTGGGAGGTCACCGGCGGAGCGGGCTACCAGACGCCGAACTTCACGTGGACCGGCGGCACGGGATGGTACGACCCCGACACGCAGACCGGATCGGTCGCCTTCCCGGGCGGCATCCGCTTCACCGGCCACGGCGGGCTGCTGGACACCACCTTCCGGGATCCCACCTTGGAATTCACCGGCCCTGGCGCCGCCCGGGTGCACCTCGACGTGTCCGGCGTTTCGATGGAGGAAGCGCTCGCGGGCGGTACTGCGGCCGATTCGGTGTCTCAGGTGCCGTTCATCGACGTGGACCTGACGACCGCGACGATCGATGCGTCCCGCGACGGGGTCACGATCGCCGCCGCGGCGGCGCCTACGGCGATCACGCCCGAGGGCTTCGCCGCGTTCGCGAACTACGAGGCGGGTTCCGCCTTCGATCCGATCACGATCACGGTGACCGCCGTCTGCGCATCCGCACAGACCCAGACCCCGTCGCCGGGTCCGCCGACCGCGCCGGTCGACGCCGCTCCCGCCGCCGACAGTCGTCCGGCCGATGCGAGCCCGGGATGGATCTCGTGGGCGGTCGCCGCATTCGTGGCGGCCGGCGCGGCGGTCGGCGGCGTCCTGCTCGCGCGCCGCCGCGGGACGGGCAGGAATGCACGCACCGGCTCGGGCGGCGCAGCGTGAGGCGCTCGCGGGCGCTCCTGGCTCTCGTGGTGGCAGCCGCCCTCGGGTTGAGCGGATGCAGCACTGCGTCATCGCGCGCGCCGGCGGGTGATGCGGTGACGGCGAGTGAGCAGGTGCCCCTCAGCAGGATCGTTCCGCTCGCCGACCCCCGCGACTACGAGGGACCGACCACGGCCGTTCTCGGGGATGACGCGATCGTCCCGGTCGCCGCCGACCCGCCTCAGTCGCTGCCGGTGACGGTCCCCTCCCGGGATGCCGCAGGCGACGTGGCAACCCTGGTGGCAGACACCTCGCGCGTGATCGCGATGGATCTGTCCGGCTCGATCGCTGCGACAGTCCGCGGTCTGGGGTTCGGAGACACTCTCGTCGGGCGGGATGCGTCCACGATCTTCCCGGGGAGCTCCGAGCTGCCCCTGGTCACCGGCGGCGGCCACACCGTCAACGCCGAGGCGGTCATCGCGCTGGCGCCGACCCTCGTGCTCACGGACGGCAGCGTCGGCCCACGGGACGTCGTGGAGCAGCTGCGTGACGTCGGCATCACCGTCGTCTTCCTTCAGAACGAAGCCTCGCTCGACGGCGCGGCGCAACTGGCCCGCGACGTCGCGGCGGTGTTCGGCGCACCGCAGACCGGCGACCTGCTGGCCACGCAGATCCTCGCGGAGGTCGAGGCCGTGCGCACCGAGATCGCACGGCTCGCCCCGGCAGGACCGGACCGGCTGCGCATCGTCTTCCTGTATCTGCGCGGCACAGCCGGCGTCTACTACCTCTTCGGCGAGGATTCCGGCGCTGATGACCTGATCGCGGCGCTGGGGGGCGTCGACGTCGCCGGAGAGCTGGGCTGGCGAGGCATGCAGCCACTCACCGATGAGGCCATGATCGCCGCCGACCCGGACCTCATCCTCGTCATGACCGGAGGACTGGACTCCGTCGGCGGCGTCGATGCGCTCCTGGCGTCCAAGCCGGCCATCGGGCTGACCCGCGCCGGGCAGCAGCGGCGATTCGTGGACATGGCCGACGGGCAGGTGCTCTCCTTCGGACCCCGCTCCGCGCGGGTGCTCGAGGCTCTCGCACGCGCGATCTACGCGCCCACGGCCGGATCGTGACCCGGGTAGGGCCGGCGCGGACCGCCGCGACCGACATTCCGGCCTCGCGTGCCGTCGGCGGCGGACGTCGCGCACTGGTGTGCACGGCGACCGGCGCACTGCTGGTGGTCGGGATCCTCCTCTCCGCCGGCCTCGGACAGCTGCCGATCGGTCCGCTGGAGGTGGTCGGCTCCGCGCTGCGCGCCGTGGGCATCGACAACGCGTGGGCGCCGGACGCGCGGCTGATCGAACAGACGCTGTGGCAGATCCGGTTCCCCCGCGTGGTCATGTCGCTCCTCGTGGGCGGACTTCTGGCCGTGGCCGGAGCGGTCATGCAGGCGATCTTCGGCAATCCCCTGGCCGAACCCGGTGTCGTCGGCGTCTCGTCCGGAGCTGCCGTCGGCGCGGCCGCGGCCATCACGCTCGGGCTGACCGCCTTCGGGCCGTGGTCCATCGCGGCGTTCGCCTTCGTCGGGGGATTGGCCGCCACCCTGATCGTCTACGCCACCTCGCGCTCGCACGGCAGAACCGAGGCGATCACGCTGATCCTCACCGGCATCGCCGTCAACGCCTTCGCGGGAGCCGTTCTGGCGCTGCTGATGTTCGCCGGGGACACCGCATCGCGCGAGCAGATCGTGTTCTGGCAGCTCGGATCGATGAACGGCTCGCGCTGGGGCGAGGTGCTGCTGGTGGCCGTCGTCGGTCTGCTGGCCACAGCACTCGCGCTGGCGCTCGCGGAGCAGTACGACCTGCTCGCGCTCGGCGATCGCACGGCCGCACACCTCGGGGTGCGGGTCGAGCGACTGCGCCTCCTGTCGATCGTGCTGGTCGCTCTGCTGACGGGTGTCGCAGTCGCGTTCGTCGGGATCATCGCGTTCGTCGGGCTCGTGGTCCCGCACATCATCCGGATGCTGCTCGGTCCGGCCAACCGTCCGCTGATCGCACTGTCCTTCCTCGGCGGTGCGACCGTGCTCGTCTACGCGGATCTGCTCGCGCGGACGCTCGTGCCGTCAGCCGACCTCCCGATCGGCATCCTGACCGCCCTGATCGGCGGGCCCTTCTTCTACTGGCTCATCCGTCGCAACCGGCGCGGGTCAGGAGGCTGGGCATGACGCGCACGGCGTTCGCGCTGCGGGGCGTCGGGTATCGCATCGGCGACGCGGTGATCCTCGAGGACGTCACGCTCGAGATCGGCTACGGGCGACTCCTTGCCCTGGTCGGCCCCAACGGGGCGGGCAAGTCAAGCCTGCTCGGCGTCTTGACCGGCGATCTGCGTCCGACGGCCGGTCGGGTGAGCTTGGACGATCGTGCGCTTGCGGAGTGGAATCCGCGCCGACTGTCGCGTTCGCGTGCTGTCCTCACGCAGTCGAATCACGTCGCGTTCGCCTTCACGGCGCTTCAGGTCGTCGAGATGGGTCGCGCGCCGTGGAGCGGAACGGAGCGCCAGGGCGACGACGCGGCGATCATCGCGCGGTCGCTCGCGCAGGCCGACGTCGCACACCTCGCCTCGCGGTCGTATCCCTCGCTGTCCGGCGGAGAGAAGGCCCGCGTGTCGCTCGCCCGGGTGCTGGCGCAGGATACCGGGATCGTGCTCCTGGATGAACCGACAGCCGCGCTGGACCTGCGCCATCAGGAGGACGTACTGCGGATCGCGCGCGCCCTCGCGCGCGCCGGGCGCGCGGTGGTCGTGGTGCTGCACGATCTGTCGCTCGCCGGCGCGTACGCCGATGACGTCGCCGTGATCGACCGCGGCCGCATCGTCGCCCACGGCTCACCCGACGCCGTGCTGACCGAGGCGCGGATCACCGACGTGTATGACACTCCGGTCCGCGTGCTGCGCGATCCGGATACCGGACGCCCGATCGTGCTGCCACGGCGCTGACCGATCGTTCTCGGCGCGGTCACAGGTTGGACTAAGGTAAGCCTTAGCTAACCGACTCGACCCGGGTCGGAGACCGATCTGTGGAGGACAACGTGAGAAGTGATCGAAAGGCGTCCCGCTGGCGGGCGCTGGCGAGCGTGCTGACCGGCACGCTCGTCGCGACGGCGGCATTCGCGGGAGTCGCCGCTCCGGCGCAGGCCGCACCGACCGCCTCCGCGTCTGAGCTGACCTGGGGCTTCAAGGCGAGCTGGAACAGCTACGTCGCCACGTTCGGGGGCACGGCGACGGCATCGGGCGGAGCCGGCCTCGCGGGTGACGAGTACGTCTGGTCCCCCGCTGCAGGCGAATTCGATCCCGCCACCGCCGAGGGATCGGCGCAGTTCACCGGCAGCGTGCAGTTCGACGTCCCCTCGCACGGCATCGCCCTGGCCGTCAGCGACCCCCGCGTCGTCTTCGCGGGCGGCGTCGGCAGCGTGTACTGGTCGGCCGGCGACGCGGCCACGGCAGTCCTCGGCGCCACGATCTCGTCGGTGTCCCTCGGCGCGCCCGCTGAGACCGACGGCGCCGCGACCGTGAGCGTCGCGGCGACCGGTGTGGCCTTTACGGCCGAGGGCGCAGAGGCATTCGGCGGCTCCTACGCCGCCGGCGATCCGATGGATGATCTCGCCTTCGCGCTGACGTACACGAGCCTGCCGGCCGCACCCACGGCCACCTCCACGACGCTCGCAGTATCCCCGGCAGCGACGTCCGCGCCGGGTGCGGACATCCTGCTCACCGCGACCGTCGCGCCCGCGGCGAGCGGCACGGTCACGTTCTTCGATTCAGGCAGCCCGCTGGGTGCGCCGGTC
Organism: Microbacterium sp. zg-B185; assembly: GCF_030246885.1. Taxonomy (NCBI): domain Bacteria; kingdom Bacillati; phylum Actinomycetota; class Actinomycetes; order Micrococcales; family Microbacteriaceae; genus Microbacterium; species Microbacterium sp. zg-B185. The sequence goes on from NZ_CP126739.1 coordinate 97,140, forward strand.
CCGCTGGTCGGCGATGCGGCGACCTTCACCGTCGAGGGAGCCGCGGCGGCTGCGCACGGCTTCAGCGCGGCGTTCACTCCGACGGATGCCGCGGCCTTCACCGCCTCGACCTCCGCGACAGTCGCGCACACGGTGGCCGCCCAGCCGGTTGAACCCACTCCGCCGGTGTTCACGCCGGCGCTCTCGGTGTTCCTCTCCGATGGCGTCACCCCGTACACCGGCCAGCCCGTGTACACGGACGACGAGCTCATCGTTCGCGGCAGCGGCTTCGACCCCGGGGCGAACGTCGGCGGTCGTGGTGTGCCCATCCCGAGCACACTGCCGCAGGGAACCTACGTCGTGCTGGGCTCCTTCCTTGATGAGTGGAAGCCGTCGGCATCGGCCCCCAGTTCGACGCGCAAGGTCGTCTCGCAGACGTGGGCGCTCGCCGCGACGGTGCTCGACCAGGTGCCGGCCCAGTACCAGAGCACCATCCGCGCGCAGTGGGTGGAACTGTCCCAGGACGGAACCTTCGCGGCGACGCTGACCGCACAGGACTTCTCGTCGGGCCTGCCCGCCGGCAACTGGGGTGTCTACACGTATGGCGCGGGTGGCATCTCGAATGCCGCGCAGGAGCTGTCCGTCGCGGTCGAGTACGCCGGCGACCGCCCCGGCGCCGACCCGGTCATCGTCCCGACCGTGCCGCCCGCCCTGCAGCCGGCCGAGCCGGCGACCGTGCCGCAGCCGGCCGAGCCGGCGTGCGTTGCACGCGCCGTGTCTGGAGCCGACATCCAGTGGGGCGTGAAGCAGAGCTTCCGCGACTACATCGCGGGCGGCATCGCCAAGGGGTCAATCTCCGGTGGGTGGGGGGCCGGTTCCGGCTCCTACAACACGCAGGAGGATCGCGGCCGCGTCGGCTACGGCGGATCCACCTCGTTCGCCGGGCACAGCGGTGCGCTCGAGATCACCCTCTCCAACCCGCGCATCCAGGTCCACAGTGCGACCTCCGCGTCACTGATCATGGGCGTCCAGTCGACGTCGTACAACGGCTCGCCGAGCGTGGACGCGGGCAGCGTCGTGTTCGCCACCCTGACCTTGCCCGGCGCCGTCGAATCCCCGTCGCGGATCGGCTGGACCGGCGCGGCGGCGACGCTGACCGCGGCGGGTGCGGAGGCCTTCGCGGGCTTCTACGCCGCCGGCACTGCGCTGGACCCGGTGACGTTCTCGTTCCCCCTCGGAGCCGAGGTCCCCTGTGACGCGGCCACGTCGGCCTCCCTCGCCGTCACGGGCGGCGAGGCGTCGATCGACGCGCTGTGGCTCGGAATCGGAATGCTCATCGTCGGCGCGGGCGCGTTCGCCGTGCGCCGCCGGAGCGTGCGCGCCTGATGAGGGCGGGCGTGCTCTGCCCTTCGCGCAGAGCACGCCCGCACCGCTCCGCCGACCGCGCCTGGCCGGCCGGGTGAGACAATGGAGCCATGGCCGAACCGGCGCAGATCCCCGAACCCGATGCCGCGGCATCCTCCGCTCGCAACCCGGGTGGGGTTCCCCACCCCGTGGCCGCCGACCGCATCGAGACGGTGCGGGTGCGGCGGACGCCCAAGTACGCGGTGTTCCTGATCGCCGGCGCCGGTCTGGGTCTGCTGGTCGCGCTGATCCTCACGTTCGCGTCCAACGGAACCGCCGACACCAGCCCGAACACCGGCTTGATCTACTCCCAGGGGCAGGTCTTCGGCTTCCTGGCGCTGATCTGCATCACCGTCGGCGTCGCCATCGGTGGGGTGACCGCGCTGATCCTCGATCGCGTTCTCGCCCGCCGTTCGCGTGAGGTCACGGTCGATCGCGCAACCATTCACGTCGAGGACTGAACCGGCCGCTAAGCCAGTTCGGCGATGATCGGGTGGATCGCCGCGTCGAAGGCGACGACGTCTCCGCGCAGCGAGTCGGTGACCGCGATGGTGAGTGATCCGATCCACCACACTCCGCGCTGGGTCAGCGGCAGCACCTGGACATTGAGCTCGAACGAGTGCGCTCTACGGCCCACCTGGCGCTCGTGCTCGGCGATCGCGCTCGCATAGGCCCGATACGAGACGCCCGGCTTCGCCGCGGCCTCCTTCCGGTAGCGCTCGTGTGCGGACTGCGAGAACGCCAGCGACTCCGCGGCGTGCGGGACGATCGCGTCCCGGAGCACCTCGGATCCCTCGGCCGGGAGCGCGACCAGGGTCTCGAAGCCGTCGACCAGCTCGAGGGGGACGGGGGAGGGATGCGCGGTCGGCTCGACCGTCATGGCCCAGAACTCGCGCCATTGGCGCTCCAGCAGAGCCTGCGCGTCCTCGGAGCGGTCGTTCACGCGTGCCGGGATGCCTCGCAGGTGCGGCAGCTCGTCCGGGGAGCGGATGCCCAGCGCCTGCCGGAGGTAGAGCGCGAGCAGGACCGGCTGGCCCGCGTCCTCGCGGATCAGCCACTCCGGAGCACTACTGCCGCCCATGGCGCCAAGTCTAAGGCGGGCCGCCGACACCCGCCTCGTCCGCGGAGGCGCGCCCGCCGAACCCGTGAGGCGCCCTCCGGCATCGGGGATCCGCTCGGCTGTGCCGCCGCTAGGCTGGGATGGTGGCCTCACCCTCCCGCGACGCCTCTTCCGCGCACGGAAGCGCCTCAGTGAACCCCTATACCGAAGCCGGTGTCGATACTGCGGCCGGCGACTTGGCCGTCGAGCTGATGAAGTCGGCGGTGCGCCGCACCCACGGCCCCGAAGTCCTCGGCGGCGTGGGCGGGTTCGCCGGGCTTTTCGACGCGTCGGCGCTCCGCTCCTACGCGCACCCGCTGCTGGCGACCAGCACCGACGGTGTCGGCACGAAAGTGGCGATCGCGCAGGCGATCGACAAGCACGACACGATCGGACTCGATCTGGTCGGCATGGTGGTCGATGACATCGTCGTGGTCGGGGCCAAGCCGCTGTTCATGACCGACTACATCGCGTGCGGCAAGGTCTTCCCCGAGCGCATCGCCGATATCGTCGCGGGCATCGCACGCGGGTGTTCCGAGACGGGCACCGCCCTGGTCGGCGGCGAGACCGCCGAGCACCCCGGCCTGCTCGGTCCTCATGACTACGACGTCGCCGGCGCGGCGACCGGTGTCGTCGAGGCGGGTCGCATCCTGGGCGCTGATCGCGTCCGCCCCGGCGACGTGGTCCTCGCCCTGGCCTCCAGCGGACTGCACTCGAACGGCTATTCGCTCGTGCGCCACATCGTGACGCAGGCAGGCATCCAGTACGGCGATCACGCGGCCGATTTCGGCACGACCTGGGGCGAGGCGCTGCTGGAGCCCACCCGCCTGTACACGGCACCGCTCCTGCGTCTCATCGACACCCTCAGCGGCAGCACCCCCACTGAGGGCGACGCATCCGGTGTCCATGCGCTCAGCCACGTGACCGGGGGCGGTATCGCCGCCAACCTCGCCCGCGTCCTGCCGCGCGGAACCTGGGTCGACCTGGACCGCTCGACGTGGTCGCCGCCGACCGTGTTCCGCGTGCTCGCGGACCTGGGCGGCCTCGAACTGGAGGCGACCGAGGGGACGTGGAACCTGGGCATCGGCTTCGTCGCGATCGTCGCCGCCGAGCAGGCCGACGCCGCAGCATCCGCCCTGGCCCGGGACGGAATCGCAGCATGGCGCGTCGGGGTCGTCCAGGACGGCACGGTACCGGCCGACGGGCACGGCGACTTCGAGCAGGGCGCCAAGGGCGTCGACGGCGGCGCCGTGCGACTGGTCGGCGCGTACCGCGACGGCGACAACTCAGACGGAGCGAACTAGACCCTATGTGCGGCATCGTCGGAATGGTCGGGCAGGGCTCGGTCAACCAGGAGATCTACGACGCGCTGCTGCTGCTGCAGCATCGCGGGCAGGATTCGACCGGCATCGCCACGGCGGAGCCGAGCGGCATCTTCCACGTGCACAAGGAGCGCGGGATGGTCCGCGAGGCCTTCCGCACCCGGGACATGCGCACCCTTCTGGGCACGATCGGACTGGGGCACGTGCGCTACGCCACGAAGGGCACCGCCTCCAGCGAGGAGGAGGCCCAGCCGTTCTACGTGAACGCCCCGTACGGCATCGTGCTCGTGCACAACGGCAACCTGACCAACACCAGGGAGCTGACCGACGAGCTGTTCCACAAGGACCGCCGGCACCTGAACACCTCCAGCGACACCGAGCTGCTGGTCAACGTGCTCGCCAACGAGCTGCAGGCCTCGATCTCGGGCCTGGAACTGGATCCGGAACAGGTCTTCCACGCCGTCTCCCGCGTCCACGAACGTGTCGAGGGCTCCTACGCCGCGATCGCGCTGATCGCCGGGTACGGCCTGCTCGCGTTCCGTGACCCGTTCGGCATCCGCCCGCTCATCATCGGCACCCGCAAGACGGATGCCGGCGCCTACGAGTGGATCGTGTCCTCCGAGTCGCTGGTGCTGGAGAACGGCGGCTTCGACGTGGTGCGCGACGTGCTGCCGGGCGAAGCCGTCTTCATCGACCTCGACGGGCACCTGCACAGCCGGCAGTGCGCCGCGACGCCGCGGCTGGCGCCGTGCTCGTTCGAATACGTCTACCTGGCACGGCCGGACTCGATCATGAACGGGATCTCCGTGTACGAGGCGCGGCTGCGGATGGGCGAGCGTCTGGCCGACACGATCGCCAAGTACACGCCGTCGGGAACCATCGATGTGGTCATGCCGATCCCCGACTCCGCGCGCCCGGCCGCGATGCAGGTCGCGCGCAAGCTCGGTCTGGAGTACCGCGAGGGCTTCTACAAGAACCGCTACGTCGGCCGCACGTTCATCATGCCCGGACAGGCGGTCCGCAAGAAGAGCGTGCGTCAGAAGCTCAACGCGATGTCCAGCGAGTTCAAGGGCAAGAACGTGCTCCTGATCGACGACTCGATCGTGCGGGGCACGACGAGCAAGGAGATCATCCAGATGGCCCGGGATGCCGGGGCCAAAAGCGTCACGTTCGCCTCGGCCGCGCCGCCGGTGCGGTACCCGCACGTCTACGGCATCAACATGCCGTCGCGTCACGAGCTGGTCGCCCATGGACGCACCATTCCGGAGATCGCCGAGGAGCTCGGCGCGGACTACATGGTCTACCAGGAGGTCGAGGACCTCAAGGCGGCCATCCTGGAGGGCTCGGACCTCGACGACCTGGACATGAGCTGCTTCGACGGGCGCTACGTGACCGGCACGGTCTCGGAGGAGTACCTGGCCTGGGTCGAGGGCTCCCAGGAGAGTTGAGCCGCCCCGGATCACCGCGCGCTCCGCTGTCTCGATACGTGCCGGCGCGCTACTGGACAACCGGCATCGTTGATGCGGGTCGGCTCGACCTCGCACCTAAGCTTGAGCAGTGACACCGACTTCCGCCCGCCCGCTCTGGCAGGGTCGGACTCTCGCCCTGGTCGGGATCGTCCTGTTCGCCTTCTCGCTGCGCTCCGCCGTGGCCGCGCTCTCGCCCCTGATCGACCACATCACGGACGACTTCGCGATGCCCGCAGCGATCATCGGTCTGATCGGGACCGCGCCGCCGGTCTGCTACGCCGTGTTCGGCATCCTGACGCCGTTGTTCGAGCGCAGGCTGGGACTGGAGCGCCTCACCGTGCTGGCCATCGCGGTCGCGACCGCGGGGATGGCCCTGCGCGGCCTGGCGACCGACGCGGTGGCGCTCCTGCTGGGGACGGCCCTGATCTTCGCCGCCGTTGGTGTGGGCAACATCCTGCTGCCGCCGCTGGTGCGCAAGTACTTCCCGGACCGCATCGGCTTGATCACCACGATCTACACGACCACCATGGCGGTCGCGACGCTGATGCCGCCGCTGATCGCGGTGCCCGTGGCGGATGCGACGAGCTGGGGATTCTCGCTGGGCATGTGGGCGGTGTTCGCGGCGCTGGCGCTGATTCCCTGGGTCGCGATGCTGGTGCGCCAACGTGCCGCCGTCGTGGACGAGGACATCGAACCGCCGAATCCGCGGGTGTTCGGCCGAATGTGGCGCCTCCCGCTGGCATGGGCGCTGGCCGTCGGCTTCCTCGCCGCCGGCACCATGGCGTACACGTCGTTCGCCTGGCTGCCCCAGCTGCTCATCGACGTCGCCGGTGTCACCCCGGCCGGCGCCGGCATCCTGCTCGCGCTGTTCGCCGCCATGGGCCTGCCGGCCTCACTGCTGGTGCCGTTGCTGGTGACCCGCTACCACGCGACCGGCGTGCTGTTCGCGATCGCCGTCACCGCCGGACTGACCGCGATCGCCGGGCTCCTCCTTGCACCGCAGGCTGCTCCCTGGCTTTGGGTGGCGCTGCTCGGTCTGGAGCCGCTGCTGTTCCCGCTCACACTCGTGCTGCTCGGCCTGCGCGCGCGGACTCACGAGGGCTCTGTCGCGCTGAGCGGATTCGTGCAGAGCATCGGATACGCGATCGTGGCCGTGTTCCCGATCGGCATCGGACTGCTGCACGATGCCACCGCCTCCTGGACGGTGCCGCTGCTGGTGCTCGCCGGTGTGGTCGCCGCGGCGATCCCGGCCGGTCTGATCGTCGCGCGTCGCGTCACGATCGAGGACGAGTGGGAGCGCCGCCACGGAAACTGGTGATCGCTGCGTGCGATGGTCGCCGCATGGCGTTACAGGTGGCGGAGACCCGTAACGAGATCAGCGGGCGCGAAGACTACGCCTTCTCGCCCTCGTACTCGTCGGCATACTGGTCGGCCCACTTGTCGACGTACTGCTCGTCGTCGGGGTGACCCAGTTCCTTCTCCAGCGCCGAGTAGTTGACGGTCGGGCTGTAGGACTTGAGTTCGCGCGCGATCTTGGTGTGCTTCGCCTTCTGACGGCCACGCCCCATGCGAGACCCCCTCATTTCTGAGTAGCGGGCGGTGCGGGGGCAATCCGCCGCGTCAACCCGGGCATTCACGAAACCGGCTCGAGGCCGGTAAGAGTAGCATTCAGGATACCACGGAGCCCTGGGCGCAGACCGCTCCGGCCAGGCAGCGAGAGGGCGGGACATATGGCCGACGAAGCATCTGACAGCACCCCGGGGGCGGATGCCGGCGGCATGCCGCTGCCTGTCCCCGAAGCGGACGCCGCGGCTCTGCGCGGCGCCGTCGTGGTGGGTGTCGTGCCGGGCCTCCCGGCGCGCGTGCTCAAGGAGGCGGCGCGATACGCGAAGCTGCTGCAGGCGCCACTGGTGGTGGTGCATGTCGACGTGACCCGCTTCGTGACCTATGAGGATCCGGACGGCTACGTGCATTCGGCACCGATCGACATCAATGTGGCTGCGGGCGAGAGCGATCTCGCTGTCGTCACCGCGGAGGCGACGGCCCTGCTCGAGCGGTCGGACATCCGGTGGAGCGTCCAGCAGCTCGTCGGCGATCCCGCGCTGGCGATGAAGCAGCTGGCCGACCAGATCGAGGCGCGGCTGCTGGTGGTCGGCACGCGCAAGCGCGGCCTGGGCGAATCGATCCGCGGGTTCTTCACCGGCTCGGTCGCCGCGCGGCTGGCGCACCGCCAGCACCGGCCGATCCTCGTCGTCCCGCTCGGGGAGCCCGTGCCGGACGACGAGGAGATCTGGCCCGGCTGAGAGCCGGCCGGCGCCCTCAGCGGCGCAGGGAACGGGTGATGTCGCGGGCGACGCCGTCCAACGATGCGATGAGCTCGTCCACGACGGATGCCGCCAGCTCGCCGCCGCGGGCGACGTGCGAGCGCAGATCCGTGCGCACACGCGCGCGGAACTCGTTGATCGCGGCATCCGCGCGATGGACCTGCTCGCGACTCGCGGTGCGCGGGTCATCCGCCCGCGGTGCCTCCCGCGACGCGGTGCGCTCCTCACGGGTGGCCGCTGCGAGATCGGCGCGCAGGCTCTTCATCGCCTCCCGCACGCTCCCGCGCACCTCGTCGGCGATGAGCCGCACCGAATCCGTCAGGCCGGCTTCGATCCCCTCCAGGTCACCGGCCCGGGCGGCCACTTCGGCCCGTCCGGCATCCGTGATCTCGTAAACCGTCTTGCGACCGTCCACGGTCTTGGAGACCAGCCCGTCCTCCTCGAGCTTGGCAAGTCGGGGGTAGATGGTGCCGGCACTCGGCGTGTACGTGCCGCCGGTTCGATCCGAGAGCGCCTGGATGATGTCGTAGCCGTGACGCGGCCCCTCATCGAGCAGGCTCAGCAGGTACAGGCGCAGGTCGCCGTGCGAGAAGACAGGTGCCATCACCACTCCTTCTCCGCGCCGGCATCGCTCGCTCCACTCGGGGCATCCGCGATCGCCTGCGCGTCGCCGGCGCGGACCGGGGGATCCGCGACCGCCCGGCGCAGCACGGTGACATCGCCGGAGACCGAGTTCGCCCGCACGTCCACGAACGAGCCGCTGAGCTCGCCCACCGCACCGGTGAAGTTCGTGGTCGGGCCGGTGCCCTTGCCAGAGCGCACCACGCCGTCCACCTGCACGCGGCCGCTGACGCTGCGCACCACGAAGTTGGCCGGGCGGCCTTCGTCCAGCCGCACCGTGGCGTTGCCGCTGACGGTGTTCAGGCCGACCTGCTGGGCTTCACCGCTGGTGTCCACCAGGGTCGCGCCGGAGACCGTGTCGACGGTCGCCTTGCGGATCGTTCCCGTCGCGGCCACGTCGCCGGACACGCTGTTGGCGCTGAGCGCGCCGACGAGCCCGCGGATCTGAACGTCGCCGGAGACCGCGTTGACCGTCAGATCCCCGGTCAGTCCGTCGACGATGATGTCGCCCGACACGGTGTTCAGACGTGTGTCGTGGCGGATGCCGGAGACCAGTGCGCTGGCGCTGACCACCCCGAGGTTCAGGGCCACCTCGCGGGGGACCGCGACGCTGATCTCCGCCTTCGGCCCGCCCCCGCCGAAGTTGCGGAAGACCTCCAGGAAGTTGTCCCAACGCAGTTGCGGGTGGTCGATCTCCACGACGTCTCCGACGACCTCGATCCGCAGGTCCTTGATGGTCACGCCGTGCACTTCGATGCGCGCGCCGGGTTCGTCGTGGCCGATGACGTCGATCTGGCCACCGATGAGGCCCACCTTGAGCTTGCGCACCGATTCGAGGTCGATGACGCGTGTGTCGCCGGGGTGGATGATCCACTTCTCGAGGGTCATGGCTGCTCCTGAGTTCGATGTACGAAGGATAAGTCGCGATATATCGCGATGAACTCAGACAACACGATATATCGCGTTCTTGTCAAGGGCCTGTCGGCGAACGTTCAGCCGAGACCCGGTTGACATTACCGCAGCGTCAAGATCTAGCGTGGAGCCGTGAGGGAGGCAGGACCCACCGATGGAGCACGAGGAGTGGTCGATCCAGCAGATCGCCAAGGCGGCCGGCACCACCAGTCGGGCGCTTCGCCACTATGACCACGTCGGACTTCTGAAGCCCTCGCGCACCGGCGCGAACGGGTACCGGTACTACGACCGGGACGCACTCGTGCGGCTGCAGCGGATTCTGCTGCTGCGAGACCTCGGTCTCGGCCTTGACCGGATCGGCGCCGTGCTGGACCGGGACACGGCGCAGGAGGACGCGCTGGCCGCGCACCTCGCGTGGCTGGAACAGGAACAGGGCAGGCTCGCGCGGCAGGTCGCGTCGGTGCAGCTGACCATCGCGGCGATGAAGGGAGGTGAACGGATCATGGCAGAGGACATGTTCGACGGTTTCGACCACTCGCAGTACCAGGACGAAGTCGAGCGGCGCTGGGGGCGCAGGGCATATGCGGACGGCGACCGCTGGTGGCGCGGGATGGACGACGACCAGAAGGCGGCGTGGAAGCAGCGTGTCGCCGACCTCGGTCGCGACTGGATCGCGGCCGCAGAGGCCGGCGTCTCGCCCGACAGTCCCGAGGCTGCAGCGCTGGCCAAGCGCCACGTCGACTGGCTGACGAGCATCCCCGGCACACCGGCGGCCGGCGGCGACGTCAAGGCGTACGTCATCGGGCTCGGCCAGATGTATGTGGCCGATGAGCGCTTCGGCGCGAACTACCGCACCAGCCGGGGCGGTACGGCAGGCGCCGAGTTCGTGCGCGACGCTCTGCGCAGCTACGCGGAGGCGAACCTGTAAGACCGGCGGGGATGCCGCGGCCACGGCCGCGCCGCGGCATCCTCGCTCGAACCAATCCTCTTCAGCCCGTTCGGCGCAGACCGCCGGCGGTCCAGTCGCCGCCGAGGTCCAGGACACCCTCCCGTGCCGCCTCGAGAGCGGCCGAGACGGCGCCGATGCAGACGACATCCGCGCCCAGCCGGGATGCGGACAGTTCGGGAGCGGGAAGATCCAGTTCCAGGTTCAGCGACGCGCGGGCCGCGGCCACCACCTGCGCGGCGGAGTCCGCGGGCAACCCGGAGAGGATCACCCGGCGCGGGTCGAACAGGCTGCCGAAGACGCCCGCGATGATGCTGACCATCTGCCCGATGCGGGCCACGGTAACCTCCGCATCCGCGTCCCCGGCTCGCGCCAGCTCGAGGATCCGCTCGCCGCGCAGGTCGACCGCCGGGATCTGAGCGATCGCGCCGGCGGCGGGGAACTCCCCGGCGGCGAGCGATTCCCGGGCCGAGCGGACCAGGCGCGGATCCAGCCCCCACGCACCGCCGACGCCGACGACATGGTCGAACGCCATCATCTCGGCGATCCCGCCGTGCGCGCCGCGCAGGAGGCGACCGTCGACCACTGCGCCGGCCCCGAGGAACTCGCCGGTGAGCAGCGTCACGTAGTCGGACTCGCCGACGGCCGCGCCGATCGATCCCTCTGCGATGGCGGCCAGGGATGCGTCGTTCTCGACGCGCACCAGCGGCGCCCATCGGCCGAACAGTTCCATCAGGTCCGGATTCATGCGCTGCCAGAAGCCGGTGCGGTGCGGCGGGGACTCGCCGCGCGCGTTCACCGGCGCCGGGACCCCCGCGCACACCGCGAGCACGTCCGCGCGCGCACGGCCGGACGCCCGGAGCGCAGCGTCCACCGCCGCGGTGGCGGCGGCACGGCGCTCCGCGGGGGAGTCGTGCTCCAGGTCGGTCTCGTACTGATCCTTCGCCAGCAGACGTCCGCGCAAGTCGGCGACCGCGGTCAGGATGTGATCCGGGCCGACGTCCACGCCGACCACGCTGGCGACGTCATGCCGCAGTTCGAAGCGACGTGCGGGCCGCCCCTTCTGGTAGTCCCCGCCGGCGCGGGCGTTCGGCAGTTCGCGGAGCAGACCGATTCCGACCAGCTCCTCGATCACGTCGATGGTCGTGGAGCGGGTCAACCCCACCGTCGCCATCGCGTCGCTCGCGGTGAAGACGTCGGTATCCCAGGCATGCGAGAGCATCGCGCCCAGGTTCGCGCGGCGCAGCGAAGCGGTCGGGGACAGCGGGTTGGACAAGGGGTTGACCTTTCACCAGTCACCTCGCATTATGGTCGCAACGATTTGATTTTCCGAGTAAATCTATTCCTCGGTGAAATCTCCGCATCAGTGTTGATGGGTCGGAAGGACGGCGACGTGGCTGAATCATCCCGGCGATGGAGACGAGCGTCCGCCGCCGTGCTCGCCCTCGGACTTGTCGGCGCGGCGCTGTCCGCATGCAGCGGTGACAGCGGGCCGGCGGAGGTGCGGTTCCACCTGAGCAAACCGGAGGCGATCCCCTACTTCCGGGAACTCATCGGTGAATACAACGCGTCCCAGGACGACGTGCGAGTGGTCTTCGACAACTCGTCCAATCTTCAGGCCGGGTTCCTGCGGGGCGACCCGCCTGACCTCGGGCTGCTCAACTACAACATGGAGATGGCCCGCTTCATGGAGCGGGGGGCGCTGAGCGATCTGAGTGACATGCCGGAGGCCGAGCGCATCCTTCCCGAGGTTCAGGACCTGGTCGACCAGTACGCGACCTACCCCGGCAGGACGAGCGTGCTGCCGTACTCGGTGATGGCGGCATCCGTCATCTACAACAAGCAGATCTTCGCCGAGCAGGGACTGGAGGTCCCGCAGACCTGGGACCAGCTCATCGAGGTGTGCGAGGCGCTCACGGCCGCCGGCATCACGCCGTTCTACGCGACGTTCAAGGACCCGTGGACGGTCGGGCAGGGCTGGTTCGACTACACGGTGGGCGGTGCGATCGATGTCGCGGACTTCTACGCGCAGATGAACGAGCTGGGCACCGAGGTCGGCCCGGACTCGCCGGTGTCCTTCCAGAAGACGCTGTCCGAGCCGGTGGAGCGCATGACCGAGCTCACCGGCCAGTACATCAACGAGGATGCCGCCAGCCGCGGCTACGGGGACGGCAACCTCGCCTTCGCGCAGGGCGAGGCGGCGATGTACCTGCAGGGGCCGTGGGCGTTCGGTGAGATCGCCAAGACGGACCCCGATATGGACCTGGGCACCTTCCCGCTCCCGATGACCGACGATCCCCAGGACAACCAGGTGCGGGTCAACATCGACCTCGCGGCGTGGATCCCCGAGGCATCCGAGCACAAGGAGGCAGCGCGCGACTTCCTGAGCTTCCTGTTCCAGAAGGAGGTCATGGACGAGTACAATGCCGCCTTCCTCGGGTACGGGACCACCACGGACGCCGCGCCGGTCACGGATCCGCGCATCGTCGAGATGAAGGAGTACTACGACGACGCGCGGTTCTACCAGGGCGCGTCCAAGGCGATCCCGCTGACCATCCCCACCGACAACTACATCCAGGGCATCGTGACCGGGTCGGATGTGGACAGGACGCTCGCGGTCATGGACGCGGACTGGGCCCGACTGGCCCTTCGCCAGTAGCGCACGACCACACAGAAGGGCAGCGACACGACCATGGCAACCACGACAGCGCCGCCGATTGCAGCGGGCGCACCGGCACGGACGAGCGCGGGGGAGCCGCCGCCGCGCCACAGGCAGCGGGTCGACGGGATGTACTACGTCTTCCTGCTGCCCACCCTGATCCTGTTCACCCTGGCGATCACGCTGCCCGCGATCATCGGGATCTTCTTCAGCTTCACCAACTCGATCGGGTTCGGCGACTGGCAGTTCGTCGGATTCATCAACTACATCGCGGTGTTCTCCGACCCGGCGATCCTGCAGAGCTACCTGTTCACGTTCGGATTCGCCGCCGTCACCGTGGTGCTCGTGAACGCGGTGGCGTTCCTGCTCGCGGTCGGCCTGACCTCGCGGATCCGCATGAAGACCGCCCTGCGGACGATCTTCGTGATCCCCATGGTCATCTCCGGCATCGTGATCGCCTTCGTGTTCAACTTCCTCTTCTCCAACTCCGTCCCCGCGCTGGGACAGACGCTGGGGATCGGCTGGCTGAGTGAGAGCATCCTGGCCAATCCGGACCTGGCGTGGGTGGCGATCGTGATCGTCACGGCCTGGCAGGCGATCCCCGGGACGCTGCTGATCTACATCGCCGGGCTGCTGTCGATCCCCGGCGAAGTGTACGAAGCGGCGGACATCGACGGGGCGGGCAGACTCGCCCAACTCACCCGCATCACCCTGCCCCTGGTCGCCGGGTACGTCGTGATCAATGTGATCCTCGGCTTCAAGAACTTCCTGAACGCCTACGACATCATCGTCGGGCTCACCAACGGCGGACCGGGCACCGCCACCCGCAGCATCGCGATGACCATCGTCACCGGCTTCACCAGCGGCGACTACGCCTATCAGATGGCCAATGCGACCATCTTCTTCGTCATCACGGTCGCCATCGCCCTGCTCCAACTCCGCCTCACCCGAGGAAGGGACGTGCTGTGATGTCCGTGCAACCAGCCCTCGCGGTCGAAAACGTCGAAGCAGCCGAGGCCCTCGAGGGCGGCAAGCCGCGCAAGCCTTCCGGCGGGCGGTTCGCCAGGGAGCGGACGAACTGGTCCGGCACCATCGTGCTGCTGCTGTGCACGCTCACCGTCCTGATCCCGCTGTATGTGACCGTGTCGATGGCTTTCAAGACCCAGTCGCAGGCCGTGGACGGCAACGCCTTCTCACTGCCGAGCCCGTTCAGCATCGACGGGTTCGTCACGGCTTGGAATCTGACCAATTTCCCCCTGGCGTTCACGATCTCGGTGCTGATCACTGCGGCGACCGTGGCCGGCACCATCCTGCTGGCCGCATGGGCCTCCTTCGCGATCGCCCGCAACTGGGATCACCGGCTCTTCCGCTGGTCGTTCTACTACCTGCTGGCGGCGATGTTCATTCCGTTCCCGGTGGTGGCGCTTCCGCAGATCCAGCTGACCGGTCTGACCGGTCTGGACAACCCGGCCGGTGTCGCGATCCTGCACATCATGTTCCAGCTCAGTTTCAGCATCCTGCTGTTCACCGCATTCCTGCGCTCGATCCCGCACGAGCTGGAGGAGAGCGCGCGGATCGACGGGGCGAGCACCTGGCAGACGTTCTGGCACCTGATCTTCCCGCTGCTGGCCCCGATGAGCGCGACGGTCGGCATCTTCGCGTTCCTGGCCTCCTGGAACGATTTCATGATGCCCTCCCTGATCATCTCGGATCCCAGCCAGCAGACCCTGCCCGTGGTGCAGAGCATCTTCCAGACGCAGTTCAGCAACAACTACAACGTGTCCTTCGCGTCGTATCTGATGGCGATGGCGCCGGCGATCGTCGTGTATCTGTTCACCCAGCGCTGGGTGATGGAGGGCGTGACCCAGGGCGCGGTGAAGGGCTGACCGGCCGTCCGCGGCGTCCCAGCGCGGCCGGCATCTGCCGGTCGCCCGATCTTCTGCCCGGAAGGAACCGGTCCGATGGCCACAACGCTTCGCACCCTGCCCGCCCGCACCATCGCCCGCGAGGACGCGTCCTGGTGGCGTCAGGCTGTCGTCTACCAGGTCTATCCGCGCAGCTTCGCCGACGCGGACGGCGACGGGATCGGCGACCTCGCCGGAGTGACCTCGCGAGTGCCGTACCTGTCCGAGCTGAGGATCGACGCGGTGTGGCTGAGCCCGTTCTATCCGTCCGCGCTCGCCGACGGCGGCTATGACGTGGCCGACTACCGGGACGTCGATCCGCGACTGGGCACCCTGGACGACTTCGACGCCCTGCTGGCGGGACTGCATTCGGCCGGCATCCGCGTGGTCATCGACATCGTCCCCAACCACACCTCCGACCTGCACGAGTGGTTCCGGGAGGCTTCGGCGGCGGGGCGCGGCTCCGCCGCCCGGGAACGGTACATCTTCCGCGAGGGACGCGGACCGGACGGTGCGGCTCCGCCGACGGACTGGGTGTCGGCATTCGGCGGATCGGCGTGGGAGCGCGTGGCCGACGGGCAGTGGTACCTGCACAACTTCGCCGTCGAGCAGCCCGACCTGAACTGGGCGGATGCGGACGTGCGTGCCGATTTCGTGCGTACTCTCCGGTTCTGGGCAGACCGCGGGGTGGACGGATTCCGCATCGATGTCGCCCACATGCTGACCAAGGACCTCACCGAACCGCTTCCGTCGCAGGCGGAGCTGGACGCGCTGCCACGCGACGGCCGGCATCCCATGATCGACCGGGACGACGTGCACGAGGTCTACGCGGAATGGCGTGCCGTGTTCGACGCGTACGACCCGCCCCGCACCGCCGTGGCCGAGGCGTGGGTGGACCCGGTGCGGATCCCGCTGTACGCGCGGCCGGACAGTCTGGGCCAGGCGTTCAACTTCGACCTGCTCGAGGCGGACTTCGACGCCGCGCAGTTCCGTCGCATCGTCACGGAGAACCTGGAGCTGGCCGCGGCGTCCGGGTCCTCATCGACGTGGGTGCTGTCCAACCACGACGTCGTCCGGCACGCCACGCGGTACGGACTGCCCCATGCGCAGCGCACGGACGACGGGCGACCGGTGCGCAAGCACGGAAACGAGTGGCTGCGGTCCGGCGGTGTCGAGCCCCGGCTGGATCGGACCGCAGGGCTGCGGCGCGCACGGGCCGCGACCCTGTTCGTGCTGGCACTGCCCGGCTCCGCGTACCTGTACCAGGGGGAGGAACTCGGCCTGCACGAGGTGGCCGAGATCCCGGCCGTCTGCCGGCAGGATCCGACGTTCTTCCGCAGCGGCGGCGCCGACATGGGGCGGGACGGATGCCGGGTCCCGTTGCCGTGGACGCGTGCCGGGGAGTCCTTCGGCTTCGGCGGAGATCACTCCCACCTGCCGCAGCCGAAGTGGTTCGCCGACGCAGCGGTGCAAGCGCAGGAGGGGGATGTGCGCTCGACCCTGAACATGTACCGCCGGGCCCTGGCGCTGCGCCACGAACTGCAGACGCAGGAGAGCCTGGCGTGGGTGGAGACCGGCCGCGCGGATGTGCTGCATTTCGTGCGGCCGAACGGCTGGTCGGTGCTGACCAACTTCGGTCACGAGGACTTCGACCTGGCGGACTCCGATCTGGTGCACACATCCGGAGTGGTGCTCGCCAGCGCCGACGTGCCCTTCGGCATCGTTCCCGCGGAGAGCACGGTGTGGCTCAGGCCGGAGTGACGGGACGCGAAAGCGGATGCCGCGTCCGCACGAGCGCGGTACGCGGCATCCGCCGATGCATCACACGGCGAATGCCGTATTCCGACGATCTCGTCCGAATACGGCATCCGCTTCCTGGGGGAGCGAGGTCGGCGCAGGCCGACCTGCCGCTCACGTGCGGCGGTTGCCGCTGATGACTCGGAAGAGGAACACGATCAGCGCGATGACTCCCACGATGATGGCGACCCAGAGAAGCCAGCTCAGTGCTGAGTTCAGGCCACCGAAGATCGCGAGGATGATCGCGATGACGATGATGATGATGAGGGCGAGGTTCATGGAGGCTTCTCCTTCTGTCGCCGGATGCGAGGTGTGGCGCGACCCGGATGCCGCAAAGGGCACGCGAAAGATACTGCCATCCCGGCCCCGCTCAGGGGAGGGGCTTGACGCGCGCTCGGGCACGGTGCTACACAGCGGACTCCCAGGAAAGGGCGTTCGCCACGCCGGTCTCGGGTATCTGCGGTGTCATCGGCTTGTCAAGCCCTTCGGATCCGTGCGGCGCGGGCCGTACCGTCGAGACGACCGAGGAGGAGAGCATGCCGGAAGGACGCGGGTCGATCAGCCGCAAGAATCCGGACCTCTACGAGGAGCTGCGCAAGGCCGAGCTCATCGCGATGCTCCGCGATCACTGACCGCGGGCGGGCACTGACCGCTGTTCCCATCGACGACGCAAGACAACAAGACAAGAGGCGACGTGGCACGACTGGTCCGGGTCCGCCCGGGAGAAGACCCCGGCTATCGACGGATCAGGTCCGGGAGCGGCTTCCGCTACGCGGATATGAGCGGATCGGCGGCTCTGCCCGCGGACCGGCAGCGGATCCACGATCTGGTCATCCCGCCGGCGTGGCAGGACGTGTGGATCTCGGTGGACCCGAACGCCCACATCCAGGCCGTCGGCGTCGATGACGCGGGCCGACGCCAGTACCTGTATCACCCGCGGTGGCGGGAGCGCCGGGACCGTCGCAAGTTCTCCCGCGCCCTCGAGCTCGCTGCGGCGCTGCCGCGCGCGCGGGGCCGGGTCACCAGCGCGCTGCGCCGCGACGACATCGATCGGGAACGGGTGCTCGCCGCGTCGTTCCGCCTGCTCGACCAGGCAGCGCCGCGGATCGGCTCGGCGCGGTACCTCGAGCAGCACGGAAGCCGCGGCCTGACGACTCTGCAACGGCGGGATGCTGCCGTCGCGGAGTCCCGCACCACCCTCTCGTTTCCGGGCAAGAGCGGCAAACGCGCCAACATCGAGATCGACGACGCGGAACTGGCCGCGGTGATGCGGGAACTGAGCGTCGGCCGCCCACGCTCAGCGCTGCTGGCCTACCGTCGCGGCACCCGTCGCGTGCCGCTCACCCCCGCGGACGTCAACTCGCATGTGCGCTCGCTGACCGGGGGTGCCTTCACCGCCAAGGACTTCCGCACCCTGCGCGGCACGATCCTGGCCGCCGAAGCGCTCGCGCGCATCGGCACGGTGGACACGGCGAAGGATCGCAAGCGCGCCGAGGCCCTTGCCGTGCGGGCGACGTCCGAGGCTCTGGGGAACACGCCGGCCGTGGCGCGGAGCAGCTACATCGACCCCGCCGTCTTCAAGGCCTACGAACGCGGCCGGATCCTGGACCTGGATGTGTCGCCGGAATCGGCGATACAGCGCCTGCTGATCGGCTGAGGCCGGCCACGGGCATAGGCGGGCCGGTGCCGCGCCGCCCACCCGTCCCCGTGCGCGCATGCTCGGCGCCGTCGCCGCGGGAGGTCCTCGGGGCGGGGCTGAACGAGGGTGGAAACCTTCTCGTCGCCGTCCCCGCCGCCGCGGTCGGTCTGGCGCTCGCGACACTGCTGTGACGTCGTGGGGCGGTGATCGGGCACCCGCGAGGCCCGGATTCGCGGCGTCCTCGAAGAATTGACCGTGGGATACTGAGGACTCGATACATGTGCGTATCGGTCGCACGGGCAGAGCCCGGCATCCCCGACCCGGCACTTCCCCGGGCATCCGAACTGCATCCCCAGCGAAGGCCACCGTGTCGAATCTCGCCGTACTGAGCCTCAAGAACCGTGCGCTCATCGCCCTCATCACGATCGTCGCCGCGGTCTTCGGAGGTCTCGCCCTGACGAGCCTCAAGCAGGAGCTGATCCCGTCGATCGAGTTCCCGGCGCTCGTGGTGGTCTCCACGTACCCGGGCGCCTCCCCCGAGGTCGTCAGCAACGACGTGTCGATCCCGATCGAGGCGGCGATCCAGGGGGTTCCCGGGCTGGAGTCGACTGCGGCGACCAGCACGACGAACGCATCCATCATCCAGGCGTCCTTCACCTACGGCACCAACCTGGCAACGGCCGAGCAGAAGATCACCCAGGCGATCAACCGCATCAAGGCGCAGCTTCCCGAAGGGATCGAGCCGAACGTCATCTCGGCGAGCATCGACGACTTCCCGGTGATCCAGCTCGCGGTGACCGGATACGAGGACGAGCAGACCATCCAGGCGCAGCTGGAGTCCACGATCGTCCCCGAACTGGAGGACATCGCCGGGGTGAACGCGGCGCAGATCGTGGGCGGCGTCGGGCAGCGCATCACGATCACCCCGGATCCGGCTGCGCTGGCCGAGGCCGGCTACGCGCAGCAGGCGATCCGGGACGCCCTCGATCAGAACGGCGTCCTGTTCCCCGGCGGACAGATCACCGAGGACGGCCAGACCCTCACCGTGCAGACCGGGTCGAAGATCACGTCGGTCGAGGAGATCGCCGCGCTCCCGCTCGTTCCGTCGGATGCCGCGCAGTTCGAGTCCGGACCCCGGACCATCGCGGACGTGGCCACGGTCGAGCAGAACCAGGACCCGGTCACCACCGTCTCGCGCGTGAACGGCGAACCCGCGCTCACGATCGCCGTGACGAAGCTGCCCTCGGCCAACACGGTCGATGTATCCCGGGGCGTGCTGGCCGCGCTGCCCGGCCTGGAGAAGAGCCTCGACGGCGCGGAGTTCACCGTCGTCTTCGATCAGGCCCCCTACATCCAGCAGTCGATCGAGGCGCTCGCGCAAGAGGGCCTGCTCGGCCTGTTCTTCGCGGTGATCGTCATCCTGGTCTTCCTGCTGTCGGTTCGCGCGACGCTGGTGACGGCGATCTCGATCCCCACGAGCGTGCTGATCACGTTCATCGGGATCCAGGCCTTCGGCTATTCGCTGAACATCCTCACCCTCGGTGCGCTGACCATCGCGATCGGCCGCGTGGTCGACGATTCGATCGTCGTGATCGAGAACATCAAACGCCATTACGTCGGCGACGCCGACAAGATGACATCGATCCTGCGGGCCGTGCGCGAAGTGGCCGCCGCGATCACAGCCTCGACGATCACCACGGTGGCCGTCTTCCTCCCGATCGCCTTCGTCGGGGACGTGACCGGCGAGCTGTTCCGGCCGTTCGCGCTCACCGTCACCATCGCGATGACCGCCTCCCTGTTCGTCGCTCTGACGATCGTGCCCGTACTGGCGTACTGGTTCCTGCGCCCGGGCAAGCCGATCTTCGGACCCGACGGACGGCAGATCGACGCCGAGGATCCCGAAGCGCCGCCGAGCCGCCTGCAGAATTCCTATCTTCCGATCCTGCGCTGGACCCTGAAGCATTCCTGGGCGACCCTGCTGCTGGCCGTGCTCGTCCTGGCCGGGACGGTGGCGGCCGTGCCCTTCCTGAAGACGAACTTCCTCGGCGATTCCGGTCAGAACACGTTCACGATGACCCAGGACATCGGTCAGGCGCCGAGCCTCGAGGCCGAGGATGCGGCCTCGACCCAGGTCGAATCGCTGCTGCTCGGCATCGACGGCATCGAAACCGTCCAGGTGTCCATCGGCTCGAGCGGGTCCGCGCTGCGCGACGCCTTCGCCGGCGGCGGCAGCGGCATCACCTACTCGATCACGACCGACCCGGACGCCGACCAGGTCGCGCTGCGCGAAGAGGTCCAGTCCGCGGTCGCCGATCTCGAGGACGCGGGCACGATCACCATCGCCGGAGGCGGTGGCGGATTCGGGTCCACCGACATCGAGATCGACGTCACCGCGCCGGACTCGGCCACCCTGCAGGAGGCGACGGATGCCGTCGTCGATGCCGTGACCGGGGCGGAGGGCATCGGCCAGGTCTCCAGCAACCTGTCCGCTTCCCTGCCGTACATCGCCGTCGTGGTGGACAGCGAGAAAGCCGCGTCGCTGGGCCTGTCCGAGGTCGCGGTCGGAGCGCTCGTGTCGAACACGATGCAGCCCCAGCAGATCGGGGCGGTCGAGATCGAGGACACGACGCTGACCGTGTATCTGGCCGCGTCGCAGACCCCCACGACGATCGAGGAGCTGCGGCAGCTGACGGTTCCCAGCGCCCAAGGCCCCATCGCGCTCGCGGAGATCGCCACGGTCGAGGAGAGCGAGGGACCCACCTCGATCACGACCGAAGGCGGTCAGCGGACAGCGACCGTCACCGTAACCCCGGCCACGGACGATCTGACGACGGCATCCGCGTCGGTGAACACGGCGCTCGCCGAAGCCGACCTGCCCGCTTCGGCGGATGCCGCACTGGGCGGTGTCATCTCGCAGCAGCAGGATGCGTTCACCCAGCTCGGGCTGGCGCTGCTCGCGGCGATCCTGATCGTCTACATCGTCATGGTCGCGACGTTCAAGTCGCTCCGCCAGCCGCTGCTGCTGCTGATCTCGGTGCCGTTCGCGGCGACCGGCGCCATCCTGCTGCAGATCGCCACGGGTGTTCCCCTGGGCGTCGCGTCTCTGATCGGCGTCCTGATGCTCATCGGCATCGTGGTCACCAACGCCATCGTCCTCGTCGACCTGGTCAACCAGTACCGCACCAAGGGTCTGTCGGCGCACGATGCCACCGTCGCCGGAGGATCGCGACGACTGCGGCCCATCCTGATGACGGCGCTGGCCACGATCTTCGCGCTGACGCCGATGGCGCTCGGGATCACCGGTCACGGCGGCTTCATCTCGCAGCCGCTTGCCATCGTGGTGATCGGCGGCCTGGTCTCGTCCACCCTGCTCACGCTTCTGGTGCTGCCGACGCTCTACAACCTGGTCGAGGGCGCGAAGGAACGGCGCACCCGCCGGAACGACGGTTCTACGGACCCCGACGCACCGGTGTCGGCGCCGGTCGGACCGGGAGTGGCCACGGCCACCGAGCGCGGACTGACCCGACGTGAGATCCGGGAACGGGATGCCGCCGCCTCAGCTCCCGCTGCCGTGTCCGCTCCCGCCCTTGCCGACGTCGAGGTGCCGCCCATCGAGGAGGGACCGGACATCGAGATGCCGCAGGGCGACGAAACCGCCCTCGAGGCGCAGCTCACGTCCGCTGCGGCGGGGATCACGTCCCCTCCGGCGGAGGCGGACCCGGACCCGGTGCCGGTGGACGCCGAGCCGGTGCCGGTGCCGGTGGACGTGGACCCGGTGCCGGGTGACACGAACGTGGCTGATGCTGACGAGCGTGACGTGAACGTGGCTGATGCTGACGAGCGTGACATGAACGCGGCTGATGGCGACGAGACCGTCACCGAGGAGGACCCGGAGTCGCGCTGACGCACGTCACCTGGCGCGGATCACCGCCGATCGACCGGGGGTCGCCAGCTGCGTGCTCGGTGATGCTCCGGATCCGGCTGACGCGATGTGGAGGCGCGGCTCATGCTGCGCCGGGCCCGTGCCGTCGCACGCGGTCGGGCTACGGTGCGCGGCCGCGCGGCTGCCGACGAGGGGCCGCTCGCGGCGGCGCGGATCCGACGCGCGCGGGCGCGAGCGGGCAGCGGCACGGTGTGCGTGCTCGCCGTCCGCTGGACCGCCGGCGCAGGAGGCGCCGCGTCGGCACCTCGGCCGAGGTTGCGTGCGAAGAACAGCAACCAGAAGAAGATCAGGCTGAATCCGACGAGTTCGAAGGCGGCGAGGTTGATGAAACCCGCTATGTACACGCTGACGGCCACGACGAGGCCCACGCCGACCTGCCGGGTGGCGCGGGTGACCCCGCGGTGCATGCCGCGCAACAGCCACCGGCTGGACAGCAGGATCGCCGTGAAGGAGAACACCGCCCCGGTCGAGGCCCGGTCATGCAGGAACTCGTTGGTGTTCTGCGGGATGACGCCGACGAACGACAGATGGATGCCGATCAGCACGACCAGGATCGGGACAGCGGTCGCGGACCTTCGGCTCACCAGCACGGACGTTCCGGCGTGGCGCTTCATCTCGATTCTCAGTCGCCACCCGAACAGCACCACGCCGCCCCCCGCCGCGATCAGCGTGGCGTTGAACAGATGCCCCGAGAACACCGAGAAGGTGCCGAGGCGACTGAAATGCAGCTGCCACCACATCGGGTCCGGCGTGGTCAGGATGGACAGCAGGGTGCCGCCGATGAGCATCGCAGCCGTCATGAAGCCGACCTGGGTGGCCGTTACCGGTTCGCTCGGCGCGCGCAGACGCACGCTCAAGGGATCGAGCGCGATTTCGGCGAGCAGGGCCACGGTACGGGTCAGGCCTTTCATGAGGCGGTGCGGTAGCGCTCCCGCCCTGCAGTTGCTCCAGGCCCCAGCCGCCTACCCCCGGGCTGACAGCGCTGGTTGGACTGGCTTGCACCCCTCGCAGCACCCGGTCTTGGGTTGAATGTAGCGCGTTCGGATCAATCGCGGTGAATTCACTTGGATCTTAGCTGCTCTCGCCGCGTTGGCCCGATACGGCCAGAAAGCGCACGAATACCGCAATCCATCCGAAAATGAGAGCGAAGACGATGATTTCCAGTGCCGTCAGCGTGAAATAGCGGATGACGAACAACACCACCGTGGCCACGGTGGCGAACAGGAAAGCCCACTCCGACACGAAATAGGCGCGCGGCATTCCGCGGAGCAGAGTCGGGCCGGCGATCAGCAGCGCCAGGAATATCAGCGCCATGCCCGATGCCGAGACATTGTGCAGCGGCATGCTGACATCCACCGGAAAGATGCCGACGCCGGCGAGCATGACGCCCATGATCACGAAAAGCGTGGAGATGATGCGCGGGGCACCGGACCGGCTCAGGACGCCCTCCGCAACCAACCGCTGCAGGTCGTTCGCGATGTAGACCGCGAACGTCGTCACCAGCAGACCGGCGGCGATCAGTGTGCCGTTGAAGACGAAACTGGACAGGTCGTCGAAGGTGCCGAGCTGGCTGAAATGGACCTTCCACCATTGCGGATCCGGAGAGGTCACCATCGCGGTGAGCGTGCCGATGACGATGAAAGCCATCAGCAGCGAGGACATGCGCTGTGTCGTCACCCGCGACACGGACAGATAGACCAGGTATGAGGAGAGTCCGAGCGTCACGGCCATGAGCACGATCGCCCAGAACGTGACCACGGGCAGGCCGATGAAGCCCAGGCCCAGCAGCCGGAATCCCGCATACGCCGCGAGGAAGGCGAGGGCTGTGTGCACGATCACCACCGAGACGGTGTTCACCGCGAACTTCCACGAGGGCAGCCCGCGGCGCCACTCCTGTCCCGGTCGAGCCCGGGACCGCCAGTATCCGGTTCCCGAGGCCGCGCCCGCGACGACGGCGGCGCCGATGGCGGCCAGCAGCCCGAACGCTCCCATGGAGTCCGCCAGCGGCAGATCGGGCACGACCAGCGCGACGACCAGCCCGTAAAGCGCACCCACCGCACCCGCTGCGCCGGCGGCGTACACGGCCTCCGCTTCGGCGCGCAGCGCGGGCGCATCGGAGTGCGTTGTCACGACGCCGCTGGTCATGGCGTCAGTGTAAAGCCGGCAGGGTGCGTGCGCCGGTATCTCTCAGACTCGCTCCAGCGGTGTCCGCTAGGATGAAGGGTCGGCTCTGGACACTGCACTGCTGTGCGGATGGGTTTGTGAGTCCAAGGGGCCGATGGTGGGAGCGAATCCGCTCCGGCGACCATCACGTTGAATGGCCCCCGGCCGACGATAGTCCGGGTAACTCCGTGCCGCATGTGCGGCCTCGCGGCAGTGCTTCCCGTGTGCAGTCTCGAACTGCGCGGATGCCGATCTGCCCACGAGCTGTGGAGTGCTGTTCTCACACCTGAGACAACCCAGAAGGACATTCCCATGCCCAAGAGCAAAAAGCCGGCCGGCGGACGACCGGCCAAGAACTTCGAGCCGCGCTACGGCGAGAAGAAGACCCCGTTCCACGAACGTGCCCGCGGCGGCTCGGCCCAGAAGCCGGGCAGCAAGAGCGTGACGCACCGCGGATACCGCGCTGCCGAAGAGGGTGCCCCGTCAAACGCACCGCGGACCGGCGGTCCCAGGACCGGCGCCGCCAAGTCCGGCGCTCCGAAGACGCGGTGGACGGCGACGCAGCGCGCCGGCCGCGACGAGGCCCGCGGTGCCCGCGTGCCGTCGCACAGCGACCGTCCTGCGCGCTCGTTCGACGACCGTCCTGCGCGTTCGGGCGATGAGCGTCCGGCTCGTCGCGATTACAACAGCGATCGTCCGGCGCGTCCGTACAGCAATGATCGTCCGGCGCGTTCGGGCGATGACCGTCCGGCTCGTCGCGATTACAGCAATGATCGTCCGGCGCGTTCGGGCGATGACCGTCCGGCTCGTCGCGATTACAGCAATGATCGTCCGGCGCGTTCGGGCGATGACCGTCCGGCTCGTCGCGATTACAGCAATGATCGTCCGGCGCGTTCGGGCGATGACCGTCCGGCTCGTCGCGATTACAGCAATGATCGTCCGGCACGTTCGGCCGATGACCGTCCGGCTCGTCGCGATTACAGCAGCGATCGTCCGGCTCGTCGCGATTACAGCAGCGATCGTCCGGCGCGTCCGTACGGCAACGATCGTCCGGCGCGTTCCTTCGGCACCGAGCGCCCCTCGCGTGCGAACGAGGACCGTCCCAAGCGCGAGTACAACGCCGATCGCCCCCGCCGTGATGACCGCGATCGCCGCCCCGCGGCATCCGGCAATCGTGGCGACTGGAGTGCGCCCCCGCGCACTGCCGCGCACCAGCAGCACGTCGACGTCGTGCACGAGCGCCTGCAGGCCGAGGCCGTCCAGGCGACCGTCGTCGATGGTGTGACCTTCGGTTCGCTCGGACTGGGTGAGAACATCGTCCGCACCCTCGCCGATCTCGGTGCCGCCACGCCGTTCGCCATCCAGGCCGCGACGATCCCCGAGATCCTCGCGGGCCGCGACGTCCTCGCTCGCGGTCGCACCGGCTCGGGCAAGACCATCGCGTTCGGCGCACCGCTCGTCGAGAACGTGCTCAAGAGCGGCGCCGGCAAGAAGCGCGAGTTCGGTCGCAAGCCGAAGGCGATCATCCTCGCCCCGACGCGCGAGCTCGCCCTGCAGCTGGACCGCACGATCCAGCCGATCGCTCGCAGTGTCGGGCTGTTCACCACGCAGATCTACGGTGGCGTGCCCCAGGCCCGCCAGGTCGGTGCACTGAAGAAGGGCGTCGACATCATCATCGGCACGCCCGGCCGCATCGAGGACCTCATCACCCAGCGCAAGCTGGATCTCAGTGACGTGATGGTTGCCGTGATCGATGAGGCCGACCACATGTGCGAGCTCGGGTTCCTCGAGCCGGTGCAGCGCATCCTGCGCGAAACCGCCGACGGCTCCCAGAAGCTGCTGTTCTCCGCGACACTCGACCGCGAGGTCTCCTCGCTGGTGGACGAGTTCCTCGTCGAGCCGTCCGTCCACGAGGTGGCCGGCGAAGACCAGGCATCCAGCACGATCGAGCACCGCGTGCTCGTCATCGAGCACCGCGACAAGGCCGAGATCCTCGACCAGCTCGTCGATCGGGAGGGCAAGACCCTCGTGTTCGCACGCACCCGTGCGTATGCGGAGATGCTGGCCGAGCAGTTCGCCGACATCGGCATCCCCGCCGTCTCACTGCACGGCGACCTCAACCAGGCCCGCCGCACGCGCAACCTGGAGCGCCTCACTTCGGGACGGGTCAATGTCTTGGTCGCCACGGACGTCGCCGCCCGCGGCATCCACGTGGACGACATCGACCTGGTCATCCAGGCCGATGCGCCCGACGAGTACAAGACCTACCTGCACCGCTCCGGCCGCACCGGCCGCGCGGGCAAGACCGGCCGCGTGGTGACCCTCATCACGCGGCAGCGTCAGCGCAAGATGGCCGAGATGCTCGAGCGCGCCGAGATCGCCGCGCCGTTCGAGAACGTCCGCCCCGGCGATGACACCATCGAGGAGCTCACCGGTCGCGTGCCGACCGCTGCCGAGCTCACCGCGTAGCCGCTCCACGTCGAAACGCCGGGTCGCCTCTTCGGAGGGGGTCCGGCGTTTCGCGCGCCGGACGGTGCTGTTACCGGCCGGGATCGGCTCCGCTGCGGCTCGGCGTGCTCCCGGTGCCGTGTCCGTTCCACGGACCGTCTGCCGCGGCTCAGAAGCCGGCGGCGTCGGGCGGTGCGAACTGGCTCACCACCAGACGTGCGCCCTGCGGGTCGACGATCACGGCATCCCTGGTCCATTCACCGTCGGTGCGCGACGCGACGGTCGCTCCGAGCCGCTCCGCGGTGCCGGCGGACGCGTCGCGGTCCGCGACGGTGAAGCGGATCTCCCACGTCGCGCCCGAAGCGTCCGGGTCCACGGTCAGGCCCGCGATCACGTCGGCGAAGCCCGCCGGGGCGAAGGCCTGTCGCTCGCGGATGCCGGGGTCGATCGTGGATGCGAGGTGATCGCCGTACCCGGGCAGTCTGATCATGCCGGCACCGAAGTCGGCGTCGGCCTGCCACCCGAAGACGTCGCCGTAGAACGCGAGTGCGGCCTCGGGATCGGGTGTGCGCAGGTCGCTGAAGTTCCACGCGCCGGGGACGTTGACGATCTGCGAACCGGGGTGGGTCCGCCCCTGCCAGAGACCGAACGCGGCGCCCTGCGGGTCCGCACACAGGGCGCTGCGTCCGTACGGACCGTACCCCGCCGGCGGGACCGCGACCAGTCCGCCTGCCCGCTCGATCCGCAGGCACGCGTCCACGATGTCGTCACACGCGATGTGGCTGATCCAGGCGGGAGTGGGCCGTCCCGGCGCGGTCGGCCCCAGTCCGCCGACGTCGAGACCGTCACGCTGAGCGAACAGGTACGGCCGGCCTGCGTCCGGCGAACCCGCAGCGGCGAAGTCCCAGTCGAACAGCGCTCCGTAGAAGGCTGCCCCCGCCCGCAGGTCCGACTGGGTCGCATCCACCCAGCAGGGGACGCCCGCCGGATATGTGCGGGGCCGCATGCGACGCTCTGCCATTGCGTCCTCCTCGGCTCGAGGCCTCACACGAGCGACTCCAGCAGCTCGGCTGCGCGGGGCGCTCCACCGCTCGCCCGCAGCTCCGCCCCGATACGGGCTGCCCCATCCCGGAACGAGTCATCCGTCGCGACGCGGTCGAACCCCGCAGCCACCTTCGCCGCGGTGGGCGTTCCGGTCTTGAGGTTCACGCCGGCGCCGGCCCACGCCACCCGCGCAGCTATCTCGGGCTTGTCCAGATCGCCGCCGGCGATCACCAGCGGGATGCCGTGGCTCAGGGCAGCCAGCACGCCGCCCCAGCCGCCGTTGGTGATCACGACGTCGGTGCGTGGCAGCAGCTGCGCGTACGGGAGGAACCCGCCGACGCGCGCGTTCGCCGGCACCGGGAACGGCAACTCGTCCCGGCCGGGGACCCCGGTGGCGACCACGACCAGCACATCACGGTCGGCGAGCGCCTCGAGGGCCGGGCGAAGAAGGTCGGACGGGTCGATGTTCTGGGTGCCCTGCGTCACGTGCACCACGCGCCGCCCGTCCAGATCACCCCACCACGCGGGCAGTCCCGTGGCGGCGGTGGTCGGTGCCCGCAGCTCGCCGACGAAGTGCACCGACGGCGGCCGGTCCGTCCGCTCGTAATCCAGCTGAGGCACCCCGCTGGCCACCACCAGCCGGGGTGAGAACACCACTTCGTCGAAAGTGAGCTTCGAGGGCGGCAGCCCCACCGCCGAGCGCGCCCGCGCGAGCGGCCGGCGCAGCGGGCGCGAGATCAGCGGCACGGCGGCGCGCAGCGCGGCATCCCGTGCCCGGGTCAGCGGGTTCCGCCCCGGCGCGAGCCCGAGTCCGCTCGGCGGGCCCTGCGCGCCGGCGAGGTTGAGCGGAAGCAGGGCGACCGTGGCCCACGGCCCGCCCGCGTGCTCGGCGAACAGTGCGGCTCCGACGGACACCTCGTCGCCGGCGATCGCGTCCCATGGTGCGCGCTCCCACTCCGACGTGAGGTCCTCCACCTGGGCGGGCGCAGTGCGGATGAAGACGTCCTGGACGTTGATGAGCAGCTGTCCGAGGCCCTTCTTGCCGATCAGGCGGGGGAACGTCGCCGACAGGTCGTTCTCATCGAAATCCGGCGCGATCTGCCACGGCACGAGGATGGCCCCGGCGTCCTCGACGCGGTGCCGGAATGCGGAGCCGGTGTACAGCCGCACGTCGTGCCCTCGAGCGGCCAGCGCCTGCGCCACGGCGCACATCGGCGTGATGTGCCCTGTGAAGGGCATCGCTGAAAGCAGAAACCGCGCCACGGCATCATCGTGCCGTGTTCGGGCCGGGAGCGCACCCCCTGCTTGCGCTCCAGGAGGCGGGCGCGGGTCAGAACAGCCGCACGGCGCTCTGGGCCTCGCGGCCCCGCGATGTCGTCACGAATCGCGGCGACGTGCGGGCCGCCGGCCCCGGCAGCGCGGAGCCGCGCGGTTCGTCGTCCTCGGCGCTCCCGTCCAGCCCGTGCACGCGCAGGAGGGGTCGTACGCGTGTGGACAGCCAGGTCCGGTATGCCTTCGGCGCGGTCGGCGAGGCGCCCGGATACAGCCCGAGATACGCCGGAACCAGCTCCGGTCGCTCACGGCGCAGCCACTGCATGAACCACTGCTTCGCGCCGGGCCGCAGATGCAGCGCCCCGAAGACGACGCGCACCGCACCGGCAGCTCGTATGCGCCGCAGCGCATCATCGAGCGCGGGGATCGAGTCGGTCAGGTGCGGCAGGACGGGCATCAGGAACACGGTCACCCGGAAACCGGCCTCGGTGGCTGCGCGCACCGTCTCCAGGCGCGCCGTCGCCGAGGGGGTTCCGGGTTCGATCAGCTTCTGCAGCGCGTCATCGAAGACGGCGATGGACATCGCGAGCGACACGTTCACGCGTTCCGCGGCATCCCGCAGCAGCGGCAGGTCGCGGCGCAGCAGGGTGCCCTTCGTCAGGATCGAGAACGGCGTACCGGACTGCGTCAGCGCCGAGATGATGCCCGGCATCAGCCGGTACCGCCCCTCGGCGCGCTGATAAGGATCGGTGTTGGTCCCCAGCGCGACGGGGTCGTGCATCCAGGTGCCGCGGCGGAGCTCCTTCTCGAGCACGTCGGCGACATTGATCTTCACGATGATCTGCGAGTCGAAGTCGCGCCCGGAATCGAGCTCGAGGTACTCGTGCGTGCCCCGGGCGAAACAGTACGTGCACGCGTGACCGCAGCCCCGATAGGGGTTGATCGTCCAGTCGAACGGCATCGCGGAGGAGCCGGGCACGTGGTTGAGTGCGCTCTTGCACATCACCTCGTGGAAGGTGACATCGGCGAACTCCGGGGTGGTCACGGACCGCACCAGACCGTTCAGCTGCTCGAGTCCGGGCAGCGCGGCGGCATCCGCAACACCCAGTTCCTGTCCCTGCCAACGCATGACTCCATGGGAACAGAAATGCGAATGTCTGTCAAGACAGGTTCGTACAGAAAACCGATCTGGGCCGGATCCGGCGAAGTGCTCGACCGGAGCCGCCGGGCAGGCAAGAATGGACCACGTGACGGCACCCGAACCGCACGCTCCCCCATCGACTCGTCGCGCCGCACGGTTGCAACGCGCACGGGCGCTCGAACGCGCGTTCGGCGCGCCGCGGGACACCGCCGACCCGCGACGCTCGGCGTTCGCGCGGGCGGCGATCGATCGACCGGCGACCCCCGTCCGCGTCGGCGCTGCCGCGCGACCGGCGGCCCCGGTCAGCCGCAACGAAGCCAAGACGGCGAAACTGATGAACCCCTCCGACCCGCAGCCGCGGCACGCGCGTCGCAGATCGCCGCTCCGAAGTGGGGTGGTCGCCGGCCTCACCGTCGTGGCCTCGCTCGTCCTGGGGTCGACCGCCACCGTGACCGCAGCCGTCACCGGTGACCAGATCGTCGCGGCGCCCGTCGCCAGTGCAGCCCCCGCGATGATCGTCGGCCGCGTCGTCCCGAAGATCGCACCCACGCCGGAGGCGCCTACGGCCCTGCCGCTGCCGGCGCCCGCTCAGGCGATCCCGACGCCCCTGGTCGCTGCCGCGCCGGTCGTGGTGGAGCCGTGCGCGTTGCACGCGTTCGCCGATGCGCTGGCCGTGCGCGACGACACCGCCGCGGTCGCCGCCATCGGCGGCGCCGAGGACTTCCGGCGGGCGGTGGCCGGCGGACTGGCCCCGTGCGTGGACCTCGCCGACCCGGCGCGGCTGTGGACCGTGATCAACAAGACGCGTCCGCTGACTCCGCTGGATTATCGGCCCAGCGCGCTGGCCATGCCGCAGGGCGTGCGCAGCGTCGAAGGTGGATCACTGCGCGCGGATGCCGCAGCGGCGCTGAGCGCGATGGTGGCCGCGGCCGCGGCGGTCGGCGTGGGCGAGATCGCCCTGGAGAGCGGTTTCCGTTCGCACACCACGCAGGAGACCAGCTACGGCAACCAGGTCAGCGCGCAGGGCGTGGAGCTGGCCGATCTTTCCAGTGCCCGACCGGGCTTCAGCGAGCACCAGTCCGGGCTGGCGGCCGACGTCGTCGCGTGCGCGGACGGCTGCGGCACGCTCGACGATCTGGCTGCCAGCGCGCAGGGCCAGTGGATCACCGCGCACTCCTGGGAGTTCGGGTGGATCACCCGATACGAGGACGGATCCACGCCGATCACCGGGTATTCCCCTGAGCCCTGGCACCTTCGCTACATCGGACCGGAGCTGGCCAAGGCCTACCACGACGGCGGTTGGCACACCCTCGAGCAGTTCCTGGGGCTTCCCCCCGCTCCCGGATACCTGGGCTGACCGCAGAACTGAAGGCAGGGCGCGCCGCGCAGGTCCGGGACACCTCCGGCCCGCCGAGGCACGGGTTGCGGCATCCCACAAATCGCGGTACCCAGTACCGTCACTCTCGGGATGCAATGTCACAGGGGTTCGGGTCGCGCCGTGAGTGGTGACCTAGAATCGCCAGCGGCGACGGGCCGCGCAGCCTCTCAGAACGGCCCGGCCACCGACGTTTCAAGAAGGGCAGGCGCACATGGAGCGCAACATCTACGACGAGGATCACGAAGCGTTCCGCGATGTCGTGAAGGAGTTCGTCAAGCGGTACGCGACGAACGAAGCCCGCGAGAAGTGGGATGCCGACGGCGAGATCGACCGCGCGACGATGCTCGCGGCGGGAGAGGCCGGGATCCTCGGCCTCAGCGTGCCGGAGGAGTTCGGCGGCGCCGGGATGCTGCAGGACTACCGCTTCCGCGCCGTCGTCAGTGAAGAGACGATCCGTGCGGGTGTGGGTTCGCTCGCCGGTGCACTGGGCATCCAGGACGACCTGGCCGTGCCGTACATCGTCCACATGGGCACGCAGGCGCAGAAGGAGAAGTGGCTGCCGGGCATGGCCACCGGCGAGATCCTCGGCGCCCTGGCGATGACCGAACCCGGCGCGGGCAGCGACCTGCGCGGCGCGAAGACCACCGCCAAGAAGGTGGAAGGCGGGTACGTCGTCAACGGCGCGAAGACCTTCATCTCCAGCGGCAAGACCGCCGACGTCATCGTCACCTTCGTCAAGACCGGCGAGGGCAACCGCCCGGACGCCTTCAGCCTGCTGCTCATCGAGAACGGCATGGCCGGCTTCGACCACGGCAAGAAGCTGCAGAAGATGGGCTTCCACGGACACGACACCGCGGAGCTGTCG
The DNA here is from genome assembly GCF_030246885.1 of Microbacterium sp. zg-B185. Lineage (NCBI taxonomy): Bacteria > Bacillati > Actinomycetota > Actinomycetes > Micrococcales > Microbacteriaceae > Microbacterium > Microbacterium sp. zg-B185. The sequence continues at coordinate 129,469 of NZ_CP126739.1, forward strand.
TTCACCGACGTCTTCGTGCCCGAGGAGAACCTCATCGGCGGCGAAGAGGGCAAGGGATTCGTACAGCTGATGATGAACCTGCCCCTGGAGCGCCTCTCGATCGGCGTGGCCGCCGCGGCCGCCGCCGATGCGGCGTTCGGGTGGACGGTCGACTACACCAAGAGCCGCGAGGCGTTCGGCGAGCGGATCATCGACTTCCAGAACACCCGCTTCCGCCTGGCCGATGTCGCCACCACGGTTGACGTGCTGTGGGCGTACGTCGACCGCGCGATGCTTCTGTACAAGGACCGCAAGCTCACCGCCGAAGAGGCCGCGAAGGTCAAGTTCTGGACAACCGAGCGCGAGTGGGAGGTCCTGGACATCTGCGTGCAGCTGCACGGCGGATACGGCTACATCACGGAGTACCCGATCGCCCGGGCGTTCCTCGATGCCCGCGTCCACCGCATCTACGGCGGCACCAACGAGGTCATGCGCGACATCGTGAGCCGGCAGATCGCGGGCAAGCGCTGACAGAACACCGGATGCCGCGACCTGCGCCCCTGCGGCCCTGCGCCCCTGCGCCCTGCCCCTGCGGCCCTGCTGCTCGCCTGTCACGACACGCCCGCGCGTGTGGCAGATCGTGACAGGGGAGCGGGAGGGGGGCGGAGCGGGGGTTGGGGCGACAGGGGGCGGAGGGGGTGGGGCTACCGGCCGGGGGGCGGCAGGAAGATCCAGGCGATCGCCGCCGAGGCCGCCAGGAACAGCACGATGAACACGACGTCGCGCGCGCGGAATGGGACGAGGTGGCGTTCGGTGCGGTCGGGGTAGGCGCCGAAGGCTCGCGCGTCCATGGCCAGCGCCACGCGCTCGGCATGGCGGATGGCGCCGGCCAGCAGGGGCACGAGGTAGCCGCTCCAGCGCGCGATCCCGGCGAGCGGTCCTCGGCCGCCGTGCGCGCCGCGCACCCGGTGCGCCTGGCGGATGACATCCAGCTCGTGGCCGAACCGCGGCACGAAACGGAATGCGGCCAATGCCGTATACCCGATGCGGTAGGGAACCCGCAGTTGCTGGACGCAGGCACGCACGAGGTCCGGTCCGGTCGTGCTGAGCCCGGCGATCAGGGTCAGAGCGACGATCGCCGCGATGCGCAGCGCGGTGGCCATGCCGATCAGCAGCGCGCCGCCGTACAGCTTCCAGGACCCGACCTGCCAGAGGACCACGCTGTGATCCACGTGCGCGGGGTCCGTCCACAGCGCGAAGCCGAAGCCGATCGCGACCGCGCCGAGCGGCAGGGCGAGCAGAAGCAGGACGACGAGCCGCGGAGTGAACCTCACCCCGACCAACAGCAGCGCGTACGAGACCACGAGGAATGCCAACGGGATCGCGGCATCACGTACGAAGACGAGCAGGACCATCGCCGGTACCGGCGCCAGGAGCTTGGCAAGTGGGTTCAGCCGGTACAGGAAGCGCACCGGTGCGGCGGTGACGGCATCCGCATACGGGTCGAGCGTCGCGTGCGGCGCCTGCGCCGCGACGAGGGGGCCCGTCGCCGTCACGCGATGCCCCCGGTGTCCACGCCGCCGGGCAGATCGGACAGCCGTGCGATGCCGTTGAGCTCGGGATGCCCGGACAGGCCCTGCAGCGCGCGCCCGAGCGGCGGGAGCCGCAGTCCCGCGCGGTCGATCACCTCGGCGTCGGCGAACACCTCGGCGGTGGGGCCGTGCGCGAGCACGCGCCCGCCGGAGAGCACGATCATGCGGTCGGCGTACTCCGCGACCAGCTGCATGTCGTGGGTGACCACGAGGATCGTCGTGCCGTCGTGGTTCAGTTCCCGCAAGAGGCCGAGCAGCTCGTCGGCGCGCGCGCGGTCCTGACCGAACGTCGGTTCGTCCAGGGCGAGGACGGGAGCGCCGGCGACGAGCGCCGTGCCGACGGAGAGACGTCGCTTCTGGCCGCCGGAGAGGAGGAACGGGTGCGTCTGCGCCTTCGCGGTCAGACCGAATCGAGCCAGAAGAGCATCGGTGCGGATGCGGACCTCGTCCTCGGGCAGATGGCGCAGGCGCAGTCCGTGGGCGATCTCGTCGAACACGGTGTTCGCGATGAACTGGTGCTCGGGATTCTGGAACACGAAGCCCACGCGTGCGGACAGGGTGCGGGCGTCGGCCCGGCCGATGTCGATCCCGTCGACGTGCACGGTCCCGCGCGGGGGCGGGATGACGCCGGCAAGTGCCTGGATGAGGCTGGTCTTTCCCGCGCCGTTCGCCCCGACCACCGCGACGAACTCGCCCGCAGCGATCTCCAGGTCCACCCCGGAGAGCACGTCGCTGCGACCGCGGCGGACAGTCAGCCCGCGGACGGAGATCAGCGGCGCCGCCGGCCGGGTCCGGGTGTTCGACTCCGCATCCTCGGGATGCTCGGATGCCGGAGCCGGCGCATCGACGCGCGGGTCGGTCGCGCGCGGCTCGACCACGGTCGCGTCACGCTCGGCGTCGGCCGCGCGCGGTGCGCAGTCGTCCCCGGCGGGCCGCACCGGCTCCGCCTCCAGGGCGGCGCGCAGCTCGCCCGGAGTCAGCGGCAACGGATCCAGGACGTAGCCCGCGCGGCGCAGCCGCAGGGCGGCCAGCGCCGATGTGGGCAGCCACACCCCCATCGTGTGCAGTTCCTCGGCGCGCTCGCGCAGCACGGCATCGATCGTCCCGTCCGCGACGAGTCTTCCCTCCTGGTCGAGCACCACTGCGCGGTCGACGAAGCCGACCACCGCGTCGAGGTTGTGCTCAACGAGGAGGATGGCCCGGTCCCCCGCCGCGATCAGCTCGGCCAGCGCTTCGTAGACCTCCTCGATGCCCCTCGGGTCCAGGTTGGCGGTGGGTTCGTCCAGCACCAGCAGCGGCGATCCCATCGCCAGGGCGCAGGCGATGGCCAGCCGCTGGCGTCCGCCGCCGGAGAGGCGATCGGGGTTGTCCGCCCGGCGCGCCCACAGCCCCACTCGCCGCAGCGCCGCCTCGGTGCGGGCGAGCACGTCGGCCACCGGCATCCGGAGGTTCTCCGGTCCGAACGCGACCTCGTCCAGCACGGTGCCGGTCACCAGCAGCGCGTCGGGGTCCTGGAACACCATGCCGACGTGCGTGCTGAGCTCGGCAACGCTCGTGGCGGATGCCGCCAGACCGGCGACCTCCAGCGTGCCGCGTACGTCCGCGGGGAGGGCGTGCGGGATCAGGCCGTTCAGGGCCAGCGTGAGCGTGGACTTTCCGGAGCCGCTCGGCCCGAGGAGGAGCACGACCTCGCCCGGGGCGATGTCGAAGCTCACCGATGCCGGCGTGGGCGTCTGTTCTCCCAGGTGGGTGATGCCGAGATCACGCACTCTGAGCAGCGGAACGGACGGGTCTGCCCCGGCGGAACGCGCGGGAGCGGTGCTGCCGCCGGGACGTGATGCCTGCGCCGCGGCGGAAGATTCTCGCTCGGTTGCGGTCACGGGTCTTCCCAGGGGAGGTAGCTGAGTGCTTCCTAACTTAGCCGACCCTTACCAGCGCGTGACCGTCAGCGGCGAGTGGAGCGCGCGACGCCGGCGCGTCGCAGCGCCGCCCCGATCGCCAGCCCGACGGCAGTCCACAGGACGGGGCCGAGCAGGAAGAGCGCGATGTAGAGGATCTGCCCCCACAGCACGAACCGCGAGACATCCGCCGCGAACCAGATCGGCACGGCGATGAGCACACCCACGATGACGGCGGAGAGGATGAATCGCCAGGACTCCCACCGTCGGTACCGCCCGAGGGCGGCGATGCCCTCCTGCAGCAGGCCGATGAGCAGAGCCGTGCCCACGTAGCGCCCGATCCACAGCGGAACGACCGCACTGGCGACCAGAGCGGCGATCATGTGCGTGATGAGGGCGACCCACGGTCGGCGCAACAGTTCCTGCGCCACCACGCCCGGCAGGACGTGGATGGCCAGGACCAGGCCGTACAGGATCGGCGCACCGGCGGAGACGAATCCGCTGATCGCACCGGCGCCCGCGGACAGCACGCCGGTGGCCACGCCGATCGCGGCGCAGGTGAGCAGGACGCTCGTCGAGATTCGGGATGCCGGGGTCACACGCTCAGCGTAGTGCGGGCCGCTCCGCTCGCTCACGTCGCCCCTTTCCCCACGCATGCCCTGGGGTTAGGTTGTCCCCAGTTGCAGCGATGCGACGCAACTGAGCCTCAGTCGAGGGGGTTCGCCATGGTTCGGTGGGCGACGTGCGCAACGGTGTGCGTCGTGGTCGGGACCCTGCTGGCAGGCCCGCCCGCGTTCGGTGCCGCGCCGGTGGACGAACCGATCGCCCCCGTCCGGATCGATTCTCCGACCGGCTCGTACATCGTCGTCCTCGACGAGGCGCCGGTCGCCACCTACGAAGGCGGCGAGCCCGGTCTGGCGGCGACCATGCCCCGCGACGGCGAAAAGCTGGATCCGCACTCGGCCGAGGTGCGCAGGTATGCCGCGTTCCTGGCCGAGAGGCAAGCCGCCGTCGCGAGCGAGGCGGGGGTGCAGGCTGCCGCGACGTACATGATCACGCTGAACGGGTTCAGCGTGATCATGTCACCCGCCCGGGCCGCGCGGGTCGCGGTCACCGAGGGCGTCCTGGCGGTGTACCCGGACGAGATCCTGCGCCCGGACGCGACGACAGCCACCGACGCTCCGCGTCAACCGGCACCGGACGACGACCCGGACTCGCCCGACCCGGACTCGCCCGACCGGGACTCGCCCGACCCGGACTCGCGCGAGGCGGACTCGCCCGACCCGGACTCCCCCGACCCGGACTCCCCCGACCCGGACTTGCGCGAGGCGGACTCGCCCGACGCCGATTCGCCCGACGCCGATTCGCCCGACCCCGGCGACGCGGCGGGAGCCGGCGTCGTCGTCGGCGTCATCGACACCGGGATCGCGCCGGAGAATCCCGCGTTCGCGGGCGACCGGCTGCGGAGTGGCAAAGGGGCGGAGCCCCATCTCGTCGGCGACACGGTGGTCTTCGCGAAGGCCGACGGGCGCGAGTTCCGCAGCGAACGCTCCAGCGCCGCGGGATGGACGGACTCCGACTACTCGACCAAGCTGATCGGCGCACGGCATTTCTCCGCCGGTGCGCTCGCCGCCGGATTCTCCTTCGACCACGACACCCTCTCGCCGCGTGACGCGGAGGGCCACGGCTCACACGTCGCCGGTATCGCCGCCGGCAACGCGGCGGTGCAGGCGTCGGCGGGGGACATCGACCTGGGCGTGCTGTCGGGAATGGCCCCGGCAGCGAAGATCGCCGCCTACAAGGCCTGCTTCACGGGCGGGGATCCGCTGGCCGCAGCCGATGACGTCTGCGTCGGCAGCGATGTGGTCTCGGCCGTCGAGCAGGCGGTCGCCGACGGTGTCGATGTCATCGCCTATGCCGTCGGCGGTCGGGCCGAGGGCGGTCGGGCCGAGGGCGGCCGGGCCGAGGGCGGCCGGGCCGAGGGCGGCGGGGCCGAGGGCGGCTGGGGCGTCGAGGACATCGCCCTCTACAACGCGGCGGTCGCCGGCGTCTTCGTCGCGGCCAGCGCGGGCAACGCCGGCCCGGGCGCAGCCACCACCGCGGGGCGCGGTGCGCCGTGGTACACCACGGTCGCGGCATCCACCACCTCGACGTTCGAGGCGACCGTGCAGCTGTCCACCGGGTTCCAGGCCCTGGGCGTGTCGATGTCCCTGCCTGCCGGTGCGGAGGTCACCGGCCCGGTCCGGTACGCGGGCGATGCCGCACTCGCGAACGCGGCCGACGCGAACCTCTGCTATCCGGGGACGCTGGACCCGGCCGTGGTGTCCGGGGCGATCGTGATCTGCGACCGGGGCACGAACCCACGGACGGAGAAGTCGCAGGAGGTGTCCGATGCCGGGGGCATCGGAATGATCCTCGCCAACGTGACGCCGGACTCGCTGGACAGCGAGCCGCACGCGGTGCCGACCGTGCACATCGACGCCGGCGACCGTGCCGCGCTGCAGGAGCAGCTCGCGGGCGGCACCGACATCACCGCGACGCTGATCGGCGCGAACGCGACGCAGATCGATGCCGGGACGCCGCAGATCGCGGGGTTCTCCAGCCGGGGGCCGTCGGCCACGGACCACGACGTGCTCACCCCGGATGCCGCGGCGCCCGGCGCGGGAATCCTGGGGGCGGGCCCCGACAGTGCCAACGGGGACCCCACGTGGAGCATCGCATCCGGCACCTCGATGGCGGCTGGGTACACCGCGGGGGCGGCGGCCCGGTATCTGGGCGCCTTTCCCCGCGCCACTCCCGATGAGATCAAGTCCGCGATCATGACCTCCGCCGGCGACACCGCGCATGCGGACGGATCCGCGCACACCGACCCGTTCGCGCAGGGCGCGGGGCAGGTCGACGCCATCGGTCTGCTCGATCCCGCGCTGCTCTACCGGAGTGGACCTGCCCAGTGGGCGGGCTACCTGAAGGGGCGGGGTCTGGTCCGCTCCGACCTGCCCGCGCGGGCGGGCCGGGACATCAACCTGCCGTCGATCACCCTCGGCGGCCTGGCCGGCGAGCAGACGGTCACCCGCGCACTGACCGCCACGCGTCCAGGCACCTACCGGGCCGCGGCGAGCATCCCGGGCGTCGACGTCACGGTGCAGCCTGCGGCGCTGAGCTTCGCGCGGGCGGGCGAGACGAAGGAGTTCGCCGTCACCATCGCCAATGTGCTCGCCCCCGCCGAGGTGTGGGCGACCGGGTTCCTGACGTGGAGCGGCGAGGACGGCACCTCGGTGCGCTCGCCGCTGGCCGTCCGACCGGCAGCCGTGGATGCCGAGCCCGTCGTCTCGGCGGAGGGCATCGCCGGGAGCATTGAGGTGACCGTGCAAGCGCAGGCCGACGGCGTGATCCCCCTCGACGTGGTCGGCCTCGCGCCGGTGGAGCTGCTCACGGACGGATCGGTCCCCGGTCATTCCGGAGACCAGGACTCCGGTGACGAGAACGGGAACGCGGGGTGGGTCGTCCAGGTGCCGGAGGGGTCGTCGCTCGCGCGGTTCGCGCTCCGCGGATCGGATGACAGCGACCTGCACCTGAGCGTGTACCGGCTCGTCGGCCCCGCCGACGCGCGCTATCACGAGCGCTGGACGCCGGCCGTGGGGGCAGCGGACGAGGTCACGCTCCCCCACCCGGCCGCCGGCTCCTACCTGGTCGTGGCGAACGTGCGCGAGGCTGCAGGGGCGATGACGTGGGACCTGACCGCGGCGGTCGTCCGCCCGGATGGCGCGCGCTCGCTGACCGCTGCGCAGGACGAGCTGTCCGGCTGGGCCGCTCGCACCGCCCGCTACGCACTGTCCTGGCAGGGGCTGCTCCCCGGCACCCGGTATCTCGGAGCCGTGACCTACGGCGACACCGATGCGCAGACCGTGGTCGAGATCGACGCGGGAATGCCCCCGCCGCAGACGCGCACGGCGCCCGCGATCGTGGGCAATCCCCGCGTCGGGGATACGCTCACCGTGTCGCCGGGCGCGTGGGAACCGGACGCGGTCGATCTCGCCCACCGGTGGCTGCGCAACGGGCAGCCGATCCCCGACGCGGACGGCGCCCGGTACCGGGTCACCGCGGCCGATGTCGGCGCCGCGCTGTCCGTCCAGGAGACCGCCTCCCGGCCCAGCAACGTCAATGCCGGCACGGCCGTGAGCGACGAGGTGATCGTGAAGGCCGGCTCCTCGGTCGAGGTCACCATGCGCCCGTACCGCGGCACGACCGCGGAAGGGTACGCCGTGACCGTGGACGTGAGGACCGCGCTCGGCGCGCGGGCGGAGGGCTCCGTGGTCGTCCGGGTCGATGCGACCGAGTACACCGGCACACTCGCCGAGGGCCGCGTCACCTTCACCCTTCCGGCGCAGCAGACCGGCATCCACGTCGTCGTGGCCGAATACGCCGGCAATGCTCAGGTGGAGGGGGCGACCGGCGTCTCCGGGTTCGTCGTGGTGCGCTGAGCGGGGGACACCCGGAGGGGGCGCCCCGCGGCATCACTGCGCCGCGCCGCGCGCTTCCGGCCAGTCCACCTGCAGCCCCGGGACGTCGTTGCCTCGCAGGTAGCGCATCACGAAGGGGCAGCGCGGAACGACCGTCTCGCCGCGACCGGCGACATCGGTCATCGCCTCTCCGACCAGCAATCCCCCGAGCCCCCGCCCCTCCAGGGAGGGATCGACCTCGGTGTGCAGGAACTCCATCCGGCCGCGGGAATCGGGCGCGAACTCCGCGAATCCTCCGAGCACGTCGCCGAGCCAGATCTCGTACCGGCTGTCCTGGTCATTGCGCTGGACGCGCGGCTCCGCATCTGCGGTGGGGGTCGTCTCGGCGCCAGTGGCGGGATTCGTGGTCATGTCCGTCCCTTCGTCCTGCATCGGTGTGTCCGTGGGTGCAACGCACGGCTCGGCAGGGCATTCCGGCGGATCGCACGCCGCGGCCTGTCAGACTCGAGGGATGCCGGCTTCCCTGCGCGACAGCATCCCGGTCGGGGCCGACCCCGACGCGGTGTACGAGGCGTTCGTCGGATGGGCCGCCGCCCAGGGGCTGGCGCTGTACCCGGCGCAGGACGAGGCGGCGATCGAGATCGTCTCCGGGGCCAACGTCATCCTGTCCACGCCGACGGGCACCGGCAAGTCCCTCGTCGCGGTGGCCGCCCACGCCGCCTGCCTGGCACGCGGCGGGCGCACCTACTACACCGCGCCGATCAAGGCGCTCGTCAGCGAGAAGTTCTTCGCGCTGGTGGACATCTTCGGTGCCGAGAGCGTCGGCATGGTCACCGGGGACTCGTCGGTCAATGCCGACGCGCCCATCATCTGCTGCACGGCCGAGATCCTCGCGAACCTCGCGCTGCGCCAGGGCGCGGACGCGAACGTCGACCAGGTCGTGATGGACGAGTTCCACTACTACGGCGACCCGGACCGCGGCTGGGCGTGGCAGGTGCCCCTCCTGCTGCTTCCGCGCGCGCAGTTCGTGTTGATGTCGGCGACCCTGGGCGATGTGACCGGCATCGCCGCCGACCTCACCCGACGCACGGGTCGCGAGACCGCCGTCATCACCGGCGTCGAGCGGCCGGTGCCGCTGCACTTCTCCTACGCGCGGACCCCCGTGCACGAGACGGTGGAGGAACTGCTCGAGACCGGCCAGGCTCCGATCTACATCGTCCACTTCTCGCAGGCCGCAGCGATGGAGCGCGCCCAGGCGCTCTCCAGCGTGCGCATCGTCAGCCGCGAGCAGCGGGACGCCATCGCGGAGGCGATCGGCGGCTTCCGCTTCACGACCGCCTTCGGACGCACGCTGTCCCGCTACGTCCGGGCGGGCATCGGGGTCCATCACGCGGGCATGCTGCCGCGTTACCGGCGACTGGTCGAGACGCTCGCGCAGCGCGGGCTGCTGCGCGTCATCTGCGGCACCGACACCCTCGGCGTCGGCATCAACGTGCCGATCCGCACGGTGCTGATCACCGCGCTCGCGAAGTTCGACGGGCAGCGGATGCGGCAGCTCAGCGCCCGCGAGTTCCATCAGATCGCCGGCCGGGCCGGTCGCGCCGGATACGACACGGCCGGGACGGTCGTGGTGATGGCACCCGAGCACGAGATCGAGAACTCCACCGCGGTCGCCAAAGCGGGGGATGACCCGAAGAAGGTCCGCAAGATCGTGCGCAAGAAGGCGCCGCAGGGATTCGTGAACTGGGGCGAGGCCTCGTTCGAGAGACTCGTCGCCGCGGAGCCGGAGCCGCTGGAGCCGCACCTTCAGCTCACCGCCGCCATGCTCATCAACGTGATCGCGCGCGGAGGCGACGTGTTCGCCAACGTGCGCTCCCTGGTGTTCGACAATCACGAGCCCCGGGCGCGCAAGTACGAACTGGCGCGCCGCGCGCTGGGGATCTTCCGCACCCTGGTCGCCGCGCAGGTGGTCGTCGCCGACCCGGACGGCCGCATCCGACTCACCGTCGACCTGCAGCCGAACTTCGCACTCAACCAGCCGCTGTCCCCGTTCGCGCTCGCCGCCATCGGGCTGCTGGATCCGGGGGACGCGCCCGATGCCGCCGGCACCGGGCACTATGCGCTCGACGTGGTCAGCGTCATCGAGGCCACTCTGGATGACCCGCGGCCCGTCCTCTCGCAGCAGCAGTTCCTGGCGCGCGGCGAGGCGGTTGCGGCGATGAAGCGCGAGGGGATCGAGTACGACGAGCGGATGGAGCTGCTCGAGGAGATCACATATCCGAAGCCGCTCGAAGCGCTGCTCGCGCAGGCGTTCGAGGTGTTCGCCTCGAGCCAGCCCTGGGTGCGCGATTTCGAGCTGTCGCCCAAGTCGGTCGTGCGGGACATGTTCGAACGGGCACTGTCGTTCGCGGAGCTGATCCAGGTGTACTCGCTCGCCCGCAGCGAGGGGCTCGTGCTGCGCTACCTCAGCGATGCGTACCGGGCGATCCGCCAGACCGTTCCGACCGATGCGCAGACGCCGGAGCTGCTGGACATCATCGCGTGGCTCGGTGAGCTGGTCCGCCAGGTCGACTCGAGCCTGGTGGACGAGTGGGAGAGCCTGATCAACCCGGTGATGACCGACCCGACCGCGCCGGTCGTGCCGCCCGCCCCGCCGTCGGTGCTGACGAACCGCCGCGCGTTCCTCGTGCTGGTGCGCAACGAGCTGTTCCGCCGGGTGCGCCTGGCCGCCCTGCAGCGCGACGACGAGCTGGCCGAGCTGGATCCGGACGTGGACTGGTCGGCGGCCCTGGACGCGTACTTCGACGAGCACGACGAGATCCTCACCGGTGGAGCGGCGCGCGCGCCGCGACTGGTCACCGTCGATGAGACGGATGCCGCGGCATCCGGCGTCTGGAAGGTGGAGCAGACGATCGACGACCCGGCCGGCGACCACGACTGGCGCATCCGCGGCGAGGTGGACCTGGCCGCGTCCGAGGAACAGGGCGCCGCGGTCGTGCGCATCACCGAGGTGCTGCGCCTCTAAGCGGAGCCGCTCAGCGATCGGCCCCCGGCAGCAGCGTGGACAGCGCCTCGCGCGACGAGATGCCGAGCTTCGTATAGACCTTCCGCAGGTGGTATTCGACGGTCTTCGGGCTGAGGAACAGCGCGGCTGCGGCCTCCCGCGTCGTGCGGCCCTCGGCCAGGAGCAGACTGACCTGCAGCTCCTGCGGAGTCAGGACGGCGACGGGATCATCGCCGGCGGCTCTGACGTGCTCGCCGGTCGCGGTGAGCTCGGCGGCGGCGCGGTCACGCCACAGGCTCGCACCGAGCTCGGCGAAGCCGTCGAGGGCCTCACGCAGCGGTCGGCGGGCGTCGCTGCGCCGCCCGGCACGTCGCAGCCTCTCCCCGTAGGCGAGTCGGGTGCGGGCGGCCTCGAAGGCGTCCAGGGTCTCGGCGTGCCGGTCCAGTGCCCGCTCGAACCACGTGTCGAACTCGTCGTCCGCCGCCGCGAGGCCCATCGCCCGCGCCGCCCGCGCGCGCGCCCAGGGCTGCCCCTTGCGATCGGCGCGCACACGGAATTCCGCGGCGACGGATGCTGCGTCTGCGCGCCTCCCGAGACGTGCCAGCGCGTCGGTCAGTTCGGGCGCGGGCGAGAGGTCGACGTCGTCCAGGCGCAGGCGTTCGAGCAGTTCCGCGAGCCCGGAGAGGTGCGCGAGCGCGCGGTCGGGGTGCCCGAGCGACAGCTCCAGGTCGCCCAGGGCCAGGCCGACCCACACTTCGCCGACGTGGATGTCGCGCGCCGCGCACAGCAGGCGTGCCTCGGCTCCGTGCGCGCGGCACGCGTCCACGCGCCCGGCCCGGGCCTCGAGCCGGGCGAGTCCCGCGAGGGACATCGCCAGCTCCGTCGTCTGACCCGTCTCGGACGCGAGGCGGATCGCCTCGCCGAAGTTCGCCTCCGCACGCGGCCAGGAGGCATCCGTCGTGGACTGGTCGACCGCGACGTGGAAGAGCACGGCGGGCAGGGCTCCGATCCCCGCAGCATTGCGCACGTCGTCCACGAGCGTCCGCAGGCGCGCACCGCTGGTCGCATCCCGCAGGAACAGCGGTGCGAGCAGCAGCCACGACAGCCGGCGCGGGTCGTGACCGAGTTCCGGATCCGTCTCCAGCAGCGGCACCGCCGCGCGGATGTCGTCGGCGCCGCCGCTGCCGGCAAGGGTGCGCGCCATCCCCGTCGCCATCAGCCCCAGCGCCAGCGCGCGCGGCCGGGTCACGTCGGCCCGCAGCGCAGCGAGCCGCTCGCCGAGTCCCGCTGCCGTCCGTGCGTCGCCGAGGTAGAAGGTCGCGTGCACCGCATCGGCCAGGGCGACCGTCGCCGCGTCGGCGTCGTCCGCGCGATCTGCGGCGGTGAGCAGGATGCCCAGTGCCTCGCGCAGCGACCCCGTGCGCGCGGCGATCGATGCGCGCAGCTCGCTCTCGCGCACATCGTAAGTCGCCGCCTCTGGCGAGGCGTCCCGCTCCCGCTCGTCGAGCAGCGCGATCGCCCGCCTGCCGTCGCCGGCGATCCACGCGGCATCGGCCGCGCGCAGGAGGCGCTCAGCGCGGTCCTCGGCCTCGGGAGAGAGCCGGGCCGCCCGCTCGAACGCCCCCGATGCCACCGCGTAGGCCGCGCGCGCCACGGCGTGCTCGCCCGCCTCCGCCAGCAGGTCGGCGACCTCCTGATCCGGATGCCACGTCGCCTCCGCCAGATGCCACGCCCGGCGATCGGCATCCGTTCGCGGTGTCGCGTCCGCCGCGGCGCGGTGTGCCGCATGGCGCTGCTGCATCGACGCACCGGAATAGACGGCGGAGCGCAGGAGCGGATGCCGGAACTCGACGCGCCCGCCCTGCACCGTCACCATTTCCGCAGTCTCCGCGTCGCCGAGACGCGCCGCATCGATCCCGTGCGCAGCGCAGGCGGCTGTGATGAGGCGAAGGTCCGTGCCGCAGACCGCCGCGACCAGCAGCGCGGCGCGGCAGTCGACATCCAACCGCTCCAGCCGACGCCCGAACGTGTCTGCGACGACACGGGGGACGCGCAGCGGGAGCCCGGTCTCGACGCTCTGCACCACATCGAGGTCGGCGGCGCGCAGTTCGAGCAGCGCGAGCGGGTTGCCTTCGGTCGCTCGATGCAACAGCCCCACCTGCGCGTCGGACGGACCGCCCCCCGTGACGTGCGACAGCAGCGCTCGCGTCGCCGCCAGGTCCAGCCCTTCGAGGGACAGCCGCGGCAGGCCGATGACGACCTCGTCACCTTCGGGGGTGCGCACGCCGAACAGCGCGGCCACGGGGTCGGCCGTCAGTCTCCGCGCGGCGAAGACGAGAGCATGGGCGGAGGGTGCGTCGGCCAGCTGCAGGTCGTCGACGAGGACCGCGACCGGCTCCTCCTCCGCGTAGCGGCAGAGCAGGCTCAGCACCGCAGCGCCGATGGCGAACCGGTCGCGGGCGTCGTCGCCGTGGCCGCCGGGGAGCGCGAGCGCCGCGGAGAGCGCGGTGGCCTGCACGGGCGGGATGCCGTCGAGCGCACCGAGAGCCGGCCGCACCAGCTGAAGCAGGGTCGCGAACGGGATCTCCCGCTCGGACTCGAGTCCGGTCGCGCGCAGCACCCGGATGCCGGGCTGCCCCGAAACGGCATTCTCGAGCAGTGCGGTCTTGCCGACTCCGGCCTCGCCCGTCACCGCGAGCACGCCGCCCGTGCCCAGGCGGGCGGCGGCCATGAGCCGATCGATCGCCTGCTGCTCGGCCTGCCGACCCACCAGCATGCCCCGAGTGTAGAACTGCGCGCAGGACTAGGGGGGTCCCCGGATGCGGCGACCCTGCGCCGCTTCGTACGGTCGAGGCATCCATCGGCAGCACTGACAGAAGGAGCCGAACCATGTCCGTCACCACCGAACCGACCCAGATCGACACCGACAAGCTCATGAGCTTCGTCTTCCGTGCCGTCGATGAGGTCGGAGCGACCCTCAATGCGGCGCTCGTCGTCATGGGCGACAAGCTCGGATACTACCGGGACCTCGCCGCCCACGGTGCAAGCACCCCCGCACAGCTGGCCGAGCGCACGCAGACCGCGGAGCCGTATGCCCGCGAGTGGCTGAACGCGCAGGCCGCGGGCGGCTACGTCCACTACGACCCCGAGACCAAGCGCTACACGCTGCCTCCCGAGCACGCGCTCGCGATGACCGATCCGGACAGCCCGGCGTTCCTCCCCGGGCTCTTCCAGATCGCGCTCGGCACCGTGCACGACACCGAGCACATCATCGATGCCGCCCGCAGCGGTGCGGGGTTCGGCTGGCACGAGCACGACACCGACGTGCACATCGGCTGCGAGCGGTTCTTCCGCCCGAGCTACCACGCCCACCTCGTGGACTCGTGGATCCCGGCACTGGACGGTGTACAGGAGAAGCTGACGGCGGGGGCACTGGTCGCCGACGTCGGCTGCGGGCACGGGGCATCCACGATTCTGCTCGCGCAGGCTTTCCCGCAGTCGAGGTTCGTCGGCTTCGACTACCACCGGGAGTCGATCGAGACGGCGAAGGCGCGCGCCGAGGAGGCCGGCGTGGCCGACCGGGTGCGCTTCGAGGTCGCGTCGGCGCAGGAGTTCGCCGGTCGCGGCTACGACCTCGTCGCCATGTTCGACTCGCTGCACGACATGGGCGACCCCGTGGGCGCCGCCCGGCACGTGCGCGAGGTCATCGCCGACGACGGAACGTGGATGATCGTCGAGCCGATGGCCGGCGACCACGTCGAAGACAACTTCAACGCGGTCGGCCGCGCGTACTACGGGTTCTCGACGCTGCTGTGCACGCCGTCCTCGCTGTCGCAGGACGTCGGCTTGGCGCTCGGCACCCAGGCGGGACCCGCGCGCATCCGCGATGTCACCGCAGCGGGCGGCTTCACGCGCTTCCGCACCGTCGCCGAGACGCCCTTCAACCGCGTGATCGAGGCGAGGCCCTGACGTCCGGCGGAGGAGAGGAGCACACTGGGGGGATGGCGACGATGGGTCGAAGCCACACCTGGGTCCGGGCGCAGCGACGCCCGCGACGAGCGCTGTTCCTCTCCTCCCCGATCGGGCTCGGCCATGCGCGACGTGATGTCGCGATCGCCCAGGAGCTGCGCCGGATCCACCCGGACCTGCAGATCGACTGGCTCGCGCAGCATCCTGTCACCCGGGTGCTGGCGGATGCCGGTGAACCTGTGCACCCGGCATCCGCTCTGCTCGCGAACGAATCCGCGCACATCGAGGACGAGTCCGCGGATCACGATCTGCACGCCTTTCAGGCAATCCGGCGGATGGACGAGATCCTCGTGAACAACTTCATGGTCTTCAACGACGTCGTCGACGAGACCTACTACGACCTCGTGATCGGCGACGAGGCGTGGGACGTCGACTACTTCCTGCACGAGAACCCCGAGCTCAAGCGCTTCGCCTTCGCGTGGCTGACCGATTTCGTCGGATGGCTGCCGATGCCGGCAGGTGGGGATGCCGAGGCCGCGCTCACCGCCGACTACAACGCCGAGATGCTCGAGCAGCGGGCGCGCTACCGGCGGCTTCGCGACCGCTCGATCTTCGTCGGGAATCCGGAGGACGTCGTGGACGAATCGTTCGGGCCGGGGATGCCGCGCATTCGCGACTGGACGCGCGAGCACTACGACTTCGCCGGGTACGTCACGGGGTTCACGCCTCCGTCCGAGGAGGAGCGCGCTGCGGTGCGGGAGCGGCTGGGATTCGGACCCGACGACCTGCTCTGCGTCGTGACCGTGGGTGGGTCGGGTGTGGGCGATGCGCTGCTGCACCGGGTGATGGACGCGATCCCGCTCGCCCGGCGACTGCTGCCGTCGTTGCAGTTCCTGGTCGTGACCGGCCCACGCATCGATCCCTCCTCGCTGCCGCGGCGCGGTGGCGCCATCGTGCGCGGCTTCGTGCCCGACCTCTACCTCGCGCTCGCCGCGTGCGATGTCGCGGTGGTGCAGGGCGGGCTGACGACCTGCATGGAGCTGACCGCCGCCCAGCGTCCCTTTCTCTACGTCCCGCTGGAGAACCACTTCGAGCAGAACTTCCATGTGCGGCATCGGCTCGAGCGCTACGGCGCCGGCACGTGCCTCCGCTATGCCGAGGCGAGTGCTCCCGACGTGCTCGCTGCGGCGCTCGTCGCGGGGGTCGGGCGGGAGGTGCGGTACCGCCCGGTCGAGGTCGACGGAGCGGCCCGCGCCGCTGCGCTCCTCGGGGAGCTGGTCTGATGCGCGCGCTCTCGCCGGTGCAGAGCGGCTTCGTCGACCGGGACGGCGTCGCGATCCACTACGAGGTGTACGGCGAGGGGGAGCCCACCGTCTACCTCCTCATGCCCAACACCATTGTGGAGAGCCGCGGATGGAAGGCGCAGGTGCCCTTCCTCGCGCGCTCCTTCCGCGTCGTGGTGAGCGACCCGAGGGGCAACGGCGGCAGCGATACCCCGGACAGCTCCGACGGCTACGCCGACCGCCTGCTGATCGACGACGCGTGGGCGGTGCTGGACGCGGTCGACGCCGACCGCGCGGTGCTCGTGGGGCTGTGCTCCGGCGCGGGCTATGTCGTAATCATGGCCGCCGAAGACCCCGACCGCGTCCTCGGCATCTGCGCGATCAACCCCGGACTGGAACTGAGCCCGCCGCTGCCGCACAAGGTGGCCTTCGACTTCGACGCGCCCCGGGACTCGTACGAGGGCTGGCAGAAGCTGAACAGTCAGCACTGGCTGCAGGACTGGCCGGACTTCGCGCGATTCTTCTTCGGTGAGATGTTCCCCGAGCCGCACTCCACCAAGCAGCGCGAGGACGGCGTCGGCTGGGCGATGCAGACCAGCCCCGAGGCGATGATCCTCGCCCGATGCTCAGCTCCGTACCCGGGCAACGAGCCCGACACCGTCGCCGCCGCCCGCGCCCTGCGCTGCCCGGTGCTCGTGATCAGCGGCTCCCTCGACCGATGCCAGAACCCGATGCGCAGCCTTCGCCTCGCCGAGCTCACCGGCGCCGAGCACGTCATCATCGACGGCGGCGGACACCTCCCGCAGGCGCGCGACCCCGTGAAGGTGAATCTGATGCTGCGCGATTTCGTGCGGCGGGTCGCAGGGAGGTGAGGGGGGCGGGTGCCGCGGGGGCTCGGCGTCGGGGGACGCGGCTACCCTGGAGGGGATGAACATCCCACAGGGCGACCCGTACGCCGACCTCGCGTGGGACCTCGAAGAACTCCCCCCGCCGCCCGACGACGAATGGATGCCTCCCCTCGAGGATGAGGGCTTCCCTCCGGCGCGCCGGGCCGCGGGATCGGTCGGTCCTTCCACGGCTCGAGGCGGCTCCGCTGCGCCGCGTGCCACGCCCTCGCGCTACGCGACCGCGGCCGAGGCGCTGCACACGGTCTTCGGCTACGAGACGTTCCGCGGCAACCAGGCGCCCGCGATCGATCAGATCGTGCAGGGCGGGGATGCTGTCGTCCTCATGCCCACGGGCGGCGGAAAGAGCCTGATCTACCAGATCCCCGCGCTGGTGCGACCGGGCACCGGTCTGGTGGTCAGCCCGCTGATCGCTTTGATGCACGACCAGGTGGACGCGCTGGTCGCCAACGGCGTGCGCGCCGCGTACCTGAACAGCACCCAGGCGGCGCCGCAGCGCGCGGCGGTCGAGCGGGCCTACCTCGCCGGCGAGCTGGACCTGATCTACGTCGCCCCCGAGCGGCTCTCCAACGCATCGACCCGGTCGCTGCTGCAGCGCGGCACGCTCAGCGTCATCGCGATCGACGAGGCGCACTGCGTGTCGCAGTGGGGACACGATTTCCGCCCGGACTACCTCACGCTCGGCGACCTCGGGGACCAGTTCCCCGGCGTGCCCCGCGTCGCGCTGACGGCGACCGCGACCGACGCGACCCACCGCGAGATCACCCAGCGACTGCGCCTGAACGACGCGCAGCACTTCGTGGCGAGCTTCGACCGGCCCAACATCCAGTACCGCATCGACCCCAAGGTCGAGCCGCGCAAGCAGCTGCTGGCCTTCATCCGCTCCCAGCCGGAGCGCTCCGCCGGCATCGTGTACGCCCTGAGCCGCAAGAGCGTGGACCAGACCGCCGAGTACCTGCGCACGCAGGGCATCGACGCGCTGGCGTACCACGCGGGGCTGGACTCGTCGATCCGTGCCGCCCACCAGTCGCGGTTCCTGCGCGAGGACGGCGTCGTGATGGTCGCCACGATCGCCTTCGGCATGGGCATCGACAAGCCCGACGTGCGCTTCGTCGCGCACATCGATCTGCCCAAATCCGTCGAGGGCTACTACCAGGAGACCGGTCGCGCCGGTCGCGACGGCGAGCCCGCGGTCGCCTGGATGGCGTACGGCCTGGGCGACGTGGTCCAGCAGCGGCGGATGATCGACCAGTCGCCGGGGGAGCGCTCGTACAAGATGCGCCTCGGGCAGCACCTGGATGCGATGCTCGCGCTGTGCGAGACGGTGGGATGCCGTCGGCAGAACCTTCTGGGCTACTTCGGCGAGGCATCCGGGGCCTGCGGCAACTGCGACACCTGCCTGGAGGCACCGGACACGTGGGACGGACTCGTGCCCGCGCAGAAGCTGCTGTCCACGATCGTGCGACTGCAGCGCGAACGCGGCCAGGCCTTCGGCGCCGGGCACCTCGTGGACATCCTGCGGGGGGCCTCGACCGACCGCATCCGCCAGCAGGGCCACGACGGCCTGTCCACGTACGGCCTGGGAGCCGATCTCAGCGACCAGGACTGGCGCAGCGTGATCCGGCAGCTTCTGGCTCGCGGCATCCTCGTCCCGAAGGGCGAGTACGGCACCCTCGCGCTGGGCGAACCGGCCGGGTCGGTGCTGCGCGGGGAGACCCCGGTGCCGCTGCGCCGCGATGTGCTCGGCCGCACCGGCGGCGGTGCGCCGCGGGCGCGCAAGGCCGCGGCCGCGGACGCGCTGGAGGCCGGGGACCGACCGCTGTTCGAGTCGCTGCGCGAGTGGCGGGCCGGGGTCGCGAAGGAACAGGGGATGCCGGCATACATCGTCTTCGGCGACGCCACGCTGCGTGCCCTGGCCGAGCAGCGTCCGGCCACACTCTCGGATCTGGATGGCATCACCGGCATCGGCGCGAAGAAGCGCGAGGCATACGGCAGCGCGGTCCTCGCGGTGATCGCGGGCGTCGCACCGTAGGCTGACCGCGAGGACCGACGAAGGTCCGCGGTCTCGGGCCGGCACGGCCCCTGGGGGAGGTTCGACGATGAGCCTGAGCAACATCGACATCGCGCAAGCGGCGCGCATGATTCCGATCGGTGAGGTCGCCGCGCGGCTGGGCATCCCGGACGAGAGCCTGGAGCCCTACGGCCGCTACAAGGCCAAGGTGGCGCTGGAGTATCTCGCCGCGATCCGCGAGCGCCCGCAGGGCAAGCTCGTGCTGGTCACCGCGGTCTCGCCCACGCCCGCAGGCGAAGGCAAGACGACCACGACCGTCGGACTGGGCGACGCGCTGACCCGGATCGGCGAGCGCGCCATGATCTGCCTGCGCGAGCCCGCGCTCGGGCCGGTCTTCGGCATGAAAGGCGGTGCGGCGGGCGGCGGATACGCCCAGGTGGTGCCGATGGAGGACATCAATCTGCACTTCACCGGCGACTTCTCCGCGATCGCGGTGGCGACCAACCTGCTCGCCGCGATGATCGACAACCACATCCACCACGGCAACGCCCTGGACATCGACGTGCGCCGGGTCACCTGGCGGCGTGTCCTGGACATCAGCGACCGCGCGCTGCGCGACGTGATCATCGGACTCGGCGGGCCGGGCAACGGCTACCCCCGCGAGTCCGGCTTCGACATCGTGGTGGCCTCCGAGGTGATGGCGATCTTCTGCCTCGCGACCGACCTGCGAGACCTCCGCGAACGACTCGGGGACATCGTGGTCGGCTACACGCGCGATCGTCGAGCGGTGCATGCCCGCGAACTCGGTGCGCACGGCGCGATGACCGCGGTGCTGCGCGACGCGCTCGCCCCCAATCTGGTGCAGACCCTGGAGAACACCCCCGCCTTCGTCCACGGTGGACCGTTCGCCAACATCGCGCACGGCTGCAACTCGTACCTGGCGACCAGCTCTGCCCTGCATCTGGCCGACTACGTGGTCACCGAGGCGGGGTTCGGCGCGGACCTCGGGGCGGAGAAGTTCGTCGACATCCTGTGCCGCACGACCGGGCTGCGCCCGGCAGCGGCCGTGATCGTCGCGACCGTCAGGGCGATGAAGTTCCACGGCGGGGTGGAGGTCGCAGATCTGGCGACCGAGGACGTCGCGGCGCTGGAGCGGGGCACCGTGAACCTCGCCCGGCACCTGCAGACCGTCCGCGAGACGTTCGGTCTGCCCGCGGTGGTGGCCATCAATCATCGCGCCGAGGACACGAATGCCGAGGTCGATGCGCTGGTGGCGGCCGTCGAGCGGCTGGGGGCGGTGGCCGTCGTGGCCACGCACTTCGCCGAGGGCGGCGCGGGCGCCGAACAGCTGGCCCGCGAGGTCGTCCGCCTGTGCGCGGAACCGTCGGATCTGGGGTTCACCTACCCCGACGACGCGTCGCTGTGGGAGAAGATGCAGGCCATCGCCACGCGGATCTACGGAGCCTCGGAGATCACCGCCAGCACCGCCGTGCGGGCGCAGATCCGGCGCCTCGAAGAGGACGGGTACGGCCGGTACCCGGTGTGCGTCGCCAAGACCCAGTACTCGTTCTCCACGGATGCGAAGCTGCGCGGCGCGCCCACCGGGCACGCGGTCGACGTGCGCGAGGTGCGGCTGGCGGCGGGCGCACGCTTCGTGGTGATGGTCTGCGGAGACATCATGACGATGCCGGGGCTGCCGACGGTCCCCGCCGCGATGACCATCGACGTCGATGAGGACGGACGGATCGTCGGACTGTTCTGACGCGGTGATACCGACGGGACCCGCACCCGCCGCATCGGACCCGGTGCGCCGCCGCTGTCGGGAGGGCACAATGACCCTGGTCGGCCACCACCCCCGGGCTTGTGCAGATCGTCTAACGGAGTTTGCCGCGACTTGGAGGAGTCCTACGGTCGGGACGACTCCCGATCACACCGAAAGGTGACGCAATGGCCGACGCCGCCGTCCGTTCCCGCAAGCCCGCCACGAACATGCGCACCCCCGCGGGCGGGGCGCCCACAGCCGCGCACACGGCAGCCGAGGCATCCGAGGCCCGCATCGATGTCGCTCAGGTGACCGACATGCTCCTGGGTACGTGGGCTGAGACCCGCCGTGAGGCACGCGAGATGATCAAGGACCCGGCGTTCTGGCGCGTGGACGGGCTCACGATGGCCGAGCACCGCGAGCGGGTGCTGAGCCAGATGCACCTGCTCGTCGAGCACAAGGGCGTCCACCGCGCCTTCCCGAAGGAGTACGGCGGCGCGGAGAACAACGGCGCGAACATCGCCGGCTTCGCCGAACTGGTCGCGGCCGACCCCAGCCTGCAGATCAAGTCCGGCGTCCAGTGGGGGCTGTTCGGCTCGGCCGTGCTCCAGCTGGGCACCAAGGAGCATCACGACAAGTGGCTGCCGGGCATCATGAACATGGACATCCCCGGCGCGTTCGCGATGACCGAGACCGGTCACGGCTCGGATGTCGCATCCGTCGGCACCACCGCCACCTACGACCCGGACTCCGAGGAGTTCGTGCTCCACACCCCGTTCCGGGGCGCGTGGAAGGACTACCTCGGCAACGCGGCCCTGCACGGCGTGGCGGCCACCGTCTTCGCGCAGCTGATCACCGGCGGCGTCAATCACGGCGTGCACTGCTTCTACGTTCCGCTCCGCGACGAGAACGGCGACTTCCTGCCGGGGATCGGCGGCGAGGACGACGGGCTGAAGGGCGGGCTGAACGGGATCGACAACGGACGCCTGCACTTCGACCAGGTCCGCGTGCCCCGCACCAACCTGCTGAACAAGTACGGCGACGTGGCAGCCGACGGCACGTACACGAGCCACATCTCCAGCCCCGGTCGCCGGTTCTTCACGATGCTCGGAACCCTGGTGCAGGGTCGGGTGTCGCTGGACGGTTCGGCGGCGTGGGCCTCGGCGATCGCGCTGGACATCGCGGTCACCTACGCCAATCAGCGCCGGCAGTTCGATTCCGGAACCGGCACCGACGAGGTCGTCCTCCTGGACTACGGCAAGCACCAGCGCCGCCTGCTGCCCCGCCTGGCGACGACGTACGCGTCGATCTTCGTGCACGACGAGTTCCTGCAGAAGTTCGACTCGGTCATGGGCGGAGCGACCGACACGGACGCCGATCGCCAGGACCTCGAGACCTTGGCGGCGGCCTTGAAGCCGCTGTCGACCTGGCACGCCCTGGACACGCTGCAGGAGGCCCGCGAGGCGTGCGGGGGCGCCGGGTACCTGTTCGAGAACCGGCTCACCGGCCTGCGCGCCGACCTGGACATCTACGCCACGTTCGAGGGCGACAACAACGTGCTGCTGCAACTGGTGGGCAAGCGGCTGCTGAGCGACTTCGGCAAGCAGTTCAAGGGCAAGGACGCCAAGGCGCTCGCCGCGTACGCGGTCGGCCAGACCGCCGGCAAGCTGTTCCACGGCGCCGGTCTGCGCCAGCTGGGCCAGACGGTGAGCGATTTCGGCTCCACCGCGCGCTCCATCGAGCACGGCCTGCGTGCCGATCAGCAGCACGAGCTGCTGGCCGGTCGTGTCCAGCGCATGGTCACGGATGTCGCGACGCGCCTGCGTCCGGCATCCAGCCTGCCCCCGGCCGAAGCGGCCGCGCTGTTCAACGCGAACCAGTCCGAGCTGATCGAGGCCGCCCGCGCCCATGCCGAGCTGCTGCAGTGGGAGGCGTTCACGGATGCTGTGGACCGGGTCGACGATGAGGGTACGCGGCGGGTCCTGGTGTGGCTGCGGGACCTGTTCGGGCTCGGGCTGATCGAGAAGCACCTGGCGTGGTACCTGATCAACGGGCGCCTGTCCTCGCAGCGTGCCGGTGCGGTGGCGCAGTACATCGACCGACTGTGCCTGCGGCTGCGTCCGCACGCGCAGGACCTGGTCGACGCGTTCGGATACGAGCCCGAGCACCTGCGCGCCCCGATCGCATCCGGTGCCGAGCAGGACCGCCAGGACGAGGCACGGGCGTACTACCGCGACCTCGCCGCGTCCGGCCGGGCCCCGATCTCGGAGAAGCTCGCGAACAAGAAGTAGCCGCACGCACCGTGCCGGTGACGGCGGCCTATCCTGACGGGATGAGCAGCGGCATCCCGAGCCCGGACATCCGGATCGGCCAGGACGGCGTGTCCCGCTGCGCCTGGGCCGGGGACGACGGCGAATACCGCCGGTACCACGACCAGGAGTGGGGCGTTCCGCTGCACGGCGACCGAGCGCTCTTCGAGAAGATGAGTCTGGAGGGCTTCCAGGCGGGCCTGTCGTGGATCACGATCCTGCGCAAGCGCCCCCGCTTCCGCGATGTGTTCGCCGGATTCGAGCCGGCGGCCGTCGCGGCGTTCGACGATGCCGACATCGCGCGGCTCATGGCAGACCCGGGCATCATCCGGAATCGAGCGAAGATCGAAGCGACGATCGCCAACGCCCGTCTCGTGCGGGAGATGAGCGGCGGTGAGCTGGATGCGCTGCTGTGGTCGTTCGCGCCCCCGCCGGGTCGTGCCCGGCCCCGAGCCTTCGCCGAGGTGCCGGCGGTCACGCCGGAGTCGACCGCGATGAGCAAGGCGCTGCGCGCGCGCGGCTTCCGGTTCGTCGGGCCCACGACGATGTACGCGCTCATGCAATCGGCTGGGATGGTCGATGACCACGTGGAGGGCTGCTGGCGCGCGACCTGAGCGGATCGCGGTGCATGCGGTGGAATAGGCGTCGATTGATGCCGGTTCTCCACAGCGGAGGCTGACGTGGACTACGGACACCCGCTCGAGTTCGGAGCGTTCATCACCCCGGCGGCGGCGAACCCCGAGAGCCCGGTGGCATTGGCCCGGATCGCCCGAATCCGCGGGACTGGATCTTGCGACGTTCCAAGACCACCCGTATCAGCCGGCATTCCTGGACACCTGGACGCTGCTGACGTTCGTGGCGGCGCGGACTGAGCGCATCCGGATCGCGCCGAACGTCCTGAACGTCCCGCTGCGGCTCCCGGCCGTCATCGCGCGCTCCGCGGCGAGCCTCGATCTCCTCTCGGCCGGCCGTTTCGATCTGGCGCTCGGTGCCGGCGGCTTCTGGGACGCGATCGTCGCCATGGGCGGCACGCGGCTCACCCCGGGGCAGGCAGTGACCGCTCTGGAGGAGGCGATCGACGTCATCCGGCTGCTCTGGGACACCGACCAGAAGCGGGGCGCCTTCTCGGACGGCCGGTATCACCGGGTCACCGGGGCCAAGCGCGGTCCGCGTCCGGCACACGACATCCCCATCTGGATCGGCGCGTACAAGCCGAGGATGCTGGCGCTGACGGGCCGGAAGGGGGACGGATGGGTTCCCTCCCTCGGGTATCTCAAGCCCGGCGACCTCGACCGCGGCAATGCGGCGATCGATGCGGCCGCAGAATCCGCGGGCCGCGACCCGCGGGCGATCCGGCGGCTGCTGAACGTCGGAACCGGACCCGCCGAGCCCGCCGCGTGGGCCGAGCAGCTCGCCGGCCTGGCGCTGGAGGACGGCATCGGCACCTTCATCGCCGCCGGGGACGATCCCCGCACGCTCCAGGTGCTCGGGCACGACGTCGCCCCCCTCGTCCGCGAGCTCGTGGCCCGCGAGCGCGCGGCGCGCGGCATCGCCGGAGCCCCGGCGCTGCCCGCGGCACACGACGGGCCGGCGACGTCTGCCTGACACCGCACACGCAACGGTCGCTGCGCAGGATTGATCCGCTGACCGGGGGTCTTGTCAAATCGGGTGATCGGCTGGCACACTGTCGCCGACAGCACGGACGCGTCGTACTCCGTCCTGCTTGACGCCTGGGGGGGCCATGGGGATTCTCTCGCGAGCACGGTCGTCGTGCTCCCGCCGCTCCGGGACGGCCGCCGCACACCGCGGCGACCGCGAGGTATCAGGGGGCGGCGTGCCGCGCTCCTGAATCCGTCGGCGCGTTCGCGCCGTCGTCCTGATCACGGATCCAAGGGGGTCTCCTGTGCGCAAGGTGTTCTCGATCGTCAGCATCCTCACGGTCGCCGCCGTCGTCCTGCAGTTCTACTTCGCCGGCATGGGGGTCTTCAGCGTCCCCGACGAGGGCCTGTTCGGCATCCACGGCACCACCGGCCGCATCGTCCTGCCGGTGCTGTTCATCCTCTCGCTGCTCACGGCGGCGCTTGCCCGCGCGGGCAAGCGGACGATCTGGCTTACGGTGATCGCCATCCTGCTGCTGGCACTGCAGACCATCATCTTCATCATCACCGGGGCCATCTTCAACGTCGGTCCGGAGTCCGCGGAGATCCCGCTGGCCGCGACCCTCACGGTGAGCCTGCACGCGCTCAACGGCGTCGCGATCCTGGCCGTGACCGGCATCATCGCCCGGCGTGCGTGGGTCCTCGCGTGGCGCTCCGCACCCGCCGCGGCCACGGACGCCGACCGCCCGGACGCCGCCACCGCGAACCTGACGTGACCGCAACCGCGACCCAGCTCATCGCGCTGGCACTCGGCCTGGCCGGCGCGGTGGGCTGGGGCGCGGTTGCCACCTCCGCTGCGCCGGTGCGCCGCGTGTCGTGGTGGGGTGTGGCCGCGCTGGCCGCCGTCGCGACGCTGGCCGCTTCCGCGATGGTGGGCCTGCTGTGGGCTCGGCACTGGGAGTTCGCCGCGGACCGCGTGCTGACCTCGGCTCCGCTGTCCGTGGCCGCGCTGGTGTCGTTCGGGGCCAGCGCCGCCCAGGATCTGCGGGCCGGGCGTCCGGCTTCCACCTCGACCCGCGTGGCCGCATGGGCGGGTGTCTTCGCGGCCTCCGCCGGCGTGTTCGTCCCCTTCGTCCTCGGTGCACCCCTGTCGGTGTGGAGCGTCGCCGCGGTCCTCGTCGCGGTCGTCGGCGCCACCGCCATCGCGGCGCTCGTCCTCGCGAAGACGCGCGCCCGGCGCCCGCTCGGAACGGTCGCTGCGGTCGCGGGGGCCGTCGTCGTGAT
This sequence comes from Microbacterium sp. zg-B185, assembly GCF_030246885.1. NCBI lineage: Bacteria > Bacillati > Actinomycetota > Actinomycetes > Micrococcales > Microbacteriaceae > Microbacterium > Microbacterium sp. zg-B185. The sequence goes on from NZ_CP126739.1 coordinate 155,523, forward strand.
CGCGACCGGCCTGGCCCTGGCCGCGGACGCTGCGCCGGGCCCGCTCTCGGCCGCGCACGGGCATGACAGCGGGGTCGCACAGGGCATCCCCGGGGGCGGGCCGACCGTCTCGGTCGTGGAACTGCGCGAAGGATCGGCCCGCGAACCCGACGTGGCCGTCACCCTGCAAGCTCAGCAGAGCCGGATCCACCTGCCGTCCGGGGCGGAGCTGACCGCCTGGACGTACGGCGATCTGGGCGGCCCCGCGCTCGAGGCCACCGTCGGCGACCTGGTCGAGGTGACGCTGGAGAACCGCGACATCGCCGAGGGCGTCACCGTCCACTGGCACGGCTACCCCGTCGCCAACGGGGAGGACGGCGTCGCCGGGGTCACGCAGGACTCCGTCGCCCCCGGGGACAGCTTCACCTACCGCTTCACGGCGACGCAGCCGGGCACCTACTGGTACCACACGCATCAGAAATCCTCGGTGGGGGTGGTGCGCGGCCTGTACGGCACGCTGGTGGTCCATCCCGCCGGAACGGTGCGGTCCGGCGTGGACGTGACGATCCCGCTGCACACCTTCGCGGGGCGGCTGGTGATGGGACAGACCGACCAGCGGATGCTGCGCACCGTGGCGCCGGGCACCGACGTGCGGCTGCGCCTGATCAACACCGACCAGCTCACGCACGTCGTCACCGTGACGGGCACGCCGCTGCGGGTGCTGGCGATCGACGGGACGGACCTGTCCGAACCCGGGGAGCTCGACGACGTCACGCTCCGGATCCCGGCCGGCGGCCGGTACGACGTGGGCTTCTCGATGCCGGACACCGGGGTGCGGGTCACGGATGCCGCTTCGCGCTCCGCCGCGGTCGCGCTGGTGTCCCGGGCGGGACAGGATCCTCCGGAGGCGGCCGCGGCCGGACCCGCCTTCGACCCGGTGGCGTACGGTCGCGGCGAGCTGCCCGCCTGGGCGGCGGAGCCGTTCGATGTGCGCCGGACCATGGTGCTGGACCGGCTGCCGCGCGTCACGATGGACGGACCGGCCTACGCGTACACCGTCGACGGGCGGGTCTACCCGCACATCGCACCGACCGTCGTGAGCGAGGGCGACACCGTCGAGGTGACCATCGTGAACCGCGGGCTCGAAGTTCATCCCATGCACCCGCATGGGCACCGCGTGCTCGTGCTGGAGGTCGATGGACGCGCGCCCGCGGCGCCGCTGTGGCTGGATTCGTTCGATGTCGGCCCCGGTCAGGTGTGGCGGGTGGCGCTGGTCGCCGACAACCCGGGCATCTGGATGGACCACTGCCACAACCTGGAGCACGCAGCGCTGGGGATGGTGACCCATCTCGCCTACCGGGGCGTCGTGTCGCCCTTCGAGCACGGCGGCACGCCCGGCAACGACGCGGAGTGAGGGACAGGGTCGGCGGGCGGGCTTCGGGGAGCGAGCAGAATCGAGGAAGCGGGCTGTCCTCGGTGACCGGCAGAATGAGGCGTGCCCTGAGCGAGAGGACTCCCATGACTCCGGCAACCGCGCCCCACGTCGCCGATTCCCACGAGATGATCCGAGTGGTCGGAGCTCGGGAGAACAACCTGAAGAACGTCGACGTCGAGATTCCGAAGCGCCGCCTGACCGTGTTCACCGGGGTAAGCGGGTCGGGCAAGTCCTCGCTCGTCTTCGCCACGATCGCGAACGAGTCGCAGCGGCTCATCAACGAGACCTACCCCACGTTCGTCCAGCAGTTCATGCCGCAGCTCGGCCGGCCCGAGGTCGACGCGCTGGAGAACGTCAGCCCGGCGATCATCGTGGACCAGGAGCGGATGGGAGCCAACTCCCGCTCCACCGTCGGGACCGCCACGGATGCGCAGGCGATGCTGCGGATCCTCTTCAGCCGCCTCGGGCAGCCCCATGTCGGGTCGCCGCAGGCGTTCTCGTTCAACATCCCCTCGGTCTCCGGCGCGGGTGCGGTCACGTTCGAGAAGGGCGGCAAGAAGGTCAAGGAGCGCCGCTCGTTCGAGATCACGGGCGGGATGTGCCCGCGCTGCGAGGGACTCGGCGAGGCCAGCGACATCGACCTGGACGAGCTGTTCGACAACTCCAAATCGCTGGCCGGGGGAGCCATCACGATCCCCGGGTACAACGTCGACGGATGGATGGTGCGCGGCTTCACCGAGTCCGGGTTCTTCGATCCGGACAAGCCGATCAAGGACTACACCGCCCAGGAGCGTGAGGACTTCCTGTACAAGGAGCCCACCAAGGTCAAGATCCAGAACATCAACATGACCTACGAGGGGCTGATCCCCAAGCTCACGAAGTCGGTGCTGCAGAAGGACCGCGACTCGCTTCAGCCGCACATCCGCGTCTTCGTCGACCGGGCCGTCAAGTTCACCGCCTGCCCGGACTGCGGAGGGTCCAGGCTGAACGAGGGCGCCCGTTCGTCCAAGATCCGTGGTGTCAACATCGCGGATGCCGCGGCCATGCAGATTACGGATCTCGCCACCTGGCTCGCCACGATCGACGACCCCGAGGTCGCCCCGCTGATGACGAGCCTCCGCGCGACGATCGACTCCTTCGTGGACATCGGTCTGGGATACCTCTCCCTGGATCGATCCTCGGGCACGCTGTCGGGCGGTGAGGCGCAGCGCACGAAGATGATCCGCCACCTCGGGTCGGCGCTGACCGACATGAGCTACGTCTTCGACGAGCCGACGGCAGGCCTTCATCCGCACGACATCCAGCGGATGAACGCACTGCTGAAGCTGCTGCGCGACAAGGGGAACACCGTTCTGGTCGTCGAGCACAAACCCGAGGTGATCGAGATCGCCGACCACGTTGTCGACCTCGGACCGGGGGCGGGCCGCGCCGGCGGGGAGATCCAGTACACCGGGGATGTCGCGGGTCTGCGCGCATCGGGCACCATCACCGGGCGGCACCTGGACGACCGCGCCCAGCTCAAGGAGAGCACCCGCAGCCCCACGGGTTTCCTGGAGATCCGGGGTGCGAGCCAGCACAACCTCAAGGGTGTGGACGTGGACGTCCCGCTCGGCGTCCTCACCGTCGTGACCGGGGTCGCCGGCTCCGGCAAGTCCTCACTGATCCACGGCAACGTTCCCGCGTTCGACGATGTGATCGTGGTGGATCAGGCGCCCATCAAGGGCAATCGCCGCAGCAGCCCGGCGACGTACACCGGCATCCTGGACACCGTCCGCACCGCGTTCGCGAAGGCGAACGGCGTCAAGCCGGCCCTCTTCAGCGCCAACTCGGAGGGGGCATGTCCGGCGTGCCGTGGGCTCGGGGTGATCATCACGACGCTGGGCTTCACCCAGACCGTCGAGACGCTGTGCGAGTTGTGCGAGGGGTCCGGCTTCAGCGACGAGGTGCTCGAGTACCGGCTGGACGGCAAGAACATCGCGGAGGTCCTCGCCATGTCCGCGGCCGAAGCGGCAGAGTTCATGACGAAGGGACCGGCGCAGACGACACTGGCGCGACTCATCGACGTCGGGCTGGGCTATCTCACGCTGGGCCAAGCACTGAACACGCTCTCCGGCGGCGAGCGCCAGCGGCTCAAGCTGGCGATCAGCATGGCCAAGAAAGGCGCCGTCTACGTTCTGGACGAGCCGACCACCGGCCTGCACCTCGCGGACGTCGACAACATGCTGGCCATGCTCGATCGGCTGGTCGCCGCGGGCAACAGCGTCATCGTCATCGAGCATCACCAGGCGGTGATGGCCCACGCCGACTGGATCATCGATCTCGGGCCGGGCGCCGGCCACGACGGGGGCGAGATCGTCTTCGAGGGCACGCCGGCCGATCTCGTCGCGACCGCGGACACGCTGACCGCGCATCACCTGAAGCAGTACGTCGCCGGCTGAAGGTGCCCGCGGACACGAATCGGGATGCGTGCAGACCGGTCAGCGGCCGGCGTCGTACAGATGCCGGCCGCCGTGGCTGAGGACCTTCACGACCACGCCGCGTCGGTGCAGCTCGGCCACTGTGCGCGTCTCCTCGTCGATGTCCCGACCGAGGGCGTGCACCGTCGCGACGACGAGCACATCACCGGTCCGCAGTGTCCCGAAGAGGCGGACCAGACGCTCCTCCCACGACTCGAGCGTTTCCGGCGAGGGGTGGCGGAACCCGGCGATCGGCACACCGAAGCGCGTGAGCTCGTCGCGCTGCTCCTTGACGCTGGGCATGTCGTCGCGGGAGATCACCAGGCCGACCAGTCGTGAGCCGGCCGGACGGGCGAGCCACCAGTCGTGATCGCGCTGCAGTTCGGTGAAGCACTTCGGGCACTGCGCGGCCTGGTGGGGCAGGTGCAGCGGGCTGGTCTCCCCGTGCGGGTCGTCGGCGAGCGCCGCAGAACGCCTCACCGCGGCATCCGTCATCTCGCTCATGCTGTCCATTCTCACCCCGACGGCCTGTTCGCGGGTACTCCCGCGGCTCCGTGGCCGTGCCGTCAGGACCCGTCGTAGAGGCGCAGCTCCAGGCTGAGCTGATCGGCATCCAACTCGGCGAGGGCGTGCCGCAGGGCGGCAGTGCTGAAGGCCCCGTCCCGTGACAGCGCGTTCAGGCGCTGCCTCATCGTCCCGATCAGGGCGAGCCGCAGCTCCAGCACGTCGCGCGTCCAGGCCGAGGTGTCGTCGTCGGGCGGCCGGGTCAAGCGTGATCCGACGCGCTGGAGGAGGTCCGGCGCGAAGGCGGATCCGTCGCGTCGCGTGAGCGCATCCGAGTCGAGAGCGGATGCCGCGGCCGCCCGCATCTCGTCATCGAGGCGCCGCTGCTCCTCCGCAGACGGCCCGGTCCGCCCGGACCCCTCGAGCCGGAGCAGGCGGACAAGCCAGGGCAGGGTGAAGCCCTGCAGCATGAGGCCCCCGACGGCGACGAGGAACGCGACGAAGACCAGCAGCGCCCGACCGGGTGTGTCTCGGGGCAGTGTCTGCGCGGCCGCCAGCGTGACGACGCCCCGCATGCCGGCCCAGACGATGACGGTGCCGTGCCTCCAGCCCAGGGGCGATGCCTGGTAGTAGTCCACGTCCGCGAGCAGCCGCGCGATCCGATCGCGCATCCCCTGCAGCCGGCGTTCGCGCCACTCCGGGGAGGGCGTCCGGCCACGACCACGCGGACCGGGCGGTCCGAGTGCCGCGACCCGGTCCACGCGCGTGCGGAACCGCTCGATCTGCTCGCGACTCAGGCGACGGGCGCGTCTGCCCTGAGTGGCCACCAGCACCGCGACGTAGCCGCCGCGCACGACCAGGATGATCCCCAGGGCGGTCAGCGCCAGCCACACCGCATGACCGAGCCCCTCATCAGCCTCCAGGTTCTGCTCGACGATCTCCTTGAGCTCCAGACCCATCACGAGGAAGACCGCCCCCTCGAGCATGAGCTCGACGGTGCGCCAGTTCAGTTCATCGGACAGGCGCTGTTCCGGGGTGAACCAGCGGGCCGCGCCCTGGCCCGTCACGATCCCGGCCACGACGGCGGCGACCAGCCCGGAGCCGCCCAGCTGCTCGGTCGGCAGGTACGCCACGAACGGGACGACGAAGCTGAGCGCGGTGTTGGCCGCCGAATGAGCGACCCAGGTGCGCACCCGCAGCGCGAGCAGGCCGACCAGGGCGCCGACGATCGCGGCGACCAGCACACCCCAGACGAAGGACCACAGGGCGGTGCCCACCGGCATGCTGCCGACCGCGATGGCGGCCACCGCGGTGCGCAGCAGCACCAGCGAGGTGGCGTCATTGAGCAGGCTCTCGCCTTCGAGCATCGTCACTACGCGTGGCGAGATGCCCAGTCGCTTCACGATGGAGGTGGCCACCGCGTCCGTCGGGCTCAGGATGGCACCGAAGGCGATGGCCAGGTACAGGTCGATGCCGGGGATCACGAGCGTGAAGAAGTACGCCAGCGCGCCCGTGCTGAACAGCACCAGCACGATCGACAGACCCGCGATCGGGCCGAAGTCCCGGCGGAACTCGATCGCCGGCAGCGACACCGCCGACGAGTACAGCAGCGGCGGCAGCACGCCGACCAGGATGATCTCCGGGTCGATCTCCTGCGGCGGGACGAACGGCAGCAGGCTCACGCCCAGTCCGATCGCCACCAGCGCCAGTGGGCCGGCGATTCCCACCCGCGGTGCGAGTGCGGTCGCCAGCGCGACCACGACGACCCCGATCACCGCGATGACGAGGATCTCCATGGCGGCTAGAGGATCCCGAGACCCCGGACGGCGTCGCGTTCGGCGACGAGTTCGGCGACGGACAGGTCGATGCGCGAGCGAGCGTGATCGTCGATCGGCAGGCCCTCGATGACACGGTATCCGGTCCCGTCGGACGAGACCGGGAAGGAGCACACGAGTCCCTCGGGCACGCCGTACTCCCCGCGCGAGACCACGGCGGCGGAAGTCCACGATGTGCCGGCCTGCTCATCGCGGACGTGGCCGATCGCGGCGTTCGCGGCGGATGCGACCGACGAGGATCCGCGCACTTCGATGATCTCCGCGCCGCGTCGCGCGACCCGCGGCACGAACACGTCCTCGAGCCAGCTCTCCGCCGCGGCGCGGCCGCCGAGGCGCGCGGCCAGGACATCGACCACGGGCCGGTCCGCCACCCGCGCATGCGACACATCGGGGAACTGCGTGGCGGAATGATTGCCCCAGATGGCGAGCCGCTCGATCCGGTCGGGCGGAACATCGAGCGTCGCGCTGAGCTGCCCGAGCGCGCGGTTGTGGTCCAGCCGCGTCAGGGCGGTGAAGCGCTCACTCGGGATGTCGGGGGCGGATGCCGCCGCGATGAACGCGTTCGTGTTCGCCGGGTTGCCCACCACGACCACCCGCACCTCCTCCGCCGCGCCGGCATTGAGCGCGGCTCCCTGGGGTCCGAAGATGCTCGCGTTGGCCGCCAGCAGGTCGGCGCGCTCCATGCTGGGCCCGCGCGGGCGGGCGCCGACCAGAAGCGCGATCTGGCAGCCGTCGAAGGCGGCAGCGGGATCATCGGTCACCTCGACGTCGCGCAGCAGAGGGAACGCGCAGTCCTGCAGTTCCAGGGCGGCGCCCTCGGCGCTGCGCACACCCTGGGGGATCTCCAGCAGCCGCAGCCGCACCGGACGATCGGCTCCCAGCATCTCACCGGCGGCGATGCGGAACAGGAGCGCGTAACCGATCTGCCCGCCGGCGCCCGTGATGGTCACGGTGGTCGGTTCGGGAGACATGAGCAGAGCCTATTCCCCTCGTTCCGGCCGGTGACGAACCTGCCGCTGCCCGCGGGGCTCGTCGTGGGCGCCCACCCGGGCCGGTACGTTTGCCCCATGACCTTCAACGACAACGCGAGCGTCGGCGGCAACACCGCGCGCCGTCGCGGCGCTGGCATTGCAGTCGCCGGTGGCGGTGTCGCGGGGCTCGGGGCGATCGCCGTCCTGCTGTTCCAGCTGTTCACGGGCACCGACATCTCGGGTGTGATCGGCGGCGGCGCAGTCCCCCAGGGAACCGACAGCGGTAGCGAGATCGCGCAGTGCGAAACCGGCGCCGACGCGAACGCCCGCGATGACTGCCGGCTGGCGGCGGCTTCGCTCTCGATCAACCAGTTCTGGGCCGACACGGTCCAGGGTTACCGCGAACCCCAGCTGATCATCGTCGACGGCTCGACCGGGACCGCCTGCGGGACGGCCTCGAACGCGACCGGTCCCTTCTACTGTCCGCCCGAGGAGTCGATCTACGTCGATCCGACGTTCTTCGCGCTGCTGCGCGAGCAGTTCGATGCGACCGCCGGACCTCTCGCCCAGCTCTATGTGCTCGCGCACGAGTACGGTCACCACATCCAGCAGATCACCGGCATCATGCAGCAGAACCCGGACAACGGAACCGGTGAGGACAGCAACGGGGTGCGCACCGAGCTGCAGGCCGACTGCTTCGCGGGCGCCTGGGTGGCCGGCGCGGCGAACGAACTCGACGAGAACGGCGTGCCCTACCTGCGATCTCCGACGCCGCAGCAGATCAACGACGCGCTGAACGCGGCCGAAACCGTCGGCGACGATCACATCCAGCAGCAGTCCGGCGGGGTCGTCAACCCGGAGAGCTGGACCCACGGCTCCAGCGAGCAGCGTGCGCGCTGGTTCACCACCGGGTTCGAACAGGGAGTCGGCGCGTGCGACACGTTCCCGGTACCGGGGCGCGAGCTGTGAGCGCCGCAGACGACCTCGACTGCCTCTACCCGCCGATCGAGCCGTACGAGTCCGGCATGCTCCTGGTCGGAGACGGCAACCGGGTCTACTGGGAGCAGAGCGGCAACCCTCAGGGCAAACCGGTCGTGTTCCTGCACGGTGGTCCGGGAGCGGGAACCTCGGCCTGGCACCGCCGTTTCTTCGACCCCGACAAGTACCGCATCGTGCTGTTCGACCAGCGCGGCTGCGGGCGCAGCACACCGCATGCCAGCGAACCGGACGCAGATCTCCGGCACAACACGACGTGGCATCTCGTCGCGGACATCGAGCTGCTGCGCCGCAACCTCGGCATCGAGCGGTGGCAGGTCTTCGGCGGGTCGTGGGGCAGCGCGCTCGCGCTCGCGTACGCCGAGAGCCATCCCGAGACGGTCACGGAACTGGTGCTGCGCGGGATCTTCACGCTGCGCCGCCACGAGCTGGAGTGGTTCTATGAGGGGGGAGCGTCAGCGATCCTCCCCGATCTGTGGGAGGAGTTCATCGCCTGCATCCCGGTCCTGGAGCGCTCGCGCCTGATCGAGGCGTACCATCGCCGGCTCAGCGACCCCGATCCGGCCGTGCACGTGCCCGCCGCCGTCCGCTGGTCGGGGTGGGAGGCTGCGGCCCTCACGCTGCGGCCCGACCCGGAGCTGGTGGCCCAGATGACCGAGCCCGTCGCCGCGACCGCGTTCGCGCGCATCGAGAACCACTTCTTCCTGAACGGCGGATGGTTCCGCGAGCAGCAGCTGATCGACGATGCGCCCGCGCTGCGGGGCATCCCGTCGGTGATCGTGCAGGGTCGGTACGACGTCTGCACGCCGATCATGACCGCCTGGGACCTGCACCGCGCCTGGCCCGAGGCCGAGCTGGTCGTGGTCGAGGACGCGGGTCACTCCGCCAGCGAACCGGGGATCGCGGCGGCGCTGGTGGCAGCGACCGACCGGTTCGCGGCATCCTGAGCGGCAACCCTCGCCGCAGGACGTTCGCGCGCTGCTGAGCGGTCAGCGGCCGCTGATCAGATCGGCCGCGACTTCGCCGATCACGATGGCGGGGGCGTTGGTGTGTCCGCGGATCAGCGACGGCATGATCGAGGCGTCCGCCACCCGCAGCCCCTGCACGCCGCGCACCCGCAGCTCGGGATCGACGACCGACGCGGCATCCGTCCCCATCCGCGCCGTGCCGACGGGGTGGTAGAGCGTGTGCGAGTAGTGGCGCAGGGAGACCCGCGCCCGTTCCTCGGGTGTCATGTCCTGGCCACCGGCGGGCTGGATCCAGCTGCCATCCGTCACGGCGCGCAGCGCATCGGTGTCCAGCAGGCGCTCGCATTCGGCGAGGCCGGCCAGCAGCGTCGCCTGATCGACGCCGTCCGGGTCGCTCAGGTAGCGGGGATCGATCACGGGCTTGTCCGCAGGATCGGCGGACGCGAGCCGGATGGTCCCGCGGCTGCGCGGCCGCAGCAGGATGGCTCCGACCGTCAGGCCCTCGCCGGGCAGGGGAACCAGGCCTTCGCCGACGTACGGCGCGGAGGCGAAGATGATCTCGATGTCCGGCAGCGCACCGGTCATCCCGGTGCGCTCGGCGACACCGGTGCGGACGAACCCGTACGCCTCTGCCACGTTCGAGGTGAGCATCCCGCGGCGCGCGATGAGATAGCGCACGAGCTGGCCGATCCGCTCGGCGCCGTACAGCGTGCCGCCCTTCGCACCCGGAGCGAGGCCGGCGACGAGGTGGTCCTGCAGATTCGCACCCACCTCGCGGCTGTCGACCACGACGGGGATGCCGTGCTCGGCGAGGTGCTCGGCCGGACCGACTCCCGACAGCATGAGCAGCTGCGGGGTGTTGATCGTGCCGCCGGCGAGGATCACCTCGCGGCCGGCCGGCGCGTGGCGGGTCACCCCGCCGATCTCGACGTACACGCCGGTCGCGCGCGGCTGCGGACCCGGGCTGAACGTGACGCGCCGCACGAGCGCGCCGGTCACCACGCGCAGGTTGCGCCTGCGCCGCGCGGGCCGCAAGTACGCGTCTGCCGTCGAGGCGCGGGCGCCGCGGCGCTGCGAGACCATCGTCTGCGCGAACCCCTGCGCCTCCGGCAGGTTCGGCGACGTGACGGCATACCCTGCCTCCACTGCGGCAGCCAGGAACGCCGCGGTGTGCGGGCGGGGATCGCGCTGGTGCTGAACGTGCTGCGCACCGTCCGATCCGTGCGTCGGGTCGAGGGGGTCCTGCGTGCGCTCCACGCGCAGGAAATACGGCACCAGCGCTGCCCATGACCAGCGCTGCCCGGCGGCATCCGCCCAGTCGTCGTAGTCGGCGGCGAATCCGCGGATCCACATCATCGCGTTCAGCGACGATGAGCCGCCCAGCGTCTTGCCGCGCGGCCAGTAGATCGTGCGGTCGTCGAGGGCGGCCTGCGCGACGGTGTCGTAATTCCAGTCGTACGCGCCGCGGAAGAGGGTCTTGAACGCGGCGGGCACATGCAGCTGCAGTGCCTTGTCCGCTCCGCCGGCCTCCAGCAGCAGCACCGAGACGGCGGGGTCCTCGCTCAGACGCGCGGCCAGCGCTGCGCCGGCGGACCCGGCGCCCACGACGATGTAGTCGGCGGCCGGTTGCCCTGCCGCGCGACGAGGTGCGGCCCTCATGCGCGGAAGGCCTGGAGGAGCGTGCTCGCCAGGCGGGCGAGGTTGCCGTCCATCCGGTACCGCGTGAAGCCCTCGCTGACGACAGCGCCGGTGCGCGCGTCGACGAACCACGGCGGCTTGGGCAGGACCGAGCCCTTGGACAGGCTCCTGGTCCTCAGGATCCGCCCGATCGAGCGGGGGAACGGGCGGAACGGCCCGCGTGTGAGCGAGCGCTCCACCCGATCCAGAAGTAGCGCGTTGTGGACCACGCCGATGCCGCTTCCGACGTCCTCGAGGGTCCCGCCCGGATATCCGCCCCATGTGAGCGTCGGCGTGAGGAAGGCGAACGCCGTCCACGAGTTGATCGAGATGGCGCCGTAGCGCAGGTCGGCGATGGCGCGTTCGAAGCCGTCGCCCAAAGCGGCCTGCGTCCGCGGATCGATCAGCACGTTCGCACCGAGCGTGCCGGCAAGCCTCTGGTTGGCGTGGGCGACCGCGGTGTCCAGGAACTCCTGTCCGTTCCCCGGCAACGAGATCACGCCGAGCACGGGGGCGAAATACTCCGTCGCCTCCAGCGCGGTCGCATCCTCGCCCGGGGCGATCTCCACCAGCAGCCGGGTGCCGTCACCGTGCCGCGTCGCTCCCGGGTACTGGGATGCCGCGGCACCCAGTTTCTCGTCGCTGCGCGGATACCAGACCGGACGGGCGGGCGCGTGCGCATATGCGGTGCGCAGGGCGGCCAGGAAGGCATCGCGCTGGGGCCAGTCCGCGGCGAGCAGGACCACCTGTCCGGCGATGCAGTTGTGGCCGCTGTTCTGCAGACGCATCGTCACGATGTGCTCCGCCTGGAAGCGCAGGTCCGCCGCGCTCCATTCGCCGGGCACGACGATCACCGGGGACACGCCGCCCAGCTCCGCGGTGATCGGCTTCGTCAGCTGCGGGCGGCCGTCGCGTCGTCGTCGTGCCGCGTCCGGCCCGGTCCCCCACACGATCGCGTCGAACGTGGGCGCGGCGCCGGTGATGTGGACGTGGGCGATGCCGTCGTGGCCGGTCAGGTACGCACCCGCGGCGCCGCCGCCGCGGACGATCCGCAGGAACCCGGGTTCGATCAGCGGCGCGAGCGCGCGCTCGTACACCGGCACCAGCGCGTCCTGCGTCGGGTTCACCTTCAGCAGCACCACGCGGTTGTGCGCGATCAGCTCGTACAGCACGTCCAGCACCGGGATGGAGGTGACGTTGCCGGCGCCCAGCACCAGCCCGACCCCGCCGCTGCGCTCCGGCTCCCGCTGCGCGAGACCGGCGGTCGAGCGGGCGTCGGCGACGGTGACGTCGGGCTGGAACCACACCTCGCCGGTGTAGCCGGACAGCAGCAGGGAGTCCATCGTATTCAGCGGGAAGACGTGCGCGCGGAGGCGCCCGCCGGGTGCGGCATCCGTGCGGATGCGCTCGAGCGGGCTGACCCCCTGCGCCAGCGCTCGCAGCGTGTCGCGGTAGGCGTCCAGAGCGACCAGGGTCGCGTACGGACCCGAGAGCCACTCCTCACCGCGCAGCGGATGCTCCGGCCCGAGCCCCTTCGACACCGCGGCGACATCGGCCCATTCCTCCGCGGCGGCGGCGGTGGTGGCATGCAGGCGCTCGAACAGGCGGCCCCGCTGGGCGAGAGTCAGGTGCGCCCAGGTCCGCGCTCCGATGTGCACGTCGCCGATCGCCGCATCAAGCTTCTCGCGCTCGGCCGATGGCAGATCGGGGGCTGCGCCGACCGTCGCCGAGGCGGCGGTGTCCGCGGCGCCGGACACGGCCGGGGTGGGCTTGCCGGCAGGCGTCACAGCGGTCTCCTTCGACGGGATCTCCAGCCTACGTGGCGGGACGCGGTCTCAGCCCGGGCCGGTCTGGGTCTCACGGCGCGGTCTCGATGTCGGCGCGGCGCAGCCGGTAGCGGGCCAGGGTGAGCAGGCTGAGGGCGATCAGGACGGCCGGCACGATGCTGAAGCTGATCACGATGCCGGCGGTCGCGGCATCCGGCTGGGTCACCGACTGCCCGGCGGTGGACGAGACGTATCCGGTCACCGCGAGGATCACCGTGAGGGTGGTCGCACCGAGCGCGAACCCGATCGTCTCGCCGGCGGTCCACACCCCGCTGAACGCCCCGGCCCGGCCCGGACCGTGCGCCAGCTCGTCGTGGGAGATGACGTCGGGCAGCATCGCCATCGGCAGCGACTGCATGCCGGCGTAGGCGATGCCTGCCACCGCCACGGAGGCGTAGATCCAGGCGCCGGGAGCCCACAGCGCCGCCACGATGGTCACTGCCGCCACCGTGAACACGACACTGGCGATGGTGAAGGTGCGCTCCTTGCCGAGGCGCCGCGCTACCACGCCCCAGCCGGGGGCGGCGATCAGGGCCGGGGCGATCAGCGCGATGAACAGCAGCTGGACGGCATCCTCGGAGCGCATCACCCACGTCGCGACGTACTGTGCGCCGGCCAGCATCAGCCCGGTCGCGAGGGCCTGCAGGACGAACGTGGACAGCAGCGCCCGGAACGGGGCGCTGCGGCGCAGCGATCGGATGCCGGCGAGGTAGTGCTCGCGCAGCGGGACGCGCGCGGCCGGTGCGAGGGCGGCCGGGTGCACCGGCGCTCCGCCTGCGCCGACCGGGCGGCGAGCGACCGTCGTGGCCACCAGCATCCCGCCGGCGATCGCCAGGCCGGCCACGACGCCCATGACCAGGTAGCCGGTGCTCGGGTCGGCGGTCGCTCCGCGCAGAGCCGGACCCCCGGCTCCGAACAGGAGGATGGCCACGGTCAGCACCACGACCCGCCAGGTGAGCAGGCGGGTGCGCTCGTCGTATCCGGGTGTCAGCTCCGCGGGCAGGGCGATGTAGGGCACCTGGAACAGGCTGAACGCGGTCGCGGCGAGCAGAAAGGCGATCAGCACCCAGATGGCGCCGAGGACCGGGCCCAGCGACGGCGGGACGGCGAAGGTGAGCGCGAACAGCACCGCGATGGAGCACGCCCCGACGAGCATGAGCCGGCGACGCGTGCCGTGGCGGGCGAGGTCGCGGTCGGTGAGGGCTCCGATGACCGGGTCGATCACGACGTCCCAGATCTTGGCGGCCGTGATGACCGCACCGGCGGCGAGGGCGGCCACCCCGAGCGAGTCGGTCAGATAGTAGGCCAGCACCAGCCCGGGAAGGGTCGCGAATCCGCCGGTGCCGACCGACCCGGCCGCGTAGCGGGCGACGGTCCCGGCGGACAGCCTGCCCGGCAAGGTCTGGCGCGGCGTGTAGGCGCTCGCGACGGCGTTGCGGGGCGGGTCAGCGGGTGCAGAAGCTGATGCGCGGGCGTCGGGAGCGTCGGTGCTCATCGCGCCAGTGTAGAGCGACGTGTCCCGCCCGGCCGCGCAACCTGCGACGGAGCGCTCGAACCGCTCAGGAGGGGCGGACGGCGCTCTCCGCGTCGACGGCGTCGCGGACGGCCTGCATGCCCCGGAGGGTCTCCGTGAAGCTCGTGGACAGGGGGGACAGGCCGAGGCGCAGCCCGCCCGGACCCCGGTAGTCGGGGATCACGTCATGCTGCCACAGCCGGGCGGTGACGGCTCGCATGGATGGATGCTGGAGCGTGATGTGCCCGCCGCGCCGTTCGGTCACGCGGGGGGAGGCCAGCGTCACCCCGAAGGGGCCGAGCAGGTCGTCCGCGGCGCGGATGGCGAACTCGGTGAGGGCGGTGGACTTGGCGCGGATCGCGTCGATCCCGACCTCCTCGAGGATGGCCACGGTGTCCTGCAGCGCCAGCATCCCGACGATGGGCGGTGTGCCCGAGACGAACCGGCGCATGCCCTCCGCCGGGACGTACTCCGGCCCCATCGCGAAGACGTCCGCGGCGCCCATCCAGCCCTGGATGGGCTGGGCCAGCGCCGCCTGGTGCCGCGCGGCGACGTACGCGAACGCCGGCGAGCCGGGTCCTCCGTTGAGGTACTTGTAGGTGCAGCCGACGGCCAGGTCGAACTCCCAGTCGTCCGCCCGCACCGGCGCGGATCCGGCGGAGTGGCACAGGTCCCAGAGGATGAGGGCACCCGCGTCGTGCGCGATGCGGGTGAGGGCTGCCGCATCGGCGAGGTACCCCGACCGGTATGCGACGTGGCTGAGCACCACGACGGCGGTGCCCGGGCCGACGGCGCCGCGCAGGTGCTCCGCCGTCACGCCCGAGGAGCGGTCGACATCGATCCAGCGCACTCGGCCACCGCGCTCGGCGGCGATCCCCTCGACCAGATACCGGTCGGTGGGGAAGTTGTCGGTGTCCACGACGATCTCCACCCGGGCCGGATCAGCGGTCCGCTGTGCGTCGAATGCCGCCCGGATGAGCTTGTACAGGAGCACCGTGGTCGAATCGGCGACGACGGTCTGGCCGGCGGCCGCTCCGATGACCGCCCGACCCACCGCGTCGCCGATCTGGAACGGCAGCGCCATCCAGGACTCGTCCCACCCGCGGATCAGGCGCCCGCCCCACTGCTCCCGGATGAAAAGGTCCACGCGGGATGCGGTGCGCCGCAGCGGCCGGCCCAGGGAATTGCCGTCGAAGTACACCAGCGAGGTGTCCGCGCCGACGAACTCGTCGCGCACCGCCGCCAGCGGATCGGACGCATCCAGCGCGGCAGCCTCCGCGGTGAGCGGGACCGCCGTGCCGGGGTCGGGGGTGCGGGCACGATCAGCCGTGCTCATCGGCGATCAACTCCTCAGTGGGGACCACGATCGAGCCTGCCAGCCAGGCGGGGACGGCGGAGAGCGTCGCGGGCGGATCACCCGGGATGAACGTGGCGACCGCGTGCGAACGCTCACTCCCCGGCCACGGGTCCGAGAGGGCCCCCAGCAGCGCCCGGCCGCGCAGACCTGCGTCGTGCAGCGCGGCCAGTTCGCGCGGGTTCACCCCGACCGGGAGGTCGCCGTTGCCCAGGTCGGTGCCGTAGAGCACGGTGCCGCCGGCGGCGAGGAAGAGCTCCAGATTCCCTCGCGCACGATCGCGCTCCGCGGCACCGGAACGATGGATGTCCAGCGTCGAGATCCACCGTTGACCGAGAGCGGCCGCCGCCGTGACCAGGCCGGGCTCGAGCCGCTCGCCGAAGGGGGTGTGCGCGAGCGCGTCCACCCCGGCGTCGATGGCCAGCCGGACCATGCCGGGGCCCTCCGCGTGAGCCACGACCGGCAGCGCCAGCGCGCGGGCCGTTGCGATGATCGTCGCCAGGGTCGCGGCATCCATCACCGGGCCGGCCGCCGCGTTCAGCGAGACCTTGATGACGGATGCCCCGAACTGAGCCTGCTCGTCCACGGCGGTGGTCGCACCGCCCCCGACTCCGGGGTGGGCGGACGCATCGCGCACCTCGCGGACCGCGCCGGCGGGCGCCCAGGACCGCCCGACCGGGTATCCGCCGGGAACGGTGAGGAAGGCACCGGCATATGCCACTCGGGGCATGAGGTGCGCGGGGCGGCGGGCGAGTTGCACCGGATCGCCGCCCAGGTCGAGGACACCCGCGATGCCGTGACGGCCGAGGCGCTGTTCGTCGATGAGATGAAGGTGGACGTGGTGGTCCATGAAGGGCGGCAGGAGGACGCCGGTCTCGCCGGTGATCGCCCGACGGCATAGGCCGACATCCTCACCGAGGAGGCCGCGCAGTTCGTGGTTCGTCATCCGGCCGGTGCCGTTCCACGAAGGCCCGCCCGGCATCGGTCACTGCCCGATCTCGGTGCGCACGGCGAACAGCTCAGGAAAGAAGGTCAGCTCCAGCGCCTTCTGCAGGAACGGGACCCCGCTCGAGCCGCCGGTCCCCTTCTTGAAGCCGATGATCCGATCCACAGTCTTGAGGTGGCGGAACCGCCAGAGCTGGAAGTTGTCCTCCAGGTCGACCAGCTCTTCGCACGTCTCGTACGCGGCCCAGTGCGCCTGCGGGTCGGCGTAGATCGGCACGAGCTCGGGCATGAACGTCCACGCCTGGGTGACATCGCGCTCCAGGACCGCGACCGGGATCGGATAGCCGGACCGGGCCAGAAGGCGGAGGAACTCGTCGTACAGACTCGGCGCCTCGAGCGTCTCGCGCACCAGCTCGTGGGCGGCCGGGTCCGCCGAGAAAACGCGCAGCATCGCGGCGTTCTTGTTGCCGAGCGCGAACTCCACCGCGCGGTACTGCGCGGACTGGAACCCGCTCGCGTTGCCGAGCACGCCGCGGAACTGGGCATACTCGGCGGGGGTCAGCGTCGCCAGCACCGACCATTGCTCGGTCAGGGTCCGCTGGATGTGCTTGACACGGGCGATGCACTTCAGCGCCGGCGCGAGCCGGTCATCGCGCAGGAAACGGCATGCGCCGGACAGCTCGTGCAGCACCAGCTTGAGCCAGAGCTCGGTGGTCTGGTGCTGGATGATGAACAGCAGCTCGTCGTGGTGCTCCGGAGAGCTCAGCGGATGCTGTGCGGCCAGGAGGGTGTCAAGTTCGAGGTACCCGCCGTAGCTCATCCGGTCGGAGAAGTCGGTGACCACCGATCCTTCGACCGCGCGCGTGTTCGCTTCGACGCCTTCGCTCACACCACGAGCCTACTCAGCGCCGCCCGGCCGGGCCGTGTCAGATGATCGCGAGCTCGCGCAGCTTCGCTTCGACGTCGGCGTTGGACGGTTCGACGTGGTGCGAGGCGTCCGGGTAGACCACGACCGGGATGCTGGTGCGACCCGAGATCTCGCGCGCGACGTCGGCGGCCGGGGGGTCGGCGACCAGGTCGACATACGTGAAGCTGACGCCGAGCGCATCGAGCTGGGACTTGGTGCGGATGCAGTCACGGCACCAGTCAGCGCCGTACACCGTGACGGTCGAGGAGGGAGAAGTCATACATCCATTCTCCCGTATGAATGCTGGGTGCCGGCCGGGTGCGCAGGGTGCGCGCCCATGGGACGATTGAACCCGCATGGAACTGTCGATCATCGTGCCCACATACAACGAGGCTCCCAACGTGGCGGAGCTGGTCCGTCGTGTCACCGCGGAGACCGCGGGCATCGATGCGGAGATCATCTTCGTGGACGACAGCACCGACGCCACCCCGGACGTCGTCCGCGAGGTCGCGGCATCCGCTGCCCTCCCCGTGCGGCTGATCCACCGCGAGCGGCGGACCGGCGGCCTCGGCGGCGCCGTCATGGCGGGGCTGGCGGCCGCCGAGGCCGATGCGTGCCTGGTGATGGACGGCGACCTGCAGCACCCGCCGGAGGAGATCGGCGCGATTCATGACCGGTTCCTGCGCGGCGACGCCGATGTCGTCGTGGCCTCCCGCTACGCCGGCGACGGCACCAGCGCGGGTCTTGCCGATCGCACCCGGGTGCTGGTGTCCAAGACGGCGACCGCATTGACGCGCGCGATGTTCCCCATCCGCCTCCGCGGCGTGTCCGACCCGATGACCGGGTTCTTCCTCATCGACCGCAGGGCGGTGGATGCCGAGGCCCTGCGGCCGCGCGGGTTCAAGATCCTGCTGGAGATCCTGGCCCGCCAGAACCTCCGGGTGGCGGAGGTGCCGTTCGATTTCGCCGGAAGGCATGCGGGCGAGTCGAAGGCGTCGATGCGTCAGGGGATGCACTTCCTCACGCAGCTGACGGCGCTGCGGTTCGGCAAGATGTCACTGTTCGCCGTCATCGGCGGGCTCGGGGCGATCGTGAACGTCGCGATCGTCTGGGCGCTGACCCAGCTGGGGGTCAACTACATCGTCGCGGCGATCGTCGCGTCCGAGTTGACGATCGTCGGCAACTTCCTGCTGCAGGAGCGGTTCGTCTTCCAGGACATGAAGGGCGAGGCATCCGGCGTCTGGTCGCGTTTCGTCAAGTCCTTCACGTTCAACAACACCGAGCTGCTGATCCGCATCCCGATCGTCGCGCTGATGGTCAGCGGCGGGCACATCTCCGCGGTGATCGCCACCGCCATCACGCTGTTCGTGGCATTCATCGTGCGGTTCGTCTTCCATTCGCTGGTCGTCTACGCACCGCGCAGAGCAGGTGCCGCCAGCCGTGGGCGGCTGCTGGTGGACGAGCTGGATGCGCAGGCGATGTCCCCGGGCGAGCTGTGACCGACCGGGTCGGTCAGCCGATCAGGCCGATCAGCGCGTTCAGCCCCATGCCGTAGTTGATGCGGATGGTCGGCAGCGCCAGCTTGTCGGTGCCGATCGTGACATAGCCGGGCTCGATCGTCCGGGCCATCTCGTACCCCGCCTGGCGCAGCCCCTCTTTGGAGGTCTCGTTGTGGTGTCCGAACGGGTACGCCATGACCTGTTTGACGCCGAGCACGCCCGCGGAGGTCTCCATGTCGGCGGCGATCTCGGCGGCCGACCAGTTGACCATGCGGCCCTGCCCGTCCGCGCCTGCGGTGTGCATGTTGTGGGTGTGCGAGCGCTGCTGGACGTACATCGACGGCGACGGTCCGGTCCCGTCGATCGTGATGCAGAAGGCCGTCGAGAGCACCTGCTTGGCGACGACGACCGGCACTCCCATCTCCAGCCAGGTGATGTCGCAGTCATCGTCGGTGACGATCACCGAGTGCGTGGGCAGCCAGAGGCGGCCGTCGATGAAGGCGCTGAGCTCGTCCCACGTGGGCAGATAGAACCCGGTTGTGGCGATGTGGTTCATGTGGGCGTCGAAATCGCCGATGTACGCGTAGTTGCCGCGCAGCCAGTTGTCCTCGCCCTCCGGTTTGGCGGTGAACTGGTGGTACATCAGGATCGGTATCCGGGCGTTCTCCGCCGCGTTCTCGTCCGGCGTCTTCCACGACCCGTACAGGGTCCTCTCCTGCTCCGTGCAGACGACCGGTTCCGAGCCGTTCACCCGGCCGGGGATCGCGAAGGCGGCCGCATCCTCCGGGGTGGCGTACCACCCGCCGAACACCAGGCCGTCGCGTTGCGGGATCGGCAGGCCGGCGTACAGCACGCCCTGGGTCTGGAGCACCGGCTCGGCGGTGACTCCGTCGCCCACGAAGCTGACCGCGCACGCATTCGGATCGCCCGATGCGGCCAGCAGCTCCTGCGTCGCCGTCATCGGCGGGGCGGTCGCGCTCGCATCCGGCTGCGCCGGCGTCGCGCCGCCGGACGGCGCGGCGACCGGTTGCTGGTTGCCTCGAGTCAGTGCGAGCACCGACACGGCGATCACCACGACGGCGATCAGGACGAGCGCGGCCAGAAAGGTCGCGAGCCGCCGACGGCGGCGGACGCGCGCGGACACACCCCGTGTGCGCGCGGCGTTACGTGTCGAATCGGTCACAGCCCTCAACCCCAGCGGATCAGCGCCCCGACCATCGGCATGCGCTCATCGCACATCGTACGGCCCGGACCCCGGCGCGCCAGGCAGCGCCGGCACACCGATTGCGAAGCCGGATCGACCGTGCCGCGGCGCGGATCGCTACGCTGTGCGTCATGACAACGCTCGTCCTCACCGTCGTCGGAGATGACCGACAGGGGCTCGTCGCCGCCGTGGCGGATGTCGTCACCGCGCACGGCGGCAACTGGGAGAACAGCCAGCTGGCCGAGCTGTCCGGTGCCTTCGCGGGCATCATCCAGGTCTCGGTGGGCGACGAGCGGGTCGAGGAGCTGCGCGCCGCCCTGGCCGAACTCGACGGACTGCTCACGGTGACCACGCACACCGGCGATGCGGGGACCGGGGATGCTGCGCCGCCTCGTCGGTTCTCGATCCGGGTGCTCGGCAACGACCATCCGGGCATCGTCCGCGAGGTCTCCTCGACCCTCAGCGACCACGGTCTGAGCATCGAGCGGATGACAACCGAGACACGCGACGCCGCAATGGCCGGTGGCCGGCTGTTCGAGGCGACCATCGCCGCCCACGTTCCGGCATCCGTCGATGTCGACGCCGTGCAGACTGCGCTGGAGCGCCTCGCCGCCGAGATCCAGGTGGACGTCACGCTGCAGACGTGACCGCGAATGGAGATCCGGATGGCTCGGTGCAAGACGTTGCTCTCCGACGGAGCAATGTCGGGCGCGCGAGGGCATGGCTGATGGCTGAGGTGAGCGTCGACGCCCCTCGGGCTCTGCACTGGCGCCCACTGGCGGTCATCGCGCTGACCATCCCGCTGATGCTCCTGGTCGATTACGCGGTGTCGTATGCGACGGTCGTGGCGATGTTCTCGGGATCCGTGCCCCTCCTCGTGGTCGCCGTCGTCGTCGCCTTCGTCCTGCTCGTCGGGGCGATCGTCGCCGTGAGCAGGGCGTTCACGGGAAAGCTCACCATCCTCGGTGCGGCGGCCGCCGCCGGCCTTCTCGCGTGGGCGGGCGCGTTCGGCTTGGTCAACGGGATCCTCCGTCCGCTCGCGCTCCACGAGGACGTCCTGCTGCATGTCGCGGTGTGTGTCTTGTTCGCACTGGCCCTGGGTATGTTCCTCGGCCCTTTGCCGCTGCGCATCGCGGGTGCGGCATCCATCGTCGGGCTGATCGCGCTCCTCGTGCTCCCTCCGACGCCCACCGAGGTGGCGGAGGTCGAGCACGCGCGGACCGAAGCCGCGCAGGTGGACGCGGCTCGGTCCACGTGGATGGATTCTGGAAGGTTCCCTCTCGTCACGGACCTTCCGGGCTGGTCCAACGTCGAGCTCAGGGCCACGGGGGCAGACGCAAGCACCTGGGTGCGCAGCGACACCGGCGCGGTCGCGCGCATCATCACCCAGTGGGACACGCCCCCGCCCGACCCGCTCGCACCGTGCAACTTCATCGGCGGGCCCGGACTGGAGTGGGATCGCGGCTTCGACCAGTCGCCCTCCTGGTGCATTCGGTCGGGCAATCAGTGGTCGCGGTCAGATGGAAGCGCCGTCTACGTTTTCGACGCGGGCACCACTACCTGGATCACCGCATTCGGCGGATACGACGCCGAGCGGGTCGGTGGATTAACGGCTGCCGCCCCGCAGGACATCGCCGCCCTGCTCCCCTCGCTTCGGACCATGAGCCGCGAAGAAGCGGCGCGATACCTGCTCCCGACATTCGACGGCATGAACAGTCCCGAGGTGCAGACCCCCGGCTTCTGAGATGAGGTGCACCGCGTCTCAGTCCGGCGCGGAAGCTTCGCCGCCTCGGTCAGAAGGCCACGACCAGGATCTGTGCGATGAGGATCTTCACCACCATCGCCGCGGGGTACACCAGCGTGTAACCCACCGTGACCCGCATGTCGTAGCCGGTGCGGGTGTTCGCGAAGCCCAGCAGCGCCGGATTCGTGAAGGTGCCCGCCATAACCCCGCCCAGGCGCGTGCCCTCGGTGCGCAGCGCGAGACGCGCGACGGCGTACGTGCCCGCGGCGAGGAGCGTCGTCATCGCGGCGCCTAGCACCAGGAGGCCGACGATCTCGCCCGAGGTGATCGCCGAGCCGATCAGCGACCCTGCTTTCGTGCCCGCGTAGGCGAGGAAGAGCACCAGCCCCAGCTCTGCCAGCACGTTCGCGGCCGTGGTGGGCAGCGTCGTCACGATGGGGCCGACGCGGCGCACGCGGCCGAACACGAGACCGGCGATGAGCGCACCCGCCGCCGGGCCGAGGGCGAACCCGCCGCCACCGGGCAACGGCACGGTGACGGCGCCGAGCGCCAGCCCGAGAGCGATCCCGACGCCGAGCGCGACGGGATTGATGTCGGTCATGCCCCGCTCGGAATCGCCGATGAGCGTCGTCAGCGCGGGTATCTCGTCCCGGGGGGCGACGACCTGCAGCCGATCGCCCTGCTGCAGGACCACATCGTCCGCACCGAGCATGTCCGCATCACCGCGTCGCACCCGCGGCACCGTGGCCCCGAAGCGTTCACGCAGCCCGAGGCTCCCGAGCGGACGGCCGGCGAGCTCGGGGTTGGAGAGGATGAGGCGGCGGTACTCCAGCCGCGACCGGTCCTGGACGATGTCCAGGGATGAGGTGTGCCCGAGTTCGGCTGCCACCGCCTCGACCGCCTCGCGCGGGCCGACGACGTTGACCACTCCGCCCGGCGGGAGCTCGGTGTCCGGTCCGACGACGACGTAGTCGCCGCCGCCTTTCGAGCGCAGCCGCGAGAACGTGATGCGCCCTCCGTAGCGACGGCTGAGCGCCCCCGCCGTCGGGCGATCGGCGGTGTCGATGCGCACCGCCTTGTTCTCCAGCTGCGTGGCGGCGTGGTCCTCGGACGCCCGATGACGAAGTGCCAGACTGACGGCCGCGATGGGGGCTATCACGCCGAAGACGTAGGCGCTCGCGTACCCCACCGTCGCCTCCGGGCTCCCACCGCTCGCCGCGAGTGCCGGCGTGTTCGTCACGGCGCCCGCGAACGTGCCGGCGATCGTCACCGTCGAGAAACCCAGAGCGCGACCGAGCAGCAGACCGGTTGCCGCCGTGGCCAGCAGGACGGCGGTCACCACGAGGAGCAGCGGGTAGGCCGTGCGGAGGGTGTGTCCGAAGCTCGGTCCGGCGATCAGACCCACGCAGAAGGCGAACACCACCAGACCGGTATCGCCGATGAGCGCCGGCAGCTCGATGGTCACGCCGGTGGCCACGCCCCACGCAGTGAGGCCCATCGCGGCGAAGAGGACGCCGATCGCACCCAGCGACACCCCGCCGACGCGCACACGCCCGAGCGCGGAGCCCAGCCCCACCAGCAGGAACGCGGTGAGCACTGGCTGCGCGGCCAGGAAATCGAACACCGGTCGCATGCCCCCGAGTATGCTGCCGGGCGCCGCGCGAGGATAGGTCCCGGTCTGTGCACGCTCGAGCGACTCAGTCGCCCCGACCGTGCACCGGTCTGGCGTTCGCCGGCGGTTCTCCGACCTCGTGGATGGTGTGGCCGCCGCAGGGCGTCTCGGTCACGCTGGCTCGCTCGATGCGCGACATGGTGAACCATCGCATCGCGTTGCGCAGCCCGCACCACCCGACGAGGTACCACCGGCCGTTCGGGGTTCGGGGACGCCTCGCGAGGTCGCGAGGGTGGAGTCGGTCACCCTCGGGCGAATCGACGGATTCCGGTGATCAGGAGACCGACGGCGAGCGCTCCGACGCCGCCGAGCAGAACGGGAAGCCCGACGCTTCCACCGGTCTGTACCAGATCAGTGCGATCAGCGAGGTGACGTAGCGTGCGAGGGCGAAGAACGCAACGGCAACGACCCGCTGAGTTCCGTTCTCCGCGCACTCCGGATCCGTAAAGGACGACCTGAAGCAGCTCGTTCGGCGCGGGGTGAGGCGTGTGTCGGCGTCGCGGTAGGACGCGCGGCGCCCGGTCTCATCGCTCCATACCCTCCACATGCGCCGCCATCTTGTCCAAGCACTGCTGGAGCCCGCTCGCGGACAGATCTCTCGCCTCCGCGGTCGTGTAGCCGGACTCAGTCATCCGCAACCGGGTGCCCCCGTCCGGTGTCGGGGTGAGCTCCACCATGTGCTGACCTTCATCCGGCACGCCCGGCGGGATGCCCGCCTCTGCGGGGGTGATGTGGTTCCCGCCCGCGTCCGTAAACGTGAACACGTAGCGCAGCAACCGTGGCGGATGAAGCTCCGTGATCGTCCAGGTGCTGTGCTGTTGGAACCCGCCCCACGCCGCTGGGGCTTGCATCGTGACCCGGATGCGCCCGCCCACGCGGATGTCGGCCTCCGCGCGGGGACACGTGAAGCCTTCCGGGCCCCACCACATCCGAAGATCCGCGGGGTCGGTCCACGCGCGCCACACGTGCTCTATGGGCGCACCGAAGCTACGTTCCACCTCGACATCGAATGTTGATCCAGGCATGACATCCCAATCAGTAGTAAAATGCAACTGAAAGGTATCGACCGGGATGAAAGGTGTCAAGACCCGATGAAGCACACTGTCGCCCGTCGTTCCGAGTGCCCGATCAACTTCACTCTGGAGTTACTGGGAGACCCGTGGTCGTTGCTGGTGGTCCGCGACATCGTGTACTTCGGCAAGCGAACATTCGGCGAGTTCCTGAGCAGCACGGAGGGGATGGCGCGGAACATCCTCAGCGCACGCCTGACGCGTTTGCAGGAGCGCGGGATCCTGCAAAGCGCGGTGCATCCGACCGACGGGCGCAAAGAGGTGTATACGCTCACCGAAACTGGCGTCGGTCTCGTGCCGCTGCTCCTGGCTGCAGCGGACTGGGGCGCCGAGCATGCGCCATCCACCGACGCCCCGCCCTGGTGGATCGAGCTCGTGCGCGAGCGGCGAGATGAGCTCACCCAGCTGATCAGCGAAGCGGTGCGCGAGGGGCGCTCCGTCTTCGTTGGCGGCGACAGCGTCGTCGCGGAACTCGCCGGCAGAACCCCCACCCGACCGAGTCGAGAGAGCGGGCAGCACACCGTCGGCCCGGAGTGATCGAACCGGGACGCCATCGGCGTCAGGCCGCCAGGCCCGGGCGGCTCCGCGCAGCCGTCGAACGTTCCCGACGTCTGGCACACCCTCGAAGACGATGAGCCACGCCATCGCGATCAGCATCCCGTCCAGTTCAGCTCCAAGGCAGGCGACGGAGTCAGCGTGGTCGTCCATCCACTGTTGAGGCGCTCATCCCGGAACGTCCATGCTCGCGAGAGCGGTAGCGCGATCGAGTATGAGACGCCCGGTACCGGCGACGTCGTCCGCGCTCCATGCCAGTGCGCCGTCGCGGATCGTCGCGTCGTTCATGGCGGCGCCCGATCATCCGTCCACCAGCCATGCAGCCAACGATCGCCGGAGGCGACGCGATGCTCCTCCACAGCGGCCTCGAGCGCGGCTGCGGGCAACTCGCTGGACACCCAGAACTCGCTGATGTGCGGGGGATCGGGCGTGATGTGCAACTCGGGAAGGCGCCGGAAGCCCCTCCGCGACGATCTCCGCGTGTCGATGCCAGGTGCCCATGCGGTCGAGCCGGGTCTCAAGTCCGTCCAGCGCGTCGATGATCGCCGGGAACTGACGAAACACATTCCCGCCGTACCGCACTCGCCGCACTCGCGCCTCGCGACCGAAGGCCTCGTCCCCCGCCAGCACGGCCCCCGACATCCCGCCGAGGCCCTTGTACATCGACACGTACTCCGATGCGACCGGCTCTACGATTTCGTGCAGTCCGCGTCCGAAGCCGTGTCGCCTTCGTCGAAGACGAACAAGTCCTCGATGCTGCATTGGAACGTCGCTGCGAGCCTGAACGCAACGGGTAGCGACGGGTCGTAACGGCCTTTCTCAATCGAAATGATCGTCTGGCGTGACACTCCGAGTTCGTCGGCTAGTCGTTGTTGAGACCAGCCCAGGTCTTGGCGGCGCTGCGGAAGCGTGTTCTTCATCAGGTGGCGGACTTCTTCAGCCACAGGTAACGCGCTGCGACATCGAGCATGGTGAAAAGCAGCACTCCAGCAAGCACCAGACCGACGGATGCCTCGATCTGTAGCAGCGAGAATCCGGCTGCGCCAAGCCCGCCGACGATCAGCAGGTCATGGAACGCACCGCTCGCCGCCTTGTGGTACCAGAAGGACTCGACGGAATCGTCGGGGTTCTCGAGTGCTTCCGAAAGGGTTGCGCGGTCGACGAACAGCACCCAGCCCAGTGCTGTCGCGACGGGGAAGGTCCCCACCATGACGAGCGCGAAAGCGAGTATCGGACGTTCGGTGGGGGTCACCGACACGAAGAGTCCGCCCGCGCCGGCGGAGACGAGCCCGCCCATCAGTAGTGACGCGCCCAACAATGTTGCGGAACCGCCGCCGAAGTGAGCGCGCCCCCAACGGCTCCGCGTCGTTGTGCTCTCATCCATGTCGTCCGCCTTTCTCCGAGGCTGAGCGTCTCTTGCGCTAGTCCCCGATGTACAGGAAACTTTACAGACAAGGTTCCTTTACATCAAACGCGTGCGGTGAGCCGGCCGGCATCCGCGCGCCTGTCACGAATGGGTCCGTGAGGCGACCAATAGCGACAGGGGAGCGTGTTCAGCTCGCCGCCGGGCGGCGAAACGAACCCCGCGGGTCAGAAGCGGTCGGGGCAGGGGTTGCCGTAGCCGTAGCGGATGACGACGTCGGCGTGCCGTCTTGATGGAGTCGACCTTGATCGTGGTGAGGTCATGGAAGACCACACGCAGCACGTCGGTGGCAAAATCATTCCCAGCATCGAGCGTGACGACATCATTCTTGATCTCGATCATCATCTGCGATCGCACATACGGCCTGCTGAGCAGTCGAGCGAGGTTGGTGAACTTCCCCCCCCATCCCGAACGCTGCGCACATCGTTGACCAGCAACCCTGCCGGCAAAAGCGAAACCCCCGCCATGTAGAAGCTAGGCGAGGGTTTCTGGGGTGACTGTAACGGTCACCCGTGTGGCTCCGACGGGCGTCGATCCCGTGACCTCACGATTTTCAGTCGTGCGCTCTACCAACTGAGCTACAGAGCCGCGCGGCATCCGAAGATGTCACGTCCTAGACGAAAGGCCCTCTTCGAAAAAAGGGCCTGTCGCCGTGGAGCGACCCTGACGGGACTTGAACCCGCGACCTCCGCCGTGACAGGGCGGCACGCTAACCAACTGCGCTACAGGGCCATGCGTATTAAATTATGTGTCGGGCGTGACCCCAACGGGATTCGAACCCGTGCTACCGCCGTGAAAGGGCGGCGTCCTAGGCCGCTAAACGATGGGGCCGGATGAACCCGGGGGCTCACCGTTACCGACGCTCAAGCATACGCAATCCAACGCTGATCCGCCAATCGACCACGCGGACTGCGAAGAGCGCGGTAGCCCTCAGTCTAGGGGGTCACGGGCACCGCATTCGTTCAACCGGTCCGATTCCTCCGCTGCGGGCGCGCCAGCGGCTCCGATCGCCCGTCGGCAGGTGGAATGGGTGGAGTGTGCTGCCGGCAAGGAGCAGGATGGGAGCACGCGAAGGTTTTCGTTGCGCATGTGACTGATGTTGCTAGTGTGAGGGAAGTCAACCCGCGACGGGAGGATCCGTGGAGCCCGAAAAGACGCTGGACGAGTGCGGCTGCGGCCCATCGCCGTCCGAGCGGCGTGCGCTCTGGCCCGCCGTGAGCCGTCGTGGCGCCCTGGGGCTGGGACTGCTCGGTGTGGTCGCTCTGGGGGCGACCGGCGGTCCGGTGATCTCCTCCGCGTTCGCCGCGACGTATCCGTCGTGGGACGACGTGCAGGCGGCCAAGGCGAACGAGGCGGCCAAGGCCGCCGAGGTCACCAAGATCCAGGGGCTGATCCAGAGCCTCAACAACGAGGTGGCGCGCACCCAGGAAGCCGCGCGCCTGGCCTCCGACGTCTTCTACGAAGCACAGCAGGCGTTCTTCGCGCAGGCCCGGCGTGCCGACGAACTGCAGGCGCAGGCGGATCAGCAGGCCGCACAGGCCACGGACTCGGCGAACAAAGCCGGTCGCCTGGCAGCCCAGCTGTATCGCAACGGCGGCGATGACACCTCCCTGGAATTGTTCTTCGCCGGCTCCGCGGCATCCACCGATGACCTGCTGGCCCGGCTGGGCACGATGGACAAGCTCATCGAGCGCAACAGCGCGGTGTACTCGGACGCGGTCATGGCCCGCGACTCGGCGCAGAGCCTCAGCGATCAGGCCGTTGTCGCTCGTGCCGAGCGCGACCGCCTGCAGCGCGACGCCGAGCAGAAGATGGTCGTCGCGCAGGAGGCCGCCAACGCGGCACAGGCTGCTCTGGATGCCCAGACCGCCAACCTCGCGACGCTCCAGGCCCAGCTCGCCGCACTGCAGGACACCACGACCAAGACGGTTGCCGATTACCAGGCGGGCGTCGAGGCAGCCCGCATCGCCGAAGAGAAGCGTCAGGCGGAACTGCGCGCCGAAGCCGAGCGGCGGGCAGCTGAAGCCGCAGCGGCCGCACCGGCCGCAGGCGGCGGCGGTGGCGGCGGCGGCGGAGGAGGCGGCGGCGGCGGTGGTGGTGGCGGCTCAGGGTGGTCGCGACCCGGCGGCGGCGGTGTGTCCTCCGGCTACGGTCCCCGGTACGTACAGTGCGGCAGCGGCTACTGCTCCAGCGGCTACCACGAGGGCACCGACCTGGGTCAGGCGTGCTGGTCGGGCATCTACGCCGCGTACCAGGGCACCGTGGTCTACGCGGCATACAACGGCGGCTACGGCAACTACATCAAGATCGATCACGGCAGCGGCGTCGCCACCGGGTACGCGCACATCTCGGACGGCGGCTATTACGTCCGGCACGGCCAGTGGGTCAACTCCGGCGACCTCATCGCCGCGACCGGGCAGACCGGCAACTCGTTCGGCTGCCATCTGCACTTCGAGGTGTACCTGAACGGGCGCACCACCAATCCGGCCCCCTTCCTGGCGGACCGGGGCGTCTGGCTCTGACCCGCCGGTAGCCGGGCGCGGGCACGTGACGGGACCCTGCGGTAGCCGGGCACCGGCACCGGACGCAAAAGGCGGACGACGCGCTGGTGCGCGGCATCCGCCTTCTGGTCGGATCGTCAGACGGTCTTGGGAGCTACACCCTCACCCTGCGTCTTGGTCTCGCCTTCGTGCTCGGCGAAGCGCACGATCGCCTCGTCGAGGATGCGGTCGGCCTCGTCCTTGCCGCCCCACGCGTCGACCTTGACCCACTTGTTGGGCTCGAGGTCCTTGTAGTGCTCGAAGAAGTGCTCGATCTCCCGCTTGGTGAACTCGGGGATGTCATCGAGGTCCTGGATGTGGCTCCAGCGGGGGTCCTTGGTCAGGACCGCGACGAGCTTGTCGTCGCCGCCGGCCTCGTCCTTCATCTTCAGCACGCCCACCGGGCGCACGTTGACCATCACGCCCGGGAACAGGGTGACATCCAGCAGCACCAGCACATCGAGCGGGTCGCCGTCTTCGCCGAGGGTGTTCTCGAAGAACCCGTAGTCGGCGGGGTAGCCCATCGGTGTGAACAGGACGCGGTCCAGGAAGACCCGCCCGGTGCCATGGTCGACCTCGTACTTGACGCGGCTGCCGCGGGGGATCTCGATGACGGCGTCGTGTGCGCCCATGCGTGTGCTCCTTGGATGACGGGTGTGGATGCCGCGGACCAGCCTACTCGCGAGCGTGTGCCGTCAAAAAGCGGGGAGAAATCGGGCGCGGCGCCGGTGGGCGTCGGGCCTACCGCGGTCGCGCCCGCCGGTTTGACGTTCCGGCGGCGATACCGTGGGAGCGTGGACGCCCGCCCCAGCCTGGATCCTGCCGTCGCCGAGGTGCGACTGGCGGTGCGGACGGCGCTGTCCGCGCTGCCGCCGGGCGAGACCGTGCTGGTCGCGCTGTCCGGTGGCGCCGATTCGCTCGCCCTCGCGGCGGCGACCGCGTTCGAGGCTCCGAAGCTCGGGCTGCGTGCGGCGTCGGTGACGATCGATCACGGGCTGCAGCACGGCTCTGCGGATGCCGCGGCGCGGGCGGCCGGTCAGGCGCGGTCCCTCGGGCTCGACGCGCGCATCGTGCCCGTCGAGGTGGGTTCCGACGGTGGCCCCGAGGCGGCCGCGCGGACCGCGCGCTACGCGGCGCTGGCCCGCGAAGCATCCGCGATGGGCGCGCGCGCGGTGCTGGCCGGGCACACCCTCGACGACCAGGCGGAGACCGTGCTGCTGGGGCTCGCGCGCGGGTCCGGGGCGACCAGCCTGCAGGGCATGGCGCCCACCGCCGAGCTGGGCGCGGGAGTCGCGCTGCTGCGGCCCCTCCTCGCCGTGCGCCGGGCGACCACCCGCGCCGCCTGCAGGGCCGCGGACCTGGAGCCGTGGGAGGACCCGCACAACGCCGACCGCCGCTTCGCCCGCGTGCGCGTGCGCGAGGCCGTCCTTCCGGTGCTCGAGGCCGAACTGGGCCCCGGGATCGCCGAAGCGCTGGCCCGCACGGCGGTGCAGCTGCGGGAGGATGCCGCGGCCTTCGAGGAGATGATCCAGGAGACCATCGAGGACATCGTCGAGCACGCCGAGGCGGGCATCTCGGTGTCGATCGCAGCGCTGGCCGCCAACCCGGCCGCCCTGCGCCACCGCATCATCCGGCACGTGGTCGCGGCCGAGTTCGGTTCGAGCCTGACGCGCACGCAGACGCTCGAGGTCGGCCGGCTGGTGACCGACTGGTCCGGACAGGGACCGATCGACCTGCCCGGGTGCCGCGCCCGGCGCGTCGGCGGACGACTGGAGTTCACGGCATCCTGAGCGGCCCCGACGCGGGGCCGCGCTCGGCGCCGACCCGGCCCGACTCTAGACTCGGAGCATGCGAGCCTCGGACATCCAGAGCGAGATCACCGAAGTCCTCGTCACCGAGGAGCAGATCCTCACACGGCTCGATGAGGTCGCCGCACAGGTCGCGGTCGACTACGCCGGCAAGGATCTGCTGCTCGTGGGCGTGCTCAAGGGCGCGATCATGGTGATGGCGGACTTCTCCCGGGCGCTGCCGACCGTCGCCCCGATCGACTGGATGGCGGTGTCCTCCTACGGCGCCGGGACGAAGTCCAGCGGCGTCGTGCAGATCCGCAAGGACCTCGACGAGGACCTGCACGGTCGCCACGTCCTGATCGTCGAGGACATCATCGACTCCGGCCTGACCCTGAGCTGGCTGCTGGAGAACTTCGCCTCCCGGGGTGCGGCGTCGGTCGAGGTGTTCGCCCTGCTGCGCAAGCCGGATGCAGCGAAGGTGCATGTCGACTGCAAATACGTCGGCTTCGACATCGCGAACGAGTTCGTCATCGGCTACGGGCTGGACTACGCCGAGAAGTACCGCAATCTTCGCGACGTGGCGATCCTCGCCCCCCACGTTTACAGTTGACGCGCCTCGACGCAATGCCGCGCAGCGGCGTTGCGCCGAGGCGCGTCGAGATCGAGTAGGCGGCGCAGCCGCCGTATCGAGATCTCTCCAGGCCGCGATGCCGCGCAACGGCGAGCAGTCTCGGGGCCTCGATGCGGCGCAGCGGCGAGCAGTCTTTCCGCACACCACCGACCCGCGCCGGCTGATTACGCCCCGGGCGAATGCACAGTCTGGGCATAGGCAGCCCGCGATACCCTGATTTCACCGTCGCCGAGGCCCCGAGCCCTTGTGCGCACGGATCGTCGACGAAAGGGAACGGGCGCCGCCCGCACCATGGACCTGAAGAAGATCACCCGAAACCCGCTCTTCTACGTGCTGCTGATCGGGATCTTCCTGATCGTCGGGTTCTCGCTCATCTCCAGCCTTGGCGGAGCCAAGCAGATCTCCACCCAGGAGGGGCTCAAGCTCCTGGACGGTTCGACGGTCACCGAGGTCGTGAACACCGACGGTGATCAGCGTGTCGACATGAAGCTGTCCAAGCCCTACGAGGGCGCTTCCGACGTGCAGTTCTACTACGTCTCGGCACGCGCCGAAGAGGTCGTCGACGCGATCACCGCCGCCGACCCCGCCGACGGTTTCAACGACTCCGTGCCGCGTCCGAGCTGGTTCGACGGCATCCTCTCGCTCATGCTGCCGCTTCTGCTGCTCGGCGTGCTCTTCTGGTTCCTGCTCTCCAGCGCCCAGGGCGGCGGGAGCAAGGTCATGCAGTTCGGCAAGTCCAAGGCCAAGCTCGTCTCGAAGGAGTCACCCACGGTGACCTTCGACGATGTCGCCGGCGCCGATGAGGCCATCGAAGAGATGCAAGAGATCAAGGACTTCCTCAAGGACCCCTCCAAGTTCCAGGCCGTGGGGGCCCGCATCCCGAAGGGCGTGCTGCTGTACGGCCCTCCCGGAACCGGCAAGACCCTCCTCGCCCGGGCGGTCGCCGGTGAGGCCGGTGTGCCGTTCTACTCGATCTCGGGCTCGGACTTCGTCGAGATGTTCGTGGGCGTCGGTGCGAGCCGCGTCCGCGACCTGTTCAACCAGGCCAAGGAGAGCGCGCCGGCGATCATCTTCATCGACGAGATCGACGCGGTGGGCCGTCACCGCGGCGCCGGGATGGGCGGCGGTCACGACGAGCGCGAGCAGACGCTCAACCAGATGCTCGTGGAGATGGACGGCTTCGACCCGAAGGTCAACGTCATCGTCATCGCGGCGACGAACCGACCCGACATCCTGGACCCCGCACTGCTGCGCCCGGGTCGTTTCGACCGCCAGATCGGCGTGGACGCGCCGGACCTGAAGGGCCGCAAGCGGATCCTCGAAGTGCACGGCCGCGGCAAGCCCCTCGCGGAGGGCGTGGACCTCGAAGTCGTCGCCCGCAAGACGCCCGGGTTCACCGGCGCTGACCTGGCCAACGTGCTCAACGAGGCGGCGCTGCTGACCGCGCGCTCCAACGCGCAGCTGATCGACAACCGCGCACTGGATGAGGCCATCGACCGTGTCATCGCGGGACCGCAGCGCCGCACCCGCGTCATGCGCGACAAGGAGAAGCTGATCACCGCGTACCACGAAGGCGGTCACGCTCTCGCGGCGGCGGCGATGAACAACACCGACCCGGTGACGAAGGTCACCATCCTGCCCCGCGGCAAAGCGCTCGGGTACACGATGGTCCTCCCGCTGGATGACAAGTACTCCGTCACCCGCAACGAGCTGCAGGACCAACTCACGTACGCGATGGGCGGTCGCGTGGCCGAGGAGATCGTGTTCCACGACCCCACCACCGGCGCCTCCAACGACATCGAGAAGGCCACCGGGATCGCCCGCAAGATGGTCACCGAGTACGGCATGACCAACGAGGTCGGACCCGTGAAGCTCGGCTCCGCCAGCGGCGAGGTGTTCATGGGGCGCGACATGGGCCACGGCCGGGAATTCAGTGAACGGCTCGCCGAGCGCATCGACCTGCAGGTCCGCGAGCTGATCGAACAGGCCCACAACGAGGCCTACCAGGTGCTCAACGACAACCGGGATGTCCTGGACCGGCTCGCGCTGGAGCTGCTGGAGAAGGAGACGCTCGACCACATCGAGCTCGCCGAGATCTTCAAGGACGTCAAGCGGCTTCCGCCGCGGCCGCAGTGGCTCTCCAGCAACGAGCGTCCGGTCTCGGTCCGGCCGCCCGTCGAGGTGCCGCGCCGAACGCACCCCGAAGGCATCGCCGCGGCCGTGGAGGCCGAGCAGGAGGCGCCCGAGAAAGCCACGAAGCGTCGTCCCAGCGGGCAGGCGCGTCCCGCGACCGCGTAGGCTCGGGCCTGTGGCCGTCGATCGTGAGCGCGTCGCTGCGCTCGTTCGCGAGCTGCTGGCGGCGATCGGTGAGGACCCCGAACGCCCCGGCCTGCATCTGACCCCGCAGCGGGTCGCAGACGCCTATGCGGAGTTCTTCTCCGGCGTGGGGGTGGATCCTGCCGCGCCCCTCGCGCACACGATCTCGATCGCACGCGGCCCCGCGCCGGACACGCTGCCCTCGGGTGCGGTCATGCTCCGCGACATCCGCTTCCGGTCGGTGTGCGAGCACCACCTGCTTCCGTTCCGCGGCCACGCGCACATCGCCTATCTGCCCGGGGAACAGGTCGTCGGGCTGGGCGCACTGCCGAAGGTCGTGGACATCCTGGCGTCCCGTCCGCAGGTGCAGGAGCGCCTCGGCGAGCAGATCGCCGACACGATCGCCGATTCTCTGGACGCCCGCGGTGTGCTGGTCGTCCTCGATGCCAGCCACGAGTGCGTCACGATGCGCGGTGAGCGGCAGACCGAGGCCTCGACCGTCACCATCGCCGCCCGCGGGGAACTGTCCGAACCCGCCGCCCGGGCGGAGTTGATCGCGCTGCTCGGGGCGCCGCGCGGATGAGCACCCTCATCATGGGGATCGTCAACGTCACCCCGGACTCATTCAGCGACGGTGGCCGCTTCGTGGACCCGGATGCGGCGATCGCCCATGGTCTGCTGCTGCGTTCGCAGGGAGCGCACATCCTCGACGTGGGGGGCGAGTCCACCCGTCCGGGCGCGGAGCGAGTCGCCCCGCGGATCGAGCAGGAGCGTGTGCTGCCGGTCGTCCGAGCACTGGCCGACGCGGGCATCGCGGTGAGCATCGACACGATGAACGCCTCCACCGCCCTGGCTGCGGCGCAGGCCGGTGCTCGTATCGTGAACGACGTCTCGGGCGGACTTGCGGACCCGGATCTGCTCGCGGCCGTCGCCTCCACGGGCGCCGACCTCGTGATCGGCCACTGGCGCGGCCCGTCCACGGACATGTACGCGCGTGCCGAGTACGCAGACGTCGTCGTGGAGGTGATCAGGGAGCTGTCCGAGCGGGTGCAGGCGGCTGCCGTTGCCGGCATCCCCCCCGCACGGGTGATTGTGGACCCGGGGATCGGGTTCGGCAAGAAGGGCGCACAGAACTGGGACGTGCTCACAGCGCTGCCGCGCATCGCCGGCCTCGGGCACCGTGTGCTGGTGGGCACCAGCCGCAAGCGCTTCCTGGCCGAGGCGCTCAGCGCGGATGCCGCTGACGACGTCTCGGAGTCGCGCCGCGATCTTGCCACCGCGATCACGAGTGTTCTGTCGGCTCAGGCGGACGCGTGGGCGGTCCGAGTGCATGATGTGGTCGGGACGCGGGACGCACTGCGGATCGCCGATGAGTGGTGGCACCCTGCCGCACGCCGAGCCTGAGGGAGAATTCGATGGACGTCGCGGACGAGATCACGCTGACCGGCCTGCGGGTGTTCGGTCGGCACGGGGTGTACGAGAGTGAGCGCCGGGACGGCCAGTACTTCATCGTCGACGCGACGCTCCACGTCAGCACCACGACGGCGGCGGCCAGCGACGATGTCGTCGATACGGTGCACTACGGCGAGGCGGCCGAGCAGATCGCCGCCATCGTCGCCGGAGAACCCGTCAACCTGCTCGAGACGCTCGCCCAGCGCATCGCCGACGCATTGCTCGGTTACGACGGGGTGCGCATGGTCGCGGTGACGGTGCACAAGCCGGAAGCGCCCATCCCGCTGCAGTTCGCCGACGTTTCCGTCACGATCCGCCGCAGCCGACCGGAATCCCGCTAGTGAGCCGCCGACTCGCCGAGGGAATCGACACCGACCCGCACCGGACCGATCCCGGGCCGGTGCGGGCGGTCGTCGCCCTCGGTGCCAACCTGGGCGACCGCGCGGCGACTCTCGAGGCGGCGATCCAGGACCTGCGGCGGCTGCCGCTGGTGGACGAGGTGCGCGCGTCCGCGCCGGTGGAGTCGGTGGCCGTCACGCCGGAGGGCCCGGATGCCGCGGCCCCGGCGTACCTGAACGCCGTCGCGCTGGTGACCACGCGGCTCGCGCCGTCCCTGCTGATGGAGTTCCTGCACCGGATCGAGACCCGCCACGGGCGTGAGCGGCACCAGCGGTGGGGGGATCGGACGCTGGATCTGGACCTCATCTCCTACGGCGCGGTGATCAGCGAAGACGTCTTGCTGACCCTGCCGCATCCACGGGCCGCTGAGCGCGACTTCGTGCTTCAACCGTGGCTGACGATCGATCCGGATGCGGAACTGCCCGGTCAAGGCAGGGTGGACGCGGTCCTGGATCGGCTGCGGAGCGGCTCGTGAGACGAACCGGGGCCGGCATCCTGCTGATCGCGGCGGCCATCGGAGTCGCCCTCGGGTTCCTGTTGGACCAGGGGCTCACCGCCGTGGGCCGGGCGACCTTCATCCCCTCCATCACCCTGCCGATCTTCCTGGTGCTGCTCGGCGGAATCGTCGTGGCGCTCGCGCTGCCCATCCGCCGTGCGACGCGGGGAGTGCACGGTCAGCCGGTCAACCCGTTCTGGGCGCTGCGCATCGCCATGCTGGCGAAGGCGTCGAGCATCGTCGGAGCCGCCGTCGGCGGCCTCGCCGGTGGTCTGGCGCTGTTCCTGCTGACCCGCCCGGTTTCTCCCTCGGTAGGCTCGTTGGGCGCCATCATCGCGACCCTCGTCTGCGGTGCACTGCTGGTGGCCGCAGGCTTGTATGCCGAGCATCTCTGCACGATCCGGAAGGACGACGATGACGAACAGCCCGGAGGCGACGACCCCGGACTCGCCACGTAGCGAGCCGCTCCCGGCGCAGCCTGGCTCCGCCGCCGCGCACGCGGACCTGCCCGTCCCGCCGACGGACGCCGCGTCGCTGGACGTCCTGGATTCCGGCACGTACTCGTCGATCCGCGAACCGCGCGCGGAGGGCCGGCTTCCGCTCGGCGACGGCACTTGGCATCAGCTGGCCCGTCAATACGTGTGGGTGCAGCTGATCTCCACGGGCGCGCTCGCTGTCCTGGTCCTGGCGGCCATGCTGCTGCTGACTCTGGTGTGGCACCAGTGGTGGGCGTGGATCCCGGGCGGGATCTTCCTGGTCATCCTCATCTGGACGATCGTGATCACGCCTCGTCAGGCGCGCGCCTACGGATATCAGCTGCGCCGCGACGACCTGGTGTTCCGTCGCGGCATCCTGTGGCAACGGGTGGTCGCCGTGCCGTATGGGCGGATGCAGCTCGTGGACATCACGCACGGCCCGCTGGACCGCGGTTTCGGCATCGCTCAGCTCAAGCTGGTGACCGCCGCGGCATCCACCGGCGTCGTCATCCCCGGGCTCAAGCAGGAGGCCGCGGAGCGCTTGCGCGACACGCTCGTGGACGTGGCCGAGACGCGTCGGACGGGTCTGTAGGTGCACGCGCAGCCTCCGCTTCCGCCGAGCGATCCGCCGTCGGCTCCGGCCGGCGTGCCCGGCCCCGCGGCTCGCTCGTTGACCGACGGCGAATGGCACCGCCTGCATCCGCTGACCCCGCTCTTCCGCGGCGGGCTGTTCCTGGTCGTCATCGCCGGTGTCGTGATCGCGAACCTGCGCGACCGCCTGGTCTTCATCTTCGTGCCCTGGCTCGACGACGACATCGACATCGAGGTGGAGGAGATGCAGGGTGGTGACCCCATCGATTTCATCGTCGCCAACAACCTCGTCCTCGTCGCCGGGCTTGCGCTGCTGGCGATTCTGTTCGTGCTCATCGGCCTGTTCTACCTGTCGTGGCGATTCCACACGTTCCGCATCACCGGCGACGACGTCGAAGTGCGCAGCGGCGTGCTGTTCCGGACCCATCGGCGGGCACCGCTGGATCGCGTGCAGGGTGTCAACCTCACGCGTCCGATGTTCGCCCGGCTGGTCGGCATGGCGAAGCTCGAAGTGGTCGGCGCGGGTCTGGACTCGAACGTCAAGCTCGAATACCTGTCCACCCCGAACGCCGAGGCGGTGCGGGCAGACATCCTCCGGCTCGCATCCGGGCGCCGTCCGGCGGGCGCACCCGGCCCCGGCTCCGCTCCGCACGCATCGCGGGTCGCGAACGCGGCATCCGTGGTCAGCGCCGGAATCAGCGGCATCATCACGGGTGCGGAGGAGCCGGTCAGGGAACCCGAGTCGGTCGTGCACATCCCCGTCGGGCGCCTCATCGCCTCACGCCTGCTGAGCACCTCGACGCTGTGGCTGCTGGCCATCGTCGTCGCGATCATCGTGGGGTCCATCGCCGGCACCCCGTGGGTGCTGTTCAGCCTGGTGCCCGCGCTCCTCGGATTCGGGGCGTACTGGGTGCGCACCATCACGCGGTCGCTGCGCTATTCGATCGCCCCGACGCCCAGCGGAGTGCGCATCACGTTCGGTCTGTTCACCACCATCACCGAGATCCTCCCGCCCGGGCGCGTGCACGCGGTCGAAGTGGACCAGTCGATCCTCTGGCGGCCGTTCGGGTGGTGGTCGATCACGGTCAACCGGCTCTCCGGGCGCGGCATCGCCGACGCCAACGCGGATCAGTTCACCACCGTCCTGCCGGTCGGCACCCGCCAGGATGTCGAGCGCGTGATGCGTCTGCTGCTGCCCACGTTGCCGGAGAGCGATTGGCCGCTCGTGTTCGAGCACGGGGTCCTCGGGCCCAGACCGGACGACCCCTACACGAACACACCGCGGCGGGCGCGCCTGCTGCGTCCGCTGTCCTGGAAGCGCAACGGCTTCCTGCTGCTCCCGCAGGCACTGCTGCTGCGGCGTGGCCTGATCTGGCGCAAGCTGGCCGTGTTCCCGCTCGCCCGGCTGCAGAGCGTCGGCATCGAGCAGGGTCCGATCGATCGGACCCTGTCGGTCGCCGGCATCCGCGCCCATACGATCGCGGGCCGGGTGTCCGGCCGCCTGGGGGTGCTGGACCGGGATGCCGCGCTCGCACTCTTCGACGACGCCGAAGCTGCGGCGGTGGCCGCGGCCGCAACCGACCGCAGCCATCGCTGGGCGGGCGACGCGGCGGCATCCGAGCCGGTCGCGGAACCGGGAGGCGCACGGTGAGGCGCGACGGCCGGCTCGGCGTCGGCATCATCGGCGCCGGTCGGGTGGGACCGGTCGTGGGCGCCGCCCTCGGCGGGGCCGGACATGCGGTGGTGGGGATCACCCGCGGCTCGGACGAAGAACGCGTCGAGGCGATCCTGCCCGGCGTGCCCGTCCTGGATGCGCTCGAGGTCGTCCGCCGCAGTGAGCTGGTCGTCATCGCCGTACCCCACGAGGAGTTGCCCGGACTGGTCGCCGGACTGGCCGACCTGAACGCGTGGCAGCCGGGCCAGCTCGTCATGCACACCGATCCCGCGTACGGCATCGGCGTCCTCGCGCCGGCCGCCGCGAAGGGCGCGATCCCGCTCGCGGTGCACCCCGCAGTGGCGTTCAGTGGAACCTCGATGGATCTGCGTCAGCTCTCCCAGGCGTATGCGGCCGTCACCGCGCCGGCACCCGTGCTGCCGATCGCCCAGGCGCTCGCCGTCGAACTCGGCTGCGAGCCGGTCGTCGTCGCCGAGGAATCGCGCGCCGCGTACGCGGAGGCCCTCGAGACCGCCACCGAGTTCTCCCAGTCCATCGTCCGCCAGTCCACGCGGCTGCTGGCCGAGGCGGGTGTTCCCGACCCCGGCCGGTACCTTTCCGCGCTCGTGCACTCCACCGTCGATCAGGCACTGTCCGAAGCGGGCTCCGCGGCCACCGACGATCCGACGACCGCGCTGGAGGGCTGATCCCGGCGCCGACCGGGGGCCGCGAGGTCGCTTCGTGCGCGCGGATAGACTTGGGCCGACTTCCGAGGAGCCCGAAACGATGAGCACTACGCCTGCGCCTGCCGACGCGAACGAGCCGACCGAGGAGGACGTCTTCGAGCAGAAGGCCGTGCGACTGGCCAAGCGCGAGCGGCTGATCGCCGAACGGCCGGATGCCGCGGGCGGCGCGTATCCGGTCGCCGTGCCGATCACCGACACCATCCCCGCGCTTCGCGCCCGTTTCGGCGAGCTGGAAGCCGGCGCCGAGACCGGTGTGACCGCGGCCGTCGCCGGTCGCGTGGTCTTCAGCCGCAACACCGGCAAGCTGTGCTTCGCCACGCTGCAGGCCGGAGACGGCAGTCGCATCCAGGCGATGGTCTCGCTCGCCGGCGTAGGCGAGGAGTCGCTGCAGCGCTGGAAGGACCTGGTCGACCTGGGCGACCACGTCTTCGTGCGCGGTGAGGTCATCTCCAGCCGTCGCGGCGAGCTGTCCATCATGGTGTCGGACTGGCAGATCGCCGCCAAGGCGATCCTGCCCCTGCCCAACATGTACAGCGAGCTCTCCGAGGAGAGCCGCGTGCGCAGCCGGTACCTGGATCTGATCGTGCGCGACCGGGCACGGGAGACGGTGCGGGCGCGCGCGAAGGTCAACGCGTCCCTGCGCCAGACGTTCACCGACCGCGGCTACATCGAGGTCGAGACGCCGATGCTGCAGGTCCAGCACGGCGGCGCATCTGCCCGCCCCTTCGTGACCCACTCGAACGCGTTCGACACCGAGCTGTACCTGCGCATCGCTCCGGAGCTGTTCCTCAAGCGCGCCGTCGTCGGCGGGCTCGACCGGGTGTTCGAGATCAACCGCAACTTCCGCAACGAGGGAGCGGACTCCACCCACAGTCCGGAGTTCGCGATGCTCGAGTCCTACGAGGCGTACTCCGACTACAACGGCATCGCCGACCTGACGCAGGACCTCGTCCAGAACGCGGCTGTGGCCGTGGCCGGCTCCACCACCGTCACCTGGGCGGACGGGACCGAGTACGACCTCGGCGGCCAGTGGGACCGCATCTCGATGTACGACTCGCTGTCGGCGGCATCCGGTGTTCCGATCACGCCCCAGACCTCGGTCGAG
Organism: Microbacterium sp. zg-B185; assembly: GCF_030246885.1. NCBI lineage: Bacteria > Bacillati > Actinomycetota > Actinomycetes > Micrococcales > Microbacteriaceae > Microbacterium > Microbacterium sp. zg-B185. Next base: position 196,252 of record NZ_CP126739.1, read on the forward strand.
GACCTCCGGGCGCTCGTGGCCCGCGAGGGCATCGAGGAGCCGCCGCTGGCCACGCACGGCAAGCTCGTCGAGGAGCTGTGGGAGCATTTCGTCAAGCCCGGCCTGGTGCGTCCGACCTTCGTCATGGACTTCCCGCTGGACACCAGCCCGCTGGTGCGCGAGCACCGCTCGATCCCGGGCGTGGTGGAGAAGTGGGACCTTTACGTCCGCGGTTTCGAACTTGCGACCGGTTACTCGGAGCTCGTCGATCCCGTCATCCAGCGCGAGCGGTTCACCGAGCAGGCCAAGCTCGCCGCACGCGGTGACGTGGAAGCCATGCGCGTGGACGAGGAGTTCCTCCGCGCTCTCGAGCACGGGATGCCGCCGTCGGGCGGCCTGGGGATGGGCATCGACCGTCTGCTGATGGCGATCACCGGTCTCGGCATCCGCGAGACGATCCTCTTCCCGCTGGTGAAGTAGCACCGCACCGCGCGGCGAGCCAGGCGGCACGCGTCACCTGCGCCGGAACGCCCAGTCCGGCAGATGCCCGGCATAGACGAAGGAGCGCACGATCTCGGCCAGCCCGTGCTCCGGCTCGATCCGGCATGCCCGCGCCGCGTAGCTCTCGGCGTGGGTGGAGCGGCCCAGCGCCCACGCCAGCCACGCGCACGTGGCGAGGGGTCCCGGCCGCTCCGCGCGCGGTGCGGCCGCCGCGATGCGTCGAGAGAGGGCGAGCGCCGCTTCGAGCCGGTCGGGATCCGGCCGCTCGCCCTCTCCCCACATCTGCATCGCCAGATGGGCGGGGTACTCCTCACCCGCCTCCCAGCGCAGCTGCGCATCCAGGGCTTCATCGCCCGCAGCCATGCCGCCGCTCCACTGGACGAGCGCGATGTCGCGCAGCGCGGGGCGCCCGAGGCACCACACCAGTGCCGCCGCCTGGAACGGGGCCAGACATCCGGGATCCCACCCCAGCGACTCCTCGAACAGCGTCGGGAGATCATCCAGCGTGCACACAGCGGCCAGCGCGCGGGGATCGACGCGGTGCTGGTCTGCGGATCCGGCCACGGATGCCGCGGCATCCGTCCGCCCGTCCCCGGATGCCGTCCCGCCCGGTCGCCGCGCACCGGAGTCCGGACCGCACAGCAGCCTGACCGCATCCTCCAGCGACGCGAGCGCGTCGGCCGTTCGCGCCCTCTCATCCCGCGGGACGCGCGGCAGCTCGGCGCCGGTGGCCTGATCTCCCGCGGTCACCGACAGCGCTGCGGCACTCTCGGGCGCCGCGCCGAGCTCGGCCAGGGCACGGCCGGACGGCGGGCACGAAGGATCGAACGCGGAGCCCCAGCCGTCCGCCGCGACGCACAGCGCGTCGGTCAGCCGGATGCCGCACGCGTCGGCACGGCGTTCGAGCGCCGTGATCAGATCGCGGTGCGGCAGTCCCGCGGCGGCGAAGACAGCGTCGGTGTACGCAACCGCGGCCACCGCATCCGCGTCGGGCAAGCGGCAGACCATGCCCACCAGGGTCGCGGTGAACCGATCCAGGTCGTCGAGGTCGGCAGTGCCGGGCAGATCGAACCGCATCGCACCGATGCTCCGCGACCCGGAGAAGGGAACCAGAACGAGGCTGCGGGTGGGGTGATAGCCGAGCATCTGGGGCACGAAGGAGAGGAATTGCGCCGCATTCGCGGCTGTGACGGTCGTGGTCATGAGTCGAGCTTGGGTCGTCCCGGGCCGGCGCGAACGGGCTTGGGTCCGCACTGGGGAAGGGTCGGTGGCCGCACCGGGGTGGGGAGGAACCGCTGGACGGTATCCTGGAGGCATGGATAGCTACTGGGTCGCGGTGTTCTGGTCGCTGCTGCCCACGGTCGTGGTGAGCGGGCTGTTCTTCTTCATCCTCCGCAGCATCCTGCGCAGCGACCGCACCGAGCGTCGCGTGTACGCGCGGGTGGAGGCGCAGGAGCGGGCCAAGCGGGGTCTGCCCCCGGCGCCGTCGGCGGCGTCCGAGCGCTGAGTCGTTCTCCCGTACGCTGGGGGAACGTCCGGGCGGGGGAGGCCACTTGATGACTGTCACGTTCGACGCGACGTGGTGGCTGATCCTCGTCTTCGTCACGGACATCGCCATCCGCATCGCGGCAGTCATCATCGTGCCGCGCAACCGCCGCCCGACCGCAGCGATGGCATGGCTGCTGGCGATCTACTTCATCCCCCTGATCGGGGTCTTCCTCTTCCTGCTCATCGGCAATCCGCGGCTTCCGCGCAAACGCCGCCGCATGCAGCAGCAGATCAACACGTACATCCAGGACACGAGCGCCTCGCTGGATTTCGGGACGCTGCGCCCGCACGCCCCGGACTGGTTCACCTCGCTGGTGACGCTCAACCGCAACCTCGGCGCGATGCCCTTGGCCGGCGACAACGCGGCGCACCTGATCTCGGACTACCAGCAGAGTCTGGACGAGATGGCCGCGGCCATCCGGCAGGCCACCCGGTACGTGCACATCGAGTTCTACATCCTGCAGACCGACCCGTCCACGGACAACCTGTTCCGCGCGATGGAGGAGGTCGCCGCGCGCGGGGTCACGGTGCGGGTGCTGCTGGATCACTGGGCCAACCGCGGCAAGCCGTTCTACAAGGAGACCTTGAAGCGGCTGGATGCGATGGGGGCCCAATGGCACCTGATGCTGCCGGTGCAGCCGTTCAAGGGCAAATATCAGCGGCCCGATCTGCGCAACCACCGCAAGCTTCTGGTGATCGACGGCAACGTCGCCTTCATGGGTTCGCAGAACGTCACGGACTCCACCTACAACCTGAAGAAGAACATCAAACGCGGTCTGCACTGGGTCGACCTGATGGCCCGGCTGGAGGGACCGGTCGTCGCTTCGGTGAACGCCGTCTTCCTCTCGGACTGGTTCAGCGAGACCGGTGAGATCCTCACCGACGAGATCGACCTGTTCAATGTGTCCTCCGGGCCCGGGGATCTGGACTGCCAGATCATCCCCTCCGGCCCCGGCTTCGAATTCGAGAACAATCTGCGGCTGTTCCTCGCACTGATCTACTACGCCCAGCGCAAGGTGATCATCGTCAGCCCCTACTTCGTGCCGGACGAAGCGCTTCTCCTCGCGATCACCACCGCCTGCCATCGTGGGCTGCACGTGGAGCTGTTCGTCTCCGAGGAGGGCGATCAGGCGATCGTCTACCACGCCCAGCGCAGCTACTACGAGGTGCTGCTGCGCGCAGGAGTGAAGATCTGGATGTACCGCAAGCCCTACATCCTGCACAGCAAGTCGATGACGATCGACGACGGGTTCGGCATCATCGGCTCCAGCAACATGGACATGCGCTCGTTCGGTCTGAACATGGAGATCTCGATGCTCGTGCGCGGAGAGCAGTTCGTCACCGAGATGCGCGACGTCGAAGCGAGCTACCGTGCGCTGAGCCGCCAGCTCACCCTGGAGGAGTGGGAGAAGCAGCCCCTGCGCTCCACCGTGCTGGACAACCTGGCGCGCCTCACCTCCGCGCTGCAATAGCTCCGGCGCCGTGACCCGGCCGTGACCGGATTCCCTGGCGAAGTCCAGTCGCATGCAGGACACTCGGGTCATGATCGCCTCGCACCGTCTGCTCGCCCTGCCCGTTGCCGTGCTGCTGACCGGCCTCGCCCTCGCCGGATGCGCTGCTCCGGTCGCCGGCGCCCCGTCCTCCAGCCCAGCTGCGGGGGGAGGAGAGGAGCAGGAGATCGACGCCGCCTGGCTGGACGACGGGCGGATGATCGGCCTGGTCACCCAGGGCAGCTCTGGCTGCGTCCCCACCGCGGAGGATGCGACGCTCGACGGCTCGGTGCTGACTGTGACCCTTGTCGGGCCGGATGCCGACACCGCCTGCACCGCGGACTACGGCCCTCGTGTGTCGTTGGTCGTGCTGCCTGCGGGTGTGGACCCCACCCAGGATCTGGAGATCCGGGTCACCGGCGACGGGTGGCGCGGCGACACCGATCTGGACGGTGTCCCGGGCCTCACCGCCGGCGGTCCGACCGACTACGCGCCCAGCGCCGGGTGGACCGATGCGGACGGCCAGTTCGTGATCCTCACGTGGGGATCCTCGACCTGCGCGCCGATGGTCGAGACGGTCACCCTCTCCGGCCCGTCCGAGGTCACCGTCCTGTTCGCCACGCCGCCGACGGATCAGGTGTGCACGATGGACCTGGCCCCGCGTGCGGTGCTCGCCGTCGCCGAGGGTCTGGCCGATGACGCCGAGACCTTCGCGGTGCTGACCGGCGCGGAGTTCGACAACGTGCGGATCCCCATCGTCGGCGAGCACTGACCTCGGTGTGATCGGATGCCGCGGCCTCGGCATCCGATCACGGTTCGCGCTGCTCGGGGTCGGTCGCAGGGCGCCATCACGGTTCGCGCAGGACGAGGAGCTCGCCGACCTGGCACTCCAGGACGCGGCAGATCGCAGCGAGTGTGGAGTAGCGGATCGCCCGAGCGCGGTCGTTCTTGAGCACCGAGAGGTTGACGACCGAGACGCCGACCAGCTCGGACAGTCGGGTCAGCGTCATCCCCTTGTCCTCGAGCAGTTCGTCCAGTCGGCAGTGGATGCCGCTCGGTCCGTCCTCGTCGGACTCCGCGGGAGTCACACGAGTCCTTCACTGTCGCGCTGCATCCGGATGCCGCGGCGGAACGCGAGCGAGATGAGTCCCAGCGCCATCGCGGCGATCCAGATCGGGATGAACGGCGCTGCCACCGCCCACGAAGGCGGGACGTATCCGGACAGGCCCGCGGCGGCCAGCACCCCGTTCCGGCCGAACGTCTCGAGCATGTAGACCGCGAGCGCCCCGCCGAGCATGGTCCACGCCGCGGCGTCGAGCAGTCGGGGATTGCCCCTGTCGAAGAATCGCCCGTGCAGGAACCGCACCGTCAGCGTCGCGAACACGGCGATCACGGCCAACCAGGCCAGTGCTCCCACGACGATCGAAAGCCCCAGTGACACTGTCGAGACGGAGTTGACTCCTCGGGCGACGATGTCTCCCGCGGTCACGTGCACGCTCGTGACCTGCTCGCCTTCTGCCGGGGAGAAGTCCACTGGGACGCCCGGGAAGGGCACCCCCGCCACCAGGCCGGCCGGGGTGAACGTCTCCAGCCACCGGATCACCGTCGTCACGACCACCACGACGGCCAGCGCCACCGCGGCGATCAGCGGAGCCATGAGGTCCGCCCGCTCCCTGCGGGTGATCGCCTCGTTCATCAGATCAGTCCTTCCGTGTCGCGCTGCAGGCGCTGCCCTCGGCCGAACACGAAGGACAGGGCGAGCACGGCGACCCCGGCCAGGAGGACGCCGGGCTCGAACGAGAAGGCCACCAGGAAGACATCGCCCGCGATCGGGTTGAGCTCGGAGGCGGCCATCATGCGTCCGAGCCCGCCCAGCCCGCCGGAGAGCAGGCTGCCCAGAAGCAGCGCACTCCCTGCGATCTGCGTCGCGACGACCAAGGAGCGGTGGAAGGGGCGCTTCCACAGCAGCAGGAGGAAGAAGTAGGCCACCGCTCCGGCGGTGATGGCGGCGGTGAGTGCGCCGAAGCCCACTCCGGCCGCGACCAGCCCCCGGGTGGAGTCGCTCAGGCCGGTCGCGATGACCCAGGCGGACTCGAACGTCGCCGACTCGATGCCCGCACCCCCGGCGGATCCGACATGGGGGACCTCCGCGTCGGTGAGCAGACCCACCGGGGTGCGGCCTCCGGCCATGTGGGCGATCTGACGGAGGGGAGGCAGCAGCAGGAGCAGGCCGATGACCGCGGCCGCAGCCACGAACAGAGCGAGTGTGCCCCGCTCCATGGTCTTGGAAATGCTTTCGGGCGTGGTCATCCGAGGAGTTCCCTTTCGCGTGACGACGTGTGTATATCGATAATCGTTGTTATCGAAAGACGATATGCATATCGGATGCCGGTGTCAACCCGTGCCGATATCCGATCGCCCCGCCCGGTAGCCGGGCGCTATGCCCATGGCGAACACCGGCATAACGGCATCCCCCCGTCGTTACCCTCGATGTAAGGCGCTCGGTGCGCCCGTTGGCCCAGTGCCGGAGGAATGGATGATGTTCGAGAGATTCACGGACCGTGCCCGTCGTGTTGTTGTGCTCGCCCAAGAAGAGGCGAAGATGCTCAACCACAACTACATCGGCACCGAGCACATCCTGCTCGGTCTGATCCATGAGGGTGAAGGTGTCGCCGCCAAGGCGCTCGAGTCGTTGGGCATCTCGCTCGACGCCGTGCGCGAGCAGGTGCAGGACATCATCGGCCAGGGTCAGCAGCAGCCGACCGGCCACATCCCGTTCACGCCGCGGGCCAAGAAGGTGCTCGAGCTGTCCCTGCGCGAAGCACTGCAACTCGGTCACAACTACATCGGCACCGAGCACATCCTGCTCGGTCTGATCCGCGAAGGCGAGGGCGTCGCAGCCCAGGTGCTGGTCAAGCTCGGCGCCGACCTGAACAAGGTGCGCCAGCAGGTCATCCAGCTGCTCTCGGGCTACCAGGGCAAGGAACCCGCCGCCGTCAGCGGCGCCGCGCACGACAACACCCAAGCCGCTCAGGGAGGTTCTGCGGTGCTCGACCAGTTCGGTCGCAACCTGACGCAGGCTGCGCGCGAGAACAAGCTCGATCCGGTGATCGGGCGCGAAAAGGAGATCGAGCGGGTCATGCAGATCCTGTCTCGTCGCTCCAAGAACAACCCGGTGCTGATCGGAGAGCCCGGCGTCGGCAAGACCGCCGTCGTCGAAGGTCTCGCACAGGCGATCGTGAAGAACGACGTCCCCGAGACGCTCAAGGACAAGCAGGTCTACTCGCTCGACCTCGGCTCCCTCATCGCGGGTTCCCGCTACCGCGGTGACTTCGAGGAGCGCCTGAAGAAGGTCACCAAGGAGATCCGCACGCGCGGCGACATCATCGTCTTCATCGACGAGATCCACACACTCGTGGGCGCCGGTGCCGCCGAGGGTGCCATCGACGCGGCATCCATCCTCAAGCCGCTCCTGGCCCGCGGAGAGCTGCAGACGATCGGCGCGACCACGCTCGATGAGTACCGCAAGCACTTCGAGAAGGATGCCGCACTGGAGCGCCGCTTCCAGCCGATCCAGGTCGCCGAGCCGAGCCTTCCCCACGCGATCAACATCCTCAAGGGCCTGCGCGACCGCTACGAGGCGCACCACAAGGTCCAGATCACCGACGGCGCGATCGTCGCCGCCGCGAATCTGGCCGACCGGTACGTCAGCGACCGCTTCCTGCCGGACAAGGCCATCGACCTGATCGACGAGGCCGGCGCCCGCCTGCGCCTGTCGATCCTCTCGTCGCCGCCCGAGCTGCGTGAATTCGACGACAAGATCGCGAAGGTGCGCGAGCAGAAGGAACAGGCCTCGGAGGACCAGGACTTCGAGAAGGCCGCATCGCTGCGCGACGAGGAGAAGTCGCTGCTGGCCGAGCGGCTGCGCCTGGAGAAGCAGTGGAAGAGCGGGGATGTGGCAACCCACGCCGTGGTCGACGAGGGTCTGATCGCGGAGGTCCTCGCGCAGGCCACCGGCATCCCGGTCTTCAAGCTCACCGAGGAGGAGTCCAGCCGTCTGGTCTTCATGGAGAAGGCCCTGCACCAGCGGGTCATCGGCCAGGAAGAGGCGATCTCGGCGCTTGCCAAGACCATCCGCCGTCAGCGCGCCGGCCTGAAGGACCCGAAGCGTCCCTCCGGCTCGTTCATCTTCGCCGGTCCCACCGGCGTCGGAAAGACCGAGCTGGCCAAGGCGCTCGCGGAGTTCCTGTTCGACGACGAGGCTGCGCTGATCTCCCTGGACATGTCGGAGTTCGGTGAGAAGCACACGGTCTCGCGGCTGTTCGGTGCCCCTCCCGGTTTCGTCGGGTTCGAGGAGGGCGGACAGCTGACCGAGAAGGTGCGCCGCAAGCCGTTCTCGGTGGTGCTGTTCGACGAGATCGAGAAGGCCCACCCGGACATCTTCAACTCTCTCCTGCAGATCCTGGAGGAGGGCCGTCTGACCGACGGTCAGGGTCGCGTCGTCGACTTCAAGAACACCGTCATCATCATGACCACCAACCTGGGTGCACGCGACATCGCGGGCGGCCCGGTCGGGTTCCAGGTCGAGGGTGACACGGCCACGTCCTACGACCGGATGAAGGGCAAGGTGCAGGAAGAGCTCAAGCGGCACTTCAAGCCCGAGTTCCTCAACCGCGTCGATGACATCATCGTGTTCCCGCAGCTGAGCAAGCCGGAACTGATCCAGATCGTGGACCTGTTCACCAAGCGCCTCGGCGATCGCCTGTTGGATCGGGACATGACGATCGAGCTGTCCCAGGCCGCCAAGGAGAAGCTCATCGAGATCGGGTTCGACCCGGCACTGGGCGCGCGCCCCCTGCGTCGTGCCATGCAGCGCGAGGTCGAGGACCGTCTGTCCGAGCGCATCCTGCACGGTGAGCTGAACTCCGGCGACCACGTCACGGTCGATGCCGTGAACGACGAGTTCGTCTTCGAGAACGGCCCGCGCGGCGACAAGGTCGCGGTCGGCATCACCACCGGCGGCGAGATCAGCTCGACACCCGACCTCGCGGTCGCGTCCGGCGAGTAGGACCGTCCCGGCCACGCCGGGGAACGAAGAGCGGATGCTGCGGCATCCGCTCTTCGTCGTCCAGCGCCGAGCCCTCTGCGGTTCACTTGTCGTGGATGTACGGGCGAGGGCGGTTTTGGCGTACACACAGGGCAAGTGAACGCAGGGGGGCGGGTGCTCGGCAGAAGCCCGCGGGCGCACCGTACGCTGGGACCGTGAGCCAATACACGATCCGGGCGGCCCGGTCCGCGGATATCCGCGGCATCCGTGACCTGCTCGAGCCGTACGTGCACCGGCGGATCCTGCTCGGCAAAGACCTCGTGGTGCTCTACGAGGCCGTGCAGCAGTTCGTGGTCGCCGAGGACGACGCCGGGCAGCTGATCGGCTGCGGCGCCCTCCACGTCATCTGGGAGGACCTCGGCGAGGTCCGCACCCTGATCGTCGCGGACGAGTGGCTGCACCACGGGGTGGGCGGCGAGATCGTCTCGGCCCTGGAGGCGAATGCCCGCGCCCTGGGTCTGTCCCGCCTGTTCTGCCTGACCTTCGAGGTCGAGTTCTTCACCCGCCGGGGCTTCACCCCGATCGGCGAGCAGATCGTCGACCCGGACGTGTACTCGCAGCTGGTCCGCAGCCCCGATGAGGGGGTCGCGGAGTTCCTCGACCTCGCGCACGTCAAGCCCAACACGCTCGGAAACACCCGGATGCTCAAGCACCTCTGACCCGGGAAGCGACGCCCGATCAGGCGCCGGTGAACAGGGGCGGCCGCTTCTGCTGGAACGCGGCGAACCCCTCCCGGTAATCGTCGGTCTCGCCCAGCGCCGCCTGGGCGGCGTTCTCCAGCTCGACCGAGTCCCACAGCGCGAGGCGGTCGTCGCGGATCCGCGAGACCAGGCGTTTGCTGGCCAGGAACGCCGCGGTGGCGCCGGCTGCGGCACGGGATGCCGCGTCCTGCGTCGCGGCGAGCACCTCCTCGGCGGGCAGGACGCGGGAGAACAAGCCGGACTGCACCGCCTCGGTGCCGCTCATCAGCCGCCCGGTGTAGATCAGGTCGAGGGTCTTGTGGGCGCCGAGACGCTCGTAGAAGAGCGCGTGCCCGCCCGAATCCAGCGTCGCTCCGAGCGCGGCGAACGGCGAGCCGATCTTGGCGCTGTCGGCGACGTAGACCACATCCGTCGCGATCAGCAGCCCCAGACCGACGCCCAGGCACGCCCCCTGTGCGGCCGCGAAGGTCGGTGCCGGGAAGGCGGACATGCGCCGCAGCAGCGGGGTCACCAGCCCGCCGAGGTACCCCAGCACATCGTCCTCGCGCGGATCCACTCCGGAGATGTCGCGGCCCGCGCAGAACGCCGGACCCTCGCCGCGCAGCAGCAGGGCGCGCACCCCGGCCGCCTCGGCGGCGTCGTAGGCCGCGCCGATGTCCCTCAGCGCGGCCTCATCGAGTGCGTTGCGCTTGGCCGGGGCGTGCAGCACCACGTGGGCGAGGTCATCGGCGATGGTGAGGTCGATCATGCGGCTCCTAGACGTCGTAGTCCACCACGACGCGATCGCTCGTGGGGTGGGACTGGCAGGTCAGCACATAGCCGCGCTCGAGCTCGTCCGGCTCGAGCGCGAAGTTCTGCGTCATCCGCACCGTGCCGGCTACGAGCCGGGCACGGCACGTGCCGCACACCCCGCCCGCGCAGGCGAACGGCACGTCGCCGCGGACGCGCAGCGCGGCATCCAGGATCGCCTCGTTCGCCGCGACCGGGGAGGCCACGCTCGAGCGCAGCCCGTCCAGGGTGAATTCGACGGTGCGCATCTCGTCGCCCGCGCGCACCTCGACTGGTCGTCCGCGGTCGATCCGGGGGCCGTCGGCATCCGTCGTGAACAGCTCGAACCGGATGCTGTCGGCCGGCACACCGCGACGCTCCAGGGTGTCTCGGCAGAGGGCGACCAGCTCGAACGGGCCGCACAGGAACCACTCCGTCACCATGGCCGGCTCCACCAGGCGGTCCAGGATCGCGTCCAGCTTCGGCGCGTCGATGCGGCCGGACAACAGCGGCGCGGCGCGCTGCTCGCGCGACAGGACGTGATGCAGTGCCAGGCGGGCGGGGTGGCGGTCCTTGAGGTCGGCGAGCTCTTCGAGGAACATCACGTCCTGCGTGGCGCGGTTGGTGTAGATGAGCGTGAAGCGGGCGGTCGGCGACGCGGCCAGCACGGACCCGGCCAGCGACATCATCGGCGTGATCCCCGAACCGGCGGCGATGCCGGCCAGGTGCGCGCCGTCCAGGTCGGGCAGCCCGGAGGTGAAGGTCCCCTCCGGGCTCATCACGTCGATGCGGTCCCCGGCCCTCAGGTTCTCGTGGGCCCACGCCGAGAACAGCCCGCCGAGGTCCCGCTTGATCCCCACGCTGATCGAGCCGGGCGCCGGCGGCCGGCAGATCGAGTAGCTGCGGCGCACCTCACGCCCCTGCAGGTGTGCGCGCAGCGCGACGTACTGACCGGGCAGGTAGTCGTAGTCGCCCTGCAGCTGAGGCGGGACGGCGAAGGTCACCTCGATGCTCTCCGCCGTGAGCGGGCGGACCGCCGCGACCTCGAGTTCGTGGAACCGCGCGCGGCGGCGCGTCTGCGTGCTCACAGCACCTTGAAGGAGTCGAAGGGCTCCAGGCACGCCCGGCACTCGTACAGTGCCTTGCACGAGGTGGAGCCGAAGCGGGCGACCTCGCGGGTGTCCAGGGATCCGCACCGCGGGCACCTCACGGCCAGGCGCAGCCGGATCGGCCCCCGCGAAATCGCGGACCGCCCGGACGGGGGTGCGATGCCGTATTCGGTCAGCTTGCGCTTGCCGGCATCGCTCATCCAGTCCGTCGTCCATGCCGGCGTCAGGGTGGTGCGCACCTCGACGGTGTCGTATCCGGCGGCGGTGAGGGCCAGGACGACGTCGTCGCGCATCGTCTCCAGCGCGGGGCAGCCGCTGTAGGTGGGGGTGATCGTGACGGTGGCGCGGTCGCCGTCGACCTCGACCGCGCGCAGGACCCCCAGATCCTCGATGGTCAGCACGGGAACCTCCGGGTCGGTCACCGTCGCCGCGACCCTCCACGCGTGCGCGCGTGAATGCGGGCGTCGTGCCGTCGCGGGGCGCATCACCAGGTCACCCCCGGATGCTGTCGCGCGAGCACCTGCATCTCGGCGAGCAGATAGCCCAACGTCGAGAAGTGCGTGCCGTGCCGGCCGCCGCCGGCGGAGACGAACCCCTGCGGCAGGTCCAGCTCCGCCTCGGCGAACACGGCCGCGATGACCGCGTCGAAGCCGTCGCGCAGGGTCGAAGGGCGCACCGCGATGCCCTCCAGGCGGTCCAGGAGCGGCTCGTCGCGGAACAGCTCGTCCACGTACGGCCAGACGTCTCCGACGGCGCGGATCATCCGCGTCCGGGACTCCGCGGTGCCGCCGGCCAGACGCAGCAGCCACTGGATGGCGTGATCCCGGTGGTAATCGACCTCCTTGAGCGACTTCTCGGCGATCGCCGCGAGCGTCTCGTCGTGCGAGTGGCGCAGGGCCGAATACAGCTCGAACATGTAGGTCGCGGCCACGAGCTGCCGGGCGGTCGTCTGCGCGAAATCGCCGTTGGGCTGCTCCACGATCCACGCGCAGCGGAACTCGCGCTCGTCGCGGAAGTAGGCCAGGTCGTCCTCGGAGCGCCCGTCCGCCGAGCCCGCATATCGCAGGAGCGAGCGGGCGTGGCCGAGCAGGTCCAGCGCGATGTTGCCGAGCGCGACGTCCTCCTCGAGCTCCGGGGCGCGGGTGATCCACCAGCCCAACTGCTGCGAGAGGATCAGGGCATCGTCGCCGAGCCACAGCGCGTACTCCGCGATCTCCGGTGACGCGATCGCATCCTCGGCCCCGGCGAGCTCGGCGGACAGCTCGACCTGATCGACCGTGACCGAGCCGTGAACCTGAAACGCGTCCTCGTGGCGGCTCACAGGTGCGGCACCCCCGCGGAGGCGGTGTAGTACACCGCGTGACGGTAGTTCTTGCCGGCCGGGCTCTCGAAGAACGCGCCCTTCGCATCCGGATCGCTGGCCGTGATCGCGTCGGCCGGGACGACCCAGATGGAGGTGCCTTCTCCGCGCCGCGTGTACAGGTCGCGGGCGTTGCGGACGGCCATCTCCGCGTCCGGTGCATGCAGCGACCCGGCGTGCACGTGGCTCAGGCCGCGATTGGCGCGGACGAAGACCTCCCACAGCGGCCACTGCTCGGCAGGCGACGCGCCCGGTCCGACGCGTCCGGCGACCGCGGCCGGGGTCTCGGCGCCGGACGCACCGGGGGTCGGCGCGGCACCCATCACGCCACCGCCCCTTCGCCGTGACTCGAGGCTCCGGTCTCGCGCGCAGCGCGCGCTTTGCGCGCGTACTCGGCCGCCGCCTCCCGCACCCATGCGCCGTTCTCGTGGGCCTCACGGCGGGCACGCAGCCGCTCGGCGTTCATCGGTCCGCGTCCGGCGAGCACCTCGAAGAACTCGGTCCAGTCGATCTCGCTGTGCCGGTAGCGCTGCGTCTGCTCGTCCCAGCGCAGGTTCGGATCCGGCAGCCCCAGGCCCAGCGCCTCGGCCTGGGGCACCAGCATCCCGATGAAGCGCTGTCGCAGTTCGTCGTTCGAGAAGCGCTTGATCTTCCAGGCGGTGGACTGTGCGGAATTCGGGGACTGGTCATCGGGCGGGCCGAACATCATCAGACTCGGCCAGTACCAGCGGTTCACGGCATCCTGCGCCATCTCCCGCTGCGCCGGGGAGCCCTGCATGAGGGTGAGCAGGATCTCGAAGCCCTGGCGCTGATGGAAGGACTCCTCCTTGCAGATACGCACCATCGCACGCCCGTAGGGACCGTACGACGCACGGCACAGGGGCACCTGGTTGCAGATCGCGGCGCCGTCGACGAGCCAGCCGATCGCACCCATGTCCGCCCAGGTGGGGGTCGGATAGTTGAAGATCGAGGAGTACTTCGCCGTGCCGGCGATCAGCTGCTCGGTCATCTCCTCCCGCGTGATGCCGAGGGTCTGGGCGGCCGAGTACAGGTACAGGCCGTGACCGGCCTCGTCCTGCACCTTGGCCATCAGGATCGCCTTGCGCTTCAGGCTCGGCGCGCGCGTGATCCAGTTGCCCTCCGGCTGCATCCCGATGATCTCGGAGTGACCGTGCTGGGAGATCTGCCGGATCAGCGTCCGGCGGTACGCGTCGGGCATCCAATCGCGGGGCTCGACGCGCGAGTCCGCGGCGATGATCTCGGAGAAGCGGCGCTCCCCGTCGGAGATCTCCGGTTCGACGGTGGTCACATGCACGGAGGTCATCGTCGACTCCTGCCTTTGCAGAACGGTGGTTTACAGAACGATCGTTTAGTTATTATGGCAGACATGCGGCGACCCACGGAAGCGATGATGGAACGCGATCGCGCCTCGGCTGTGCTGGGCATGGTCGTCGACCACGACGAACCCGGCCGGGCCGTGGTGCACATGGTGATCCGCGACGACATGACCAACGGCTTCCACATCACCCATGGCGGTCTGGTGTTCGCGCTCGCCGACACCGCCTTCGCGATCGCCTGCAACGAGGACGAGCGGATCACGGTCGCGCAGGGCGCGGATGTCACGTTCCTCCGATCCACGACAGCCGGCCAGACCCTCACCGCCACGGCCGTGCGCCGGGTGCGCAGCGGGCGGGCGGGACTCTACGACGTGAGCGTCGTGGACGAGACGGGGGAGGTCGTGGCGGAGGTGCGCGGCCGGTCGCTCACGACGGACCGCACCCTGCCGCCGAGCTGAGGCCACCGTGCGGCGTGTACGCCGCTACCCGGCGGTCAGCTCCTTGGCGACGAGGGTCAGCACGTCGTACTGGGCGACGACCTCGTCCTTCTGGTTGCGGATCACGGCATCCCACCGCACTTCGCCGTACTCGTCGGTCTCGCGCGGGGTGATCTGCTTGGCGGTCAGCTCCACGCGGATCCGATCGCCGGGCGAGACCGGCGTGACGAAACGCAGATTCTCCAGCCCGTAGTTGGCCAGCACCGGTCCCGGTTCCGGGTCGACGAACAGCCCGGCCGCCCAGGAGACCAGCAGGTAGCCGTGCGCCACCCGTCCCGGAAAGAACGGGTTCGCGGCGGCGGCCGCCTCGTCCATGTGCGCATAGAAGGTGTCGCCGGTGAACCGCGCGAAGGTCTCGATGTCCTCGAGCGCGACCTCTCGCGACGCCGAGACGATCTGGTCGCCGATCCGCAACTCGGCGAGGGATTTGCGGAACGGATGCCGGCCCACCGAGTTGGACGCGGCACCGGCGTGCCACACGCCGGTGAGCGCGGTGAGCATCTCGGGGGAGCCCTGCACCGCGGTGCGCTGCATGTGATGCAGGACCGCGCGGATGCCGCCGAGCTCCTCGCCGCCGCCCGCGCGTCCCGGACCGCCGTGCACCAGGGTGGGCAGCGGCGAGCCGTGCCCCGTCGAGGAGCGTGCATCGTCCCGGTCCAGCAGCAGCACGCGCCCGTTGAACGCCGAGATGCGGCTCATCAGCTCCAGCGCGATCTCGGGGTCGTGCGTCGCGATGCTCGTGACCAGCGATCCGCCGCCGCGCGCGACCAGATCGGCCGCCTGCGCGACGGTGTCGTATCCGAGCACCGACGCGACCGGTCCGAATGCCTCGAGCCGGTGCACGGCATCGGCTCCGGCATCCGGGAAGCGCAGCAGCAGCGGCGTCACGAAGGCGCCCTCCGGCGCCTCGCCCACGGTCCCGTCGGCGCGGGTCACCGACGGCGTGCCGGTCGAGCCGATCACGAGCTGACCGCCTGCCGCTTCGAGCCGCTCGACCTGCGACAGCACGTCGTCGCGCTGCGCGGTCGAGGCGAGCGGACCCATCGTCACGCCCTCCGCCCGGGGGTCGCCGAGGACCACGCGCTCGTCGATCCGGGCGCGCACGGCATCGATGACAGCGTCGACGGATGCCGCGGGCACCAGAGCCCGGCGGATGGCGGTGCACTTCTGTCCCGCCTTGGCGGTCATCTCGGTGACGAGCTGGCGGACGTACGCATCGAACTCGGGCGTTCCGGAAACGGCATCGGGCCCCAGCACGGACGCGTTGATCGAGTCGGTCTCGCTGGTGAACCGGACTCCGCCGGTCTGGATGCTGTCATGCGCACGCAGCTTCTCGGCGGTCGTCGCGCTGCCGGTGAAGCCGACGATGTCGCCGAGACGGAGATGCTCGAACAGGTCCGGCACGCTTCCGCTGACCAGCTGCAGCGCACCGTCCGGCAGGAGGCCCGACTCGACCAGGATGCGCACGAACGCCTCGGCGACGTAGCCGGTCGGTGTCGCGGGTTTGACCAGGCTGGGCATGCCCGCCAGGAAGGCCGGTGCGAACTTCTCCAGCGATCCCCACACCGGGAAGTTGAACGCGTTGACCTGGACGGCGACGCCGGGCAGCCGCGTGTAGATGTGCCGGCCGAGGAATGAGCCGTCCGTGGACAGCGGCTCGACGGGGCCGTCGACGAACACCCGGGTGTTCGGCATCTCGCGTCTGGCTTTGCCCGAGTACGAGAACAGCACGCCGATGCCGCCGTCGATGTCCACCCAGGAGTCGGCTCTGGTCGCCCCGGTGCGCGCGGACAGCCCGTACAGCTCCTCCTTGCGTTCGGTCAGGGCGAGGGCGAGTTTCTTGAGCAGCACCGCGCGCTCGTGGAAGGTGAGCGCACCGATGCTCGCCTGGCCCACCGTGCGGGCATACTCCAGCCCGGCGCCGAGGTCGAGACCTGCGGTGCTGACCCGGGCCACGATCTCACCCGTCGAGGCATCGCGCACATCCGTCGCCCCGACCTCGTGCGCGGGGGTCCACCACGCGCCCTCGACGTAACTGGGCAGAATGCCGCTCATCCGCTGTCTCCTCGGGTTGTGGGCCGTCGCGCTCGCCCATACCTTACCGATCGTTCAGGAAAAGCGCTCGGCGGTGTGGGCCGGTGCGACACTGGAGGCGTGTCCGATCTCACCGCCGCAGCGCACCTCGCCCCCGCACGCCGCGGACGACCGGGATACGATCGGCGGCAGATCCTCGAAATCGCCGTGGACGTCTTCATCGCGCAGGGCTATGACGCGACCTCGGTCGCGTCATTGGCGGCTCGGCTGGGACTGTCGAAGTCGGCCCTGTACCACCACTTCGATTCCAAGGAGCATCTGCTGGATGTGGCGCTCGATGAGGCCCTCGACGGGCTGGAGGGCGTGCTGCGCGAACCCGGTGCGCGGGAGGGGGGTGCGGGGGAGCGGCTCGGCCACGTGCTGCGGGGAGCGGTCGGGGTCCTGGTGGACAAGCTGCCCTTCGTCACGCTGCTCCTGCGCGTCCGCGGCAACAGCGACGTGGAACGGCGCGCGCTGGAGCGCCGCCGCGCGTTCGATCACAAGATCACCGGAATGATGCGCGCGGCACAGGAGGAGGGCACCGTGCGCGCCGATGTCGACGCCGCGGTCGCGACCCGCCTGCTGTTCGGCATGGTCAACTCGATCGTCGAATGGTACCGGCCGACCGGTCCAGAGGGCGCCGCCGAACTGGCCGCCGACGTGATGACCGTCGCCCTGGACGGGCTGCGCACCCGCTGACCCGGCCGGCTCCGCTTCGCCGATGGCGATGACCGAAAGGGGCGCGCCGACCCGGAGTGGCCCGGGGCGCGGGCTTAGCCTGGAGGCATGAGCGCCGCCCCTCCCCGCAGACGGCTGTCGCCGGCGGTCTACCGGCGACGGCGGCTCGTGCTGCTGCTCGCGCTGATGGCTGCCGTCGCGCTGGTGTGGGTGCTCATCGCACAGCCATGGCGCGGTGCATCCGCAATCGCACCCGATCCGACACCCACGGCGACACAGGCCGGCGTCATCGATCTGCCGGTGCCCGGAGCCTCGACCCCGACGCCGAGCGAGACGCCGACTGCAGAGGCGGCTCCGGATGCCGTTTCCTCCCCCTCCGCGGCGCCGACTCAGACCACCGCGCCCACGGCCAAGTCGTGCATGTCCCGTGACGTCACGGTCGAGCCGCTCACCGATCAGGACGGCTACGATCCTGGGCAGAACCCGCAGCTGTCCATCCGGCTGACCAACAACGGCGCCGCGGACTGCACCATCAACGTCGGCACGAGCACGCAGGCGTTCACGATCGTGAGCGGCAGCGACGTCTGGTGGCGCTCGACGGACTGCCAGACCGAACCCAGTGACATGCTCGTCCTGCTTGCGGCGGGTCAGTCCGTCTCCAGCGCTGCCCCGCTCACCTGGGATCGGTCCCGATCGTCGGTGGACGACTGCGGCGGCGGCAATCGGCAGACCGCACCGGGCGATGGGGCCTCGTACCATCTCAGCGTCGAAATCGGCGGCATCCCATCGATGCAGTCCAAGCAGATCTTCCTGTACTGACGCACCGGATCGGCCACGCGCGGCCTGCCCGATCGCCCCTGTGCACACTGTCCCCCGAAGAGGGGACAGACGTCTCCGGCCCGGCGCGCGTACTCTTGATTCAGCTCCCGGTTCAACCGGCTCTTGGCTGCCCCCCAGCAGTGATCCGTCCCCAGCGAGAGAACAAGAGCCTCCGGTGAGCATATGGCCCTCTCGAGTCATCCCCCGCGCAGGGGGTGGCCCGAGGGGGCCATTCACGTGTCCTGGCAACATCGCAAAAGCGCCTTAACGCCTGACCGGAGGCTCTTTTCCGCCTCGCGCGAGCAGGGGCGTCTGGCTCAGCAGAGAACGCGGGGTCGGAGTATCCCCCCGGACCACTCCGACCCCGCTTCCCCCATGCTAGGACCTGTCGCCGAAGACTTCCGACTCCATTGCGTCATAGCCCTCCGCCTGAGGGTCCCGATGCGTGCCTCCGGACAGCGCGTACTCCTCCTCGGGAGAGAGCACGAGGCGGTGCCGGAAGGACACGGCGAAGCCGACCAGGATGATCACGTAGACGATTCCGATCGCGATGATGGCCGGCAGGAACGTCGGGTTCAGCAGGAAGCCGACGAAGATCAGGGCGGCGATCACCGCGGCGATCACGGCACCGGGCACCCCCCACGGGCTGACATATGGGCGGCTGGCGTTCGGGAACTTCCGGCGCAGGATGATGAACGAGATCATCTGAAGCAGATAGGCGAGCACCGCGCCCCACACCGCGATGTTCAGCACGATGGCGCCGGCCACGGCCCCGGCTCCCTCGTTGACGGCAGCCAGGCTCTCCAGCACCACCAGGGCGACGAAGCCGATCACCGCGCCCACCACCAGCGCGACCCACGGAGTCTGGCGCTTGCCGGTGAGTGAGAGGAACTTCGGGTAGTACCCGGCACGCGAGAGCGAGTACATGTTGCGTCCGTAGGCGAACATGATCCCCTGCAGTGAAGCCAGCAGTCCGACCAGTGCGAACAGGGCAAGCAGCGCGGCGAGCTGGTCGCCGACGATCGCGCGGAACCCGTCCAGCAGCGGTTCCGCCGCGACCCCCGTCGCCTCGGCGCCGATGACGCCGGTGTTCAGGAACAGCACCAGCAGACCCGTCACGATCAGCGTGCCGCGCGCCCAGAATCCCGCCTTGGGGATGTCGCGGACCGGGTTGTGCGATTCCTCCGCGGCCAGCGGCAGCTCTTCGATCCCGAGGAAGAACCACATCGCGAACGGCAGCGCGAACAGGATGGGGAAGAAGCCGTGGGGCAGGAACGCCGACTGCCCAGGGTCGGGCTCGATGTTCCACAGCGCATCCCACGAGAACGACCCGGTGAACAGGGACATCAGCGAGAAGACCACGATGATGCCGATCGAGATGATCGAGACCACGATCGCGAACCGGAACGAGATGGCCGCGCCCGAGGAGTTCAGCGCGATGAACGCGACGTACAGGATGATCCACCACACCCACGTCGGCATCGAGAAGTTCAGCAGTTCGGTCGTGATCGCATCGGCGTACGACGCGGAGAAGTACACGATGACCGCGGTGGTCGCGACGTACTCGATGGTCTCGGCCGCTCCGGTGATCAAGCCGCCCCACGGCCCCATCGCCGATCGTGCGAACGAGTAGGCACCGCCGGTGTGCGGCATCGCGGCGGCCATCTCGCCGATCGAGAAGATCATGCCGTAGTACATCGCCACGAGGATCACGAAGGCGATGAGCATGCCCCCGAATCCGGCGAAGTCGATGCCGAAGTTCCATCCGGAGAAGTCACCCGAGATGACCGCGGCCACCGCAAGCCCCCACAGGCCCCAGATGCCCGCCGACCGCTTCAGGGTCCGCTTCTCGAAATACCCTTCCCCTGCCCGCGTATAGGTCGCCCCGGCGACCTTGGCCGAATCACTGCGAGCGGGCACATTGCTGGACTGAGTCATCGATCCTCCGAGCAGTCGGGTGCGGCGCGGAGCGGAGCGGCGCCATGCGCATGATTGTGATGCCTAAAGGTCGGTTCTGTCTACCTTTGCGGGGAACTTCCTGATTACAGTGGGACGCAGCGCGGACGCCCGGGATCGCGCTCGTGCCGCGCGCGGACTGCGCGCCCAGAGAGGGTGACGGATGCCAGGAAACCTCAGCGCCGCGGACTTGAACGCTGCCATCGCGGCCGACCGGATCGACACCGTGATCGTCGCGTTCGCCGATGCGCAGGGCCGGCTCGTCGGCAAGCGGGTCTCGGCCCGCTTCTTCCAGGAGGAGGTGCTCGCGCACGGCGCCGAGGCGTGCAACTACCTGCTCTCGGTCGACGTCGACATGAACACCATCGACGGGTATGCGATGTCCAGCTGGGAGAAGGGCTACGGGGACATGATGCTGCTGCCGGACCCGGCGACGCTGCGGCGGATGCCGTGGCTCGAGGGGACCGCGCTGGTCATGGCAGACCTGGCCTGGCAGGGAGGTGAACCGGTCGTCCAGTCGCCGCGCGCGATCCTCAAACACCAGCGTGATCGCCTCGCCGAACGGGGGTTGACCGCATACGCCGGCACCGAGCTGGAGTTCCTGGTCTTCGACGACACCTATCGGGATGCCTGGACGCGCGGCTACCGGGATCTGAAACCGTCGACGGATTACAACGTGGACTACGACATCCTCGCCTCGGGCAGGCTCGAGCCGTTGCTGAGGGACATCCGCCGGGGGATGGACGGCGCCGGGATGTACAGCGAGGGCGTCAAGGGGGAGTGCAACCTCGGTCAGCAGGAGATCGCGTTCCGCTACGCCGAGGCCCTGGAGACGGCCGACCAGCACACCATCTACAAGAACGGGGCGAAGGAGATCGCCGACAAGCACGGCAAGTCGATCACCTTCATGGCCAAATTCAACGAGCGCGAGGGCAACAGCTGCCACGTCCACCTGTCGGTGCGCGGCCAGGATGGGGAGCCGGTGATGGCCGGTGACGGCGAGCACGGGTTCAGCCCGCTGATGGGCCACTGGATCGCCGGCATCCTGGCGACGCTGCGCGAATTCACCCTGCTCTATGCCCCCGCGATCAACTCGTACAAGCGCTACCAGGACGGGTCCTTCGCCCCGACCGGCGTCGCCTGGGGTCTGGACAACCGGACGTGCGCCCTCCGCGTCATCGGCCACGGGCAGTCGCTGCGCGTCGAGAACCGGGTTCCCGGCGGCGACCTCAACCCGTATCTGGGCATCTCTGCGATCATCGCCGGGGGACTGCACGGCGTCGCGAACGAGCTCCCGCTGCCCGAGCCGCTCGCCGGCAACGCGTACACGGCCGGAGTCGACCACCTGCCCACCACGCTGCGCGAAGCGGCGCAGCTGTTCGAGCAGTCCGCGATCGCCCGCGCGGCGTTCGGTGACGACATGGTCGATCACTACCTCCACCAGGCGCGGATCGAAGTCGCGGCGTACGACGCGGCAGTGACCGATTGGGAGCGGATCCGTGGCTTCGAACGACTCTGACCCGTCGACCGGCGCGGGCTCCGAGGCGGTCGGGGGCTCGCACCGGCGGGCGCCGGTGATCGGCCTGACGACGTATCTCGAGCAGGCCAGGCAGGGCGTGTGGGATGTCCGCGCCGCCTTCCTCCCGCACGTCTACTTCGACGCGGTCGCCGCCTCGGGCGGGGTGGCGGTGCTGCTGCCGCCCCAGCCCAACCCCGAGCTGGCGGCATCCGTCGTGCTGGACGGGCTGGACGGACTCATCCTGACCGGCGGGCTGGACGTGCAGCCCGAGCTGTACGGCGCGGAGCGGCATCCCTCCACCGACCCACCGCGCCCCGACCGGGACGCATGGGAACTGGCGCTGTTCCGGGGCGCCGACGAGCGACGCATCCCGGTGCTGGCGATCTGCCGGGGTCTGCAGCTGGTCAACGTCGCCCGCGGCGGGACTCTCCAGCAGCACCTGCCTGAGTCCATGGGCACCGACCGTTACCGCCTCGGCGGCGGCGTCTTCGCCTCCAACACCGTGGCCGTCGACGACGGCACCGCTCTGGCCGGCGTGGTCGGTGCGGGCGAACTGGCCGTCCACAGCTACCACCACCAGGGCATCGACCGTCTCGGCGACGGCCTCGTGGTCACCGCGCGCACCGACGATGGACTCGTCCAGGCCGTCGAGTCCACCGGGGACGGATACCTGCTGGGCGTGCAGTGGCACCCGGAGCAGGACACCGAGGACCGACGGCTCTTCGCGGGGCTGGTCGCCCAGGCATCCCGGTATGCCGCGTCGCGATCCGTCGCCGCGCCGCCCGAGCGCGAACCCACACTGGAGGCGATGCCGTGAGCACGTTCACCCTGATCAACCCGGCCACCGCCGAGCCCATTCGCGAGGTGCCCCGCGCCGGTGTCGGCGACGTGGATGCGGCGATCTCCCGCGCGGTCGCGGCCCAGCGCTCCTGGGCGGCGCTGGCCCCGGTCGCCCGCGCGGATGCGCTGCGGGCGTTCGCCCGGGTCGTGGAGGCGCACATCGAGGAGCTGGCCGGACTCGAGGTGATGAACTCCGGGCATCCGATCAACTCCGCCCGATGGGAGGCATCCCATGTCGCCCAGGTGCTGAACTTCTACGCCGGAGCGCCTGAGCGTCTGTCCGGTCGGCAGATCCCGGTCCCGGGGGGCCTGGATGTCACCTTCCACGAGCCGTACGGGGTGGTGGGCATCATCGTGCCGTGGAACTTCCCGATGACGATCGCGGCATGGGGCTTCGCGCCCGCGCTGGCGGCGGGCAACGCCGTGGTGCTCAAACCGGCCGAGCTGACACCCCTGACCGCGATGCGACTCGGTGAGCTGGCACTCCAGGCCGGACTGCCGGAGGGGCTGTTCCAGGTGGTCACCGGGTCCGGTTCGGTCGTCGGCCAGCGGTTCGTCACTCACCCGGATGTGCGCAAGGTCGTGTTCACCGGATCGACGGAGGTGGGGACGGATGTCGCGGCCGGCTGCGCTCGTGCGCTCAAGCCCGTCACGCTCGAGCTGGGCGGCAAGAGCGCGAACATCATCTTCGCGGACGCCGACCTGGAGCGCGCCGCCGCGTCGGCGCCGGCCGCCGTGTTCGACAACGCCGGCCAGGACTGCTGCGCGCGCAGTCGCATCCTCGTGCAGCGCTCCGTGTTCGACCGTTTCCTCGAGCTGCTCGAACCCGCCGTCGCCGACTGGCGCGTCGGCGACCCGCGGGACGAGGCGACCGAGATGGGGCCGCTCATCTCGGCTGCGCACCGGGACTCGGTGATCCCGTTCGTGAAGCACTCGCGCGTGGCCTTCCGCGGCTCCGCACCGAACGACCCGGGGTTCTGGTTCGCGCCCGCGGTCGTCCTGCCCGACTCGCCCCGGGACCGGGTGGCGCAGCACGAGATCTTCGGGCCGGTCGTCGCAGTGCTGCCGTTCGAGGACGAGGCCGATGCGGTGCGCCTCGCCAACGACACGATCTTCGGCCTGGCCGGGTCGATCTGGACCGAGAACCTGGGCCGCGCCGTGCGCGTCTCGCGCGCGGTCAAGAGCGGTGTCCTGTCGGTCAACTCCCACTCGTCGGTGCGCTATACGACCCCGTTCGGGGGGATGAAGGCGTCCGGTCTCGGCCGCGAGCTCGGCCCGGACGCGGCGGAGCACTTCACCGAGACCAAGAACGTCTTCTACGCGACCGGAGACGCCTGATGAGTCCGATGCCCTCCCGCTTCGATTCCGTGTCCCCTATTCACATCTCCCCGAGGGTCTTTCCCCTGACTTCTCGGGACATCACCCCCTCGGGAGCAGCGCAATGAACGTCGATCTCACCCAGCGACTGAAGGACCGCGTCGCCGTCATCACCGGCGGGGCCAGCGGCATCGGTCTGGCGACGGCCCGGCGGTTCGCCGCCGAAGGCGCGTTCGTCGTGGTCGCCGACGTCGACCCGGCGACCGGGGAGGCCGCGGCATCCGAAGTCCACGGGGTGTTCCGCCGCGTCGATGTCGCCGATGAGGCGCAGGTGAACGCCCTCTTCGACGGCGTGGCGGAGGAGTTCGGCCGTCTCGACATCGCGTTCAACAACGCCGGCATCTCCCCTGCGGATGACGATTCGATCGAGACGACGGAGCTGCCCGCGTGGGATCGCGTGCAGGACGTCAACCTCAAGTCCGTCTACCTGTGCTCGCGCGCGGCGCTGCGCCACATGGTGCCGGCCGGCAAGGGGTCGATCATCAACACCGCCTCCTTCGTCGCGCTGCTGGGCTCGGCGACCTCGCAGATCTCGTACACCGCGTCCAAGGGCGGGGTGCTCGCCATGACGCGGGAGCTCGGGGTCCAGTTCGCGCGCCAGGGCGTCCGGGTGAACGCACTCTGCCCGGGACCGGTCAACACGCCGCTGTTGCAGGAGCTGTTCGCCAAGGACCCCGAACGGGCCCAGCGCCGGCTCGTGCACGTGCCGATGGGCCGATTCGCCGAGCCGGAGGAGCTGGCCGCCGCGGTGGCGTTCCTCGCCTCGGACGATGCGTCGTTCATGACGGCGACGACCTTCGTGGTGGACGGCGGCATCACCAACGCCTACGTCACCCCCCTGTGACCGGTCGCATGCGAAAGAACGGGGAGAAACCGGCCATGGAGCGAGGGCTCAGCACGCCGACGTGGGAATTCTCCCGCGTTTTCGACGACCTGCCGGGGTCACCGTGACCGAGACGCCGCTGCGCGAGGTGCGCCGGGCGGTGTACCGGCCGCTGCGCGAGGGGAACGCGCTCGAAGACACCGTCGCACGTCTGGTGCAGACCATCCGGCTCGGCGTGGTCGCGCCCGGGGAGTCCCTGCCGCCCGAGCGGGAGCTCGCCGGCCGGTACGAGGTCAGTCGCGACACCGTGCGAGAGGCGATCCGCGAGCTCGCCGACACCGGATACCTGGTCCGCCGCCGCGGACGATACGGCGGCACCTTCGTGGCCGACCCGCTGCCGCCGGCGCCGCACCCCGGGGTGGTGCCGCTGGACGAGCTGGACGACGTGCTGGGGCTGCGGCGGGTGCTCGAAGCCGGTGCCGCCCGCACGGCGGCCGGGCGCACCCTGACCCCCGAGTCGCGGACCGAGCTGTGGGCCCGCCACGAAGCGGCAACCGCTGCCGACACCGCGGAGTACCGCCGTCTCGACACCCTGCTGCACCTGACGATCGCGGAGGTCGCCGGCATCCCCTCGCTGGTCGCGCTCGCGGCGGAGAACCGCGCGCGCGTGAACGCCTGGCTGGACACCTTCCCCCTGCTGCCGCGCAACATCGAGCACTCCAACGCTCAGCACGAGCGCATCGTCACGGCGATCCTCGCAGGGCGGGCGGATGCCGCGGAGGCGGCCATCCTGGAACACCTGGCCGGGTCGGAAGCACTGCTGCGCGGCTTCCTCGCCTGAGCGCATACGGTCCGCCGGCGGGTGCGCGGAGCCAAGAGACGGGCGGCGTTCGGTAGCGTGGAGCGATGGCTTCAGCACACGATCCCGACCCGAGCGAGGTCGACGAACTCCCCGAATTCCGCAACACGGCACTCAGCGATGCGCTTCAGACCCAGGATCTCGCCGCGGTCGCCTTCGCCCTGCGACACGGACCCACGGTGGTCCCTCTGATCCCCGCGGATGCCGAGGCGGAATCGGGGCTGGAAGCGTCCAGTGCCGACGACGTGTGGACCTATCGCGATCCGAGAACCGGGCAGGTCGCGCTGCTGCTGTTCAGCGATGCCGCGAACAAGCCGGCCTCCCTTCCGGCCAAGGTCGCGCTGAACAGCCCGGGCTGGCTAAGGGCGTTCCTGGGGCTGCACGAGGAGGTCATCACCACGGTGTTCTTCGACATCGCCGGGCCGCATCCGATGCAGGCCAGCCCCGCCGCGCTCATCGCCGCTCTGGACGCATGAGCGGATCGCCGTCGGCTGCCTCGACTTCCGCGACGCGGCCTGGCATGCTCATGCGATGGAGTTCGTGATCGTCGCAGTCGTGTGTACCGCGGGGCTTGTGATCCCCATCGCGTTGGCCCGCATGCCGAGTCAGCAGAGCGGTAGCCGGCTGCAGGCGTCCGCGGCTCGCACCACGCTCCGCGGCCGGCGCTAGAACTCCGGAACGTCACCGCCGGGGTCGGCTCTGCTGCGCGCCCGCACGTCGTCCAGCGCGCCGCGCAGGGTGCGCGAGCGGTTGTCGATGAACTCGCTGTAGCCCAGGCGTGCGGCCTCGCTGCGGCGCTGCGCTGTCTGCGTCACCGGGCGGATCTCGCCGGCGAGGCTCAGTTCGCCGATCGCGGCGAGCGTCTTGGGTACGGACTGGTTGCGTACCGACCCCGCGACGGCGATCGCGATGGCCAGGTCGGCGGCGGGCTCGGTGAACCGCACGCCCCCCACGGTCGAGACGTACACGTCCAAGTTCGAGGTCACGATCCTGGCCTTCTTCTCCAGCACCGCAAGGACCATCGCCACGCGCGCGCCGTCCACGCCGTTCACGATCCGCCGGGGGTTGGGCGCCGTGGTCTGTATCGTCAGCGCCTGCACCTCGACCGGCAGGGCGCGGCGGCCCTCCAAGGCGATCGCGACGCACGTGCCCGGCTCCGGGCTGCCGTGACCGAGGAAGAGGGCGCTGGGATCGGCGACTTCGGCGATGCCCGCACCGGTCATGTCGAAGCAGCCCACCTCGTCGGTCGGTCCGAAGCGGTTCTTCAGAGCGCGCACGAACCGCAGCGACGTCTGCCGGTCGCCCTCGAACTGGCACACCACATCGACGAGGTGCTCCAGGATCCGTGGGCCAGCGATCGAGCCGTCCTTGGTCACGTGGCCGACCAGGACGACCGGGAGCCCGCGATCCTTGGCGACGCGGATCAGCGTGGAGGCCACTTCGCGCACCTGGCTGGGGTGGCCGGCCATGCCCTCGGAGAGGGACGAGGACACGGTCTGGACGGAGTCGACGATCAGCAGCTCGGGCTGGACCTGGTCGATGTGCCCCAGGATCGTCGCCAGGTCGGTCTCGGCGGCCAGGTAGAGCTCGTCGTGCAGCGCCCCGGTCCGCTCGGCGCGCAGTCGCACCTGGCCGGTGGATTCCTCCGCGCTGGCGTAGAGCACGCGTCGGCCGGCGCGTGCGCTGGCGGCCGCGACCTCGAGCAGCAGCGTGGACTTGCCCACTCCGGGCTCGCCGGAGAGCAGGATCGCCGCCCCCGGGACGATGCCGCCGCCCAGCACGCGGTCGAACTCGCCGACGCCGGTGGTGCGGCGCGGGGTGTCCCGGGAGTCGATCGCCGTGATCGGGCGCGCGACGCGGTCGGTTCCGGGAGTGACGGCGGTCACGGCGCGGTTCAGGCCGGTCGGCTCGGATGCTTCAACCACCGTGCCCCACTGCTGGCACTCACCGCAGCGACCCACCCACTTCAGCGCGGTCCAGCCGCACTCGGTGCACCGGTACGGCGCGGTCGCGGTCGTGCGTCGGGTGGCCATGCTCTCAGGGTAGGCGCGGCGTGCGACACTCGGATGCCGCGCTCCGGCGGGCCGCGGCATCCCGTCCTCGCGGCAGCCGGCCTGGACAGCGCCGCCGGGCAGGGCAGCGCAGCCGGTGCCGTGCTCAGCGCAGCCGGTGCAGTGCTCAGCGCAGCGAGGGCGGTGCTCAGCGCAGGGAGGTGGCGACCTCGCGCAGCGCGTCCGCCGACCGACGCAGCAGACCCACCTCGTGCGGGGAGAACGGGTTTTCGTGGATCGGCACCGCTCCGGAGGCGCTGACCACCGAGGGGACCGAGAGCGCCACGCCGCTGACACCGTGATAGTCCTGCAGCACGGTACTGACCGGCATCACGGCGTGCTCGTCGCCGAGGATCGCCTCGACGATCCGTGCGGTGGACAGCCCGATGGCGTAGTTGGTGGCGCCCTTGCCCTGGATGACCTTGTACGCGGCATCCCGCACATCCACGGCGATGTGGTCCAGTTCGTCCGCGCTCATCGGAGGGTGCCCGGGGGTCTCCCACTCCAGGATCGGGACGGTGCCGATCGTCGCCTTGGACCACAGCGGGAACTCGGTGTCCCCGTGCTCGCCGACGATGTACGCGTGCACGCTGGAGGTGGAGACCCCGGCGCGCTGACCGAGCTTCCAGCGCAGGCGCGAGGTGTCCAGGACGGTGCCGGACGCGAAGATCCGCTCGGGCGGAAGCCCGGTCTCCTGCTGGGCGAGCACGGTGAGCACATCGCACGGGTTGGTCACGATCACGTAGATGGCGTTCGGTGCCACCTCCAGCAGCTGCGGCATCATCTTCTTGAGAATGCCGGCGTTCACTCCGGCCAGCTCGATCCGCGTCTGGCCGGGGTTCTGTTTCGCGCCCGCCGTGATCACGACGACGTGCGAGCCTGCGACCACGGAGATGTCGCTGCCGCCGACGATGTCGCTGGAGCCGGTGAACTGCGTGCCATGGGCGAGGTCGAGCACTTCGGCCTCGACCTTCTGCGTGGCGATGTCGTACAGCGCCACATGTCTGGCCGATCCGCGGATCAAGGCGGCGTAGGCGGAGCTGGATCCCACGCTTCCGGCTCCGACGACGGTCAGTTTCGAATTCTCGATGACAGCCATGCGGCAAGTCTGACAGTGCCGGGCTCGCGATGGGGCGCGCTGGTCATTTCACCGTCGACTCGGCGGAGGACGGGGCGTCGGGCTGCGGCGTCCCGTTTCTGATGCCGGCGTAGGAGATCAGGCCCCCGACGGCCATCATGACGGCCGTGACGATGGCTGCCCGGTGGAACCCGGCCAGGTCCAGGCTGCCGCCGACGATGGCGGCGAGCATCGCGATCACGAGCAGGCCGGCGACCCGGGCCACGGCGTTGTTGACCGCCGAGGCGATGCCGGAGCGGCCGGTGTCCACCGAACCGAGGATGGCGGCGGTCAGCGGCGAGACGGTGGTGGCCAGCCCCAGGCCGAAGACGATCATGCTCGGCAGCACCTGCGTCCAATAGTCGAACTGCTCGTTCACGGTCAGCAGCAGGAGAGCGCCGATTCCCATCAGGATCGGCCCGATCGTCATGAACAGACGCGGTCCCCACTTGCCGGCGAGGGCTCCCATCCTCGAGCTGAGCAGGATCATCAGGATCGTGGTCGGGATGCTGGCCAGACCGGCGAGGGTGGCCGGCAGCCCGGCGCCCTGCTGAAGGTAGACGGCCACCACGAAGCCGTTCAGCGAGAGGGCGCCGTAGACGAAGAACGTCGCGACGTTCCCGGTCCAGAAGTTGCGGATCTTGAACAGACTCAAAGGCAGGATCGGTGTCGAGGTGGTCTGCTGGCGCACCAGGAACGCACCGAACAGGAGGATGCCGGCCACCAGCGGGATCCAGATCCCCGGCGCGGCCCAGCCCAGGTTGGGCTGTTCGATCAGTGCGAACACGGCCGCACCGAGGCCGAACGTGCACATCGCGCCGCCGAGCCAGTCGATGCGCGTGCCGGGGTTGCGGACGTCATGCGCCTGCAGGCGGGTGAGCAGCCAGAGCGTGATCGCGATCGGGATCACGTTGATCAGGAACACGAACCGCCACGAGAGCAGGTCGACGAACAGGCCGCCGATCAGGGGCCCGGCGACCATGGCGCTCGTGGTCAGAGCCGTCCACAGTCCGATGGCCTTGCCCTGCAGCGGACCGCGGATCGTCGAGGTGATCAGCGCGAGAGAGCTGGGCACCAGGAACGCGCCGGCGGCACCCTGCGCGGCGCGCGCGATGATCAGGAAGAGCGGATCGGGCGCCGCCGCGATCGCGATCGAGGCGATGCCGAACCCGATCAGTCCGA
Source organism: Microbacterium sp. zg-B185 (assembly GCF_030246885.1). NCBI lineage: Bacteria > Bacillati > Actinomycetota > Actinomycetes > Micrococcales > Microbacteriaceae > Microbacterium > Microbacterium sp. zg-B185. Next base: position 225,943 of record NZ_CP126739.1, read on the forward strand.
TCCGCATCACCAGGATGCGGCCGAACGCGTCGCTGGCCGACCCGGCGAGCAGGATCAGCGCGCTGAGCGTGATGAGGTAGGCGTCGACCGTCCACTGCTGAGTGGTCAGGCCACCGCCCAGTTCCCGGCTGATGGCGGGCAGGGCCACGTTCACGACGGTGCCGTCCAGGAACGCCACGAACGAGGCCAGTGCGGCGATCCAGACGACGAGGCGCTGCTGCGCGTCCAAAGTGAGGCTCACGCAGCCAACCTAATCCCGCCGACCCGACCTGTGGGTCCCGCCATCGGCGGGCGCAGCAGAGCGGATGCCGTGACCCCGGTCCGCGGCATCCGCTGGTCTGCGCGCCGGTCCGCGGCATCCGCTGGCTGCAGGTCGTCAGGAGGTCAGGAGGTCAGGAGGTCAGGAGGTCAGGAGGTCAGCGTGAGTCTGCCCACGACCAGATGTCATCGCCGCGCAGGGTCACATCCGCGCCGCCGTCGTCGTAGATGACCTGGCCGGCGAGGTGGGTGTTCTCCACGCTCGTTAGCCAGATGAGCAGGTAGGCGATGGATTCGGGCGACTGGTGGCCGTTCAGCGGCATGGGGACCGCGGCATCCACCATCGCCTGACCCTCCGGCGTACTGAGCAGCCCTGCCGTCATCGGGGTGACCACTGTGCCCGGTGCGACGGCGTTCAGCGGGATGCCCGCGCCCGCCCACGCGGGGGTGATCGACTCACGGCGCACCCAGCGCGACAGCGCGCGCTTGGACGACGGGTAGACCAGGTAGCCGACCTGCGGCCCCTGAGCAGCCAGCGCGGCCGCGATCTCGAGGGCCTTCGGCTCATCGCCGGCGAGGGCTGCCTCGACCATGTCGGGGGAGTTCGGCTGCAGCGAGGCCATCGAGGACACCACGGCCGCGCGAGGCGCCTGGGAGCGGGCGAGCGCGGGAAGCAGTGCAGTCAGGAGCTCGGTGACGCCGAAGTAGTTCACCGAGATGGTCTTGGGGATCGGCGCGGAGATTCCGGCGCACGCGATCACCGCGTCAATGCTCTCGGCCAGTTCCATCGCGCGGGCTGCCGCGTCCGCGCGGCCCTCCGGGGTCGACAGGTCGGCTTCGATGTCGGTGTCCCGCAGATCGATGCCGATCACCCGCTCGCCGCGGTCGCGGAGAATCGCCGCGGTCGCGGCTCCGATTCCGGATGCGGATCCGGTGATGACATACGTACGCGTCATGGCTCTTCTTTCATTCGTGGACGGTCGCGGGGTTCGCGATCGTCGGGGGGATGCCGACGGGATCGCCGCCGGACGGGGGGATGTCGCGCGGGCCTCGACTGGGTGCGGGGATGTCGGCGGGATGCGTGATCGCGCTCGCCGTGGCGACGAACCGCTGGACCAGTTCCGCCAGGCAGCGGCGCTCGTCCCGGGGCCAGTCCGCCATGATGTGCCGGACCATCTGAAGTCCACTGTCGACGAGCGCGGCGTACACGTCGGCTCCGGAATCGGACAGGGCGATGATCATGGCGCGTCCGTCGGTCGGATCGGGATGCCTGGTGATCAACCCGGCGGCGTGGAGCCTCGCCAGCTGCTTGCTGATTGTGGGACGACTGACTCGCAGTTCCGTCGCCAACTCGCTCGCCCGGCGCTGACCGCTCAGCCCGAGGGCGTACAGCGGCTGGATGTCCACGGGGTCGAGCGTGACACCGACGTCGGGAACGAAGCGCGCCTGGAGGGCAAGGGCGGACCACTGTGCCATGAGCCGGGTCAGTCCCGACAATACGACGGCCTCGCTCTGGTCCCGCGTTTCCACATCTCCATCCTACCCGTGGTAGTTGCGGGAGGAAACTATTTGGACCCACCGCCCGCGCTTGACGCGCAGCCGCCAAGTTGGCGGGTGGGTTGGCCGTCGCGTACACTCGTCCGCGGTGACGTGTCCGAGCGGCCGAAGGTGCAACTCTCGAAAAGTTGTGTAGGGTAACCCCCTACCGTGGGTTCAAATCCCACCGTCACCGCCACTGTGAAAGCCCCGCGATCCCTTGTAAACACTGGGATCGCGGGGCTTTCACTTTGCCCCGAAATGGGCCCGTGCCCACATTTTGCCCACATCTGAAACGGATCGAGGGTGATTCAGGCCGATGTCATGTCTCAGGACATGGGTGACGAAAGTGCATCAGGACATCGGTGACGCTTTGGTGGTGTCTGGTGGTGACACTTCTCCTCTATCTGTGAGGGATGAGCCGTGTTGAGCCTGTCGATCCTCGTATCCGTCTCGCGATCGTGCAGTGGCCGCCGGACGCGCCGCGTGGGGCGGTGACCACGTTCTGCGCCGAGCACTCGATCTCACGCAAGACGTTCTATGCGATCCGGAGGCGTGCCCTCGACGAAGGGCAGGCCGCAGCTCTGGAGCCCCGATCGCGCCGTCCGAAGCGCAGCCCGACGATGATCACCGACGAGGTGAAGCAGCGGGCGGTGGCGGTGCGGGCCGCGTTGGAGTCGTCCGGACTTGATCACGGGCCGATCAGTGTGCACGACAAGATGCTCGCGCTGGGGATGACCCCGGCGCCATCGATCGCGGCGTTGGCGCGGATCTTCCGGGAGACCGGTGTCGCCCGGGCGGAGCCGCGGAAGAAGCCGCGGGCTGCGTACCGGAGGTTCGTCTATCCGGCACCGAACGCATGCTGGCAGCTCGACGCCACCGAGTACGTCCTGGCTGGTGGCCGAAAGTGCGTGATCTTCCAACTCATCGACGACCACTCCCGGTACGCGGTAGCCTCCCACGCCGCTACCGGTGAAACCTCGAGGGACGCGATCCGGGTCGTGCGCAAAGCGATCAGGGCTCACGGGGTGCCGCAGCGTCTGCTGTCTGACAACGGCATCGCGCTGAACCCGTCGCGGCGCGGGATCGTCGGGCAGCTCGTCGAGTACGTCACCCGACTCGGTGTCGAGCCGATCACCGGGAAGCCGTATAAGCCGACCACGCAAGGCAAGAACGAGCGGTTCCATCAGACCCTGTTCCGCTATCTCGACAAGCAGCCCATCGCAGGCGACCTGCGGGAGCTGCAGGCGCAGATCGACCAGTTCGACCACATCTATAACACTGAGCGTCCCCATCAGGCGCTCCCCGGCCGGATCACGCCGCGAGTGGCATGGGACGCGACGCCGAAGGCCGAGCCACCGAGGCCCCGCCCGTTGCCGCGGAGATCGGGCGACCCGCTGCCCCCGGCGCCGTCGCCGAACGGCCGCCTCCGCGAGGGCATCCGCGTCGCAACCATTCACCCGAACGGATCGATCAAAGCTCGCGGCATCATCTTCAACGTCAGCTACCCGCTGCGCGGGCAGGACGTCTACCTGATCTACGAAGCCGCCGGCATCATGATCTTCGACAACCGCGGCACCCTCCTCGCCGAGCACAACTGGCCAGCGCCCGGCATCAAGTACATCGGTAACGGCAAACCCCGCGGCCCCCGAGGACGAGAACTGTCACCGAAGTCCTGAGACACCAACTGTCACCGATGTCCTGATAAAGAACTGTCACCGATGTCCTGAGACATCACAGGTGATTCAGGCCGATATGAGGGTCGTCTGCCGGTGCGTGACTCCCAGATATTCGTATAAATGTTCCCGTTCTTGTGGAGCCAGGCGAGCACGTTGCGAACAGGGGTGTCTTCTTTCCCGGTCGCCGGACCGGATCGGGCTCAGATCGCGCGGGAGCGTGCTCGGTCCAGGGCTTCCGATACGGCGTCCAGGTCGTCGTCGAAGAGGTCGCTGTAGGTGTCGAGTGTCATTGCGGCGCTGGCGTGGCCGAGCATGCGCTGCACGGCCTTCACGTTCGCGCCGGCGCTGACTGCTAGTGATGCGGCGGTGTGGCGGAGATCGTGCGGCGTCACCCGGGGCACGTTGGGATCGGCCTGCTGCGCTCGGCGCACGGCGCCAGCGAACCACCCATCTTTCGAGTTGGGCAACCGGAGTGGTTCTGCCCCGTCGCCGAAGACATAGGCGTCCCGGTGGCGGGCTTGGACGCGTAGGCGCAGTTCCTGGACCAGGAACGCGGGCAGTGGCACCGATCGCGTCTTGTGCGTTTTGGGGGTGCCCATGATCACGGTGTTGTTCACCATGACCGCGTTCTCCTCAATTGAGGCGCGTCTTCGCCCAAGATCAAGGTGCCGTATGCGCAGCGCGGTTGCTTCACCCCACCGCAGGCCGGTGTACGCGAGGAAGCGTACGAGCGTCGGCTCGGCTGCGTTCCGGGCGAGGAGTTCCACTTGCGCGTGGGTGAGGTATGCCTTGCCCTTCTTCCCCTTGCGGGGGACACCCACGTCGCGGGCCGGATTCGCGGCGAGGCTGCGGTCCTTCACTGCGGTATCGAAGATGGCCGCGAGGATCCCATGCGCGCGGAGTACGTTCGTCGCGCTCTGGCTCTGTGCCATCTCGGAGATCCAGGCCTGGATCTCGGAGTGTCGGATGCTGCCGATAGCGCGGGTACCCCATCGAGGCAGGACGTGGATGCGCCATGAGGACTCGAGTGAGCGGAACGTGGATGGCTTGAGGATTTGCCGGCGAGAGGCTATCCATCTCGTGCCGAGCGTGCCCACCTTCGCCTCGGCGGCGCTGACGTCGATGAACTCGCCCTTGGCCTTGGCGACCTCGACTGTCGAGAGGAACAGTTCAGCGTCCCGTTTGGTTGTGAACCCTCGCCGATCGGTTTGAGTCCCGTCGGGGCGACGGTAGCGGACACGGTATCGGCGGCCCTGCTTGGTTGTGTAGGCAGCGATGCTACCCACTCGCCGGTCGACCGACGTGTGCGGTCATGCCGACCAGGCGGCCGGAGTCGCGGGCTTTGCGAATCCAGTCCTCGGCGGTGCGCTGCGGGACATCCAGTTCCAGGGAGATGAGTTTGACCGGCGGCGAGCCGGCCAGTGTGGCGGCGCCGTAGAGGATCTCCACGACGTCCCATCGTTCGTCCTTCATGCCCCGCTTGACGACGGTGGATGCCATCCAGGGCGGGATGATGCGACCCTCGCCGGTGGTCAGATCTGCCACCGTGACCCACCGTGCGTCCGACCCGTCGTCCAATCGCACCGCCACGCAGTGCGGAACCGCCGCCTGCAGCGTGGCCTGCGCCAAGGTGTGACCCACGCGGGAGGCATCCAGTTCGCCGTCCACGGCGCGGGTGATGACCGTGCTCGGGATGTACCGCACCTTTGCCGCGTTGTACCGCGCCTCGATGGTGGTCTCGATCCCGGCATCCTCGTCCAGCGCTGTTGCGACAAAGCCGGGCGCGATGCGCAACGCAGTGCCGACAAGCGTGTCGGCAGCGTCTGCGGTCATCGCCTTGCCGTCGAGTGTCTTCACGTCGACCTTCACCCCCTCATCTTGCCTTACCTCGACTGCGTTCCGCAGATTCCTCTTGACTAAGTACATACTTTAGCCATGTACTTGTGTGGAAGGCAACAGGAATACCACGAAAGGATTGAGCGATGTCCAGCACGACCAACCCGGCGGAGCCGGTTCTGAGCAAGTGGCTGCTGAAGCCCGAGGACGTTGTGCAGTTGATTCCGGGGCTCAGCGTGAAACTCCTGGCCCAGTGGCGCTACGAGCGAAGAGGCCCGCGGTACTACAAGGTCGGACGGATCGTGCTGTACCCGTTCGAGGACCTCGAGCAGTGGTTCGAGGCCCAGGTCGGCGCGAGTGGATCGGAAAGATGACCGAGTTCTCGCGTACCCACATCGTCGCGATCGCCAACCAGAAGGGTGGAGTGGGGAAGACGACGGTCACGATGCACCTCGGGGCGGTCCTATCCCGCCGGTGCCGGGTGCTGGTGGTCGATGTGGATCCGCAGCGATCGACCGCGTGGTGGGCGGAGAACGCGCGCGACAGGTTGCCGTTCGATTTCGCCGGCTACCAGTCACCGGCAATCCTCGCCCAGTTGCCGGAGCTGAGGGCGGAGTACGACTTCGTCCTGTTCGACACACCAGGCGGCCTCGAGGCCACGCCGCTCCTGGAAACGGTGCTGGATGCGGCCGATTATGTCGTGGTCCCCATGACGCCCGAGCGCTTGGCGGTGGAGCCGACTGCGCGGACGGTCTCCCGGCTGATCGAGCCCCGCCGTGTGCGGTACGGCGTGCTGCTGAACCGCATCAACCCGCGCAGCCCCACCCAGTTGCGCACCTTCCAGCACCTGCTGGACACCACCTTCGGGATTGCACGGTTCGACGGGCATCTGCGGCAGTACCAGGCTCATGCGGAGGCACCGGTTCTCGGGCAGCTGGTCACCACAACGCCGCCTACCGGACGCACAGCCGGCTACATCGCCGACCTCACCCGAGTCGGGTACGAGCTGAGCGACCAGTTCTCCCCGCTCCTCGCCGGTGTGTGGTGAACCGTGACCGGCGCCGACTGCGTCCCCCGCATCCACGGGGGGGCGGATCTGCGAGCGACGCTCCGGCCCCCCACGGTGCGAGGCGCGGATAGGAGACCGCGATGACCAACGCTGACGATGACAGCGGCCTCACCCCCGATGCTGGTGGGCCGCATTCGCTGGACCGCCCTGGCGAGTTGGGGCAGAGCAACGCGGAGGCGGTGGGGGATCGGGGCGGCGTTCGCGCCCGCCGCCGTCGCTACCCGGAACCTCGGGCGGACCGGCGTGGGGAGGTGTTGAAGAGTTGGAAGGAACGGAACCCGGAAAAGGTGAAGCAGTACCGGGACCGGTACCGGCAGAATCACCTGGAGCAGATTCGGCGGGAGAACCGGGAACGAGAACGTGCCCGGCGGATCCGGCTGCGCGAGGAACAGCAGGCGCAAGAGGAGCGACGCGCGTACGCGCGGGAGTGGTACGCGCAGCACCGGGAACAGTATCTGCAGTACCAGCGGGAGTACCGCGCGGCCCGGAAAGCGCAGGACCCGGAGAAGTACCGGGAGGGTGTGCGGGCACGGAACAAGCAGTGGCGGAACAATCACCGGGACCGCGAGAACGCCAAGCTGCGGGCGAAGTACTGGGACGATCCGGACCGGAAAACCAAACGCGCCGCGAGCTACTACAAGACCCACACCGATGAGGTGCGGGCCCGTCGCCGGGAACGGTACGCCGCCAACCGGGAACACGAACGTGAGATCCAGCGCCGCTACCGGGAACGCCAGAAGTTCCGGCGCGAGGCAGGGCTCCCCGCACCTCAGCTGCACCGCACCCCGCGGGAGGAGAGACTGGCCAACGCCGACGCGGCCGACCAGTTTTTCAGCCGCCTGCGGACACGGGATGAACGGGCGGAACTCCGCAAGGAACTGGGCACCCCGCCGGAGCTGCTTGCCGCCTGGATGCGGGACTGCAAACGCGCCCGCGCCGCCCACCACCTCGCCGAAGACGCGCAGCTCCGGGCCCGGCTGCGCCACGAACTCTCCCCCCGCCCGACCGCCAAGCAGATCGAGGAGGCGCGGCTGGAGGCCATCGGCAGAGAAGTCAACGAGCGACTCCGCCGCAAAGACCCGCCGCGACGGCCCCCGCACAACGACCCGGCGGCACCGCACCCGATGCTGCACCCGCACCCACAGACAGGACTACACCGATGACCACCCACACCCGGCCCGGTAGCCTTCCGACAGGACCGCACATGATCGAACGACACAGAACAGAAGAGGCCCTCTACCGGGTCGCCGTCAGCGCCTTCACCCACTACCCCGGCAAGGACACGGAAGAACCCGGCTACGCGGTGGACGAGGACATCAACTGGTGCATCGCACCCCTGTTACCGCTGCCCCCGCAGCAGGCGGCGCAGATGCGCGAGACGATCCGGGAACTGATCACCAACCCGCAGTCCGATCGGCAGGCATTCATCGCGACACTTGACCGACTCACGCGGGAATAGCCGGCCACCACCACGCACGAACGGGCCTCCCCTGGCCGGTCATGGTAGCTCCCGCCGGGCTACTCCGTTCCGGGCTTTCGCGGCATATCCTCCCTCGCTGCGCTCGGTCCGGTATTCCACGACCCGGCACTGCGCACCCCTCCGGTCGCACACGACGCTCTTGCCAGGACAGACCCACGACACAGCCAAGGAACAGCGAAACGGACATCACCCCGGCACCCGGAGGACCCCAAGGTTTGGGCGCGGTCCGCGGGCGGTGAGGTGTCCGCTCACACCACGGGCAGAGGACGATAGAGGGATGCGGGAAAGCGACAAATGACCGGCGATGATCCCATCGAGCTGGACGAAGACGGACTGCCCAAGGGGCGGGACTGTCCGGCTTGTGGTGCGCCGCTGGAGCCAGGACCCGTCGACGCGGCGGTGGCGGTGGCTTGGATGTGCCCGAACCATGGCCTGGTCGAGTTCACCGCGGACCCGTTCGGCGACGATTAGCCGCGCGGCGCCGGCATCGCGGAGGGGGCGAGCGCGCGCTGCACCGCACTGGCGCTGACCCCGATCACCCGACCGATGTGGGTGAACGAACGCCCCTGCGCGCGCAACTCCTGCGCGATCGCCACCCGCTCCTCGGTCATCACCGTGGGCCGCCCCGCGCGACGCCCCGCCGCCGCGGCATCCCGCATGCCGGCACGCGTCTCCACGCTCCGCAAACGCCGCGCGAAACCCTCCAACGCCGCCAGCACCTCCGCAGGATCAGACACCATCCCCGCGCCCGTCGATAGGGCAGGCTCCGCCAGCGACCGGAAACCGACACCCCGTGCGGTCAGGTCGGTGATGGTGGAGATGAAATGCTGCAGCCCGTGTGAGAGCCGGGCAGAACTGGTCACCAGCAACACATCACCGGCTTCCAGATCGTCCAGGCACGCGGCCAACTCTGGCCTGGTCCGCGCGTCCGCCGAGGCCAGATCAGCAAAGACCGGCTCCGCCCCCGCCCGCTCCAGCTCGTCAGCATCAGCCGTCGTTCCGGCGTCGGCGAACAGCTCCCGCGTGTACCCCACCACCCGGGTCATCGCGACGGACCGCCGTGCTCCGGACCCGCCGGCACCACCACTGGCCCGGTCGCATCCACAGGCCGCTCGGCGACCAGCAGCTTCCGTAGCGTGACCAGGTCAGAGGCGCTGCGATGCTCCTGCGCTGCGACCACCCTCGAACCGCTGGGGACGGGCAGTTCGGGGATGATCTCCCGCAGCGCCGTCTCATGCAGATCGATCAGCACCTCCGTCACCGGACGGGGAACATTCCGCAGCGTGGCGGCGAACTCGGTGACCCGACGTAACTCACTCAACCACTGCGCCGACTCCAAGCTCGACAAACGCTGCGACTGCGCCGCCCGCAACGCGGCGGCCGCACCCTGAAACGGTCGGTCCACGCCGGTACGCACCGCATCAAAAGCGGCTGCGCCGACCCGATCGAGCACCGTCACCCGATCCACCGCATCCGACTTCTCGGCAGCCGCCGCCAGCGCACCGGTCCCGGCGAAACCCTGATCGTGAATCTCACGACTGACAAGACCACCCGCGCGGCCAGCCTCCACCGCACGCAGATAGCCCGAGACTGTCGAAAGCAGGCTCTCCGCACGCCGCGCAGCGACCACCACCACCCGGGTTGCAAACCCATCGGTGCGGAACCGCTGAACCAGCCCCAGCGCCGTCGCCGGGTTCGCGAAACTGCCCTCCAGAATCAGGGAACGATGATGCTCGCGCGCAAACCGCATGCCCGCCCGCAACCACTCCGCCGTCGCCTCACTCAACTCCCGTGACGATTCCATCGACCCGGACGCCGATGCCTCTGCGAAACGGGGATGGAACGGCCGCAACAGCTCCGCACTGAGCACGGCGGCATCCCCGCCCAGCTCGGCACGCAGCCGACCCGTCGCGCGCCCGACTCCGGAACCGGGCTGTCCGCTCAACAGGACGAAGACCGGGTCGGTGTTCCGGTCATCTCCGTCCGGGAACAACAACGGCCGGATCTCGCGCGCAAACACGTCATCACGCGGAACAGCCGTCGGGGCAGGGTTCGTCATGACCCGCCCTCCAGAGTCAGCGCCCGCGCCGTCAACCGAGCGGCGAGGCGATCGACCGCGCGACGGTCGTAGCCGTTGACGAGGAGACTCTCGCGACGGACCGCCTGCACCTCTTCCCAGGCCTCCCGCGCACTCGGGCCATCGCTCCGGACCACCTGCAGCAGGAGTGCGGTAACCCGCGCGGAGGTGTCCCGCAGGGCCTCGAACGCGACCGCGTCGTTGACACGCCATGCTGACGAATGCGCCAAGCTGCCCTCCCGGCACCAGTGTAGCCACCGCCCCGAAAAGGTGACGAGCGCACTTTCCGTTCGCCAGTGCACGGTTCAGGCGAGGTGAAGGGCTGCGCCGCGTCGTCCGCAGCATGAGTTCGCACGAGCCGGTGACGTACGGCCGCGGCTGGTGCAAGTTTCAGCGTGGCCACCAGGAGCGCGGCGGCCGACATCCTTTGCCCAGTGGGAGGGCGCGGCGGGAGCGCGGCCCGCGAGTGGATCCGTAACAACCGGTTCCGTGCGCGGAGGGGCATCTTCCGGCGGGCGCTGTGCTCCCAATGACTCACGTGTCCCAGCCGATCCCTCGTTGTGGCATTACAGCTGCCAGTCGGCGTTGAATCACGGTGCGGGCGGTGCCGCCAGCGTCATCAGCATGCGGGCGAGGGTGTAGCGGGTATGGCCACGGGTGCTGCGCGGATCGTAGCCGAGTTGGCCTGCGAGGGTGCCGGCCCGCTCCTGCACACTGGAGTGGTGTCTTCCGAGCCGGATGGCGGCACCGCGACCGCTTCGTTCTGCGCTGAGAGCGTCCAGGAGCTCGAGGCTGCTCGAGTCCAGCTTCGTCAGCGCCAGAGCATCGGGATGCAACGGTGCCCTCTCGGCGTTTTCCGCGATCGCGAGCGCCGCACCCAGATCGGTCGCGTCGAGCATGGGCTCGGCGGGCGTGGTTAGGCGGGCAGCGATCAGCGCCGACGACCAGGAGGCCGGCAGCTGGTCGCTGGGCACGGTGAGCCCGACACCGAGCCGGGGTGGTTCCTCCCACGCGGCGTCCGGCTCCACGGTGGAGTCGATAATCGTTGCGCGGGTGAGTCCGTATCGGGTAGTGACGACGGCGGAGGCGTGGGACAGTGCCGGGGCCGGGTCAGGTGGGGACGCGATGACTCGCAACGTCCCCGGCTCGATCCGCAGACGTGCCAGGGCGGCCGCTCGCTCATCGGAGTCGGTGTGAGAGCTAATTGCCAGCTCCACGGCACTTTCAGGCCCGATGGTGCGACGTGCTCTGATGATGCCAAGCGCCAGCGCCAGCCGTTCGAGGATCATGGCGTCGTTGACGTGCGGTTCGCCCTGCCGCTCAAGCCACACTTCGGCGCCCATGCCGGCTTCACGGCGCGCCCACCCGTCGGAAGCGGCCGCAGGTAGCCGCCCGCCGTTCCCGTCCACGCGGGTGAGGTGGGTGCCGTCCCGATACCCGACGGGAGCGCCGGCGAGCAGCGCAGCCCCACGCAGCATGCTTTCGGCACCGACCAATCGGGTGACGAGCGCGTCGAAGTAGGAGACGACTTTCAGCGTCTCGCTGGCGTCTGGGTCGAGGGCGGTCAGACGTCCCATCAGCTCTTGCATCTCGGCTCCATCGCACGGGGTTCCCCCACCCTAACGTGGCCGGTGGTCAGACGGCCGGCCACGTTGATGCGGGTCAGGCGCCGAGCACTCGGCTCAGCCAGCTCTCTCGAGCCGCGGCCGCTGCCTGCGAGACCGCGGCGTGCGGGGCAAAGGCCTCAAACCCGTGGAAGCCGCCAGCCCACACGTGCAGCTCCGCCTGCACTCCCGCTTCCCACAGTCGGGTGGCGTAGGCGACATCCTCGTCGCGGAACACCTCCGCGCTGCCGCAGTCGATGTACGCCGGCGGCAGCCCGGACAGGTCGGTCGCTCGGGCTGGGGCGGCGTAGATGGAGACGTCGTCAGTGCCGCGACGATCGCCGAGCAGCGCCGTCCAGCCGACAATATTGGAGGCGCGGTCCCACACGCCGACGCCGTCGATCTGCTGGGTGGAGCTAGTCGCGTCGCGGTCGTCGAGCATCGGACAGAACAGCATTTGCGCGGCCAGGGCCGGGCCGCCGCGATCACGAGCAAGAAGCGCCGTGCCAGCGGCTAGTCCGCCCCCGGCACTTCCTCCGGCGATGAACAGACGGGAAGGGTCGATGCCCAATTCCTCGACGTGATCACCAGTCCACACCAGGCCCGCGTAGCAATCTTCAACCGGGTAGGGGTCAGGGAACTCCGGCGCGAGACGGTACTCGACGGTGACGATGACGCCGTTTGTGCGTTCGACCGCATCGAGAAGCATGGTCACTCCGCCCCAGCGGTCGCCGACAATCATTCCGCCACCGTGCGTGTGGTACATCCCCGGTCCTGTACCCGCGCGGTCCCGCTTGTGGATGACAGACACGACGATGCCGTCATCCTCATATCCAGGGATCGTGACATCACGGGTGACGAAACCCCTGGCTCTGAGGAGTTCCTGCGGGTCCTGTCCCGGGGTCATGGGCTGGCTGCGCATGGCGGGAATCATCTCTACCGTGAGCGCCGGGAACCCACCCATGAGGGTGAGCGCGGCGTCCAGTTCCGGGTCGAACGGGGGGCGGGCGAGTGTGTCAGTCATCGGAACTCCTTTGTTCTCGGGTGATGCACCCTCAGTCTTCATGCCCACAGAATTACAGTGCCCCCGCAACGCGTGACCGATTCGACAGTGTCTCCCCGCCAAATGGCGGGGTCGCTCAGCGTCGCAGGCGATACCGTCGTCCCGGTCGAGGTGCTTCCCCAGTGATCTTCGGTCACGAGTGCGCGAGTTGCCTGGGCCCCCCCGCCGCGACAGGTGAACGAGAAGCTATGCATCCGTCACCGCGACGCTGAGTAACGGGTTCGAGCACCGCTACTCAGCGTCGTGGTGCCCGCACAGGATCGTTGAGCGGTCTCGGGTCACTGCCGTGGTGATGTTCGGGGTTGTCGGATAAGTTGGCTTGAATGATCAGACGTCTGGGACGTGTGGCGGCGACCTCGGCTGTTATGGCGATGCTCGGGACTGTCGTCGGCTGTGCTCGGCGTCGCTGATCGCCACCGTCCAGTCGCAGGGCTTCAATGGCGCGCGGAGCATGAACGCCAGCGGCGGCGTCTTCGCGACGCTCTCGCTGCCGAATGCTACCGGGACCGGCTCGCGCATCGGCTGGAACAACGCGGCCGCCACGCTGACGCGGCCGGCACGGAGGCTTTCGCAGGCTTCTACACGGCAGGTACGCTAGATGTACCCGGCTGACGTTCTCATTCCCGCTGGGTGCGGACGTGCCGTGCGACACGACACGACCGGTTCGCTGGCCGCCACCGGAGGGGCCGCACCCGTTGACGTGCTCTGGCTGGGACTCGGGATGCTGCTGTTCGGCGCCGGCGTATATGTGCTGTGCCTGCAACGACCTTCCGTGAAGGGCTGACGGTCAGGGAATCCGCCACACCGATCGGAGAGCTCATGGCTCTTGCCAGTCGACTCGTCAAGCCCGTTGCGCAGGAACTCCTGCACCTGACCGTGCTGCGCACCGAGCGACTCTCTCGCCGCACTGGATGCGAATTGCCCTCCGCAGCGGCGATATCGCCAGGGTGTAGCTGGTCTGGAGTGGCGTCGCTCGGTCGAGCCGCGCCCGCAGGCGTTACGACGTCGGGGGGAAGGGATCGTCGGCGAGCCGGATGGTGCGGAACCCTCGCGTTTCGAGGCGGGCACGGTTTGCCTCATTCAGTCTCAGCAGCGCGAGTGCGATGCCGGATGCTCCGACCTGATGGCCAACTTCTGCCTTGAGTGTTCCTATCGGGAGGACATGCGATTCGCTGTACCAACGCCTGCCCCGGTCGTCGACGACGGAGCGAATCAGAAGGTCGTCAGCTTGTGCATTTGCCGCCTCGAGCCACAGCGGGTCACCGGTTTCCAGCCAGAGTCCGATGAAGGACTCGAGTATGGCGGCCGAGCCACAGCACTGGTGGTGTACCCAGGTGTTGCCCGGTGTCTGTCTGCCAGGGACACCGCTTCGCAGGATGCCGCGGCCCAGCCGCAGCGCCCATTCCAGGTAGATCCCCGCTCCCGTCGCGCGATAGACCTGCACGAAGGAGCGAATCGCGCCGGAGCTGCCGGTGCAGTATCCGAAGGAGTAGGTATCCCCGATCCGTGCGACTACCGCGGCGTCTCCGACGAGGATCGCTGTAGCGGCGATGTGGTCCGCGGCGCGTGCAGCAGCATCCTGGAAGCGGTGATCGCCTGTCGCGATGGCCAACGTGGCGAACACGAATGCGATGCCGACGGTGCCGAGTTCGAACCCGTCGAGTTCCTGACCTGCGGGCAGACCGAGCAACTGTGCATCGAGACCGCGCCACCAGGATCCGTGCTCATCGTGGAGTTCCTCTGCGAGGATGCCCAGTCCCGCCGCGATCGCCGTGTCCAAATATCTGCTCTGCTCGAGTCTTCGTGCCGCTTCGACGAGGCCGATGATCGGGCCACCGTCGCCGAGAAGTGCATTTGCTCCAGTCCAACCGAACGAGCGCCCGCCGTTCTCGCCGGCACGGGACGCGATCTCGTCGAAGATGGCGATCGCGGTGGCTTTGTGCTCCGGGAACCGTTCACTGAGTTCAAGGAAGACACCGCCCACTCCGGCGAGCCCGCCGTAGTGCCCGAACCCGGTACCGGGGACGCCGAGGAAATCGGTCTCTGGCAGTGTCCTCCAGTTGTCCGCCACGTAGGCCGCGGCTCGCTGTGCTCGTGCGACGTGTGCGGCGTGTGCGGCGTCTCCGCTCGCGTCGGCTGCCGCGAGTGAGTACCAGGCTATTCCTGCCGCGCCGGTGTTGAGACTGACCGCACCGTAGACCGGCGTGAATCCGGGCTGGTCCGGCCAGGCGTGCCAGCGACTCGATCGCTCGTCCACCGGCTCTTCGGCCGAGTCGATCCACTGCTGGACTTGCGCGAGCGCCTCGGGAATGTCCGGCAAGGATGTCCCCGGGAACGGGGCGCCGAGCATCTCTGGGCGCAGGGTGGGGATGGTGACCTGGGGAAGACTCATTGCCGAATTCCTTGTGTCGTGGCTTCTGGGATGGGCAGGGCGCTTAGGAGCTCCTGTGTGTAAGAGTGCTGTGGGTCGGTGAAGACCGCTTCGGTCGACCCGCGCTCGACGACGACACCGTCGCGCATGACCAGTACTTCATCGCTCACGTGTCGGATGACGCCCAGGTCGTGAGAGATGAACACCGTTGACAGTCCGAGCTCGGTTTGGATGTCGGCGAAGAGGTCGAGGACTTGCGCCTGAATGGATACGTCGAGTGCTGACACCGGTTCGTCGCACAACAGCACCCGGGGATTTCTTGCGAGGGCGCGTGCGATCGCCACGCGTTGGCGTTGCCCTCCGGACAGCGCGAACGGCAACCGCCTCAAAAGGTCGGGAGCGAGTCCCACCTGGTCGGCGAGTTGCACGGCTCGCTCGCGGCGATCGGCGCGCGGAACTCCGCTGAGCGCGAGGGATTCTTGAAGGATGGATCCCGCGGTGAGCCTGGGGTCGAACGAGCTCAGCGGGTCCTGATAGACGGCTTGAATGCTGTGGCGGCGGCTTCGGCGGGCTCGCTCGGCAACGTGACTCCATTGTTGTTCGTCGAGGAATACTTCGCCTGCATCGGGTTGCTGCAGTCCGAGGATGATCCGCCCGAGCGTCGTCTTGCCTGAGCCCGATTCCCCAACGATTCCGACCGTGCGCCCCTCGGTGAGCTCGAACGAAACGTCGTCGACGGCGCGGATTTGGGCACCGCTCGGTTGGCGGAAGCTTTTGCTCACACCCCTCACCGAGAGCACCGTGCGCTCTGGGTCGATGACCGCCGCTGCCAGGGTCGCTTCTGGGCGGGGAAGGGTACTGAGCCGCGCGCCCTTCTTATGCAGGCTCGGCGTGGCATTGAGGAGTGCGCGGGTGTACTCGTGTTCTGGCTCACCGAGCACGATGGACGTGGCGCCGGTCTCCACAATGTGCCCGCCACGCATGACCGCAATGCGATCGGCGATCCGTGCCACCACCGCGAGATCGTGACTGATGAGCAGGATTCCTGCACCGTTCCCCTTCAGGCGAGCAAGCAGGTCGAGCACCTGGCTCTGCACGCGCAGGTCAAGTGCGGTGGTTGGTTCGTCCGCGATCAGCAGCCGGGGCCGCGCGATCGTCGCCGCGGCGATGAGCGCCCGCTGTCGAAGGCCACCCGAAAGTTCGTGAGCGTGTTGTTTCGATCGCTCGCGCGGCGAAGGGATGGCTACGCGAGCCAGTTCCTCGACAACCGCGGACGCGAGAGCGTCATGCGAAAGCTGCTGCCGCTCGCGCCGCGAGTGCACCCGCAAGACTTCTCCCACTTCTCTGCCGATGGTGCGAAGAGGATCGAGAGACACGAGGGCGTCCTGGGCCACCAGCCCGACCTGACGGCCTCGAAGATCTCGCCATCGGCTTTCATCGAACGCGCGAGTGTCGGTGCCCGCGACGTCAAGTCGATCAGCGGAGACAACACCCGGGGACGGCACAAGTCCGAGCAGTGACCGTGAGGTCAGAGTCTTCCCAGAGCCAGACTCCCCAACTAGGGCGAGACATTCGCCGGCGCGAACCTCGAAGCTCACCCCGTCAACGACCGTGGCGCCGCCGAAGCTGATGCGCAAACCTTCGACGTTCACGAGGAGGTCACTCATCGCAGTCGTCCCTCGAACCGGCGTTGAAGATAGCGTCCCACCACGGTCGTGGAGATGACGGTGACGGTGATCGCAAGTCCCGGGAAGACCGCGATCCACCACGCCGAGCCGAGGGAGCTTCTGCCGTCCGAGAGCATGAGGCCCCACTCAGGGGTGGGCGAAACGGGCCCGAGCCCTAAGAAGCTCAGACTCGAACCGGCGATGATCGAGGTGCCGATCCCGATGGTCGCAAGCACCAGGAGGGGGCCCACGACATTCGGCAGCACATGGCGCGTCACGATCGCGGCCGGGCGTTGACCAAGGGCGACGGCTGCTTCGACGAACGCGGATGTCTTGACCTGCAAGGTGGTGATCCGTACGATGCGCGCGTAGGCGGGCACCGCGGCGATGGTGATGGCGACGATGACGTTCACCGCGCCCGGCCCCAGGAGCGCGATAACCACCAGCGCAACGAGCAGCTCGGGAAAGGCGAGCGCGATCTCGAGCACGCGCATGGCGATGTTGTCCACGGCCCGGGGGGCAAGGCCCGCGGTAAGGCCGATCGCGACTCCGCCGATGAGCGCAAGGATCGTGGCTGAGAACCCGAACGACAATGACAAGCCCGCGCCGTACACCACGCGGGTGTAGACGTCGCGTCCGAGTTTGTCGGTGCCGAACAGGTGTTCTGCAGATGGCGGGAGCTGAGAGTCCGCCGTCGCGGTGGCGAGCGGGTCGGCCGACGTGAAGATCCAGGGGAAGAGCGCCGCAACGATGAGCACGAGCAGCACCGCGGCGGCCAGTATCGCCCCGATCGGCTTCGGGCGCCCCGACCGCTCGGGCACAGCGATGGCCGCTTCTACGAGTTCTGGCGTGCCGATGCTCATCGGGCTCCTCTGAGTCTCGGGTCCAGGAGCGGGGCTACCGCATCAACAATGAGATTCACGACGACAAACACGAGCGCTGCGAAGATGACGATCGCCATGACTATCGGGATGTCGCGGTTGTTGATGGCTTCGAGCGTCACGCGCCCGATGCCGGGCCTACCGAAGAGCTGTTCGATGATCACCGCCCCGCCCAGAAGGCTCCCCACGATGTATGCGGCCAGCGTGACTGCGGGCAGCGCCGCGTGTCGCAGTGTGTGCCGAGCGAGCAACTGGGAGAAGCTCAACCCGCGCGCCCGCGAGGAGTCAACGAATGGCTGCGTCTCGGTTCCCTCCAGGCCGTGCCGGAGAACTTGGCTGAGGATGCCGGCGATCGGAAGAGCCAGGGTCAGCGCGGGAAGAACGAGCGCGTTCAATCCTTGTCCGCCGGAGATCGGGAACCAGTGAAGCTGGAACGAGAACACCGTCAACAAGAGTAGGCCGGTCCAGAACGTCGGTGAGGAGATGGCGATCAACTCGACGAGGGAGGCGACGGCCCGTGCCACTCGACCCCTCGCGGCAAGGGATATGCCTAACGCGAGCACCACGGCGAAGACGATGGACAGTCCGGCCAGCTGAAGGGTGGGCATGATCTGCTCGCCGATGACATCTATCACCGGCTTCTGGAGTCGGTAGGACATGCCGAATTCGCCCGTGACGAGCTTGCCGAGATATCCGACGTACTGCAGAAGGACCGGTTGAGTCAGGCCGAGCTCTTCCCGAATGTTCTGGCGCACCCCTTCGCTGACTTGGGATTGCACGCCGAGCATGATGTCCACAGGGTCGCCCGGCACGATGTGCAGCACGAGGAATGCGAGGGAGGACGCGCCCCACACGACGATGAACGCGCCGACGAGCCGGGGCAGGTACAGCGCGAATGCTGCACCTACCCGGCCGCGTAGCACTACAGGTTGCGTCAAGGTTGCCTGCTTGTCCAGGCGTCGTACAGCAGCGGCCAACCCGTGATGTCAGCACGTACGCCACCGATCGTCGAAGAGACGCCGATGATATGGCTCGGTACGTAGATCGGCACGATCGCAGCGTCCTCGATCGCCCAATGTTGCACCTCGCTGTAGATCTTCTTCCGCTCGTCGGGATCGGTGGATTCCGATGCCGTCACGAGCAGATCATCGAGCTCAGGATCGTTCACGAACGATGCGTTCTGGACGGGAGCGAACCCCGAGTAGAGGTGGAGCCGCAAGATGTCGCCTTCGGGCCGCACGAAGCTCCAATCGGCGATGTCGTACGTTCCGCCGTAAAGGCTCTCAATGTACGCGCCACCGTCAAGAGGGTTGGGGTTGAGCTCGAAGCCGATCTTCTTCAAGTCGGCCTGGAACGCGTCGATGAGGCTCTTGCGGTCCTCACGCGGTGCCGAATAGGAGGGCCACTCTGCGCTCAGGCGCACCCCGTCTTTGGTTCGGTAGTCATCCGTGTCCCGCTCGGTCCACCCAGCATCGTCGAGAAGCTGGTTCGCGAGATCCTCGTCGTACTCCCAGCTGCCCTCGACGGTCGGGTCATAGGCGTTGGGCGTGGTGGGGCCGAGTACACTCCATGCGCGATCGTATTCGCCGCCGTACACAGCGGTCACTGCAGAGCCGATGTCGATGCCCTGCTGGAACGCCTGGCGCACGAGTTTGTCCTGGAACACGCCCTTGGAATGGTTGAGGAAGATCGAGTAGGGGAGGCCCGGTGTACCGGTTCCAGTGACCGAGACCGTGCCGTCCACCTCCAGGGCGGGGACATCGTTGGGTGAAACGTTGCTGGCCACATCCACCTCGCCGCTCGTGAGCGCCCCGGCCCGCACGGCGTTCTCCGGCAGGATCCGGTAGACCAGTTCGTCCGGGTGTGCCGCGCCGGAGTGTGTGGCGTTGGCCGGGCCCCAGTTGTAGTCCGGGTTCTTGGTGAGAGTGATGTCCTGGCCCGCCACGACGCTCTCCAGGATGAAGGGGCCGGTGCCGACCGTGATGCCGGGGCCGCCAGCGATGAGCTTGTCCGGGCTCTCTTCAAGCACCTTGGGTGAGTAAAACCCGAGGTAGGCCGTGCTTGCACCCTGGAGGAAAGGGGCGAACGGGCGGGTGAAGCTCACCTTCACGGTGTCAGCGTCGACCGCCTCGGTGCCTGCGTACGCGTCGCCACCGAGGAGAGCCGCCGCATACTGGGAGGCCGTCTCCGGGTCGGCGATGTGATCGAAGTTGGCCTTGACCGCGTCGGCGTTGAACGGCTCGCCGTCGCTGAACGTCACGTCTTCCTTGAGCTGGAAGGTGTACTCCAGGCCGTCGTCGCTGACCTCCCACGACTCGGCGAGCCACGGCTGAATCGAGCCGTCCGTGTCCTGCACGACGAGAGAATCGAAGACGTTCCGCAAGACCAGTGCGGAGATGTCTGCAGCAGTGACGTGGATGTCGAACTGCGAGCTCGGGTCGCCATCGATGGCGACAGTAATCGTGCCGCCCTCAACGGGATTGTCGGTGGCTGGTCCTGCGCCCGCCGTGCTGCAGCCGGCGAGGATCAGGGCGGCGCCGGCCAGTATCGCCAGCACGCCGCCCTTTCTGTGGTGGGACGTCATCGTGTTCCTTCGGGAAGAGGAAAGGGCAAATGGGACCGCGGTTCACCGCCACGAGTGGCGCAGATCCGGCTCTGTGAGAGTAAATGCGCGACGGAATGCGCCGCTCGAAAGTGACCGCGTGTGTCAGATAGATGGACGCGCGCAAGACCAAGTCCAACAATCGGGGAAGGAGTGTGGACTCAATGCATGACCAACCGACGCTGCCAGGCCGCCCTCGAGCGAGCACACGATCAGCGATCTCTGCGACCGCCCTACGGCTGTTCAGCACACATGGATTCGCCAGCACCACGGTCGAACAGATCGCAACCGCGGCCGGGATCAGCCGGTCCACATTTTTCAACTACTTCTCGTCCAAAGCGGAGACCATTTGGAACTGCCAGGAGCATCAGCTGGCGGCGCTCGAGACGGATCTGGCAACGGCCGACGATGGCGACCCGTTCGAGATCGCAACCCGAGCGGTCGTGGGCGTGGCTTCCGATGTCGGGCCGGTAGCGGCGGAGCCGACCCGATCCTACGGTGCTCTCATAGCGAGTTCGCCGACTCTCGCACTGGAGTCGGCAACCTGGCCAGCCCGACGCGCCGTCCTGGTCGGGCGATACATAGCACGACGATTGGGGCTGAGCGACGACGACCTCCTCGCTCAGTCGTACGCTCACGCGCTGAACGGCGCAATCAGCGCAGCGGCGATCAACTTCGGCAACTCACGAGGTCGCCGACTCAGCGACATCCTTGCCGAGTCGACGACCCCCGTACAAGAAGGATTCTCGAACGCATGGCGCACCGCGCACCCGATCGGGGTCTAACGGTATCGCGGTCGTCGAGCTGCAGCAACGAGGAAATGCAGGTCCCCTTGTCGTTACTGGCGCGGTTTGGCTGAGCCTGCTCAGCTGGACACGGTGGGGCGGCGCGCAGACCGGTTCGGGGGGCTACCAGGGTTTGGCGACTTCGGCGTGTGTGAGCAGGATGCCCTCGGTCGTGCCCGCAGGAGCGCGTCCGATGCCGCACTCTGTGCCGACACCGAATCGCTCGACGAACTCGTACGCTGCGGCCGCGCGCCGCTGTGCGCCGGCCGTGCCATCCTCGCGGTGCACGAGACCGAGGTAGAGCTCGGTTTCCTCGGGCAGTTCGAGCGATGCGAGCGGGGCGAAGTACTCAGCGTCGTCTCGCTCGATCGGGACGGGCAGGTGCAGCCAGTCGATACGACGTGGGGATGCCGAGACCACGGCGTTCGCGAAGCGGACGAGGTTCGCGGCATCCGCCGGCTGGGCGAAGTGCTGCTCGTTGGCGTCGCCATAGCAGAAGTGAAATCCGAGCTCGATATCTTCGGGGATGATGGCTGCCTGTTCCCCGGCTCGAGCAACCAGGCCCGCCCATACGTCCGCCCACCACGCGGTGACCGCGCCTCCGAAGTCTGGGCCGTAGCCCTTGGATTCGATGATCTGGAACTCCACAGCGACATCCCACTGGATCGCCAGGTCTTTATGAGGGATCGCGTCGACGATCTCTTCAATCTCCCGATACAGCGCGTCCCGGTACACGGGTTCAATCGCGGCCCTCTGGTCGGCGGGGAAGAAGCATCCCACGACCGCCGCAGGCGTCGGCACCGACACCTGGAAGCGCACGCCCTCGGCTACGACGCCCTCATCTCGCAGGCGGCGGAAGATCGCGTACGATTCCCGCGCCGCTGACGCGTAACCCAGGGGCGGCAACGCGATTGAGGCGGGGTCGATTCCGTCCGACACCCGGACGAATCGCGCGTCTACTGGGCCGAGCCAGATCGGCTCGTCGCCGACGCGTTCGATGCCCTCGGCCTGGCCGAGCACGTCGCCTTGGAACATGATCCAGTGGTAACGCTTGCCGACCTCGCCATCGGGAATGCGCTTGAGCTGCGGGCCGAGAACCTCGGCAGCGGTGCGGATAGTGGTCTCGGCGTCGTCGTAGTTGACGCTGCCCACCAGAAGGGCGCCTTGTGGCTGTGTCATTGATCATTCGCTTTCGATCACGCGGAGGTCTCGACTTCCGCTCATCAGGGGAAGTCGCAGCCAGTGCCCTCGATCGGGCGCGAGGCTTCGCGTCTGCCTGCGAACGAGCCCACACTCTCAGCCCCGAGCACCGTCGGCAAGCGCGAGGAAACGCCGCTTAACAATCGCGACAACCCGGGTACAGATCGGCTCGACCCCGGCATCGCCGCGCTCGCGGAGGGCGACAACCACGCTGTCCGCTCGGCGATGGAGCGAGATACGGCGTCACCGCGGGTTCCGCGGGCTTGGCAGCGGAAGCACAGCTCCCCTGGGAGGAGGCATATGCGTGCCAACGGCTGGCCGAATCCCTCCTGCGCGGCGCGGGGGGTGCGCGTCGCCTCGGCGGTGCCCGCACCGCGATCCTTGGGTTAATGCGGTGGTTGCAACACCTCGAGAGATGGTGTGCTGTGGCGATGTATTCACTTCGTATTCGGCCTGACTTGCTCCAGGTGTTCTGGGTGGGGATGCAGGCGGGTGATTCTCTGACCGACGCGGTGCTCCCGCTCGGCGTCGATCGCAGGACCGGGGCGCGGATTCTGGTCGCTGCCGGCGGTGTCAGACCACGCCGCGGCCGTGATCTCAAGGGGCGGTGTTTGACGTTCGCCGACCGGGAAGAGATCGCGGTCCTGCGGGCGCCGGGGAACTCATTGCGGCAGATCGCGGCGGCGATCGGGAGAGCGGCATCGACAGTGTCGAGGGAGCTGTCCAGGAACACCGCCCGTGGGTCGGCGTATCGTGCGAGGACCGCGCATGTCCTGGCGTATGAGCGTGCGTCGCGGCCGAAGCCAGCCAAGCTCCATGTGAACCTCGAGCTGCGTGCGAAGGTGGAGCGGGACCTTCGCAAGAAGTACTCGCCCGAGCAGATCTCGGGGCGCCTGAAACGGGAGTTCCCCGGCCGGGAGGAGATGCGGGTGTCGCCCGAGACGATCTACCAGTCTCTCTACGTGCAGTCTCGGGGCGCGCTCAAGCAAGAGCTGACCAGGCATCTCCGGACCGGGAGGGCTTTGCGGAGCCCGTCGCGCAAGACCTGGCAGCGTAAGAACCGGATCCCGAACATGATCAACATCTCCGAGCGTCCCGCGCAGGCTAGCGACCGGGCCGTGCCGGGCAGCTGGGAGGGTGATCTGATCATCGGGAAAGGCAACCTGTCAGCGATCGGCACGCTCGTCGAACGCTCCAGCAACTACACGATGCTGGTGGCCCTACCCGATGGATACAAGCCGGAGCAGGTCGCATCGGCGTTGACCCGGAAGATCCAGCAGCTTCCTGAGCAGCTGCGGGTCGCGTTGACCTGGGATCAGGGACCCGAGATGCGGGACTGGGAGAAAGTCCGCATCGACACCGGGATCGAGATCTTCTTCTGCGACCCGAAGTCGCCGTGGCAACGCGGCATCAACGAAAACACGAATGGGCTGCTGCGCCAATACTTCCCGAAAGGCACCGAGCTGGCCGGGTTCAGCGAGGAACACCTCGACGCCGTCGCCGCGGAACTGAACGACCGACCCCGCAAACGACTAGAGTTCCAAACCCCGATCGAAGTCATCGGGAATGTCCTGTTGCAATGACCGCCAGAATCCGCCGATCCCTTACCGGGCGCAGGAGACGAGATTGGTGACAATCGTCTCGATGAGCGGCCGTCAATTGGCCATTCCCATCCGCGCGCAGGTCTGGGCGGTCGGCCTAGTCGCAGCCTCGGCTGGCGAACGGGGATCGGTCCCTCAAACGAATCTCGACTGACGCGGCTGATGGGAGACTCGGAGCCGCGAAGGATTGAGTGCGGCCGGCCAGCTCGCGCTTTAGCTCCGAGTCGTCGCCAGAACGAATCGTGGCTAGTGCCCTGACGGCGAGGTCTCCGAGTGGGGTGTAGTCATGCTGGAGCGCGATCTGGCGCAGGCGGCGGAGGCGCGGAACTTGAGCAAGGTCTCCGCTTGTGACTGCGAACGCGAGGTATACGACAGCGAACTCGAGATCATCTTCTCTGAGTAGGCACGTATTGGACTGTGTCATTCGGTGCAGCAGCTCGATGAGGCCGAGCACCGAGTCTTCGCTGGTGGCGTTCGTCGAGCGTTCGGCGTAATCCTGATAGTCAGAAAGCGCGAGGGTAATTGGAGGAGTGGATGATCCGGCCGTGACGACGGTAACGGAGTCACAAGCGGGGTCCGCGAGAGTTGCGAATCCGAGCGCAGCCACAAGAATGTCCTGCTCCCCAAACGTTGCCTCGATCCGCCAATGCCCGTTGCGCCGGACGGATTCAATAACCTCAATCCCTTTGGACCTGTGGAGCCAAAAGGCGGCGAGTTTCTCTTGGGTCAATCCCATGTGTGCAGCCGCGCCCGGAGGCAGCGGCACGTCGACTCCGCAGCGTTCGAGGGCGTTGCTGATGGTCCAGTTGAGCGCGAGGACAGATTCAAGGAACGCGTACGCCTTGTCGATGTATTCGGGTGCACTGAACGTGGCGCTGAAGGATCGCAGATCGATGCTGATCGTCTCAGCAGCTGGGTCGATATTGATGCACCGGCCGTGATGGGCAGAATGCCGAAGGAAGGAGGGTGCGTCCACAAACGTCGTCGGCATCGCGGCTGCGAGGCGCTCCACGTGGTGGGTGGCGTCTTTCTTGATGAGCCGCTGATAGTGCTCGATGCCTTCGATTTCGACGCTGAGAAGCCGGCTCCAGACGAGAAGCGGGAGTGCTGCCTCATAGAGCTCGCCAACAGTCTTCGACAACCGACGGAAGATGACGGTCGGGTCGGACTCCTCCCCGACGATTCGCTCGAAATGCAGCAGACACTCGAACACGTCACGTCGCGCAACTCCCAAGTCGTCCACCGCGCCGGTCAGCCGTGCCACTTGGCGGACTTTCAGCTCGTGTCGTCCTAATTGCGAAAGCTCGCGCAGCTTCGAGCCGAGGGCGTCGGGATCCAGGTAGGCCTTTCCAACAAGATCAACAATCAATAGGTCGACAGCGGATCCGGTCGCGACGTGACCGCCGCTGAGCGCCCTCCCGCGTTCTGTGCCGATCGCTATCAATCCTGGGAGGTCCATACCAGGGTGGAGGATGCTCAGGGCTTTGAAAGCGCGCTCAGCAATTGCCGGTTCGACCCGAATATTCGACAGAACGGCTGCCGCCTCTGAGACTGTGCGCAGGATTCCGAGTTGCTCAGTTGACCCATCGAGAACTGATTGCCCTCGCCGGGCGAGCTCCTGAGCCTTCGCGGGGTCCGCCGTCGTCATCGCTTCGAGGTAGATCGGCCACAGTCTGACTAACTGCGTGGCCACGCTCAAGTACGCGCGCGGCTCTCCAGTAGGTCGGAGCTTGGCTAAACCGCGCAGCAGCACGACCAATTGATCGATTCTGCGGACTGTCGCTGCCAACTCGCCCACGGCTTGATCTGGGTTCGATCCGCTTAGCAACGATCGCAGCCCCGACAAGAATCGGCTCACCAGTGAACTGAACTCGTTGCTTAGTCGCTCGGGGACAAGAGTTGGGTCAGAGTCACCAGCGCTCAACACCGCCGAAGATACCTGTGATGCGAGCTGTCGACGACGCACCACGTGAGGGTTTACCTCGCCGACTCGTGGGGCCTTGCCGCAATCGGCGCAGGAAAGCGCCAGCACCCGTTGTCCACCGCATCCTGCGCAACGGATCGTGCTGAAGCTCAACTGCCCGTCAAGTCCCAATGCCCACCGTCCCACTCCTGCTCGCAGACTACGACAGGCGAACGACATCGGTCGCTCAGCGGGCCGATAGGAGTTCGGACGTACTCCAGCGCCAGTCGTCTTGCAGCGGTATCCACGCCGTCGGGCTCCTGCCAGTAGCGCGCGAGATCGACCGACACC
This sequence comes from Microbacterium sp. zg-B185, assembly GCF_030246885.1. Lineage (NCBI taxonomy): Bacteria > Bacillati > Actinomycetota > Actinomycetes > Micrococcales > Microbacteriaceae > Microbacterium > Microbacterium sp. zg-B185. The sequence continues at coordinate 251,906 of NZ_CP126739.1, forward strand.
TGCAGCGCCTCCCTCAGAATGTCTCCGCGGATATGAGTCAGGTCGACATCGTCGATGCGCGCCGCGAGGTCATCGGCGCTGAACGTCGGATCAGGTTCCGGGTCGGAAGTATCCCCAATGAGACGGAAGAGCGTGCCGGGGTTCGGATCGAGCTCGTGGCCGAGCCAGAACAACGCAGTGTGCACCGTCTCGTCGGTGCGGGCGGCGTACTCCAGGCACATCCGACGACCGCGCGGACCACGCAGCAGGGCATCCGCGAGATCGTCCACCGCCCCAGCTTGCCGGACAGTTGCGCATCTCCTCCACAACTGCCGGCACCGCATCACTTGCGGCGCCTTCACCGGTCTTCGAACGAGTGAGTCGTTCGCCGGCGTTCAGCCGCTCCCGAATACAGCGATCCTGACGTGCTCCGATGCAGATACCCCGCCCAGCTAACTGCTCGATGAAGGCGCCGCAAACGCACGAGGCTACCTCGGTGAAGCTCGTCTCCCACAACGACAGAGGCCCAAGAAGAACAGCAATGCACGCAGGCACTTTTTGTGGAACCCTCCACGAGTTAGGCAAGTGAGAGTACTCTGGGGTCGTGCGCGGAGGCCTCGAGCGGTGGAAGAGGGGTGTCGGATCGCAGGGTGTCCGACAGGCGCTGGCCTACGCCTTCGACGGCTCGTGTGACTCGCACATCCGGACCACCTCCGGCGTGAATGCGCTCGCCGACTACAGCGATGTAGCGGCGGCGGGCGTCTCGCGGTTCACCGTCGAGGCTGGAGTCATCAGCGCGGATCTTCTTGGTCCGGCGGAGTTGCGGCGATGGGTGGATGGCTATGACCCGGACACGGGGGAGCGGCGCGGGCGGGATCTGAGCTCTCCGGACGCGGATCTGATTCTTGACGGAACGATCAACGCACCCAAGTCGTACAGCATCGCGGCGTTGCTCGATCCGGATCTGGCGCGAGAGTTCGAACAGCTGCAGGACCGGCTCCGGGACCGGGTCGTGCTGATCTGGCAGCGCGAGCTGAACGCGCGGCGCGGTGCGGGCGGGCGTGTCCGGGAGGCGCTGGATCGGGTGGAGGTGGTGGAGCTGCATCATCGCCGCTCCCGTGCGCTGGATCCGCACATTCACCGGCACCTGTGGTTGAGCGTAAAGGTGCGCGGGCAGGACGGCCGCTGGTCGAACGTGGACTCGCGGGTGGCGATGAAGCTGCACACGGTCATCAATGCCGAGGGCGAGCTGGCCGCCCGGACCGACCCGACCTGGATCGCAGCCCTCGCCCGGCACGGCTTCACCTTGGATGCCGATGGCGAGATCGCCGAACTCGCGCACGCCGTGCGGCCGCTGTCGCGGCGGTCGAATCAGATCGAACGCAACCGGGCCGTTCTGCTGGCTCGGTGGCAGGAGGAGCACCTCGCTCAGGAGCCCACCCCGACCGTGCTGCAGCAGATCGATCGGATGGCGTGGGCAAAAGGCCGCCCGAACAAGCCCGGCGACCTTCGCGAGCACGATTGGGAATCCATGGTGCGCGAAGAACTCGGTGCGATCGATCCCGAGCTTCTTGGCCACCGGGGCGAGGTTCGACCTGCGGCCGCATCGCTGGCGGAGCTTGATGTGGAGCTGCTGGCGGCGCGGGCGATCGTGGAAGCGGATACACGATCCGCGGCCTGCGGGGGACGGTTCAGCCGGTTCGACATCCGCGCCGGCGCGACCCGTGCGCTGGCCGCATCCGGTGTCGTCCAAGCACGAGAGGACCTCCAAGGGACTCTGGATCTGATCGAGGCGCGGGCGCTGACCCACACCGTGGACCTGTTGCCCGACGCGCCCGACCGGCCCGACCACATCAAAGGGTTCATGGCCGCCGGCACGGCGGCCAGCAAGGTGGAACTGGGCGCCCGCTTCGACGCGCTGACCCGGCAGGGCGTGACGGTCGACGCCGAGGAGATCGCCGCCACCGCTGGCAATGTGCTCCCGGTCGGGGTCGGGCTGGACGAACGGCAGCTCGCGGCGGCCGGTGCGATCGCCGGCACCGACCGGCTGGTGTCGGTGACCGGGCCGGCCGGGGCGGGAAAGACCACGATGCTGCGGGTGGCCAAGATCGCACTGGCCCAGCGTGGGCATCTGATGGTGGTGGTCGCACCGACCAAGAAGGCGGCCTCGGTGGCAGGGCGGGAGATCGGAACGACCGCATCGAGCCTGCACGCGCTGCTTGCCGACTACGGCTGGAGATGGGCTCGGGACGCCGCTGGCGCGGAGGTCTGGACCCGACTGCGCCCCGGGGATGTCGACCCGGGCTCGGGGGTCGTGTTCGAGGGTCCGCGACGCTTCCCCCTGCGTAGCGGGGATCGGATCGTGGTCGATGAGGCAGGGATGGTTGATCTGCACACCGCGAACGCGCTGGCGGCGGTCGCCGCCGAGACGGGTACCGGGATCGCGATGGTGGGGGACCATCTGCAGGCGATGCCGGTTGGTCACGCCGGGGCGATGGCCTGTATGACCCGGCGCAGCACGGCGGTCATCGAACTGACCGCGGTGCACCGCTTCCACGACCCGGAGTACGCGGCCCTGACTCTGCGGATGCGGGAACCGGCATCCAAGGAAGAAGCCCTGACCGTGGCGGCGGAGCTGGACCGGCGCGGGCTGATCCACCGGGTGAGCGACCAGGTCCAGGCCCGGGACGTGATGGTGGAGGCGTACTTCCGGTTCGCCACCGGCCATCGTCGGGTTGCGTTGGTGACCGGCACCAACGAGGAAGCGGACGGGATCAACGAAGCCATCCAGCAGCGCCGCATCGACCAGGGGCAACTCCGGACCACCCGGATCGCGCTCGGGCAGGGAGAGCAACGGCTCCTGGAGGGTGACACCGTGCAGACGAGACGTAACGACCGGCACGCGAACGTGGACAACCGCGCGCTCTGGATCCTGCGGCGCATCACCGCGGACGGGCTAGAGCTGGCCAGCGTGGCTGACAGCGCAGAGGTTCGCAGGGTGTCTCACGAGTATGCGGCCGAGCACGTGCATTTGGCCTACGCCTCCACCGTGCACGGCATCCAGGGGGAGACCACCGACGCCTCCATCGTCGGGCCGGGTGTGGACGCCTCCGGGCTCTACGTCGGCATGACCCGAGGGCGTGCGCACAACGAAGCGATCGCAATCGCCGGCACCGACGCCGCGGCCAGGGACACGATCGCCGAGAGCATGCTCCGCGGCATCCCCGAAGTCAGCATCGATGACTCCATCCGCGCCGCACGCACCGAACTGCACCGCGCCGCCCGCACCCCAGACACCGACACCCACGCGGCGCCGGCGGCGTGGAAGGACCGGACCCGCCGGCCATGGGGACACGTGGTCGAGATCGAACGCGTCGCCGCACAGCAACGCGCGCGGGAGCGGGAGATGCGGGAGCGGCTGGAGCGGGTCAACGACTGGATGCACACGGCCGCCCGCACAATGCTGGAGCTGGACGCACGCATCGACACCCAATCCGCCGCCACTCATGGTCGGGTAATCGATGCCGCCACGTCGGCAGAGGCCGCGAACGGCCGCCGGAACCAACTGGCCGAGCGCTACACCGCGCGCCTGCAGGACCAGGCGCAACTTGCCCGAGAGTACCGCCAGTTCACGCAGCTCACCGATGAGCTGGAAGCCGAGCGCGCCGCACGCACAGTGCTCGACCCTCAGACGCGTGCCGTCGAAGACCGAGCCCGGCAGAGCGTGGCGCAAATGGCGACCGCGGTCACGGTGACCCGCGGTCCCGACGGGCCGCGGCGACGATAGGAATCACCCTGCCGTAAGCCTTCCACCGTCACGCGGTGTGGAAACCCCTGTGGTCGACCGCGCGGCGGCTCGGGCGGAGTTCTCTCAACCGCCACTGGTTCTGGTGGTGGTGCTCATCGGCGTGACCGCATTGGCCCACACCCAGCAGCGGAGCTGCGTCGCGCCAACGGTGAATTGGATGCCGCAGGCCAGGTCGTTCCACACCACCACGACCGCATCAACCTCCACGGCGTGCGGGCCGAACCGCACCCACGCTTTGCACGGCTTGGGCTGCGGATCGCGGGTGACCGGCAGGGCATCCTTCCGCAGCTCCTGAGCGGTGAGGGTCTGGAGGGGATGCTGCGACGAGACGCGTTCCAGGATCCGGTCGTCCATCAGCCGGTCATAGCCCGCGCTATACCGCTTGTTCGTTCCCACACCCGGACATCCCTTCACCCGGTCCCGCAGGCAACACTAGATCATCTCGAATACATGTTCTATTCTTGTGTCCCATGGGTGAGGTGACAGTCGAACGCCAGGTGACGCTGTGGATGGTGGACGAGGTACCCACTCGCATGTTCTACGCCGGTCGGCGGTGGCGCGTCAGTGACACTCCCACCCGGCTGCGCGAGTCGATCTGGACTTCCCCGGTCCCACACGGCGGCGGTCTCTACGGGTGGCGATTCCAGGGTACAAACGAGGACGGTGAGAGTCTCGTTTTCGACGTGTACCGCGCCGAGAACGGCTGGCACGTGCACCACGCCTATACCTGACTCGCGCACTGTTCTGCGCGACTCCGGCTGAGGGCTGTGCCGCCCAGCCCTGGCCCCTTGCGGTTAGAGCAGCACCTGCGGGACTGACGACGAACGGGGGGCCTCCCGTGCGGCGCGCACGACACATCGCCTGTATCCGGGGGAAACGCATTCGTCGGACGAGGAGTCGGACGCACCCACTGGCCGAGTTCGCCACCATCGGGATCGTGCAACGCCGAACCCTGCAAAGCCCACGCCGACCGGGCCGGGCAACTACAGCACGCCCTGGACAGCCGGGTGCTGATCGAGCAAGCCAAGGGTGCCGTCGCCTACCAACGCAACGTCCCCATCGATGACGCGTTCACGATCCCCCGCGACCACGCGCGCCGGACCCGCACAAAGATCCGCGACGTCGCCGAACAGGTCCGCACCCCCGGCTGCAGATCTAACCGGGCCTGCACACATCTGGGCAACGGGTCAGGGTGTACCGTGCGCGGGCGACACGGCGTTCCGGGCAGCACAGTGCCGGCCAGGACGAGGTTCTTGATCGCGAATTCGTCGATTTCGGCTAGGTGCGATGCCGCCGGCGGGCTACCGCCCGCGGTGCACGCCAGCGGAAGCGGAGCGACGCGAGCCTGAATGCGAATACGAGCACGCCGACCGCGAGTTGAGTCACCGGGTGGCGCCAGCCCACCAACCACGCTGCTGTGATGATGGCGGCACCTAGCATCGCGGGGATCGCATACAGGTCGTTCGGGTCGAACAGTTGGGGATCCCGGTTAGCGACGACGTCACGCAGGAGGCCGCCACCGACCCCGGTTGTTACCCCAAGGAGCGCCGCGGCGACCGGATTCATACCCAGGTCCAGCGCCTTCGTCGCCCCGGTTGTGCAGAACAGCCCAAGTCCGGCTGCATCGAAGACGAGCAGGGTGCGCGGTAAGCGTTCGACGGCGGCGTAGAGGAAGAAGACCAGCCCTGCCGCGGCGAGGGGTGCAAGCAAGTAGATCGGTTGCGAGAAGGCGGTGGGGGTGACTCCCAGTATGAGGTCACGGATTACGCCGCCGCCGAGCCCTGTCAGGAAACCCAAGAGAACTGATCCCACGATGTCGAATCCCCTGTGTGCAGCGAGGAGGGAACCCGATACTGCGAAGAAGAATGTGCCGAGAAAATCGAGCAACGTGTCCATGCGGTCTCTCCTCAAGGCGGCTCCTGCAGCCGTGGCGAGCGTAGGTCCGGGCATGGGTGCGGGCCAGAGCCATACGTCCCCGCGGGATCGCACCGCGGAAGTGGCGCGCGAAGGGCGGGGCGGGCCTGCGCTCCTGCATCGGGATCGCGCTCGCCGGCGTGGCGTGGTCGCGGGTCGTTCGGCCGTAGCAGGGCGGTTCGGGCGGACGTAGGGTGGCCGCACCGCGCGGGACGAACGAGCTCACATCGGAGGTCACATGTGCACAGGGGCGAACTACACGACGCGGGACCACTACTTCGGTCGCAACCTGGATCTGGAGTTCTCGTACAACGAGACGGTGACCGTCACGCCGCGGAACTTCCCGTTCGAATTCCGCAAATCGGCTCCGCTTCCCACGCACCACGCGATCATTGGAATGGCGACCATCGCGGACGGATACCCGCTGTACTACGACGCGACCAACGAGAAGGGCCTCAGCATGGCGGGGCTGAACTTCCCGGAGAACGCCGACTACAAGCCCGAAGCGCCGGACAAGACCAACATCACGCCGTTCGAGTTCATCCCGTGGATCCTGGGCCAGTTCGAGACCGTCGATGAGGTCAAGGCAGCCCTGGAGACGATGAGCCTGGTGAACATCTCGTTCAGCGAGACCTTCCCGCTCTCGCCGCTGCACTGGATCATCTCCGACCGCACCTCTTCCATCACGGTGGAGTGTGTGAAGGATGGCCTGAAGGTGTACGACAACCCCGTGGGGGTGCTGACCAACAACCCGACGTTCGATATCCAGCTGTTCAACCTGAACAACTACATGCACCTGTCCAAGAACCCGCCCGAGAAGCACTTCTCCGACCAACTCGAGTTCGACGTGTACAGCCGGGGGATGGGTGCGATCGGCCTTCCCGGGGACCTGTCGTCCGCATCGCGTTTCGTCAAGGCCGCCTTCACGAAGATGAACTCGATATCGGGGGAGTCCGAGTCGGAATCGGTCAGTCAGTTCCTGCAGATCCTGGGGTCCGTGGCACAGCAGCGCGGGTGTGTTGAGGTCTCGCCGGGCAAATTCGAGATCACCATCTACTCCTCGTGCTGCAACACCGACAAGGGGATCTACTACTACACGACCTACGAGAACAGTCAGGTGACCGGCGTGGACATGCACAACGAGGACCTCGACGGAAACACCCTCACCGACTACCCGCTGATCAAGGGCCAGCAGATCCACCTGGAGAACTCGCACGCCGAGCCGGCGTCCGCGGTGGCAGCGAGCGTCGCCGCAGGATAGAACACGCCGCGGGGTAGGACGCATCGAACGCAGGTCAGCGACCAAGCACGGCGTCCAGGAGCCGATCCACATCTGGAGCGCCCATGGTGCTGCGACTCAGCGCCCGCAGGATAACGGCGCCGATGAGTGCGTCGGCGACCTCGTCGACGGGCGCGCCTTCCGGCAGGTCAGGTACCGTGCCGATGGCACGCGTCAGACGGCCCGAGATCAAATCTGACCCCCGACAGCTGTCGTGGCCCTATCGCGCAGCCGGAGCCCGACCTCGGCGTACGCCACTCTGGTCGTCCGGCTATGACGAACTGGCCCGTGCGCGCGGGGGCGGGGCGGGAGTACAGTGACTCTCGCCCCGCCCCTGTTGGTTCAGGTCAGCGTGACATTCCGGTGCCGGCGTACGAGGCCGGTGCTGCTGTTGGCCCCGTAGCGGTTGGGTCTGCTGCGGGGCCGTTAGCTTTTGGGCTGCGGTCCAGGTCGACGCTGACGAATTTCAGTGAGGCGCCGACGTTGTCCGCGATGATGTCGCGGGTTTCCCGGGTCTGTCCGGTGTCCTTGTCGGTGTAGGTGCCGAAGCGCAGGTCACCGGAGACGAGGACGTTGTCGCCTTTGCGGAGCGAGTCGGCTACGTGTCGGGATTGCTGGTTGAACACGACGACGCGGTGATAGACGGTGCCGGCGTTTTCCCACCGTTTCGTGGTTTCGTTCAGGCGTCGGTCGTTGACGGCGATGGTGAATCGGGCGTATTCGTTGCCGGATTCTCCGGTGCCGTGTTCGGGGTCACCGGTGAGGTTGCCCTCGATGGTGACCGGGATCCTGGTGGTCATCTTCCGTTCCTTTCTATTGTCTGGGCCGCCGGGTGGTGGCTCAGTGGGCGTGGGCCTGGCTGGCCCACGCGTCCCATTCCTGCTCGTCGGGTGCCGAGCCGGTGGTGCGGGGGGTGATGTCGCGGTGTCCGTTGCTGCATCCGCCGGCGTACGCGCGGGTGAGCCGGGGCAGGGCGAGGGAGAGCCGTTCGTGCCAGCCGATCGGCCCGAAGCCGGTGTCGCTGGTGTCGAAGGCGGCGGTGTGTGCGGTGTGCAGGGCGGAGAGTTCTTCGACCAGTTGCCCGTGTTTCCACCAGCACGCCGGGACGGTCGATTCCGGGATCCGGTAGCGGAGGATGAACCACTCCACCCATCCGCGCAGCTCCTCCCACACCGCCCGGGCGTCGGCGTCGCTCAGGTGGCGCCAGTTCACGATGCGCGCGCCGAGCGGTGTCGAATCGCCGTGCCGCGCGGTCGGGTCGAATGCGGTCATCTCGCCGGCGATCTGTGCTTCCACGTCGTCGTCGGGGTAGCTCATGGGGACTCCTGCGGTGGGGCGAGTTTGTGGCGGAGCCGTTCCAGGGCGAGGTGGGACGCGGCCCGGCGGGTGCGGTGTCGGGACAGGACGGTGTCGCGGTCGATGAGGCGGTGCAGCAGTTCGTGGCAGTACGGGTGCATGGGGACGAGGTCCTCGTGTGCTTCGCCGGCCTGCCAGCGGCCGTTGTCGATGACCATCCCGGCGTAGTCCAGGTGATGCAACTCCAGCTGCGTCTTCCCGGCTGGTTGTCCGCAGGCCGCGCACTGCAGGGGCCGTCCGGTGGCGAGTTCGTCGCGGAACCACCGGTCGCGGCGGGCGAACCAGACGGGGGAGTGCAGGAACCCGTCCCGGTACAGGTTGAGGAATCCGGGGCGGCGGCGGTTGCTCATTCTTCGCTCACCGCCTCCCCAGTGGGGTGGGGCAGGGTGGGGCGGGTGTGGGTGTGGAACACATCGCGTTGCTCGCGTTCGGTGTGCTGTTTGCCCAGCGCGATGGTGCGCGCGTCGCGGCGTTGGTCCCACCCGGACAGGTCCAGCAGCACCCCGCGGCGGTTGCGGTAGGCCAAAAGGCCGAGGGTTTGCGGCATCCGGCGGATCTCATCCACCGACATCAGCGGGCGTCGTTCGTGTTGCTCGCTGGTGGTGTGCCCGGCCTGCTGGGTGGACCAGGATTTTTGTGAGCGGCGGGTGTCGCGGCTGCCCAGTAGTGCTTCGATGTCGCGGAGGTGATCGACGTGGCTGGCACCGCCCAGGAGCACTTTGGCGGTCGCGGCAGCCCAGATCGTGTCGGCCTCGGCGCGGGACCAGGACGTTTCGGCTTGGGAGAGGGCTTGCAGTACCACGAACGTGCAGATCCCGCGGCCACCACCGTCGGCCATGATCCGGGGCAGGTTCCCCCACCGGAACATGTTCACGATCTCATCCAGGATCAGCCCGAGCGGGTGGGTCAGGCGGGAGCCGGGGGAGGCGAGCGCCCGGGTGCGGGCGACTTCGACGATGTCATCGAGCACCGCGCTGAGCCACCCGCCCATCGCTGCGGCGCCGGAGGAGGACCCGAGCAGGTACAGGGTGTTCGCCCCGTCCAGGAACTGGTTCGGGTCAAACACCGCGTCCCCAGGGTTGGGCATCAGGGTGGCCCGGATCTGGGGGACAGCGAGCGGGGCAACGGCGCCCTGGACGCCGAACCAGATGGAGGAGACCAGTTTCTCGTCGCCGCTGATGGTCGCCTCAAGGTTGTCGCCCCAGCCGGGGGCGCCAGCGTTGCGGAGGATGTCGACGGCGTCGCGGGCTTGGGCGGGGCTGGTGCCCCAGTTGTACACCTCCGCGATGGATTGATTGCCGACGGCGGCGGCGTGCAGGAGCCGGCCGAGGACGACGCCGGAGGCTTGGGCCCATTCGCCGTTGGTGGTGGATGCGCCTAGGGCGGTGCCGGTGATGATCGCGGTGCCGCGTTGCATCGCCACCAGCGGGTCCTCGCAGCCGACGATCGGGTTGACCCGCATCGGATGCCGGATCCCGGAGAGGCCCTGCGGGTCGAACACGTGCACGGTGCCCCGCTGCTGGCGCATCCGCATGGTGGCGGTGAGGTTGTCGTTGGTGGTGGAGGTGGTGATCAGCGGCCCGGACCAGTCCACGATCGCCGAGATCAGCACCCGGTAGCCCTTCCCCGACCGGGGCGGGCCTTCCAGGGCGACGGAGTCTTCGATGGAGACATACACGTCGGTGCCGCGGGAGCTGCCCACCCGCCACCCGACATCGGTCGCGGCCGGCCGCGCAAGGTCGGGGCGCAACTGGCTCGCGCGGCGGAGCACCGCCTTGGCGGAGAGGTGTGCTCGGACCTCGGAGGCGGGCGCGAACCCGGGGCGGGTGCGGAGGTCGGCGATGAAGGCCTGGTCGGACTGCCGGTACCGGCGCACCGCTACCCCGATCCCGACCCCCAGCGCACCGAGCAGGAGCACCGCGACGAGGTCCGCGACCCGGATCGGCAGCACCGGGATCGCGCACCCCGCCGGGGCGGTGTACCCGGTGGGGTCGCCGGTGACGGCAAGCCACAGCCCGGAGAACAGACTGGTGGGGGTGGGGCGGGACTGGCAGATCGCCCACGTGACCGCCTGGGCGAGGAAGGCGAACAGCAGCGACAGGACGAATGCGGCGCCGATCAGGCCGGCTAACGCCTTGCCCAGCACTCCCTCGTTCATTGCTCTGTCTCCTTGGGTTAGAGGGCTCCGGCGGTGGAGGCGGCGGCTTTCAGCCACGCGTCCCGGGTGGCAGGGCGCAGGGTGTCAAACCGCAGCGGTCCCGCCTTCAGTGCCGGGTCGAAGGGAATGACTTCTACCGCCCGCACCCGTCCGGCAAACCCGTCCACGATCCGCTGCACGGTCCCGCGGGCGGATGGTTCGGATTGGGTGATGACCACCACGGCCCCGTCGGCCAGTGCGGCGGAGCGTTCGTCGCGGGCGTGCAGGGCGTCCAGCAGTAGTGCGGCGGATTCGGCCGATTCCGGGGCGGCGAGGGTGGGGATCACCAGTTGGGCGGAGGAGTCGATCATCCGCAGCCACCGCTCGGCGGATTCGTCGTTGCCGGAATCGAAGATCACCAGCCGGTAGTAGCGGGCGGCGACCTGCATGAGCAGGTCGAACTGCGCGGTGGCGATGCGCTGGTCGGTGGCCAGCAGTTCCGGGTTGGAGCGGAGCACGTCGTACCGGTCGCTGCTTTGGTGATGCACGAACGCGGTGATATCCGACACCCCCGCCGTGGGGGCGAGCAGGTCCGGGGCGGCGGGCAGCAGGTCGCGGATGGTGGTGTCGTACAGGCCCTGTTCGGTGCGCCAGCCGAGGGTGCCGCGGGTGTCGTTGTTATCCCAGGCCAGCACGTTCCCGCCCCCGTTTCGGGCGTACACGGCGGCGAGCATCGCGGTGGTCATCGTCTTGCCCACCCCGCCCTTCCCGTTCGCGACCGCGATGGTGCGACAGCCCGCCCAATGCCGGGACACCAGCGCCGTGCAATCGGCCCGCCGCCGCGCCGCCGCAGACGGTTGCACCCGGATGCCCAGTCGGCGCAGCACCGCAGCCCACCTGCCCGGGTCGGGTGCGGTGGTGGTGGTGCCGATGAAGGAGGGGCGGGGTGGCGGCTCAGCAGCCGTCCCGGACGTGCCAGGGGTCGTGTGCGGCTGCTGAGCCTTCTCCCTCACCTCCCCTCGTAAACGCTGCGACCCCTCGGTGACCACCCGTGCCTGTGCCGGTTCCGGTTCGGGGGTGGGTGGGTCGGTGGTGATCGGGGCGAGTGTGCCGTCGGTGCCGATCAGGAGGTGGTGGTCGCCGCGGTCGCCGGTGGTGACCAGCTCCAGCGGACTGCCGGTGCGGCGGGCTTCGTCGGTGGCGCGGCGGACGACGGCCTGGCGGATGTCTTCGTTGCCGTCCGGGATGACCGGTTCGTGGCGTCCATCCGGGGCGACGAAAGTGGCGGTCGGTCCGGTGACGGTGGCGTAGACGCGCGGGTGGGTGGCGATGCTCATCACAGTTCCCTTTCCATCGGGGTTTGTTGGGCCGACAGCCAGCCGGCCAGATCAGAGTCGGCCGGCACCGGCTGCGGCCCGTACGCGGCCAACTGCCCGGCATCCGGCACCGGCGGGATGGTCTCGTCGCGGTCGGCGGGGGAGAGGGCATCGTCGGTCTTGAACAGGTCGTATTCCCAGGCAGTGGCGGTGGCGAAGCAGTCCACCAGGTAGGCGTACTGGCCCACGTAGGCGAGGAACTCGCCTTTGCGCAGCTGCCGGGCCATCTCCACGTGTGCCGCGGGCAGGCTGAGGCGTTGGCGGAGGGCGGCGTGTTCTTGGTGGTTGACGCGGAAGATGAACTTGTTCTCGATGTCACCGACGATCGAGTACGCCAGGGACCGTTCCAACGAGTCCGCGTCGCCGACCGCGTCCAGATCGCCCATCTTGTGCAGGATCACGATGTTGCTGATCCCGTAGTGGCGGGACAGTTTCAGCCACTGTTGGAACATCTGCAGGGACGCCAGCGAGGTCATATCCCGCCAGCCTTCTTCGCGGACCACGTAGCGGGTGCGGCGGGCGCCGCGGTCGGAGATGACCGCCTGAATCCAGGCGGTGGAGCACACCTGGGTCAGCTGCGCGGCCAGATCGCCGCGGGCAAACAGCTCACTGGTGTCGGTGACCACGATCGGGGCGTCCTGATCGAACTGGACGGTCGATTCGTCCTCGAACAGGCCGGACAGGTCCCCTTCCACGAACCGGCGTAGCACGAACCGCGGCTGGATCGCCCCTGCCGCGGCCCCGAACGCGGCATCAGTGTCCCCGGCGATCCGGCTCAGTTCTTGGTAGACGCCGCGGAGGGTGGGGCGGTCGCCGGTGCGGGCGATGCAACCCTCCAGCGCGTCCAGGATCGCGGCATGCTCGACCGCGGTGAGACGCCCGTGCAGGGTCATTTCGATGATCGCGATCAGGGTGCCGATGCGGCGTTGTTTGACCATCTGCTCGTGCTGCTCATCGGAGGCATCGGAGCGCCTCGGGCCGCGATCCAAAGGGTTCAGGCGGGTGCCGGTGCCACCGCCGAGGCGGATCACCCGCCCGCCGGGGATCGCCTCGGCCACGGTGACCCACTCGCCCTTCGGGTCGGAGGGGACCACCACCTGGTGGCCGAACGCGATCGACCGGGTGGTGAGGGTCTTGATTGTCCCGGATTTGCCGGACCGGTACGCACCCAACACCAGGATGTTGGTGCTGAACGTGCCCCGTTCGGAGGAGTCGATGTAAGACTCCCAGGGGGAGAAATGCCACAGCGCATCGGCGTTCAGATCCACCCCGACCACCGGCCCGCGATGCCCCAACCCCAGGTCCGCGACGAACGGATAGATCCCAGCGATGTGCTGCGAGGTGGCCTGATGGGCGGGGATCACCGCCTTGGCCAGGTTCCAGTACCCGCCCCGGATCAGTCCCGGCCCGAACGGCCCCGGCACCACCGCCTCCGGAAGGCCACGATCCCGCCGCGTAGACCGGGCCGGCGTGTCATCCTGCACGGCGCGGGCGGCTTCGCGGCGGAGGGCGCGCTGTTGGGCGCGGCTGCTGTCTGCCGGGGTGAAAGTGACCGAGTGGCGGGTCATCACTTCATCCCCAACCCGATCGGCAGAGCGTTGACCATCAGCGCTTCGGCTTGCTGGCAGTACAGGATTTGCGCCTCCATTCCCGCCCGCGACAGCGCGTTACGCATCCCGGCGATCGCGCCATCCAGACGTTCCTGGTCGGGTGCGGAGATGGTCAGATAGGCGCCGTACCGGAACTCCCCGTGCCCGTTGGCGATCTCCTGCTCCTGCTGCTCCAACGCCGTCCAATCCGCCGCGTCCGCCGCCGACCCGTCCGCGCCGCGCTTGGCACGCAAATGCTCGTTGCCCCGCCACACCTTCTTCTCCTCCCGGATCCGCTTCAGTGCTTTGGCGACCGGGACCGGGGTGAGCACGATGGAGAAGATGTGCGTGATCGCCTCCCCGGTGGAGGGATGCCGGGCGAACACGACCGGGGAGAGGAACCCCACCGGTGCGTCCGTGCGGGGCCACTCGTGGATCCACATCGTGGTGTGGACCCCGGAGTCGGTGATCACGATCCCGTTGCGGCCCTTCGGCTCTTCCAGATACATCGGCCCAATCGCCACCGGATCCACCCCCGCCAGGTCTTCCGGACGGTTCTGCACGGTCGCGGCGAACTCCGGATCAAACGCCAACCGGCCCAGAGCCGCCACATCCCTAGGTCCGAGCCACCGCCGGACCGTGATCTTGGCCGCACCCAGCGCGTCCGACAGGTTCCCCGCCTCGATGCTCGCCAAGGTCAGGATCGCGGTCTTCCCGCCGCCGAGGGATTTCAGCTGCGCGGCCAGGGCGACCAGATCCAGCGTGAAGACGATGTAGTTGCGGTGGGCGACCTCGAATCGTTCCGAATGGTCCATCACGTCCTGGTAGTTGCGGGCCACCGGGGAGTGCGGGTCCAGGTGCCGGAGCCGTTGGACGGTGTCATAGTGTTCCCGGGCGGCGCGGATCGTGGTCGGCAGGGTCCGTTCCTGCAACGTCACCCGTTTGATCCCGGGGCGTTGGGTCAGCGGGCCCAGGACCCGGTCGAACTGCTCGGCCAGGTCGAACCGTTCCGCGATGTCGTGCATCAAAAACCCCTGCACCTCCAACTCCGCGACCACCGACACGGACCGGTCATGCGGGTTGTAGATCGCCGCGACCTGATCGACATCCCATAGCTGCACCGACGCCCGGGTGCCCGGCAGGTTCAGCGTCCCGGCCAGTGCGGTTCGCTCCGGCCGGTACGCATCCTTTGTGGCGCCGGCGGTGTGGCGGATCTGCTTCATCAGCCACAAGCCCGCCATCTTCGGGGTGGACACTCCGTGGATGCTGGTCAGCGCGGTCACCCCGAACCCCAAATACACCGGTGCCGTGTACAGCAGTCCGAGCGGTCCGAACCGGTTCACCGCGACCAGCACCACCACCGCCGCGGTGGTGAGGAACACCAGCTGCCACGGATCCAACCCCATCACCACTCCTTGCCGGGATCGGCGCGGCAACCGCACAGGGCGGGCGTAATCGGGTGTGACACTCATCAGGGCCTCCCTAGGGTCGGCGCGCCCGCCGAAGCAGGCGCTGACTGTGGCGAGGTGGGCTGGGACCGCGGCACATCAGCCTGAGGCCCCGCCGGCGAAGATTGAGCACCCGTCGACCGGGACGGGGTGGCGGCAGCGGCGCGTGAGCCGGCCGGACTTGCCGCGCCACTCGGCGCAGCGGCGGTGCGCGTGGTTGCCGGTCCGGGTGATCCTCCGCCGGTGGTCGGGCTGGATCCGCCGGGGCGGATGCCAGCGGGCAGGCCGCCGAGTCGGGTGGGGATGCGCACCGCGGTGCGGGCCGCGCCGGTCGCCAGCCTTCCGCCGTGCGCGCCGAGCCGGGAGCCGATCCCGTCGGCGGCGACTGCGCCGACGAAACTGAACAGCCCGAAGACCGCGAACGGTGCGAACGCCACCAGCGCCAGGCCCACCAGCAGCGGCCAGGATTGCGGATCCCAGATCGTCTTCACATTGGCCAGGCCGTTGATGATCAGCATCACGAACCCGATCGTCAGTGGCCCGGTCAAAAGCAGCACGACCACGGCCGAGACGTATCGGACTACCCACTGCGGGCCGAGCCCGCGCAGCGGGAACAGCATCCATGCGACCGGTCCGACCGCGATCAGGGCAGCCAGCACGATGTTGCGGAACGCGAAGACCAGCATGAGCAGTAGCATCCCGACCATCAACAGCCCGTGGATCAGGAATGCGAAGAAGTAGTTCGCCTGCCCGCCTGCCCACATCACCGACTGCAACGTGGAGAACAATCCGAGCGGGCCGTCTCGGTTGGTGATGTACCAGGTCATCTCATCGATCGCGTTCAACAGGTGCCCGGTCAGCCATAGCGACAGCGGCACCGCGGGGATCGCGATGAAGGACCGCACCAGCGCCCCCACCAGTTCCTCACGGTCACCGGTCACCACCGCCGCCGCGATCGCCCACACCATCGCAGCGAAGGTGATCACCAGGACCGCCCACTGCCAGAACGACCACTCCCCGACCGCCGCTGACCACAGCAAAGTGCTGGTATCAAAGCGCATGTTCTCGGCCACCACGGACATCATCCCCGTCGCGGACAGCGCCATTCCCCGGCCGGCGTTCTCGAAGCTCAGACACACGACATCGCCCAGACTGCACCCATACTTCACCAGTAGTTCTGTGCCGCCGGCGTTCTGCAGCGCCTTGGTGTGTTCTTCGAAGGTGGTGCAGACCGTCGTTCCTTCGCCGCGGTAGAGGACGTCCATGAAGCACTTTTGCGCCGCGACCGCGGCGGGATCGGTGGGTGTGCACGTAACCTGCCCGCTTGAGACTTTGCAGTCCACTGGGTAGGCCGGCGCCGACCAGGGCGCGCCCGCGATGTCTTCCGCCGGGACGGTCCGCATCCCCGACAACGTGGATGCGGTTGGTGGGGTCGCGGCGGCGGCTGCCGTGGGGGCCAGCGCGCTCAGGGCCACGGCGCTGCCGAGGACGGCACCGGCGATCAGAGCGGGCAGGGTGCGCATGGTTTAGAAGCCGAAGTCGAAGTTGACGAACCAGGCGAATAGCCCGCTGGCGGCGCCCAGTACCGCGGCGGCGATGAAGATCCAGAGGATGTTCTCGCCCGCCCAGGTGCGCATCCGATCCGAGGCGAGGCCGCGGAAGGCCAACGCCGCGCCGGCCAGGATGAGCATGATCAGCACGACCAGCATTGCCCCGGCGAGGATGTAGGAGGCGATGACTTGGAAGCCTTGGAAGAACGGGGCGGAGAAGTCCGGTTGGATGTCGGGGATATTGACGTCGGCGGGTGCCGTGTGTGCGGACATGATGTGCTCCTTGCTGTGCCTATTTCAGGGGGAGGCCGAGAGAGGCCATGAACGGCTGCGGATCGACCGCGGATCCGTCCTGCTGGATTTCGTAGTGCAGGTGGCAGCCGAACGATTTGCCGGTGTTACCCTCGACGCCCAGCGGCGTTCCTGCCGTGACGGGTTGGCCGGCGCTGACCCGGATGGAGCCCCACTGCATGTGCCCATAGAGGGTGATTAGGCCGCCGCCGTGGTCGATACGAACCGTGTTGCCCCACCCGTAGAACGCGCCGGCGGTGATCACCACCCCGGGGCCGGCGGCGAAGATGGTCGACCCGCACCCTTGGGCCATGTCGTATCCCTGGTGGTTCGTGGAGCAATAACTGCAGCCCACGACCGGGTTGTAACCAAACCCGCGGCCCTTGGAGTAGCCCCCGGCAAGCGGATACCCCCACTCCCCGTTAGCCACGGGTGCGGCAGGGTCCGGTTCACTCAGTCCTGCGGTGGCGGTGCTGCCCGCGACGGCGAACGGGATCGCGATCAGCGGAGTCATCACCAACGCCAGAAGCAGAAGGACACCCACGATCGCTCCGGTCACGAGCTTGCGACCAGTCCTCGTGGTTGCGAGGGCTGCGACGGCTACCGGAGCGCCCACCTCAGGGCTCCAAGGGCTCCGTGAAATAGCGGACCACCTTGCAGTCCCCCGCGCGCTGTCCCGTCTGCAGGGTGGGCACGGACTCCGGACCGCACAGCACTTGCACGCTCACACGCACCGTCTCCTCATACGAACTCTCGCCACCTTCGCTGGAACGGGTGAACGTCAACACGACATCCGCGGTCCCGAGCGACATGTCACCCGAGGGGTCCTCGGCTACGGGCACGAAGCTCACCTCCCCGGCGACTGTGGCGACAACCCGACCATCCTCGGCCGCGAGGGACTCCCATTCCTCCTCCGGAAGAACGACTCCCTGTCGAAGTTCCACCTGCGCGGACTTCATCCGCGCCGGCCGGTCGGCTGCGTTGTATCGGGTGTCTGGGGTGAACCAGGTGTCGACGTAGTTCAGCCAGTCAGCGCGCGAACTCTTGGTCGTGTCGAAGGTGGACGCGGCCTCGAGCGCGGCGCGGATGTATGTTTCGGGATCGGTCGTGATGGGCTCAGGCGTCCAGCCGCGCGCTTCGGCGGTTGGATCCACGACCAGGCCATCATCGTCCGGGCCGGCAGACGGCGCGGATGTCTCGGAATCCGGGCTGCGTTCCGAACTGGCCGACGGAAGGGTTTGACCCGTGATGGATGCCACGATGATGGCCACCACGCCGACCACCAGCACCACACCGCCAATGACCGCCCAGATCAGGCCCGTTCGGCGGGAACGTTGCGTCGCCATCATTGTGCGCCCTCCCGATCGATCAGGACGGCGACGACACGTGGACGGATGGGGTCCAGCGAAGGTCGCCGTTGCGGCATCCTACGCAGAGAACCAACGCGTGGAAATGGTTTTGGAACACGATTGTGCAGAACCGCGAGTGGGCAGCAACGTGTGGGGGAAACCACGTCCCTGGCACAGAGGTATGCAGACTGTACTCGCACGCTCGGGCGACTGTCTGTCGGAAATATGGGGGACATGGCAGCCCGGCAGTGTGCCCCTGCGGGCCGGGCTTCTGTGCACCTCCACACCATGCCCACACTGTATAGCGATGTAGGTCGAATGTACATAGGTAAGGAGTGTTGTTGTCTCGACGTTGCGCACGTCGCTGCGCGACAATGGCTGCATGCCTCGCCTCGCACAGCCCGCAGGATCCGAAGACGCGCAAGAGCCCGTCGCACTCCTCGGGAACCTGGTCCGCGCAGGAATCCTGCGCTTCCTGCGCGAAAACCCCGGAGTGACGATCGGGCCCATCTGCGACGCGCTCCAACTCACCTCGGCGACCATCCTCCCGAAGCTCGGCGAACTAGAAGCCGCGAACATGGTGATCGGCGACCCGCCCATCGGCACCGACCGACGCGGACTGTGGGTCACCTACCGGGTCAATAATGAAGCCGTCACCGACCTCTACCTGCGACTCGGTCTAGCGATCGGCGAGTTCTAGCTCCAGCCGGCTCGTAGGTCGTGGGATCGACTCAAGGTGCCCGCGGTTCCACCGCAAGCGGGGATCAGGTGTTGGGCTGGCGCGACCCAGGAACGTGAACCAGTGCGCGAACTTGCCCCAGATGTCACGCGCACCATCGCCTTACAGATCCTTCATGGCCGAGCCGCCAGCGGGCTCGTGTTCGAGCAAGCAGACCCCGGGCCGGTGATGCGAACTCCTGAAGTCCTCGTAGAGGCTGGTGAGCTCGATTTGACGCGTCATCCCAGCGATGAGCGGCGTGGAAGATAGACGGACAACGTTCAGGAGTAGGTCGAGGCTCTGAACGTTCCGGCAATCCCCAGTCAAGGAGCGACGACGATGACGCAGGACAACTCTCCGACAGTAAATCAGCCGCTTCGTGGCATTCGAGTCATCGAGTTCGAAGGGCTGGGCGTGATCCCCTACGTGGGGATGCTGCTCGCCGACCTCGGCGCTTCCGTTGTCCGAGTCGCACGAGTAGCGGCTCCAGATGTCCTCTCGGATGGGCCTGCCCGCATCGATCCTGCATTCGACTTCACCTCCCGAGGGAGGCTGGTGTGGCGTCTCAATCTGAAGAAGGACGATCGAGCCGAGCTTCAAGGACTGCTCAGGTGTGCTGACGTCCTCCTGGAGGGCTATCGCCCTGGGGTCATGGAACGGCTGTCGTTGGGGCCGACTGACGTGTTCGCTCTGAATCGCAGGATCATTTACTCCCGATTGACCGGTCTGCCCCGCCGGCTTGACTCCAGCCGCGCTCCGGTACATGACATCAACGCGCTCGCATTATCCGGTGCGTTGCACGCGCTGGGTTCGCCAGGTCGCGCGCCGCGACTGCCGATGAACTTCGTCGCGGACTACGGCGGTGGCTCATTGGTCGGCGTCGCGGTCTGCGCAGCACTGTCGCAGCGGAGCGGCCCCATGGAGGATCGGATTCTCGATCTCTCCATTCTCGGAACCCTCTCGACCCTCCTGACTGGCTACTTCGGGCTCACGGGGCAGGGGACCATTCAGTCGCCCGGCACCAGCTACCTGGATGGAGCGGCCCCCTTCTATGGGACTTATGGGACCAGCGATGGTCGGTTTCTGGCAGTCGGCGCGATGGAAGCGCACTTTTATGCGAATTTCCTAAGTGCACTCGGGCTGACGATCGGCGACGTAGGCGAACAAAACGATGCCGCATGTTGGCCGTCTGGACGGGCTGTCATTGCGAAGGTAATCGAATCCCGGACGCTGGAGCACTGGATCGCTCGTTACCGAGACGTGGAGGCCTGTGTGTCGCCGGTCCTAACACCATCGGAAGCAGCGGTGCAGGATCCGATGAGGTCGACGCTCGCGGACGTCGGATCCTGGGTTCAACCGCTGCCATTGCTGGGTGGAGCGATGCCGACCCCCGCGAAGTACGTCTCAGAGGAGGAGATCTCTCACGTGAGGTCTCAATGGACACGCCAGTTATCGCAGTGATATCGGTTGGCCCTGCGCCGGACATGAGGGCGGATAGCACGGTCGCCGTGCCGCGATTCAGGAGAACTCACAAAACCGGGGGGTCGGACCACGTTATTTGACCAAGGCGGGCTCGCGCTGCCGACTTTAGGCTGACGGCAGGTCGGGGAGCAGCGTGCCTGCCCGGACATGTTGAGCCCGTCGCCCCGCATATCTCTCATGGAGAGGACCTCTGATGACCGCAGCTGAGATCGCACCATCCCTTGCGACGACACCGATGCCAGGTGCCTTGCAGGTTCGAGTTAATGCCCTCGGCAAGCGATTCCGACGTCGCAAAGACGTCGTGCAGGTCCTCCAGGACGTATCAATCGACATCGCCAAGGGTGAATTCCTCGTGCTCCTCGGTCCGAGCGGCTGCGGGAAGACCACGTTGCTCCGATGCCTGGTGGGCTTGGAGCAGCCGGATGAGGGGACGATCGAACTGCGCGGCGAGAGGGTGGTGGATGCAGACCGCAACCGATATACACCGCCGAATCGTCGTGATGTCGCCATGGTGTTCCAGGACTACGCGCTGTGGCCGCACATGACCGTCAGTAAGAACGTGGCTTACCCCCTCAAGGCGCGGCGGATGCGTGATGCGCTGAAATCCGGAAGGGTTGCCGAGGCGCTCCGTGTGGTGCAGTGCGAGGATCTCGCCGATCGCTATCCACCGGAGCTGAGCGGAGGGCAGCAGCAGCGCGTCTCCCTGGCGAGGGCTCTCGCGTCGCACCCGAGCCTGCTCCTGCTCGATGAACCCCTTAGCAATCTTGATGTTCTCCTTCGGGTCGAACTCCGCGCGCAGTTGCGGCTCCTGCATATGGAACTGGGCTTCACAGCCGTGCATGTGACTCACGACCAAGAAGAAGCGCTCGCTCTCGGTACGAGAGTCGCCGTTATGAACAAGGGCCGAATCGAGCAGGTGGGACCGCCTCAAGAGGTCTGGAGCGCGCCCGCGACGGAGTACGTCGCGGATTTCCTGGGGGCCCGCAACAGATTGACGGCTTCCATCGACGATTCCGGTCGTGGGGAAATCCTCGGGCAACCCTTCGCGACTATCTTCGAACGCCGATCGGCAGGCGAGTTCGTCGGCCGGGCGCGTGACCACCATTTGACGATCCGATCGAGGGAGGGCTCCGAGCGTGAGGGAGAAGTGGCCTGGCTCTCGGGCGCCCGACTCGTTGAAATACTCCCTGGAGGCGAGTCCAGCGAGTGCGTCGTAGACGTCGCCGGCCGGCGGTTGTTCGTAAAAACCCCCAACTCGGACATCACATTTCGAGCGGGAGACACCGTAGACGTCGGCGTGCATCTCGATGAGGTCTTCTGGTACGAGAACGACCGCCTCATTCCGTCGCGCGATGTGAGAGGGCGGACCTCGTGACGGACGTCACCGAGCTCCCGAGTGCCTCGGCGCCACCCGGTTTGCAATCCCGCTCGCGCGGACCGCGGTCTGCGGGCAGCCTCCGACGCCAGCTCGGTTGGATAGCTCTGACTGTCGTCGTCATGATTGCGGTGGCGATTCCGATCGTCCCGCTGCTGGTACGAGCCTTCGCGGACGATGCGGCAGGTTTCCGCACTCTGCTCGCGATGCCTGATCTGGGCAGCGTGCTCTGGATGACGGTGATACTCGGAGTGGGCGCGGCCGTTGTCGCGATGTTCCTGGGCGTCACGCTGGCTCTGTGCGTCCGAGCGATTGCACCCCGAACTCGCAGGTATCTCTCCGCGCTTCCGGTGCTGCCGATGGTGATCCCTAACGTGGCACATGTCATCGGCTTCGTCTTCCTCCTCTCCCCGGAGAACGGGTACCTGAACGTGGCACTCCGGAGTCTCTTCGGAAATGAGGGGTCCTCCGGCCCGTTCAATGTCTACTCGCCCGAGGGAATCGTCCTGTACACGGGACTCAATCTGACGGCAATCGTCTACCTCTTCGTCTACACAGGGCTCCGCAACCTGGGCACCGGATACTCCCTGGCTGCGCGAGTCAACGGCGCGGGAGGCGTGCGAACGCTACTCACGGTGACATTGCCGTTGCTGAGGCCCGTCCTCGTCTACGCGGGGAGCGTAGCGCTCCTTCTTTCACTCGGACAGTTCACCGGTCCGCTGATCCTAGGCCGCAGAGAAGGCGTCAGCGTGATCACGACGAAAATGTTCAACGCCACTCTCCAGTATCCGATCGACTACTCCTTCATCTCCGCGATGGGCTTCCCTCTTGTGTTGGTCGCCCTGGTCCTGGTTGTGTTCCAGCGTCGGTTCATTGGCCAGCAGAATCGCTTCGTAGGTCGGGTCGACGCAATGGAGTCGAGCTCGAAGAATCGACTTGCCCGGGCCCTGTCGATCACGATCGTGATCGGGTTCGGAATAGTGTCAGCCGGATTGCCCCTCCTCGCTCTGCTGTTCGTCGCTGTTTCCCCCTTCTGGAGTGGAACCGTGAGTCTGGCGACGATGACCTTCCAGAACTTCGCGTTGGCTTTCGAGAACGAGGTCTTCATCAGCTCGATCTGGACGAGCATCGCCGTGTCGGGGGTGGCCGTCCTCCTGGTGATCCCCCTCGGGCTGTTCATAGCGCTCGGCATCCAAAATCGAGCGCGTCTGTGGGCACCGATCCCTGTCGTGCTCGACACGATCGCCAACATTCCGCTGAGCATGCCGGCGGCTCTGCTCGGATTCGGGTACCTGTTCGTCTTTACGTCTCCCGGTCTCGCGCTATACGGCACGCCGGCGAGCTTCATCCTCGCCTACATCACGCTGATGATCCCGTACTCCGTGCGCTATCAACTGGCGACTCTGGTGGCGCTGGGCCATCAGACAGTCGATGCTTCGCGGGTGAGCGGTGCCGGACATATCCGTACACTCCTCCAGATCATCCTTCCGCTCTCCCGAGCAGGCATCGCTTCGTCTGCCGCGATCATGTTCATTCTGCTCATTCAGGAGTTCGGGGTCTCTCTCTTGCTTCGATCGCGAGATGTGAACGTGATGTCGGTGGTCCTGTTCGAGCAGTACGACACCGGGTCGTACCCGATCGTCGCAGTCATGGCACTCGTTATGACCGCGATCACCGCAGCCGGAGTGGGAATCGCTCTGCTGTTCGGAGGCAGCCGTGCCCTCGAGAGACTCTGATCAGGATCTGTGGCCGCCAGCATTCCCGTGCCGTGTCAACCGATGCGGCAAACGATACGAAGGAGAGATGAAGTGAAGAGACGAACGTACGCAACTCGCGCCGCGGCTGTAGCCGTCGGGGCATTCGCGCTCATTCTGGCCGGATGCGCGAGCGCCGCGCCTGAGTCCGCTACGGCGTCACCTGATTCCGGCGCTGACGGCGCACCGTCCTGGGAGTCGGTGGTCGAAAAGGCTCGCGCGGAGGGAACGGTGACGCTTTACAGTCACGCGGTCCCCACGATGCTGGACTCGCTCGTCGAAGCGTTCGCGCTCGAGTACCCAGACATCAAGGTCGAGTATGTTCGAGGGGCGACGGAATTGCCCGCGCGAGTCGATGCCGAGATCGCCGGCAAGACCCCCGGCGCAGACATCGTCATGTTCGCAGGCGACAACTGGATGCTGGCCAACGCCGAACACCTCGCCCCGGTCGGCGACCTGCCCTCCCTGGCGGAATGGCCGGAGGACGCCTGGGTGATCGATGGCGTCGCCCCCATCACCGCCATTGTTCCGCTGAGCATCATCGCCTGGAACACCCAGATCTTTCCGGACGGTTTCGAGGAGTGGAGCGATCTGCTCTCCTCAGATCTGGACGGTCGCCTGGGAACACGCGATGGCATCGGTGCCACCGAAGCACTCTTCTACCAGTTCTTCGAGGACAACCAGGGTGAGGACTATCTCCCGAGTCTCGCTGCACAAAACCCGCGGTTCTACCCCTCGGCGGTGCCGATGGCGCAGGCCGTAGCCTCGGGAGAGATCGGAGTCGCCATCTACTCGGTGGTGCCGACCCTGAAGGAGTTGCAAGATCAGGGTGCACCGATCGACTACATCCTTCCGCAGGAAGTGATCGCCAATCCCTATCCGGCGGCGATTCTGAAGAAGTCGGAGAACCAGAACGCAGCTCAGGTGTTCATGGACTTCTGGTTGTCTGAGAAGGGTCAGACCGCCTTCAACACGAACGAATCCGGTGTCAGCGCGCTCCCTGACATAGACGGCTCTCTCGACTTGGCAGGGCATGACCTGACCTACTTCGACTCCGCTCGCGCGACGCCCGATTTCATCAGCGAGTGGGACGCGAAGTTCCGTGAGATCTTCCACGGCAACTGAGACGCCCTGAGTGGCGGAGGCTCGTCGTCGGCTGGCACGGACGACGAGCCTCTTGCCGACGGCTGCATTGAGGGATCCCGCGGCGACGGTTCGCGGTATCTGGATGATCCCCAATAATTCTGGAGAGCCGTTGAACGCAGGACGATGCAGGGCGGGAATGGGATCGCGAGGCTCGTCCTAAGGGCGCATCAGACGCGGGTCGCGGTGCGAGGATCGAGGACGACGTGAAAGCGCTGCGCTACATGGGTGCCGGGGTGACCCAGCTCGTAGATCTCCCCGTTCCGGAGCCCGGGAGAGGTCAGGTGCGAATCCGCGTCGCCGCGGCCGGCATCTGCCACAGCGATGTCCGCATGATCGAGGGGACGTCTGTCGGGGCGGTGGACGCCTTCGCGCCCTTCACTCTCGGCCACGAGATAAGCGGGGTCGTGGATGAGTTGGGTGCGGACGTCGATCCAGCCATGCTCGGAATGGAAGTCGCGGTGTACGGTCCCGAGGGCTGCCTCGTGTGCATGAGCTGCACCGAGGGAAAATGGAACTACTGCGACCGCCGAACGCCGAACGCCGCAGCAGGTGTCGGAATCGGGCGCGACGGCGGACTGGCTGAGTATGTCGTGGTGGATCCGCGGCGACTCGTAGCGGCGCGCGGCGTCGATATGGCAGCAGCCGCTGTGCTCACCGACGCGGGCCTGACGTCCCACCACGCGGTGTCGACGCTGGATTGGAAGGCAGCCGGACCGCGCACCGCCGTCGTCCTCGGCGTGGGGGGGCTGGGCCATCTGGCTGTGCAGGCTCTCGCTTTCGAGGCTGATGTAACAGTCATTGCAGTCGATGGCCGTCCAGAGGCGAGCGACCTGGCGATGCGGTCCGGGGCCCACGCATTCGCTCAACCTCATGAATTGGAAGACGTCGTCGGGGAACTGACGCGCGGCCGCGGCGTCGCGGCTGTGCTCGATTTCGTTGGCTCCTCTTCTACGATGCTCCTCGGTGAAAGCGTCCTGGGCTCGCTAGGCGAGTTCGTGCTCGTCGGGAGCGCGGGCGGTGGCCTCCAGCTGAGCAAAGGCCGTGTCGGACCCCGCCGCGGTCTCTCTTATCGGGTGCCGATCTGGGGCAGCCTCGGGGAGCTCAGCGACGTGCTCGATCGAGCGCGCCTTGGTCGGCTTCGGCCGGAGATGCATTTTATCTCCCTCGTGGAGGCGGAACAGGGGATGCGCGATCTGGCAGCGGGCACGGTCTCCGGACGCCTGGTAGTCACCGAATTCTGAGATCCGGAGGAATTTCGATGCGTGCAACCTTTCTCTTTGGTGCCGGCGATGTCCGCGTGATCGACGTCCCGGATCCGAAGCTGCGAGATGCCACCGACGCGATCGTTCGGGTGGTGCTCACGTGCGTTTGCGGTTCGGATATCACCCAGTTCCGCACGATGCCGGACGCTGCGATCGGTAGATCGATGGGGCATGAATTCGTCGGCGTCGTCGAGGAGATCGGCGCTCACGTGCGAACCCTGAACGTGGGCGATTTCGTCATCGCGCCACTTGTGTGGGCGGACGGGGTATGCGAGTTCTGCCTGGCAGGGCTGCACACCTCCTGCCGCCGCGGCGGTCGGTGGAACGACGAGAATTGCGGCGGTTGCCAGGCAGAACTCGTGCGGGTGCCTTTCGCCGACGGAACTCTGGTTCGCGCTGAGGTGGACGAGTCGTCCGCTCTCGTACCCTCGCTGCTCGCTGTGTCCGATGTCTACGGTACCGGGTATCATGCCGCTCACATGGCTCGAGTGGGCCCATCGACCTCCGTGTGCGTGATCGGCGACGGCGCCGTGGGCTTGATGGCCGTCATGTCCGCACGCCAACTCGGCGCGGAGCGGATCATCCTCATGACTGGTCGGCAGGGGCGCGCGGCGCTGGGTCGTTCGTTCGGCGCGTCGGATATTGTTGCGTCCCGAGGCGACGAGGCCGTCTCAACAGTGGCAGAGCTGACCGGCGGCGTGGGCACGAACGTCGTCATTGAAGCCGTTGGAAGTACTGCAGCCTTCGAGCAGGCGCTCGGATTGGTCCGCGACGGCGGGACGATCAGTCAGATCGGCGTTCCGAGCAGCCCGGGTCATCTCGAGAGCTTCACGAACGCGTTCACCCGGAATCTCACACTCACAGGCGGTCTCGCGCCGACACGCGCGTATACGGAGAGGCTGATGGCGCACATTCTCGACGGGGGAGCGGACCCTGGCCGGGTGTTTGATCTGGAGGTGCCGCTCGATGATATTGGAGAGGGTTACAGGGCCATGGATGACCGTCGCGCGATGAAGGCCGCGGTACGGCCATGAACCGGACGTTCGAGTCACTCCGGACCAGCTTCTCCGGGGACCTACTCTGGGTCTGTGGAAGTCCATAAAGCGCGCGCCTTTCTCGCTGTGGCGGAAGAACTTCATTTCGGCCGCGCAGCGGCGCGACTTCACATCGCGCAACCACCTTTGAGTCGGATGATCCGCAAGCTCGAGGACGAGCTGGGCGCCGCCCTCTTCGAGAGGAACCCACGACGAGTCGCCCTCACTGCGGTCGGCGAAGCGCTCGTCGCCCCTGCGCGCGAGTTGGTGATGCAATCCGAACGCATGGCAGAGGTCGTGCGTGCGGCTCAGCACGGCGAGACAGGCCGGGTGCGTGTCGGGTTCGCCGGTGCTTCGGTGAACAGCGTTGTGAGCGCGCTGGCCCGCCGCATACGCGCGGAACTCCCGAACGTCACCTTGGAGTTGTACGGATCGCAGCTTTCGCATCCGGGGCTCGAGCGACTCCGCGCAGGAACGCTGGACGCGGTGATCGGGCGCTGGGATTATCTCCCCAAGGAGGTTCGATCCCGCGTCCTGGCAGAGGAGGAACTCCTCGTCGCGCTTCCGGACGACCATCGTCTCGCCCACCTACTGACCATCTCGGCCACCGAGATCTCGAACGAGCCATGGATCGTACTTCCGGGCGGAAGTGGGGCAACGCTTTCCAATCGCCTCTACATGCTGGGTATGCGAGCGCGCTTCGTACCACGCGTTGTGCAGACGGCGGTCGATTCCGCGACGCAATTGCTGCTGGTCGATGCCGGGATGGGGATCGCGCTGACGTTCTCCGGAGTGCGGGAGAACGTCCCTGCACACGCAGTCGTCTTCCGGCCCGTGCTGCCGGACCTGGGCTCCGTCGATGTGAGGCTGGCCTGGCGTGCCTCAGACCAGAACCCTGCCCTTGCTGCTGTCGTCGAAGTGTCGCGCTTGCTGGACCACGGCGTGTATGGATCCTCATGACATCTGAGGACCGCGGACTTAGCGGAACGCGGCGTGACCGGTGAGCACCTGACCCAGGACCAGCGTGTGCATCTCGACCGTGCCCTCGTATGTCAGCACGGATTCGAGATTGTTCTGGTGACGGATGACCGGGTATTCGAGGGAGATGCCGTTCGCCCCCAGGATCGTGCGCGAGGTGCGGCAGATCTCGATCGCCTCGCGCACGTTGTTCAGCTTGCCGATGCTGACCTGCTCCGGACGCAGGAGGTTAGCATCCTTCCGCCGGCCCAGGTGCACGGCGAGGAGGTACCCCTTGACGTACTCCAGTGACATGTCGGCGAGTTTCTGCTGCGTGAGCTGGAAGGCAGCAATCGGCTTGCCGAACTGAACGCGATCAAGCGCGTACGTCCTCGCCGCTTCCAGGCTGGATCGAGCGGCACCGAGAGAGCCCCAGACGATGCCGTAACGCGCTTCGTTCAGACACGCGAGAGGGCCTTTGAGCCCGCGCACGTCCGGAAACACAGCATCCGCCGGTACGCGGACGTTGTCCAGCACCAGTTCGCCGGTAGCCGAAGCGCGCAGCGACATCTTGTGTTTGATCTCAGGAGTGGAGAATCCTGGCGTGTTCGTGGGCACCACGAATCCGCGAATCCCCTCATCGGTCTGGGCCCACACGATGGCCACATCGGCGTAGGGAGCATTCGAGATCCACAGCTTCCGTCCGTCCAGCACCCAGTCGGAGCCGTCACGGCGGGCGCGCGTAGTCAGGCTCGCGGGATCCGATCCGGCATCCGGCTCGGTGAGACCGAAGCATCCGATGAACTCTCCCGCTGCCATCCCCGGGAGCCACTGCTGCTTGTGCTCCTCGGTGCCCCAACGCCAGATTGCGAACATCGCGAGCGAACCCTGCACCGAGACCAGCGATCGGATTCCGGAATCAGTAGCTTCGAGCTCCAGGCAGGCGAGTCCGTACTCCGTTGCGGACATCCCGGCACACCCGTACCCCTCGAGGTGCATGCCGAGGACTCCCAGAGAACCGAGTTCCCGGGTCAGCGAGCGAATGTCTGGGATCGAGCCGTTCTCGAACCACTCGTTGATGTGAGGCTCCACTGACGAGTCGAGCATCTGTCGAACCGCCCCGCGGACCTCCTTCTCATCTTCCGAGAGGAGATCGTCGAGACTGGCGGGATCGGCCGGATCGAGCGCCGGGAGCTTGGTGGGATCGTGGTGAGTCATCGGATTCTCTCTTCGTGGAGCCAGCGGCGGATGTCGTCGCTGTCTTGTCCGAGTCGGGGTGGGGCGACGTAGTTCGTGATGGGTGTTTCTGAGAACGTGAGCGGGTTGCGTACTTGTGCGGGAACGTCCTCTCCGACCGGCACCGAGGGTTCCAATCCGAGTCGCTGTGCGAGTGCGAACCCGTCTTCGATAGACCCGACTTTCCCTGCCGGAACCCCGATGGAAGAGAATCGATCGACCCAGCGATCCACGGTGTCGTCCGCGAGGCGACGTTCGAGTTCCGCCACCAGGACTTCCCTGTTCATGACCCGGCTGGCGTTTGTGGCGAATCGTTCGTCATCTGCGAGCGAGACATCGCCGGTCGCCGCCGCCAGCTTTCGGAACTGGCCGTCGTTTCCGCAGGCCATCGCCAGTTCGCCGTCGGCGCACCGCAACAGCTCGTACGGGGCGATTGAGGGATGCGCGTTTCCCATCCGTCGGGGAGAGTCTCCTGTGGTCAGGAATGCCGAGGCCTGGTTCACGAGTGAGGCGAGGAGGCTGGAGAGCAGATTGGCCTCCACTCGTTGGCCCTTGCCCGTGGTCGTCCGTGCGATGAGACTGGCGAGGATGCCGATGGCCGCGTCCTTCGAGGTGAGCACGTCGACCAGCGCCACCCCTACTTTCGTCGGGCCTGCACCCGATCCGCTCGCCGCGCCGGTGACAGACATGAGTCCACCGACTGCTTGCACCAGAAAGTCGTACCCGGGCAGGTCGGCTCCGGCCCCGGTGCTGCCGAAGCCGGAGATCGAACAGTAGACGACACCTTCGTTGCCGGCGCGGACCTGTTCGTATCCGAGGTCGTACCTGTCGAGTGTTCCTGCTCGGAAGTTCTCCACGACCACATCCGCGCGTCGCGCCAGCTCTTGCGCCACGGCACGGTCGCGGTGGTCGGCGAGATCCAGCGTCAATGACTCCTTATTGCGGTTCGCGCTGTGGAAGTAGGACGCGCCGTCTGCGGCCCACGGCGGTCCCCAGGAACGTGTGTCGTCACCGGTGCCCGGTCGCTCCACCTTGATGACCCGCGCTCCGAGGTCGGCCAACATGCTGGTGGCCAACGGCCCCGCGAGGACTCTGCTGAAGTCAGCCACGAGCACGCCATCGAGAGGTAAGGGCATCAGGTCGGCTCCTTCGGTGGTCGGGTCCGCGGCTTGTGGTCGCATCTCTTGATCCTTTTCAGGATGCCCGTGAGCTTCGATGATGTGAAGTATCAAATCTGAACGTGGACGATACCGATCGGGTATTCATCCGATCGTGCCTGGCGCTCCCCGCTCATCGGCGGTCAAGCTGGACTCCACTTATCGGAAAGGTCGGCAGTGAGCGTCGGAAAGAGAATCACCAGGATCCTTGTCATCGGTGCGGGGACGATGGGGACCCAGATCGGGGCGGTCTTCGCACTCGGCGGGTTCGACGTCGTGGTCACCGATGTGACGGCTGTCGCGCTGAAGCGCGCAGGGCATGAGGCGGGCGCACGGATCCGGCGTCTTGCGGAGACGGACCGGCTCTCAGTCGAGGACGCAGAAGCTGCGATCGCGAGGATGTCTTGGACGACAGACGTCCCCCTTGCGGCCGCGGAGGCGGACCTCATCGTCGAGGCTGCGACCGAGCGGCTCGACTTGAAGCGCGCGATCTTCGCTCAGCTCGCGGAGGTCGCTCCTGCGCGTGCCATCTTCTCCACGAACTCTTCGACCATCCCCTCTTCGGCGGTCGCTGAAGCGTCAGGCCGGCCAGATCGGCTCTGCAATCTGCATTTCTTTAATCCCGCGCTGGTGATGCGCTGCGTCGAGATCGTCCCCAACCCGCGGACATCGGAGGAGACGATCTCGGCTGTGCTGGCCGTCGTCGCGCGGTTGGGGAAGGAGCCCGTTCGTCTCAGCGCGGAGACGCCCGGATTCATCGCCAATCGACTGATGCTCGCGGTTCAGGATGAAGCGATCTCTCTCTACGAGAACGGTATTGCGGGTATCGAGGACATCGACACCGCCGCGCGGCTCGCCCTCGGACACCCCATGGGCCCATTCGCCCTGATGGACCTCGTCGGTTTGGACGTCATCGAGCTTATCCACCGCGCCCAGTACGACATCTCCGGCGACACCAGCGATCTGCCCGCATCGAGCATCGTCGATCGCGTCGCCGCAGGTGACCTCGGGCGCAAGTCAGGTCGCGGCTGGTTTTCATACGATCGCCGGCCCGCGTGAACACAGTTGCGGCGGAGGGAAGGGACACATGCGAAACGAACAGTACGCCGCACCGCACGGGACGGTCCTCGCATTCCAGGCGGGATGCCGGTCGCGTGGGGGATGCCCGCATCACCGATCATCGGAATACTTGACCTGCGCCGACGCTGTCGTGGCTCGTCGCTCGGATTTCGCGGTTGCGCGTCTGCCATTGAACCAGCCCGTCCGCCGCGGGCGCGCGCCGGCTGCGCTACGTCGCACCCTCGAACCCCCGGCCCCCTCCGGTGTCAAGCGTCCGCGCGCAGATGAACCCCCCGCTCACCCGCCATCGGCAGCCAGACGGGCTGTACCCTCATCGCCACCACGCCACGGGACGACGACCGGATATCTCCGAGGGTGCAGGGATCACAACAGCTGCCCGAAAAATTCCGCGGGTCTGAGCTGTTGGGATGTGAGGAACCACAGCAGAAGGGAATCAGCGCGCAAGCGTGGCGTGACAGCCCGCCCGGAGGTCTTGGACGCGTCATCGGCCGCGAGCCTCGTAGATCAGCTTCGAGAACGAGGTCTGTCGCTGCGAGAGATCGCCCGGGTGAGTGGTGTCGGTCACACCACCGTCACCAACATCGCTCGCGGTACAGCCGTTCGCATCTGGCCCAAGACGCTGACGCAGATTCGAGACGCGGCCGTCGCGTCTGGTGTGGGGACCGACCCCTCCGGGCGATGAGCCGATGGGTGCTGAGCCGGGGCTCACATCCCGAGATCACGACGGGCGTTGCCGCCCAGGACGAGGGCTAAGTCCTCCTGGGTGAGGACAGCCCCGTGGGCGAGGACGCGCTCGGGTAGTTCGCGGTAAATGGAGAGGACGATCTTCTGGAAGTCGTCACCGCGCACCTTGCGTCCTGACACGTTGTCAGATCCAAACAGAAGTCGTCGGGCACCGACGGACGCGACAGCCTCTGCAACATGGGCGGCGAGGATGTCCTTGGCCTCCTCGGTCGAATCGTCCCAAACCCAGACGGAGAGTTCGAGCCGGACGTTCTCGAACCTCTCCGACAGCGTCAGTGCCTCGCGCCACCAGCGCGGTGCCCCCGCATGCCCGAGCCAGACCGGCATGTCGGGATAGTCCGCCGCGACAGCGGAGAGGAGGGCCGGGTTGCTCGCATCTCGGTCCATGAGCGGCAGCGGGTCGCCCGTGTGGAACAGGACCGGAAGCTTCGCGACATTGCAGAGTTCATAGATGACCCGTGCGTCGTCGCCGACGGGGTCCCACCCGCAGGCGGGGTACAGCTTGAGGCCACGAGCGCCCGACTCGATCCATTCTGCGACGAGTCGACTCGCGTCCTCACGGCGTGGATCGATTCCCGCGAACGGGATCAGGCGACCTGGATGCCGCCGCGCAAGGTCGAGCACGTGGGCGACCGTTTGCGTGATAGGTCGCGTGCCGGTGAAATCGGGTCCCCAGTCGATGGGGAGCACGACACTCGCATCGACTCCGGCACCGTCCATCTGCGAGATCAGGCGCGACCCGTCCGGATCGATGAGCCCGGCCTCGATTCGACCGATCACCTGGTCCGGCGTCCGTCCGCGCTGTTGCGCGGCCCAATCGTCGGCCACCCACTTCCACCACTCGTTTGGCCAGTCGCCGGTGTCGAGCAGGTGTGTGTGGGTGTCGATGATCATCAAGTCTCCTGACGTCCGCGGGTCCTTGCCATCGTCGCGGATCGGATGCGGGCGCGCGTCGTGAGATTTCCAAGCTCATGCTGTGGGACCGATCGATTGCATGAAAGTCTTGCCTATAGATCGGGGCGAAGATGGCTACGTGATGATTCGATCGTTGGATCGCGTGAGGTACAATCGGGCGGCACCGGGCGCGACAATGTTCCCGAGATCGTCGTCACCTCGCTGTGGGACCGCCGATCGTGTATCGCGACTTGGTCGGCATTAATCTCTCGGAAACGTCCGGTGAAGTCGGGCGAAACCCTAGAGCGGGAAGATCGATGAACGCTCGACCGACGCACCTATCCAAAGGTGGAGGACTCGATGGACGTCAATTACACGCTCCGCGATCTGATCGCTGACTCACGCTTGAACGTGAGGCTTCTGACGGGAGATGGAGCGGCACTCGACCGTCCGCTCATGGGCGCTCATCCGACCGAGCTCGAGAATCCGACGCGCTGGATCGACCCCGACTGGTTAATGCTCACGATGGGAACCAAGCTCCGCCAACGACCTTCAGCGCAACGCCAGCTCATCGCTGAGCTCGACGCCTTGGGAGCCACGGCCCTCGGCTTCGGCGTGGGTGTGGCGTTCCAGTCGGTTCCTCCAGCGCTTCTCGAGGAGGCTGAGGCGCGGAACTTCCCCGTTCTGAGCATCCCGCAGGAAACACAGTTCCAATCGATCAGTCGCGTCATCTTCCAGTCGACGGTCAGCACCGAGGCACAGACATACGTACGGTTGACCTCGCTTCAGCAGAACCTGATGCGGGCCTTCAGCGACAGCGAGCCCATCGACTCGGCCCTGCGGCGTCTGGCGCAGTTCTCCAACTCCGTGGTTGCGCTCGTCAGCCAAGATGGCCACCTGCTCGGCGCGACGGGCATGCTCCCGCTGGAGTCAATTGTGCCTCTCCTCGACGGGGGCGGGTTGCGTGGACAACAGGAACGAGTAGGCGAGTGGGACGTAATGTTCGCCCCGCTCCAGGCGTGGCCGGGTGGACGGGCCACCATCGTGCTGGCCTTGCGCCATCCCGCCGTTTCCCATTCATTCGTGCGAATGATCCTCGACGGTGCTGCGCCCGTCTTCGAGGCTCTCGGCGGGCTGATGGGAACCAACCGACGTCACAGCCAGGCACTCACGAGCGGCATGCTCGACGGCGTGCTGTCGCGCTCGCTCACCGACCTGGAGGTCGATCAGGTCGAGAGCGTATTCAAGGCGTGCGGATTGGAGATGTCCACCGGCGTCAGGTGCGTAGTGGTGAGCAGCCCCGACTCCGCCGCTCTGGCGCCTGTCGTCGACTTCGTGGTCGGAGGGTTCAGCAAGATCGCCACGATCGCCACTGTCCGCGACGGCAGACTCGCAATGGTGCTGCCCGCAGAGTTCGCCTGCGAAGAGCAACTGCACCTTGCATTCGGCTCACGGCGACTACCAGGCGTGCAGGTCGGCATCGGCCGTGAGGTCACGTCGTCGACCGAACTGAGCACGTCATTCCGTGACGCACAGATCGCGTTGCGACACCTTCAGCGCGATTCGCAGGTCAGCACCATGGCATTCGACGAGCTCGGGCTCGCGCACCAGTTGCTCGCCGAAGTCCCGGTGAGTCGTGTCGCTGCGAAGGTGAAGGTCATCGCCGACGTCCTGATCAGCAACCCCATCCAATTCGAAGCGCTTCGCGCCTACTTCGATTCGCACCAGGACGTGCAGGTGGCGGCGAAGAAGATCTTCGTACATCCGAACACGTTGCGGTACCGTCTTGAGCGCTTCGAGCACGCTCTGGGTCAGTCACTTCGCGACCCCGCGGTCATCGCATCGTTGCACTACGTCTTGGGCGCGATGGAGGAGCAAGCGAGTGCGTCGGCTCACTCCGACGAATTGACGGCTGTTCGCAGCGCCTGACTCGCTAACGGCAGGTGACGCGTCGATCTATGAGATCGACGCGTCACGTTGCAGCGCTCGCGAGTTGATTTCATCCGCCAGATGCTGAAGGTGGGCAGCCGTCATCATCAGCACCGCTGGTCGCCGCGGATCGAGCAGCTCGCCGTAGAGCCGGCCTGCCACCGCTTCTACCGTCGCGGCATCTGCCTGAGCCGGGATGTCGAGGTTTCGTAGCGCTTGGGTGATGGCGGTAAGCCGCGCGGTCGTGTGTCGAATCTGTGACGCCGCCAGCTCGCGGACATCACGCGCGGTGGGACCGTGACCAGGAAGGGCCAGTCCAGCCTCTTCCGTCTCAA
Organism: Microbacterium sp. zg-B185; assembly: GCF_030246885.1. Lineage (NCBI taxonomy): Bacteria > Bacillati > Actinomycetota > Actinomycetes > Micrococcales > Microbacteriaceae > Microbacterium > Microbacterium sp. zg-B185. The sequence continues at coordinate 287,085 of NZ_CP126739.1, forward strand.
GCCACGCGAGAGAGCGGAGATACTCCGCCAGCGATCCGTCGGCTTCGTCGATGACTGGGCTCCCTTTTCCAAGCAAAGTATCACCCGTCAGGATCGCACCTCCTGGCGTCGACGCTTCCTCGACGGCGAAGCACGCCGAGTCGGCGGTGTGGCCGGGGGTGGCGATCACCCGGATGTCGCACCCTCCCGCTCGGATGATCTCGTTGTGACGCAGGTTCTCTGCCCCGTGCGAATGCAGGGGGCTCAGTGCTCGGATGGGGGCCCCGGTCTCCCATGAGAGAGCGGGAGCGGCATCGCTGTGATCATGATGGTGATGCGTCAGGAGAATCAGCTCGACGGGCCCACCGGCGCGCAAGGCGCGCCGGTGGGCCCTCGAGTGCGGGCCCGGGTCGACCACGACTGATCCGGAGGACCCGGGTCGCCTTATCACGTACGAGTTCGTCCCGTCCAGAGTCCAGTAACTGGGGTTCGGAGCGCCGACGCGTTGAATGAGCGGTGTGATCGGCTCGGCCGTCGACATTATGCCGCGCTCGCCGCGGGCTCCTCGGGGGAGGACTCGACCACTGTGAATAGCGGGACGTTCTGTCCGGAAGGGCTACGGGCGAAGATCACCTGCACGGGCGTGCCGAAGTCGACTGCTTCTGGATCACCGCCCACGATCTTGCTGAGCATCTTCACTCCGCCCTCGAGTTCGACCAGGCCTACGACGTACGGCACATCCTCGTTGTACTCGGGCGTGGCATTGCGATAGACCACGGAGAAGGTCCAGACCGTTCCGCGACCCGACGACGGGAGGTCCTCGATTTCGCTCGACCAGCAGTGAGAGCAATGCGCGCGGTAGTAATACTGCGTGCGAGCACACGCTGCGCACTTCTGCAAGAGCAGGACACCGGCGTTCGCGGCTTTCCAGTAGGGCTCCGTTTCAGGAGTTGTCGTGGGGAGCCATCCGGTCCACTCCATTTGCTGGTTCGTCATCGTTAGACTCCTAACAGGTGGGCGGCGGATCCGCGGCGCGCGATGAATGCGGCACCGGTCGCGGTGCACAGGGCAGTCTTGGCGCCCTCGACCTGGCGGCCGACGGCCTCACCCCGCAATTGACGGACCGCTTCGACGAAGAGAAAGATGCCGCGCCGGCCGGGGTGGTTCGACGACAGCCCGCCGCCATCGGGATTGGTCGGGAGCGAACCGCCCTTGAGTTTGAGGTTGCCGTCTGCTGCGAATGCGCCGCCCTCACCGATCTTGCAGAAGCCGGCGCCCTCGAGGTCGATCGGCACGTTGAGGGTGAAGGCGTCGTAGATCATCGCCGTGTCGACGGCCGCGGGTCGGAGGCCGGCCATGTCGTAAGCATCGTCGCAGGCGCGGCGCACCATCTCGCGGCTCTCCGCAGCCCAGTCGGTGTGACCGCCGCCATGACCCATGTAGCTTTCACCGAAGCCGAGGATGTGGACGGGCTTCTTCTTCGTCTCCGGCAATAGATCGGGGTGCACCAGCACGATCGCCGCACCGCCGTCGGAGATCACACAGCAGTCGTTGCGATGGAGCGGCGAGGCGATCATGGGAGAGTTCAGCACGTCGTCGATCGTCATAGGGTCTCGGTACAACGCGTCGGGGTTGAGTGCTGCGTGCTCACGCATAGTGACGGCGACGGAGGCCAGCTGCTCGGAAGTCAGGCTGTAGTCGCGCATGTACCGCTGAGCCACCATGCCCATGAAGGAGATCACGGTCGTGCCATAGATCTGCTCGAACGAGTCCGGCGTGGGTAAGAGCTCCTGCACGCTGAGTTGGTTGTACCCGATGGTCCCCACCTTGATCTTGCGCGACTTGGTGTTGGCGCCGTAGGAGATGAGTGCACACTTGGCCATGCCCGACTGGATGGCGAGTACGGCTCGATTCACGTAGTAGCCGAACGACGCCCCGCCGACGTCTGTTTCGTCGATGAATCTCGGTTGGATGCCGAGATAGTCCGCCATCATGACGGCGGCGCAGCCGCCGAGGTAGCCGCCCTCGGATGCGGTTGAGGCGGTGAAGAACGCGTCGACGTGGGCAGGAGTGAGCCCCGCGTCCTCGAGAGCGCCCTTCGCCGACTCGGCGTTGATCTGCCACTCGCTCTTGTCGGGGGAGTAGCGCGTCGGGTGCTCGTAGGCACCGACGATGGCGATGTCCTGAGGTTTGATCATGCGATGTCAGCCTTACTTCTTGGGGTTGTCGAGCGGGGCGGTCGTAGGTACAGCGGCTGCGTCGCCTACGTGGCGGGCACGGAGCCGGCCCCGGTTACCAATTGGTGTGCGATGTCGGATGCGGCACGACGGTCCTTCTTGCCGTTCACCCCGTGGGGAAGATCCACATCGAAGAAAATGTGCGTGGGGATCTTGAAGGAGGCAAGTCGCGAGGCCAGCGCGGTGCGGAGAGAATCGACACTCACGCTGGGGTCGAGGAGGGAGACAAACGCGGCGACAGCCTCGCCATTCTGCTCGTCAGGCACCGACACCACAGTTGCGTCGTGAACTCCTTCGACGGAGACGAGAGCATGCTCAATCTCCGAAGGAGCGATGTTCGCTCCCCCGCGAATGATCATGTCACCGAGGCGGCCCACGATGTAGTAATAGCCCTGTGCATCCCGCCGCACGAGGTCGCCGCTGCGCACCCAGCCGTCATCGGTGAGCCGTTGGCGAGTGAGCTCCGGTTCACGGAAGTACTCGAGCATTCGGCCGGGACACGTGAACTGGGCTTCGCCCGGTTCGCCCTCCGGCGCGGCGTCACCACTCGAGTCCACGATTCGCAGCTGCGCGCCCGGCACAAGACGCCCGCAGGTGCCGTTCGGGGCATCAAGATCGCGGCCCGGGTTGGTAACGATGATCGGGTAGGCCTCGGTGGCCGCGTAGCCTTCCCAGACTTTCGTGCCGATGACCGCCTCGAAGGCAGTGACGGCTGTCCTGTTGATCGGCTCAGCGCCTACGTAGCACCTGCGCAACGAAGACAGATTCGTCGGGCGTTTCCGGTAGGCGTCCATGATCTTGACGAACATCGTGCTGGAGCCGGCGTAGAGCGTCACGGAGAGGCGCTCGATCTCGTCGAGAACCCGGACGGGATTGAAATGAGATAGGAGCACGATGGTGGCCCCCGCCGTGAGGAGACCGGTCGTGGTCGTCGAGATCCCGTAAGCCCAGGAGAGCGGTAGCGCGATCAATGCGCGGTCGGACGACCGGTAGTCCCAGACATCGGCGTACTTTCCACCGCTCCACGTCTCCGCGCCATGACTGTGCAGGACCGGCTTCGGCGTCGATGTGCTCCCGGACGTGTAGGAGATCAGGAGAGGCGCGTCTTCGGGCAGGTCGAGGGCTCCAGCTTCGGAAGCCCATGACCGAACGCTCTCGAAGTTCTCACGTTCGCCGTCGTATCCGTCGCCGACGATGACGACGTCCTGGGGAAGCTCTGGGATGCTCAGGGCGAACTTGGCGAAGCTCTCAGCGAGGTCCGCGGCAACGAAGGCGATCGTCGCATCCGCATTCTTGGCGACGTACCGCAGTTCTCGCTCCATGAAGCTGGGATGCACCGGAGCGAAGATCGCACCAATCCGAGCGGCGCCTAGATACGTGGCGAGATACTCGATGCTGTTGTGGGAGTAGAAGAGGACGCGTTCACCTCGTCTCACTCCGCGGGCACGGAGCCATCCGCCCACGCGGGCGCCCAACCTATCGAGTTCTTCGTACGTGACTTCGGTATCGTCCATCACGAGCGCAGGATGATTCGGCCGATTCCGAGCATGACCGCTGATGACGTCGGAGAGATTCATGGTGCGTATGTCCTCGGCAGCCTTCAGTACGATCGGGGCAGACCGAGACCGGCCTGAGCTATGTGATTGAGCATCATGTGCGGGGTGATCGGCGAAAGGCGCAGCACACGCATCTCGCGGGCGTAGCGCTCCACCTGACCTTCGCGGGCATATCCCATCCCGCCGAGGGTCTGAACCGCAGCATCACAGGCCTGCCAGCCGGCGTCCACCGCCAAAAAGTACGCCTCATTGCCCTCCGTGCGCAGCGCGACGCCGTTGTCGTACGCGCTCATCGCGGCCATCAGGTAGGCCCATGCGGCATCCAGTCGTGTGGCAGCTTCCGCGAGGGGGTGGCTGATCGCCTGATTCGCGCCGATCGGGCGATCGAAGACGACTCGGTCCTTCGCGAAGGTCACAGCACGGGCGAGCGCTGCACGGCCGACCCCGATTGCCTCGGCCGACATCACGAGACGCTCCCGGTTGAGGGCATCCAGCAGATATCGGAAGCCCTGACCCTCTTCCCCGATCAACCGGGCGGAAGGGACGAAAGCGTCATCGAAGAACACTTCGCACGTCTGGATGGCGTTCATGCCATGCTTCTCGATCGAGCGGATCTCGATGCCTTGCGCACTCTTGTAATCGACGAGGAAGAGGCTCAACCCGGAGAATCGGGATGACGAGTCGGCGGACGACGTACGGGCGATCACGAGTGCGACGTCGGCGACATCGGCCTGCGTCGTGTAGATCTTCTGGCCGGTGAGCAAGTACCCGCCGTCTACGGCACGAGCACTGGTGGCGATCTTCGACGTGTCCAGACCAGCATTGGGTTCTGTCACGGAGAAGGCGATCTTGATCTCTCCGGAGGCCAGCGCGGGGAGGAATTGCTGCTTGAGCTCTTCGGAGCCGAACTTGATGATCGGTTCAGCCGCGAACATCGGGTTGTGCGTGACGACGCATCCGACTTCGGCCGCACCGGATGCTCCGATCTCGTGAAGCATCACGGCGCCCTGACGAGTGCCCTGGCCACCCCCGCCATACTCCTCAGGAATGGTGAGACCCAGCCAGCCGCCTTGCGCCATCGCGTCGAAGAACGCGTCGGGGTAGGTCTTCGTCCTTTCGCACTCAGACCAATACGCGTCGTCGAACGCCGCGCATCGCTCGCGGACCGCCTGCGCGATCCCGTCATCGAGTTCGTCGTACTGGAAGATGGTCATGCTCCCGCCTCAAGCTCATGCGGCCGGTTCGTGCCGCAGTCAAAACAATCGCAGTGGATCCGGCCATCCCGCATCGTCCGACCTTCAGACCGGTGCGGGAGTTCTTGGCCGTCGTCCGAAGAATCAGAGTTGTTGCGAGTCGCGGGTCGGCCGTGCAGGGTCGCTCGGATCACGACTCGGGCTTCGTCAATCGGCCAGGGTCATCACGCCTGCGGCGAGTACGTCCAGCGCATCCTCGAGTAGCTCATCGCCGATCACTAGAGGCGGCAAAAGTCGGATGACGTTGTGATAGGTGCCGGTCGTCAGTGTGAGCACACCGTTGCCGTTCGCGAAGGCGGCCACCTTCTTCGCCGCAGCTGCATCGGGCTCGAAACCGTCCGGACCGACGAACTCGATCGCGAGCATCGCGCCACGCCCGCGTACTTCGCCGATGGCCCCGCCGGATTGGTCGGCGATCTGCTCCAACCGGGGGCGCGCGATCTGCTCGATGCGCCGAGCACGAGCAGGAAGATCATCACGCTCGATGATGTCGAGTGCGGCCAGCGCCGCGGCGCACGCTACGGGATTGCCCCCGTACGTTCCGCCCAATCCGCCAGCCGGCACGGCATCCATGATCTCTGCGCGACCGGTGACGGCCGCCAACGGCATGCCGCCGGCGAGAGCCTTCGCTGTTGTGATCAGGTCAGGCACAACGCCTTCGTGGTCGACCGCGAACATACGTCCTGTCCGACCGAGCCCGGTCTGGATCTCGTCTGCCACGAAGACGATGTCGTTGGCACGCGCGAAAGCCGCGACCTTCGCCAGATAGCCGGCCGGGGGAACGATGAATCCGCCCTCTCCTTGGATCGGCTCGATGACGATCGCCGCGACGTTGGAAGCTCCCACTTGAGTCGTCACGATGTCGACGAGCTGTTGGAATGCTTCCTCAGCGATGTCGACACCAGGGCCGCGCCACCGGAACGGATACGGAGCGGGCACGCGGTAGACCTCTGGGGCGAATGGGCCAAAACCGTCCTTGTAAGGTTCGTTCTTCGCCGTCATTGTCATGGTGAGAAGGCTGCGGCCGTGGAAAGCGTGGCTCAGAACGATCACCGCGTCTCGTCCTGTGTAGGTCCGCGCGATCTTCACCGCGTTCTCGACCGCCTCCGCGCCGGTGGAGTAAAGGGCTGTGCGCTTCTCGAAGTCTCCGGGCGTGAGCCGGTTGAGACGTTCGGCCACCTCGACTGCGAGTTCGTACTGGGTGGACACAAATCCCAGATGAGTGAACTTCGCCGCCTGCTCGCCGATGCGGGCCACGACGTCAGGGTGCGAGGCCCCCACACCGGTGACCCCGATGCCACTCGCGAGATCGATGATGTGGTTGCCGTCGACATCCACCAGGATGCCGCCGCCGGCATCGGTGACGAAGACCGGCAGCGTGACGCCGAAACCGCGCGCGACGGCGGCGTGCCGACGAGCGGAGAGTCGCTGGGATTCGGGTCCGGGCAGGGACGTCTTGAGAATCCTCTTCTGCGTCGGTTGTGTCATGGCATCTCCTCGGGGCGGGCGTCGATATTCGCGCGTGCGTCTCGAGAAACCTATGGGCCGGCTGGACACGACGTCTTTGGAAAGCCCCCAAGTTATCGCGCGCATATTCTCCCGCCGGAGAGTCGAGTCACGCAGAAGTGCGTGCCGCGTTCTAGCGATCGTGGGCGAAGACCGCGAGTACGTCGGCCAGAAAGCGGTAATACCCGACTAGTGCCGTGATCTCCAGAACTCCGGCCTCCGTCAGCTCGGCGACGCACGAGCCGTACGCGGCGTCGTCTAGGGTTCCCGTGCGCAGAAGCTGGAGCACGGCGTTCGCGACGACAGTCTCGTCGACGGATGCCGATGGCGGCGGTTCGAGTTCGGCCAACGACACGAGCTCGTCGGCGGTGAGCCCGACGCGGCGTGCGACAGCCTCGTGAGACCTCACTTCGAACGCGCTCTCGCAGTAGTGCCCGATCAACAGGATCGCCATCTCCCGTGAGCGAGCTGAGAGCCGCCCCTGGAAGCGGAGAACCGCGCCGAAAGCCTGGATGGCCTCCCCCAGCGGCGGATCCAGGAGCAGCGCATCGAAGGGACCCACCAGCGCGCCCTTCTCGTCTACCAGTGCGAAGGCGGACTCTGCGGCTCGAGCGCCCGATGCGATCCTCGCGTACAACGCGGCCTGCGCCTGGTCCATGCCCTCCGGTGTGAGCCGTGCCTTGCGAAAAGTCATCTCCTGCCTTCCGACGAAGCCTCGTGCGTCGTCCACCACCTAGCCCACCGCGCCGCGAGGCCCAGCGGTATTGCGATTCGCACAACATTCCGAAGCACTCTTTGCGTCAGGTGAGAGGCCGGCAGGTTCACGAGCCGAATAGCGTGATCGCACGGCGCGCCCGAATCGGTGTTCGCGCGACGTGAGCATCGATGAAAGGAACCGCGCGTGAGCAGGATTGCACAGCCGCAGATCAGCAAGTCCTGGCTGGGGTTGGACGGCCGACCCGTCCTCGTCGTCGGCGCGGGTGGGCTCGGTGCCGCGATCACCCATACGCTACGGACGAACGGGGCGCGCGTGGCTCTCCTGGACCTTAGTGCAGAGCGGCTCGAGCAGGTCGCACAGGAACAAGCAGGGATGCCCGGCGAATTGGTGCAGTACGCGGTCGATCTCACAGTTGCCGGCGACGCGCGGCGTGCCGTCGTCGAGGCGTCCCAGAGGCTCGGCGGGCTGGAAGGCTTCGTCCACGCTGTCGGCGTCAATGACCGCCGGCCGGTGCTGGACTTGAACGATGACGACTGGTCGCGGCTCATCGACACCAATCTGTCGACGGCGTTCTGGACAGGCCAAGCCGCGGGACGGACCATGTGCGAGGCGGGCTCGGGAAGGCTGGTTTTCCTGTCTTCCGTCGCGGGTCTGCTCGCCCACCCGAACCACAGCATCTATGCGGCATCGAAGGGGGGACTTAATCAGCTAATGCGTTCGATGGCCCGCGAATGGGCTGCGAGGGGTGTGCAGGCCAACGCCGTCGCTCCGGGATACATCGAAACTCCTCTGACAGCTGGTCACCTCGCGAAGGACGACAACCGTGCCCAATTGGAGTCACTCGTGCCTGCCGGACGTCTGGGCGCTCCCGACGAGGTGGCTGATCTTGTGGCCTTCCTCCTATCGCCCCGAGCGGCCTTTATCACAGGGCAGGTCGTCTACGTCGACGGCGGCCGATCCCTGGTCTGACCGGAACACCGCACAGAGGATTCAGCTATGACCATCCGCAGCAATCACATCGCCGGACGCTGGGTCGAGGGACCCGACGCGGTACCCAACATCAATCCCTCTGACACCGACGATGTCGTCGGACACTACGCGCGTGCAGACGCGGCACAGGTCTCCGACGCCATCGGCGCGGCCGCAGAGGCCTTCGCCGGCTGGTCGGTCACTACGGGACAGGCACGCGCCGACATCCTCGAGACCGCAGCTTCAGAGGTGCGGGCGCGCCAAGAAGAGCTGGCTGACCTGTTGGCGCGCGAGGAGGGCAAGACGATCGGCGAGGCCCGCGGAGAGGTCGACCGAACTGTGCGCGTGATCCGATATCACGCCGCGCAGGCGCTGATGCCCGTCGGCGAGGTCGTCCACTCGATCCGACCCGGTGTGAAAATCGACGTGGTTCGCGAGCCGGTCGGAGTGGTGGGTGTCATCACCCCATGGAACTTCCCACTTGCGATCCCGGCGTGGAAAATCATTCCTGCTCTCGCGTATGGCAACACGGTCGTTTTCAAGCCCGCCGATCTCGTTCCTGCGAGCGCTTGGGAACTCGTGGATATTCTGGTGGGAGCGGGGCTGCCTGCCGGCGTGCTGAATCTCACGATGGGTCAGGGAAGCGTGGTGGGCGACGCCATCACGCGCGATCCCCGCGTGGCAGCGGTCTCGTTCACGGGTTCCGTTCCGACCGGGGCTCGAGTACTGGAGGCGACGCAGAGCCACCAGGCTCGTGTGCAGCTGGAGATGGGTGGCAAGAATCCCCTCATCATCAGCGACGACGCCGACCTCGAAATCGCGGTCTCGGTTGCCGTGGAGGGCAGCTTCGGTTCCACCGGGCAGCGCTGCACGGCCGCCGAACGCTTCATCGTCGACGAGAGAATCCATGACGCGTTCGTGGAGGCGCTCACTGTCCGGATGTCGGCGCTGGTGGTTGGCGACGCCCGCGACCCGCGAACGCAGATGGGCCCAGTCGTCGACGGCCGTCAGCTTGAGCAGAACCAGCTGGCACTCCGACGAGCCGCAGCCGATTCGGGTCAGGTGATCGGTGGCGAACTCGTGGGGGCATCCCGGCCAGGCTTCTACATGCGACCCGCTGCAGTGATCGGGACCCATCAGGCGGATTGGATCAACACCGAAGAGGTGTTCGGGCCCGTGGTGTCGATCGTAAAGAGCCGTGATCATGACGAGGCAGTTGCCCTCGCGAATGATACCGAGTTCGGCCTCTCGTCTGGGATCGTCACCACTTCCTTGGCGAAGGCAGCCGATTTCCAGCGCAGATCCAAGGCCGGGATGGTCATGGTGAACGTGCCGACGGCCGGGGTCGACTACCACGTCCCATTCGGGGGCCGCGCTCGGAGCTCGTACGGACCGCGGGAGCAGGGCACGTACGCTCGAGAGTTCTACACAACGGTGAAGACCAACTACGTGGCCTGGGGAACAGTCTGAGCTTGGCAGGCCGCTCGCGCAGTGTGTGATAATTCCGTGATCAGACAGTTTGAGCCGCGTTCGCAACCATCCGAACGCGGATGCGAATCGATCTCATAGCAGCAGAGAACGGACGAACTGTGGCGAACCTCGCGGAGCTCTTCTATAGGAACGCAAGGCTCAGGGGTGACAGGACGGCGATCCTCATGGGGGGTTGCTCCCTGTCCTATCGCGATCTGTGGGACGAGAGCACACGTGTCGCCGCACTCCTGCGGAGGTCGGGGGTGACGGTCGGAGATCGGGTGATGATCTTCGCGGACAACTCGCCCGCGCACTTCGTGGTGTACCTGGCGAGCGCCCGACTGGGCGCGGTGTTCACACCGGCGCACGTCGGGTTCCGCCCGTCCGACCTCGATTACGCGATCGCCAACAGTTCTCCGCGCGTAATCGTGGGGGATGAGCACTCCGTCCGCGCCCTGGCGAAGTCGGGCGCCCGCATCCAAGTCGGCGCCGCGATCCTTCGGCTGGACGAGTGGCCGGAGGACGAGGATTACACGGCGCCAGGTCATCCGGTGGCGGCTTTCCTGGATCTTCCCGCCGACGCGCCGGCTCTCATCACCTATACCTCTGGAAGTACGTCGCGCACCCCCGCGCCTGTCACGCGGTCGCATGAGACGGAGATCTGGAACGCGGAGACGTACACCGACGTCTGGGACTTCCGCCCTGGGGATCACGTCCTCGTTCCGCTGCCACTCTCATGGGTGTACGGCCTAACGACCGTGGGCCTGAGCGCGCTGTCTGCCGGATCGACGATCGTCCTGCAGTCCGCTCGTGACGCTGAGCCGTTGCTGCCCGCCATCCAACGTCACGGGGTAGCAATTCTGGCGGGCACGATGGACATGTACTCACGGATGGTCGGCGAATTGCAGGAGGGGCATTTCGATTTGTCCTCTCTGCGCCATCTCTACATCGGTGGTGAATCGATCGTGCAGCCGATTGTCGAGCTCGTCGAGCACTTCACCGGCATCCGTCCCTTGCAGGCCTACGCTGCCACCGAGGTCGCGCCTGTGCTGGCGGTAGATCCGATCCGAGATGCCTCGGCCCCGCGGGGCACCGCAGGTAGAATCCTGGAGGGCAGCGAGATCCGTCTCGTGGACGCAGACGGAGCGGACGTTCCGGTAGGCGCAGTCGGCGAGGCCTGGTTGAGGGGACGCGGCTCGATGCTCTCCTACTGGCGGGAGCAGTCGCTGACGGAGATGCGCGTCACCGCCGATGGATGGTATCGGAGCGGAGACTATCTGTGGCGCGATCCAGACGGCTTCTACTTCATGGTTGGTCGAATGGAGGACGTGATATTGCGCGAGGGCTCGCCTGTCTCGCTCTCCGAGGTGGAAACCGCGATCGCCGAGCTCCCCGGCATCGAGGACGTCGTCGTGGTCGGCGTCCCAGACGACGATTTCGGCGAGGCGCTCATCGCCTTCGTCGTCACAGCAGCGGACCAGCGCCCGTCCGTCGATATCATCTACGAGAATCTCGAGACGCGCATTGCGCGTGTGAAGGTTCCGCGCGAGATCTACATCATTGATCGGCTGCCGCTCGGCATTACCGGCAAGCGCGACCGTCAACAGCTCAGAGAGATAGCAAGTTCCGCCGTCTCGGGCGACCGCAGCATCGTGACGATGGCGGAGTGGCTCGCTGAACGCTCGGAGCGCCGACGATCCTGAGTGCTCCCTATGTTGGTGCGGTGTGCCCGCGTCTGGTCCGAGTGCCGTCGTGATCCGCGACTGAAGAGCGAGTACAACCACGACCGCCGGCACTCATCGCTCGGGTACCTGCCGCTCGCCGACTACCCTCGGCAAAGCAGCCATCGAATGGCACCCAAGACTCACGCAACCGCCGGACCTACCAAAGGGGTCGGCACATCCAGATAGCGCTGCGGGTGTCGCAAGTGAGAAGGCGGGTGGGAAACGATCAAGCGAATCTGCTGACGCCGTGAACAGCAACGAAACGTCAAACCGGCGTGAAATCAACTCAACGGACGCCGACCCACAGACACTCTCGCCTACTCATGCATCCCTTCTTCAGCCATGCCCGAGTTGCACTGACCCAGGCCGCATGGTCGAAGTCTTCGTACTCCTGGTAGCCGACTCGGTGATACCCATAGAGTCCGTCCCGCTCACCGGCCTGTCCGCGCCGGTACCTTCGACTCGACCTCGTCAACTTCTGACCCTGTGCCCTGAAACGCCAGCAGCCGTCAGTTATCGGTGACTCTTCGCAGGCGACGTCGGTGAGAACAACCTGAGAACAGACGAAGCACACATTACACATCTCGCCGGGCTTGGGGAATCTCAAGTAGCGCTCATCGAGGGAACTCGCCCAGATGCGGGCGAGGAAATGTCGCTGCGCCAGAGTTCAAATCCCTCCGACTCCGCTCACGAACCCCTGCTGACGTCGGCAATATGAGGGATGTATAACGGGGATAGCTCGACGCCGGCGGCGTCGGAACGGAGCAGTCGATCGGGCTCTCTGGTGTGATCTATCAGGACATCCCTGACGGTTCCGAATCAATAGTTCTCTGACGCTTCGGTGTCGTTTGGTCCTGACACTTCTACCTCTATGTGTGAGGTATGAGCCGTGTCGAGCCTGTTGATCCCGTGTCCGCCTCGCGATCGCACAGTGGCCGCCGGATGCGCCGCGTGGGTCGGTGACGACCTTCTGTTCGGAGCACGGGATCTCGAGGGAGACGTTCTACGCGATCCGGAGAAGAGCCGCGGCCGACGGGCCGGCGGCGGCGTTGGAGCCGCGGTCGAGGCGTCCGAACCGCAGCCCTGGCAAGCTGAGCGACGGGATCGCCGCTCATGCGGTTGCGGTGCGTGCGGCGTTGGAGCAGTCCGGTTTGGATCATGGGCCGATCAGCGTGCACGAGAAGATGCGGTCGCTCGGGATGGAGCCCGTTCCGTCGACGGCGTCGTTGGCGCGGATCTTTCGGGACGCCGGGGTGGCGAAGATCGAGCCGCGGAAGAAGCCGAGGGCCGCGTTCCGCCGGTTCGTCTATCCCGCGCCGAACGCATGCTGGCAGCTCGACGCGACCGAATACGTCCTCACCGGCGGCCGCAAATGCGTGATCTTCCAGCTCATCGACGACCATTCGCGTCTCGCCGTCGCTTCCCACGTTGCGTGGGGGGAGACTTCCGAGGGCGCGATCGTTGTCGTAAAGAAGGGCGTCGCGACCTGGGGGGTTCCGCAGCGGCTGCTCTCGGACAACGGCGCCGCGTTGAATCCATCCCGACGCGGCGTGCTCGGACAGCTCGTCGCCTACCTGCGATCCTTGGGCGTCGAGCCGATCACCGGAAAGCCGTACAAGCCGACTACCCAAGGCAAGAACGAGCGGTTCCACCAGACCCTGTTCCGCTACCTCGACAAGCAGCCACTCGCCGAGAACCTCGAACGGCTGCAGGCCCAGGTCGACGCGTTCGACGCCATCTATAACGTCGAGGGTCCTCACCAAGCACTGCCCGGACGGATCACGCCGCAGCAGGCGTGGGACGCGATACCCACCGTCGATCCTCCTCGACCCGCGGCGCCGATTCCGCCTCCGGCCGTCACCGACGACATCCGGGTCAGGATCGTGCAAGACAGCGGCTCGGTCGAGTTCCGCGGCATCAAGTTCGGCATCGGCCGCGCTCTCGGCGGGCACCGGGTCTGCGTCATGGACGCCGGAAAGACGGTGATGATCTTCGACCTGCAAGGCACCCTCATCATCGAGCACCCATGGCCCAAGCCCGGCGTCACCTACGTCTGCAACCGCCGACCCCGCGGCCCTCGGACGAGCCGATCGTCAGAGATGTCCTGATACATCGACTGTCAGAGATGTCCTGATGCAGATTCGTCAGGGATGTCCTGATACATCACAGCGGACTGGTTGGGCGCAGTCGAGGCCGTGCCCACATCCTGCCCACAAGCGACGGCGATCGGGGCCCATTGAACCGAGTCCGGCCAAGCTTCCACCCGGCCCAGAACGGCGTGATTCCGCGGTTTCTGACCGATCAGGAACGAGGAGGACCCAACCTCTTTGGGTTCAAATCCCACCGTCACCGCCAGCGTCGAAGCCCCGCGATCCCTTGTAAACACTGGGATCGCGGGGCTTTCACTTGCCCAGGGGAGGCGTCGATCGCTGGCATCAGCCGAGGGGGTTGACTCAGGGCTCACTCAACAGGGCTACCGGACCCAGTCATCAACGGTAGAAATGCCGCATGCTCAACAGGATCGATCGTGCTGCCGGAGTCGGCCACGGCTCGGTCACGGTCGCGCCGCGCGGTGAGGTGATATCCCAGCGGGGTGGCTGCCCTATGGAACGGTCGGGCGCCTTCACTTTGCCGCGGGGGTGAACTTCTGGAGGAATGCGGTCAGTTTTGATTCGTAAGACTGCGGGTCGACATTCCAACTTTGGATGTGGCCCGCGTCCGGCACCGGGACGTACTGCGCGTCGGGGAGCGAGTCCGCGAACTGCTGGCTCTCGCTCGGCGGCACGAGCGGATCTGCGAGTCCCTGGAAGAGCAGGATCGGGAGCCGTTCGAAGGTCTCCGTCTGGTCCAGTTCGTTGAGCACCCCGAGATCGATGCCGCCCCGCCGGCTCACCGCAAGCTGCACAAGGCCGCTGAAGGCCCCGAGGTGGAGGCGGTCGGCCTGGTGCTGAAGCACTCCGGACCAGTTGAGGACGGGCGCGTCGAGCACCATGCCGACGACTTGGTCCGCGTACTCGGACTGGTGCATGAACTGGGTCACGATGCTGCCGCCCATCGAGTCCCCGTACAGCACGAACTGCGTTGCTCCCTGCCCGACCGCATACTGCGCGGCGGCTTCCAGGTCGCGCCACTCCGTCTCACCGAGCGCGAAGAGCCCGTTCGGGCTGGGCGGTGACCCCGCGTCGTTCCGGTAGCTGATGATCAACGCGGGCAGGTCGGCATCCACGATCGTCGACAGCGGCCGCAGCGCGCTCTGACGGAGACCGTCGATCCCATGGACGAACAGCACCCAGGTCGATCCGGTCCCGTCGACCTGCCACGCGGGCATCACGCCAAGCTCGCCTTCGATGTCGACGGTCGTAAACGGGATGCCCAGTGCCGCGGCGGGATCGGTGTTCCACACGTTCGGGTTGAGAAGCACCGTGGTGCCTACCGGCAGATCACCGACAATCCCCGAGATCGGCCGGGTGACCGTGGTGCCGGTCGAGGCGGAAACCGGACCGACGATCGCGGACCCGGACTGCGGGCCCGCCGCGGTGTCCCACACGAGCCCATACGTGCCAACCCGCTGGCCGGCGTCGGTCTTGGAAAGGGTGACCTCGCCATCGGTGACTGAGATCACCTCGCCTGCCGCCGTCGTCATGTCGTGGTGCGGGACCAGGAGCGCCTGCGCGCTGAGAAGGGGGATGACCACTGCGGAGGCGAGCGCGGCGATCGCGACCGAAGCACCGACAATCCAGGGCCAGCGACGCCGGCGATGTCTCGGCGCTGCGTGCTCGGGTTTGCCCAATCCAACCTCCAAGACGACAGCGCTGCAGGGCATACCCCACAGGAAGACGGGACAGGGAAACTGAAATCCTGCTTCCGCGAACCACCATACTGGGCGACCGTGCGGGCGAGGGAACGACCCTGGTCCGCAGACACCACGGAGCGCGATCGTCTGCGAGGTTCTCCCTCTCACTCGACCGAAACCGGAACCAACCTCATGGACCGGCCCCGCTGGCCGCCTGGATGTACGGGGACGCTGAGGGAACCTTCCTTGCTTGGCGACACAGCGCACCTCCCAGGGACGCCCGTCATCGCCAGTCATCGGGGCAGCGCCGTGGCCGTCGCGCGTAGATGGAGTCGATTGACTCAAGCGGGCACCGCGCCCGTGCCACGACACTGCACGTGGGCGCCTCATCTGCGGATCCGGCGGCACACGACCAGTTTCAGGAAGAGGCAGACATGCCGGGCACACTTCACTACGCGGTGAAGACCTCGTCGGGGGAGCCGGATCGGCGGACCGGAGTGGCCGCGCCCATGACACGTTCGTGTTCGGATGCGGATGCCGTGGCGGTCCACCCCCGCGCGACAGCGTTCACAGGGCTGCGGGCTGCGGGCTGCGGGCTGCGGGCGAATCGTGAACGTGTCATCGGTGCCAGGACCTGTCGATGCATACGGCGGCGACGTTGCGTACCACGCGGCGAAGGTGGCATGGTCGGGCTGACGCGTGCGACCGCGATCGATACGGCCGTGGCTGGCATCAAGGTCAAGAAGCTGGTCCAGACGGAGTCACGATGGCCACCCCTGCCCGGGATCCGCAGCTGGAATCTTGAACTGCCGTCGAGTACGCACAAGCTAAGCGATCGTGGCGGCAGCGCGATCCTTCCGGAGAGTTTGATGTCGAGCGGCTCGGTTCAGTATCGCTCGCCCGACTGATGTCCTGGGATCCAAACGCACGCTTGCGCTTGACCTGGTGGCTGGCACACGGTTTTTGCTCGGTTCGTACAGCTGCACCACACTCACCCAGAGGATCAACTGCCCATGGCCACTGTCGCAACGAACATCGTCAAGACCCTCCGCGCCAACGGTATCGACCACGTCTACGGTCTTCCGGGTGACTCCCTAAACGGGTTCACCGACGCACTTCGTAAGGACGGCAGCGTCCGTTGGGTGCACGTGAGGCACGAGGAGTCTGCGGCCTTCGCGGCCGCGGCGGATGCAGCGCTCACAGGAGACCTCGCCGTGGTGGCGGGCTCGTGCGGGCCCGGGAACCTGCACCTGATCAATGGTCTCTATGACGCCAACCGCTCGCGGGTGCCGGTGCTCGCCGTCGCCGCTCATATCCCGACGAGCGAGATCGGCACCGGGTACTTCCAGGAGACGCACCCGCAGGAGCTTTTCCGCGAGTGCAGCGTCTACGTCGAGTACGTCGCCGATCCGAAGCAGATGCCGCGCCTGCTCGAGATCGCGATGCGTGCGGCGATCGAGCTGCGCGGAGTCGCGGTGCTGGTCATCCCTGGTGACATCGCCCTGTCGGAGGTCGCGGACGATCGCGCGGTGGTCATCGAGCGCACTCGTCCGGTGATCGTGCCGAGCGGCGGCGAGCTCGAGCGCGCGGCCACACTGCTGAACGCCGCGAAGAAGATCACGATCCTCGCCGGTGCCGGCGTTGAGGGAGCGCACGACGAGGTCATCGCCCTGGCCGACCGGCTCTGCGCGCCGATCGTGCACGCACTGCGCGGTAAGGAGTTCATCGAATACGACAATCCCTTCGATGTCGGTATGACGGGTCTTCTCGGGTTCGCATCCGGATACCGGGCCATGGAGTCGGCCGACACCCTTCTGGTGCTGGGTAGCGACTTCCCCTACGAGCAGTTCTACCCGGAGCACGCGACGACGATCCAGGTCGACATCCGGGGCGCGCAGCTGGGGAAGCGGCATCCCCTCGATCTCGGACTCGTCGGTGACGTCCGCGCGACGGCCGAAGCCCTGCTGCCGCGGCTCGCTGAGAAGAGCGACCGAGAACACCTCGACGACGCGACCGCCCACTACCGCAAGACGAGGGCGAAGCTCGATGACCTCGCCACCCCAACCAAGGCGGGCCGGCCGATCCACCCGCAGTACCTCGCCAGACTGTTGAACGAGCAGGCGGCGGATGATGCGGTCTTCACCGCGGACGTCGGCTCTCCCACGGTGTGGGCCGCCCGCTACTTCTCGATGACCGAGAACCGGCGCCTGATTGGATCGTTCACGCACGGATCCATGGCGAACGCCCTGTTGCACGGCATCGGTGCCCAGGTGTCACATCCTGACCGCCAAGTGATCGCCCTCGCGGGCGACGGCGGCCTGGCGATGATGCTGGGCGAGCTGCTGACACTTACGCAGAACCACCTCCCGGTCAAGACCATCGTGGTGAACAATTCGTCGCTGAACTTCGTAGAGCTGGAGATGAAGGCCGCTGGGTTCGTGACCTACGGCACCGAGCTCACGAACCCGAGTTTCGCCGCGATCGCTGAGGCCATGGGCATCTTCGCCCGCCGCGTCGAGAACAGCAAGGACCTGCCGGACGCCGTCCGCCAGGTGCTGGAGCACGACGGACCCGCACTGCTGGATGTCGTCACCGAACGCCAGGAGCTGTCCATGCCGCCGGCGATCGAGGCCGCGCAGGTCAGGGGCTTCGCGCTGTACGCGATCCGCACCGTCATGTCGGGTCGAGGCGACGAACTCCTCGATCTCGCACGCGCGAACTGGCGCCAATTCCTCTAGGAAAGCGGAGTGTCTGGGGGCATAGCGAGGACCTCAGGATCCACTGCCGAAGAGCAGTACCTCGAGGCGATCGCTCGAATCCGGGCGTCGGGGATGACGGGCAATCGCGCCCGCCCGCACCTCGCGTACGGGGAGTGGCTCCGCCGGGAAGGGCGGCGCCAAGATGCCCGGGAACAGCTGCGGGTCGCGCACGAGTTGCCGTCGACTATGGGCGCCGAGGCGTTCGCCGAACGCACCGCCCGGGAGTTGCGCGCGACAGGCGAGTATCCGCGAACGCGCACCGCTTCGCCGGCGACCGCACTCACTGACCACGAATTGCAGATCGCTCGACTGGTCGCGACGGGCGCGACATCCCGGGAGGTCGGTGTGCAGCTCTTCCTGAGTCCTCGGACGATCGAGGCTGACCTGCGCAACATCTTCCGCAAGCTCGGCGTCACCTCTCGGCGCCAACTCAGGGAGATGCGGCTCCCCTGAACCCCAGGTTCGGAGCGATTCATCTGTCAGTGTGCACGTGTCGACCCTGCGATCGGCTCGGGACGTCGGTCGCGGACGATCTTTGAAGGATCGCCGCGATCTCCGCTCGGGCACGCTGCAGCCGTTCGATGCTCAGGGACAGGTCGGCGACGATCTCCGCGAGCGCCTCTGGCGATGCGTCACCGCGTCCGCCGACATGCGCGATCTGTTCGAGCGGTACTCCGAGCGCCCGGAGGCGCCGAATCTGCAGCAGCCGCACAAGGTGGCCCACCTGATACTGCTTGTAACCGTTCGACATCCGGTCTGGCACGTCGAGGATCCCGACGCGGTGGTAATGGCGCACGGCGTTGACGGTGGTGCCGGCGAGATCCGCGACCTCCCGTGTGCTCCATCCCATGAGGCGGTCCCTTTTCATTCGGCGGACATGTCTGCGGTGCGTCCGCGCGTGAGAATCGGACCTCATTCAACGCCCTGTGCCGGGCACAGGGTCAAGCGATGCGGTGAGTATGCGGAACGCCACACCGCTTCCGCGTCCTCGATCACAGGGTGCACCGCGTCTCCGCCGGGGGCAACGCGAGCTTGATCAGGTAGTCGGCGAACCCGAGGGTGGCAGCGGCAGGCCAGGCCCCGCAGGCGTGGCGCGTGGTGCCGGCCTGGCATGTCTGACGAGCCGATACGGCGTCGAGAGGCCGGGAGCGCTTGACCCGGTTCCGGCAACACAGTGTCTGCTGACTCGTGTCGGCTGCCCCGCCGCCGCCCCGGAATCGAAAGGACCCGCATCATGGGCTACATCACCGTCGGAAGCGAGAACAGCGCCCCCATCGAGTTGTACTACGAAGACCAGGGAGCAGGCCGACCAGTCGTCCTGATCCACGGCTATCCGCTCAACGGGCACAGCTGGGAACGTCAGGCCCGCCGACTGCTCGCCCAGGGCTACCGTGTCATCACGTACGACCGCCGCGGGTTCGGCGGGTCGTCCAAGGTGACCACCGGCTACGATTACGACACTTTTGCGGCTGACCTCAACACCGTGCTCGAGACGCTCGACCTGCGCGACGTCGTGCTGGTCGGATTCTCGATGGGCACCGGGGAGCTCGCCCGCTACGTCGGCCGCTATGGACACGAGCGCGTCGCCAAGCTCGCCTTCCTCGCCTCGCTGCAACCCTTCCTCGTCCAGCGCGACGACAACCCCGAGGGTGTGCCTCAGGAGGTCTTCGACGGCATCGAGGCCGCTGCCCAGGCTGACCGCTTCGCCTGGTTCAGCGACTTCTTCGACAACTTCTACAACCTCGACGAAAACCTCGGCTCACTCATCAGCGAGCAGGCCGTGACCGCGAGCTGGAACGTCGCCGCCGGCAGCGCGCCGGTTGCCGCCCACGCGGTCGTCTCGTCGTGGATCGAGGACTTCCGCGGCGACGTCGAGGCCGTGCGCGCGGCGGGTAAGCCCACGCTCATCCTGCACGGCACGAAGGACGGCATCCTCCCGATCGACGCGACTGCCCGCCGCTTCCGCCTGGCAGTGCCGGCTGCCGACTATGTGGAGATCGAGGGGGCTCCGCACGGACTGCTGTGGACGCACGCGGACGAAGTCAACAGCGCGCTGACCGCCTTCCTCGCGAAGTGACCCCGGCGCTCGAGAAGTGACCCCGGCGCTCGAGAGGACGGACGTGTCGTGAATGCGCGGAGTAGGGCGTCTTCAACGAGGCTCGCAGCGTCCACTGCGCCGGGTTGGCCGGAGATCCTGGCGGGGGGGGGGGGGGGGGGGGGGGGGGGGGGCGGTCTACGGCCTCGCGGGAAAGTCGTCCGGAGATCGGCATCCGCACCCACGCGGATCAGCTGCCGGTCTTCCTGACCCCACTCACGAGTGGGTTACGAGATGAAACCCGTCTAGGACCCGGGCCAGACCGCGACTCTAGACTCAGTTCAATGGTCACCACCCGACACCTCAGCGACACGGCGCGAGCGAACTGGAGCTCCCTGCTGTCAGCACTCATCGGCGTGGGGGGCGCGCTGGCCATCGCCGCGATCAATGGTGAGCTGGCCCGCATGGACCTGATCTTCCTGGGCATCAGCGTCTATCTGTTCGCCTGGCCGTCGTTCGCGGCGATCTACCTCGTCTGGACCCATGCTGCGTACGCGGCGCACAGCTCGTGGGAACTGGGCGTCCGTGCACAGCGGGAGAGCGAGTCCCGGCGTCACTGGTGGTCGACGCTCCTGGGCTACGGCGGCGCGTCCAGTTGGACACTGACGGCCGCCCTCGTCGCGGTGCTCGTGACCGTCATCATCGCCCAGAATCCCGCGTACCGCAGCGACCTGCTGTACGTCGCGCTGGGCCTGCTGTGCGTGGCCGCCTCGTGGGCGCTGATGGTGTATTCGTTCGCGCTGCAGTATCTGCGGCTGGAGGCGGGTGACCCCCAGGTGCAGCACGTCGACGTCGCGGTGGACGGGCACGCCCGGTTCGGCGATTATCTGACGCTGGCGGTGCTGGTCTCCACGATGGCGGCGACCGTCTCGGCGACAATCCGCACGCGCCCTGCCTGGTCGCTGGTGCGCACGAACGTCCTGTTCGCGTTCACGTTCAACTCGGTGATCGTGGCGATGGTGGTGTCGCTTCTGCTGGGGGGTCTGGTCGGCTGACCGGTGCCGTGTCGTCCCGTTCCGCCCGGAGATACTTCGGCGCCTGCACCCGCCAGGCCTCGGTCACCAGTTCGGTGAGATGATCCGGGTCGATGCCGCGCATTCGGAACGCCACCTTCGGCTCGCCCCACGTCGTGGTCGTGCGCAGGAACACCTCGGGAGCCATCTCGACCAGGGCGAGCGCGTCCAGCCGATCGGCCACTTTCACTCCGACCACCAGTTCGGCGGAGATCACGGCACGAATGTCCGGCGGGATGCTGGGCCATGGGTGGCACTCCCACGCGTAGAGCTTGCCGCGCACGAACCATGCCGTGCCCCCGGTCGTGTCGCGCTCCTCGGAGCCGGGAAGTGCGGACGCGATGCGTCGCAGGTCGTCGAGGTCCGCCACGAACCCGACCCTACGCCGCACCCACGACAGCAGTGCCACCGGGTGGGGGTCGGCACGCGCCGCAGCCGGGTGGCTTCGGTACAGTGACCGGATGGCATCCGAGCCCTCGGCCGTCGACGCTGCCCGCATCGACGAGAAGCTCGTCAGGATGCTGGTGCGCGAGCAGTTCCCGCAGTGGGCGCAGCTTTCGCTCACGTTCGTCGAGCGCGGCGGCAACGACCACCGCATGTTCCGGCTCGGCGGGGACCTGGTGGTGCGGTTGCCCAGCGCACCCGGCTATGTGGCACAGGTGCAGAAGGAGCAACAGTGGCTGCCGCGTCTTGCTCCGGCGGTACCGCTGCCGATCCCCGTCGTGCACGGCTCGGGCCGCCCGAGCCGGGACTTTCCCGCTCCCTGGTCGATCTACAGCTGGCTGGCCGGTGAGCCCGCCGCGCGCGTGAGCATCGACGATCCAGTGGGACTGGCCGCCGCGCTGGCCGAGTTCCTGGTCGCGCTCCGGCACGCCGACACGACGGGAGCACCCAGGCCGGGGCAGCACAGCGCCTTCCGCGGTGGTCCCCTGCAGCACTGGGACGACGAGATGGGAGATCTGTTCGCCCGCCTCCAGGGTGCGCGACGCGCGGACGCGCAGGCGCTCTGGCGCGATGCCCTGGACGCGCGATCCACCGGCGAGCCGGGCTGGGTGCACGGCGACGTGTCCCTCAACAACCTGCTCATGCGCGACGGCCACCTGGGCGCGGTGATCGATTTCGGATGCGCGGCGGTGGGTGATCCGGCGTGCGACACAGTCATCCTGTGGACCTTCTTCACCGGTGAAGCGCGCGCCGTGTTCCGGCGGGAGCTGGCGGTGGACGACGCGACCTGGATGCGCGGGCAGGGCTGGGCGTTGTGGAAGGCGCTGATCATGCTCACCAACATCCCGGCGCAGCAGCGCGCCCTGGCCGACCACGTGCTGGACCAGCTGCTGAGAAGCAGATGAGCATCGCCGATCACTGACGGATGCCGCGGGGCGAAGGGAGGTCGCTATCGCGAAGGTTGCGCCCTGCGCTGGTGTCCGCCTACGCCACCGGCTTCGAATGCCGTCGCGCCGAACGTGCGCTCAGTAGTACTGCTTGGCGGCCGCCACCCGGATCGAGTCCTGCGTGATGTCGTGCCACCCGAGCGCGATCTCGGCTGCGGTGCCGGCCGGAGTTTCAGCGGCTTCGATGATCCGATCGCGGAGCAACTCGCCGTCTTCCCAGCCGGTGACGTCCAAAGCGATGACATCCAGGGATCGGCCGCGGCTTCGCTCAATGGTTGCGTGCAGTCGCGTGGCGGCCTGACCAGCCGTGGACAAGCAGGTCCCCTCACGCAGCGCGCCCCCGTGCGTGTAGACGACGAACAGGTGATTCAGGCGTGGTTGGGCGGCGGCGTACTCGCCGAGCTCAGCGCATATCCGGCGGAGCCGCTTCTGCGCGGAACGGCGTGATGATTCGGCGGCGAGGTCAACGCTCCACACCATCGCCGTCGGTAACACCGATCCAGCGGCTTGGGCGACGGCCAGCGGAACGAGGACAGGAAGCTGGTCGCCTCGAACGATGATGTCTGCAGTCATGGCATTTCCTCTGGTCGGCGTCACGAACGAACGTGCCGACCAGACTTCCCGGCTCACCATGTCTGCGGACCGAACCGCAGACATCCATGACCCTACGTCATGTTCGCCGTGAGGAGCAGATCCCTCCCGCTTTGCACTGCGCACACGCGACCTGCCGCTTGACCACATTCGCGGGGTGCCATTATCCCCATCCAGTCAGCAATGCCGGCGGAACGTGGATTGCCAGCAGCACGATCAGAAGATTCAGGACCACCCCGAAGCTGACCACGGATATCGCGATGTATATCCAGCTTCGACCCCCGGAGAAGCGAAGCACCGCGACCAGCCAAAGCAGGGACGCGTAGAAGAACGGAACCACGAGGGCCAGTGCTGGCAACGCGATCAGCCACAGAACCCAGACCAGAACTCGTCGGCGTATGACCGACGAGTCCAGGACTTCACCGTCGGTGACCGATGCGCCGAGATCCGTCACCTCGCCGTCGACGACGGATTCACCCGCCATCACTTTTCGCAAGTCCCGGCCGAACCCGTACCCTGATGCAAGGGCACCCCCCACGGCAATGAAGGCGGGGAACCAGTACGTGGGACTGGCGATCGCGCCCAGCGCCAGTATTGCCGCTGCGGTGAAGACGATGAAGACGACTCCCGTCGAGATCACGCGGATAACGCTGAGGTTAGGCACTGTTCACCTTCTCTCTGGTCCAGATCGACTTGGTAATGCTCCAGAGTTTGCCGGACCCGTTTGCGAAGCCCGCGACGAGCGTGGCGATGACCAGCAACCCGATGACGATCGTGGCGGGCTGGGTCAACCAGCTCCAGTCGTATCTGCTCACGGAGATCCAAAGATAGTTCTCGGCACCCTGCCCTAACACGAATCCGATGATCAGCGGTGGGCGCGGCCACTTGATGGCTTGCATGCCCCAAGACAGGATCGCGAGGATGATGACGCTCGCGATGTCTCCCCAGTGAATTCCCGACTGGTACGCGGCCAGGACCATCACGATGATCAGGAAGGGGGCGTAGCTGTATGGTTTGAGCAGACTGAGTTTGCTCAGCGGTCCCGTCAGACTGGCGCTGGCGATTGCCCCGAGCGCGTTCGCCAGGGCCAGGGTCCAGACGAAAACGAAGATCAGGTAGATGTTCTCCGGTCGCAGGATAGTCGGCCCGGTCGCGACGCCCATGGTTGCCAGACCGCCGAGGAGAATCGCGGCGGTGGCGCTGCCGGGAATGCCGAACATCAGCGTCGGGACGAGGACCCCGCCGTCCTTTGCATTGTTTGCTGCCTCGGGTGCGATGACACCGCGGATGTCGCCCTTGCCGAAGTTGTCACGATCCTTCTTGACGAGCCGTTTTGTTGCACCATACGCGATCCAGTCGATGACACTTCCCCCGATCCCTGGGATGATTCCCAAGGCGGTACCGAGGAGGGAGTTGCCGACGACCACCCGCTTGTGGCGGAACACTTCTCTCGCCCCGCGGAGGACTCCACCCTTCGTGAGCGTGGCATTCTTTGCCACGGATTCCCCCTGTACGAGAAGGGACAGCACGGAGGGAATCGCGAAAAGGCCAATGGCAAGCACCGCCAAATCTATTCCGTCGAACAGATACAGCACGTCCCCCGTGAAGCGGTAGTCGCCTGTCATGTTGGCACTGCCGATCATGGCCAGGAGCATGCCCAACAATCCGGTGATGAGCGCTGGTGCCAGCGCGCCACGTGATATGACGATCACCAGACACAGTCCAAGTAGCGAAAGCATGAAGAGTTGTGGCGATCCGATGCCGACGATGATCGGTCGGGCGACGGGTATCAACAGGAAAAGAGCGACCGCGCCGATTATGCCGCCGATCATGTTGGACGTGAACGCTGCCCCCAGTGCCACGTTGGCGAGACCCTTTCGGGCCATGGGGTAGCCATCGACCACCGTGGCTTGGGACGCGGCGGTACCCGGCACGCCCATAAGCACGGACGGGAACGTGTCCCCGATTGTCGTGGCCGCATTCAAGCCGATGAGCATCCCGATGCCGCTCGCAGGATCCATTCCCACGATCAGTGGTAGCAGGACCGCCATCCCGGTTATCCCGCCTAGCCCCGGGATGAGGCCGAGAACCAGCCCGATGCCCACTCCGACAACGAGCCACAGCAGGTGCTCGAAGCTCAAGATCATCTGCAGCGCTTCCAAGGCAGATTCAAACACCGACGATCACCTTTCGTTGGTGGCGCGCCCGCTGGCTGAGTGCAGTCACCGCGTGGAGACTTCGCTGATGTAATCCGCGACCCATTTGACCTGGTCGGATGACATGTCCATCGCTGCCGCCAGCGATTCGTTCGCCTCCTCGCCGAGCAGCACGGGGGGAGCTTCGCCCAGAAGCTTGCCCGCCTCCTCGAGGAACTGCGGATCAGCCACCACCTTTGCAACTGCGGCGTGCAACGCGGCCTTCGCTTCGTCTGGTGCGTCTCCGTGGATCCAGTAGTTGCGCAGCAGGTTGGTTTGTGCCGTCGTCACGGCGCGGTAGACATCCCAGCCGGTCCCTTCGGCGGATTTGCCGGTAAGGGTCTCGAAGGCCTCGAGCATCGTCGGAAGATCGGGGAATGCCGGGTCTCGAACGACCTCACCGTCCTTTACATAGCCCTGGGTCATGAGGGGAGTGATATCTCCGTCCTCCTCCAACGGGAGAACGTTGTTCAGATAGTGAGACGATGTGGAGTTTCCTGCGCTCAATTCCCCACGCATAACTGCAGTGGTGATCGACCCGCCACCGTCGTAGCCCATCAACGGTTTGAAGGAAGGGATGCCCAGTTGGTCCAGCGCGAAGACTCGAACGGACTCAGAGGCGTTCAATTCCATGCCACCGTAGAAGACAGTGGCATCCTGTCCGGTCAGGTCCTCGAGCGACGTGATGCCGGCGGCGACGCTGCCGAAGATTGTCATTCCGCCACCGAAGGCCACCAGCGTTTCGTAGTCCATCGGATCGAACTGCACACCTTCCTTGTCCAAAAGCGTTGACGCGATGATTCCGCCTGACGCCATAGCGAGTGTGAGCCCGTCCTCGTGGTCGGCGCGTTCGAAAGTGTTGAGGCCCTCCTTCTGACCGCCTCCAGGCACGTTCTGGACGACGATCTGAGGCTCGCCTTCTAGGTATTCCGAGAGATAGCCGGCGAACATTCGGCTGAATGTGTCCGAGGCCCCGCCCGCGTCGAACGGGACGATCAGGGTGATCTTCTGGCCTTCATAGAACGCCCCCTCTTTTTCGTCGTCGTTGGCGGCCTGCTGGTTCGTCACACCACAGCCCGTGATGGCGAGAAGCGCGGCTGCGCCTAGCGCGCAGCCGAATAGGACACGGTTTTTTGATGACATCGTCGTCAACCTCCCTGGGGTGCGGAAATACCTGTTCGCGCTCTCCGGCGCTATGTACTGGCTGACTCGCTATCGTCGACGTCAGCGTGGGGTCAGCATTGCATACAATCCGCGTGGAATGCTATACATCAGTTGGAGGCGTTGCGATGAAGCAGAAACGAACGGATACGACGGACTGGTCTCCCGACGCATATGCGGACGTTGCCGGGCACCCTCCCGCAGCCAACCGACCGCTGGCGTACTGCGATGGTGTCCGCGCGATTGTTGCGATGCGGGAAGAGCTGCTGGAGCGCGGTGGCAACGCGACGTTCGGAGCTGTCACAGCTGAAGATCTTCGCCCGCTCTTAGCCGCGTTGTTCTCGCCCTCGGCTCTTGAACTTCGGTCCGTGGGCTGGGACAGCCCTGGGAGTGTGCTGGACCACATTGTCCGGCACGAGGCAGTCGTCGAGATCGCCGACCGGTGTGAGCTGAGGCGACGACTGCAACCGGAGGATCGGCGCTGCTTCGGCCTTTTTCACCCCGCGATGCCTGACGAACCGGTCATCTTCACCGAGATCGCACTGACTCGTAGGCCGGTGAGCGCGATTGGCGAGATTCTCGGGCGAGAGCGGATCGCGATTCGGGAGGAGGATGCGACGACGGCTGTCTTCTACTCGATCTCGAGCTCTCAGCCCGGGTTGCGTGGCATCGCGTTCGGCGATCTTCTGATCCGACGAGCGGCCGCAGCACTTCTGGACCAGCTACCCCGTCTCGAACAGTTCATCACCCTTTCGCCCCTTCCGGGTTTTCGCGGATGGCTCTCCGCCAGCGCTGAATTCCAAAGCACGACACCCTCTCCGAGGCAATCGATGGCTGAGCCATCCACCGGTGTGCTTGAGGTCGGCACATCGACTGGAGACGATGAGCTTCGCGGCAGCGCGGAGGAGTACCTCCTGCAGGCTCGGCGAGGCGATGGTCGCCCGGTCGATCCCGTTGCGAGGTTCCACCTTGGAAACGGCGCGCGGCTCACACACATTCACCTCAATGCAGACCAGAGTCCTCGCGGCATCAAGCAGTCCTTCGGCGTGATGGCGAGCTACCGTTACGAAAGGCAGGACCTGTGCATTCAGCCGAGTTAAACCTGTACGCGGATCTGATCCCCCCCGGCGCTGAGGCGGGAAGCATCGCCATCGCTGTACCCGGCCGAGAAACTGTCGGGTACAAGGATCTTGCCGATCTCTCGGCCCGGTACGCGAACGTTCTGCAAACGTGCGGACTCGTGCCGGGTGGACGGGTGCTCGCCATCACCGACAAGAGCGTGGAAGCGATCGGGCTCTACCTGGCCACGTTGCGGGCAGGCGGTGTCTTCGTGCCGCTGAACCCCGCCTACACGAGTGCGGAGCTGGAGTACTTCATCGCTGACGTTCGGCCGACCATCGTGGTGAGCGATCCATCGAGATCCGAGGAAGTCACGCGAATATGCGATGGGCTCCCTGCTCGAGTGCTCAGTCTTGGTAGCGAAGGCGCGGGCACCCTCGCGAGCGAGTCCCTTACGCAATCCGCGACGCATGCCGTGGCAGCTCGTGCATCCGAGGATCTCGCGGCAATCCTGTACACCTCGGGCACCACTGGTCGGTCGAAGGGCGCCATGCTCAGCCATGGAAACCTACGCGCCAACGCGAGGGCACTTTGCAACGTATGGGGTTATAGCGACACGGATGTCCTAATTCACGCGCTCCCGATCTTCCATACGCACGGGCTGTTCGTCGGACTCAACGTGTCGTTCCTATCTAAGGCGTCCCTGATCCTGTTGCCGACGTTCAATGCTCAGGCGGTTGCGGCGAGCCTGCCGGATGCGACCGTGCTCATGGGCGTTCCGACGTACTACACCAGGCTCTTGGAGGTGCCTGACATTGCAGACCTCAGTAGCCACGTCCGGCTGTTCATCTCCGGCTCCGCGCCGCTCCTCAGCGCGACGCATCATGCGTGGCGCGAGAGCACGGGACACGAAATCGTCGAACGCTATGGCATGACCGAGACCACCATGCTGACCTCGAACCCGATCGCGGGCGCGCGGCGCCCCGGCACGGTCGGGCGACCACTCCCAGGGGTCAACGTCCAAATCACCGATCCAGACGATAACGGCATCGGAATGATTCAGGTGGCCGGACCGAACGTCTTCTTGGGCTACTGGGAAATGCCGGAAAAGACGGCAGAGGCGTTCACCTCCGACCGTCACTTCATCACCGGCGACCTCGGGCGGATCGATGATGAGGGCTATTTGCATATCGTCGGACGGGAGAAGGACCTGGTCATCCGGGGAGGGTACAACGTCTATCCCAAGGAGGTTGAAACCGTGCTCGATGCCCTCGAGGGGGTTGCCGAGAGTGCTGTTTTCGGCATCCCCGACCACGATCTCGGCGAGCGCGTCATCGCGGCCATCGTCCTCGCTGACGGCGCCGCCATTCGGGAAGAGCAAATCGCTGATGATGTGGCGAGCCAGCTCGCCCGGTACAAGCGACCGGCTGCCTACATGTTCATGCCGTCGCTGCCGCGCAACGTCATGGGCAAGGTACAGAAGTCGGTTCTGCGAGATGCTGCGACGCATCTAGCCAACGCGCAGTAACGCAAAAGACCCCAACGAGAGCTCACCATGCTCCCAGTGCACGCGAAAGAGGACGAAATGAGCAATGCCGCCCTACGAACTCCCAATGTGGAAGCCGGGGACGCTGACAGCGGTACCGGCTACGTGGTGCACGACCCCACAGGCTATGCCCCAGAAGTGAAGGGCAAGGTGCCCGCCGGCAGGGTCGAGGCACTGGACGGGAAGACCGTCTATCTCGTCGACAGCCGGTTTGACGACTCGGTGGAGTTGCTCAAGCAGATGGAACTGTGGTTTCAGGAGAACATGCCCTCAGTTGTCATCCGCATGGTTGCCCTCGCCTCCACGTATGCGAAGGACGATCCTGAACTGTGGGAGCGCATACGGGCCGACGGCGACGCGGCGATACTCGGGGTCGGGCACTGCAGTACCTGCGCGCCTGCGGTGTCCACGCATGCGATCACGCTCGAAACCAAATACGGCATCCCGACGGTCGCAGTACACACCGAAAAGTTCGAGAAGGTTGTCAAATCTGTGACGCGAATGGGCGGACTGCCCCAGGCTCCACTCGTTTTTGTGCCGCAGCCTGTGATGGGCAAGTCCGCAGCCGAACTGCGCGAGTACGTCCATGGATCGGACCCTGTGACCGGCACGCCGGTCATGCAGGCGGTCATCGAGGGACTCACTCGCCCGCTTCCCCAGACCGCCTCCGCGATTCCCGCCGCGAGACGCTCAGAAAACCGATTGCTCGCCCCCGCAAGCGAGGATGCACTGCACGAACTGTTCCTCACTCGCGACTGGACGGACAAACTCCCCATCGTTCTTCCGACCGAGCGGCGGGTTCGTGAAATGCTGGCCGGTACAAGCCGCGACGCAGAAGAGATCGTCGGCCGGATGCAGCCTACGGAGAACCGCGGCGCTTGGGACTACACGGTGGAGAAGGTTGCGGTAAACGCAGTCATGGCGGGCGCGAAGCCGGACCACTTCCCGGTGATCCTTGCTTTGGCCGCGAGCGGTCGTAGCGCCCGCGGCAGCACGTCGAGTTCGGGGGCTGCGATGGTGGTGGTCAATGGGCCGATACGGGCCGAGATCGGTATGAACTCTGGGATCGGCGCGCTGGGTCCCTATAACCGGGCAAATGCGACGATCGGTCGTGCGTATGGGTTGCTGTCGCAGAATCTGCAGGGCGGGTCCGTGCCAGGTGAAACGTTTATGGGGTCACTCGGCAACAACTACACCTATAACAGCATCACCTTCGCGGAGAATGAGGAACGTTCGCCCTGGGAGCCGCTCCATGTTCAACGCGGGTTCAAGCCTGATGACAGCACGGTGAGCATCTTCTACGGCAACAGGTCGACGACTTTCAGCCTGGGGCTACGAGCCGGCTATTGGCGTGAGCACGTCAGGGATATGCTGCTCGGCACAGACGCCGTCACTGCTCCCGTTCTCTTGCTGGATCCCATCGTTGCCGAGCAGTTCGTGGACCGGGGTGGTTTCATAGACAAGGGCGCGCTGATCGCCTGGATCCACGAAACCGCTCGGATGCCCGCGGGACGCTACTGGGACATGCAACTGATCCAGAACTACGTCTATCCGAGAGCGACCTACGGGGAGGAGCCGATGGCCAGTAATCTGCGTGCCACGTCCGAGGAGTCGATCCACATGTTCTCCAAGGAGAGCATCAACGTCGTAGTGGTCGGCGGCGAGTCCAACGGATACTGGCAGATCATGGGATCGCGGCTCACCGCAACCATCTCGATAGATGAGTGGCGCTGATGAAGGCCAACGCCGGGAGGGCACGGCAATGACCGACTATGACGTAGTGGTAGTAGGGGCCGGTGTGGCTGGTCTGACGGCTGCGCGTCAGGCTGCGAAGGGTGGCGCGCGTGTCCTTGTCCTAGACCGCCAAGGGGTGGGCGGGCAGGTGGCTACGGTTGAGGACCTCACGAATGCGCCGGGGCGATCCGCCCCTATCGCCGGCTACGATCTCGGCGTTGAGCTTCTCGAAGAGGCGGAGGAAGCTGGGGCGGAAATCCTCTTGGCCGATATCGGGCGAATCGAAAAGTCGGGCAATGGCTTCGTGGTCACGGGCGCAGACGACCCGGTAGGCGCGACCGCCGTCATCATCGCGGCTGGGTCCACGCGGCGCGCACTCGGGGTCCCCGGGGAAAACGAATTCGAAGGTCGAGGGGTCTCCCGTTGTGCATCGTGTGACGGGCCATTCTTTCGCGGCAAACGGGTGATCGTCGTGGGCGGTGGTGACTCCGCACTCGACGAAGCAAGGGTTCTCGCTGGTTTCGCCAGCGAGGTGGTCGTCGTCCACGTCGGGGAGGCACCGACTTCACGCGTCGAGATCGCCCATCTGACGTTGGCCCGGAAAAACGTCCGATTCCACCAGAATTCAACTGTGAGCGCAATCCGCGGAGAGGACGTGGTTTCAGCGGTTGCAGTTCACAACCTGCTGACCGGCGACGAGAAGGAGCTGCCCGCACACGGGGTCTTCATCTACATAGGCCTATCGCCAAACACGTCCTGGATCAGCGGCCTTGTGGAATGCGACGAGTCTGGCCACATTGTGGTCGACGAGAAGCTGGCCACTTCGTGGGAAGGTGTCTTCGCCGCGGGCGACATCCGGAGCGGGTCTCTGGCCCTACTGACAGAATCTGCCGCTGACGGGGAGCGCGCCGGGGATTCCGCGCTGGAATACCTGACTCGCGCAAGAGCGACCAACGGCTTCGGGACGCCCTAGGTGCCCGACGTGAAACAAAGCCGCGCCACCGAATTGCGGGATCTGATCGAGGAGGCCATTGTCACAGGCGTCTACGCGCCGGGACAGCGGCTCGATGAGGTGAAGCTCGCCTCCCGTTTCGGCGTGTCTCGCACGCCGGTGCGTGAGGCACTTCGGCAACTGGAGGCAACGGAGCTCGTGGATATCCAGCCTCACCGGGGCGCGTTCGTGAAGGTGATCGCGATCCCAGAGATGCTGCAGATGTTCGAGGTCATGGCAGAACTCGAGGGCCTCTGCGCGCGGCTGGCTGCACGACGGTGCACGGAAAAGCAGTTACGGGATCTGGAGGGGGCCCACGCTGCGTGTGCGGCGACACTTCAATCTGCCGACGCCGATGAGTACTACTACGCCAACGAGACGTTCCACAAGCTTCTCTACGCGGCCAGCGGGAACTCATTCCTCACCCGCATGGCGACCTCCCTGCAAACCCGCCTCAAGCCCTTCCGGCGTCTTCAACTCCGAGTTCCCGGCCGAATGCTGAACTCATCGGCCGAGCACGGTGCCATCGTCACCGCACTTCGGGCCGCGGATGCCTCATCTGCGGAGCAACTGGCTGTCGCGCACGTGACGGTGCAGGGAGACAGGTTCGGGGACTTTCTCGCTGCGCTCGGCTCACGCGGTCCCGAGGAGAACCAGCGCTGATATGTCGGAGCCGAGGCTCCACCAGGGACGGTCCTGCACCAGCGTGCACATCGGCGCGGCCTCCTTCGTGAAACGGTTGCGCCAGCCGGTCGCCCGGAACGACGTATGCCAGCCGCGCCCTTCTCAGAGCACCTTCGACAAGAAGGCTTTGGTGCGCTCGTGCTGCGGATTGGAGAGCACCTCGGCGGGCACACCGGACTCGACGAGGCGACCGTCACTCATGAAGTGCAGCGAACTGCCCACCTCTCGGGCGAAGCCCATCTCGTGCGTGACGACGACCATGGTCATCCCGCCGGTTGCAAGGTCCCTCATGACGTCGAGGACCTCGCCCACCAGTTCCGGGTCGAGCGCCGACGTGGGCTCGTCGAACAGAACCACCTCGGGCTGCATGGCGAGTGCGCGGGCGATGGCGACGCGCTGCTGCTGGCCGCCTGAGAGGCCGCGGGGGTAATGGTCCTTGCGTGATGCCAGACCGACCCGGTCCAGCAGCTCCGCAGCCTGTTCGGTGGCCTTCTTCTTGGAGATGCCCAGCACCTGGATCGGCCCCTCTGCGACGTTCTGGAGCGCCGTCATGTGACCGAACAGGTTGAAGTGCTGGAAGACCATGCCCACGTTGCGGCGAGCAGCGGCGATCTGCCGTGGGTGCTGCTCGAAGAGCTTGTCGCCGCGGCGGGTGTATCCGATCTCTCGGCCGGCGACCCACATGTCGCCGCGCTGGAACGACTCGAGGTGGTTCATGCATCTCAGGAGAGTGGACTTGCCGGATCCGGACGGGCCGATGATGCACGCGACCTCACCGCGTTTCACGTCCAGTGAGGCGCCCTTGAGCACATCGACCCGGCCGAAGGACTTGTGGATCTCCACCGCGCGGACCATGACGTCGGCGGGCGGAGCGAAGCGGCTGTCGTCGGATTCGGTGTTCATCGACGTTCGTGGCCCTTTCCGAAATGACGCTCGACGAAGTACTGGCCGATGGACAGCACCGTGGTGAGGACGAGGTACCAGAACGTCGCCACGACGAGCATGGGGATGGTGTTGAACTCGCTCGAGTAGATGCCGCGCACCGTGTTCATCAGCTCGCTGAATCCGATCACCATTGCGATCGACGTGAGCTTGAGCATCGAGATGACGGCGTTGCCGACCGGGGGGATGATGATGCGCAGGGCCTGCGGCAGCACGATGCGTCGCATCGCCCGCGCCGGGCTCATGCCGATCGCATAGGCGGCCTCGCGCTGTCCCGGTGGGACCGACAGAAGCCCCGAGCGCACGATCTCGCTCGTGTAGGCGGCGTCGTTGAGCCCGAAGGCGATGACGGCGGCAAGCAGCGGCGAAGCGAACACATCGTTCATGTCGATGCTGTAATCACCCCAGCCCAGACTCGGCAGCACCGAGGCGGAGAAGAAGATGAAGATGAGCAGCACCGGCAGTGGCACGCCCCGGAAGAACCAGGTGTACACGAACGCGGCGCCTGAGATGATGCGGTTGTGGCTCATCCTCATCACGGCCAGCAGCGTTCCCAGGGACAGCGAGATCACTTCGGCCAGCACCGTGAGCAGGATGGTGTTCCAGACGCCGCGCAGGACGGCGCCGTCGAAGAGGTAGTCGCGGAATACCGGCCACTCGAAGCCGGGGTTCGTCGCGGCCCAGCGGATGATCTCCACCGCGGCGACGAGGATGAGGACGACCGCGATCCAGCGGCCGGGATGCTTCCGAGCGATGACCGTCGGCGCCGCGGTCGGCGACGGCTCCGGGGTCATCGCCGGCGCGGGGGGTGCCTGCTGAGTCACGGTCGTCCTCATCTCTAGCGGCGGTCAGTCGGTCAGCAGGACGATTTCGTCGGCGGTGAGCGCCGAGTCCGCCTGGCCGTACTTCTCGAGGATCTTCAGGTAGGTGCCGTCCGCCACGACCTCCTTGAACGCCTTGAGCAGCATCTCAGCGAGCTCGGTCTCCTCCTTCGGGATGCCGATGCCGAACGGCACGTAGCTGTACGGCTCGACGACGAGGTAGTCGCCGCCCGACTTCTCCACGTAGCTGGCGGCCACCTGCTCGGTCAGCAGCCCTACGTCGACTTTGCCGGTCGAGAATGCGAGATCCTGCCCCGCCTGGTCGTCGTATGCCTGGAAGGTGATCGGCTCGTCCTTGCAGACGCCGTACCAGTCGCTGCCGTCGTCTTCGGTCGTGGCGTTGGCCAGCTCGATGTCGTTGTACGACTTGGTGGCGTTGAGCACGGCGACTTCGACGCCACACAGGTCGCCGATGGTGGTGTAGAGATCCTCATCCTCGGCGTTGATGACCATCGTGTATCCGGTCTTGGCGTCGGGGATGAAGTTCAGCGCTTTCAGCCGGTCGCCGTAGACGCCCAGGCCGGAGACGGCCAGGTCGTACTTGCCCGACTGGGTGCCGGTGACGATTCCGGTGAAGTCGACGTTCTGGATGTCGAAGGTGATGTCGAGCTTCTCGCCGATCGCGGCGAGCAGCTCCGGCTCGATTCCGTCTTTCACGGTCGTGCCGTCGCCGACCTGCCAAGGCTCGTAGGGCCAGGACATGCCGACGGTGAGGGTGGTGATCTCGGGGGCTTCGTCGGTGGGCGCAGCAGCGGCGCAGGAGGTGATCATCGCCGCGGTCGCGGCGACGGCGAGGGTCGAAACGACAGCTCGGGTCTGGAGCTTCATACGTGGGCCTTTCGGGGGTCGGTGGAGCTGGCGGCGAATGGAGAGCGGTAGGCGGCATATCCGCGCTGGATCTGTATCTGGTCGGCGACGTACTTGGCGTCGTGCCAGACACCCCAGATGAAGCTGGACCCGCGTCGGGAAAGCCACGGCAGACCGAGGAAGTAGACGCCTGGTTCGCGGGCGACACCGCGAGCGTGCTGGGGACGCCCGCGATCATCGAACGTGTCCACCTGCAGCCAGCCGAACTCCTGCGCATAGCCGGTGGCCCACACGATGGAGCGGACGGATGCCGCGGCGAGGTCGAGTTCGCGGACCGGGTCCAGGACCGCGCGCGGCAGCGGTCCGAGCACATGCGCCTCCGGTTCCTCGGGGAGCTCGAGCCCGTTGCGCGCGATGTAGTCGTCCGCCTCGCGCAGCAGCGACAGATAGTCCGCATCACCGTTTTCGATGTCAGCCCTGAGCCCCGCACTGAAGCGCACGACACCGTTCCGGTAGGACTCGGTGCGGCCCACCAGCGTGATCCCCGCGGCGGCGAGGTCCCGGAAATCGACGGTGCGTCCGCCGTCGGCGCCGCTGACCGCGATCGTGACGTGTTCGGCGCCGAGGGGAGGCGTTGCCATGTCCCACTTGCCGAGCACTCCGAGCCACCACACGTTGTCCCGCCCCCGATAACGTCGCGGCGGGCGATCATGCGCGCCGACGGAGAGGTACACCGGTCGGCCGGCCGCCTGCAGCTCGGCGGCGATCTGCACGCCGGAGGAACCCGCCCCGACGACGAGGACCGAGCCGGCGGGCAGCTGTGCGGGGTTCTTGTAGTCGGCGGAGTGCAACTGGGTCACTCCGGCGACGGCGGGCAGCACGGCCGGGATCCGGGGCCGCTGGAACGCGCCGGTCGCGGACACGACGAATCGAGCCTGAATGCGGCCCTCCGACGTCTCGACGGTGAAGCCCGGACGGTCCGTGTTCTTGTGCACACGGGTCACCTCCACGCCGGTGCGGACCGGCGATCCGATCCACGCGGCGTAGGCGACGAAGTAGTCCGCCACCTCTTCCTTCGAGATGAAGCAGTCCGGGTCCGCCTCGAAGGCGCGACCCGGGAAACGGTCATGCCACGCGGGACCGTTCGCCACCAGAGAGTCCCAGCGGCCCGAGCGCCACTTCTCGGCGATGCGCTCCTTCTCGAACACGATGTGGGGGATGCCCGACGCAGTCAGATGCTCGCTCATGGCGATGCCCGCTTGGCCGGCGCCCACGATGACGACTTCGGTTTCTTCGGTGCTCATTGCATCCGTTCTCTCAACGCCTGGACCGAACCCGCCTGTCGGATCGGTTGGTCCCTAATGCTGTGCGGCGCGGTGGAGGGGAAGCAATTGTCCTGAACTGATGCAGTCCGTCGATTTCGGAGACGAAATCACGCCGTCACATTCTCGTAATCCGGATGCGAGCCGGTCATCGACGCTCCGACGATGGACCGGCACGCGTCGACGAATGCACGGGGCCGGCGCGTCAAGGAGGTGATGGGCTGCGCGCTGGCCAGGACGATCGCGAGGCCGGAATCCTCATCGACCTCCACCGCCACCAGACGGCCGCCGTCGTAGGTGAGATCGTGCGCGGGGCGTTGGTTGAGCAGTGTGAACATGCGACTGCGGGCGACCATCGCGCGCACCGTCTCGAAGCTCGAGAAACGATGCCGGATGTTCGGCACGAGCCCGCGATTCGCGAAGATCTGAGTGAAGTACTCGCGGGTGTACTGCCAATCCAGCAGCACCATCGGCTCTTCGGCCAGCTCGAAGATGTAGACCCGTTCCCGCTGAGCCAGCGGGTGGTCCGCACTGAACGCCGCGTACAGCGGCGCCTGCTTGAGTCTTTCCCGATGGATGCCGGGACCGAGCCCGAGATCGTATGTGAGTGCAACTTCGACCACGTTGTCTCTCAGAGCGGGCTCCAGCTCGCCTGCGCTGAGCTCCACGAACTGCGGAGCGATACCGGGGAACTGGCTCGCGAGCCGTTCGGCGATCTCCGGAAGGTAGAACGGAGCGAGCGTCGGGAAGATGCCGACGCGCAGG
This sequence comes from Microbacterium sp. zg-B185, assembly GCF_030246885.1. Lineage (NCBI taxonomy): Bacteria > Bacillati > Actinomycetota > Actinomycetes > Micrococcales > Microbacteriaceae > Microbacterium > Microbacterium sp. zg-B185. The sequence continues at coordinate 324,226 of NZ_CP126739.1, forward strand.
TCGCCGGTGAGCTGATCGGGATCCACCGCGGAAATGGCGTCGTCCAGGTCGAAGAGGATCTGCCGGGTCCTCGCCAGGAACGCCTGGCCGGCGGAGGTCAGCATCAGCCCCTTCGCGCGCCGTCGGATGAACAGGGGGGTGCCGAGTCGCTTCTCGAGATTCGCGATCGAGTTGGAGATCGCCGACGGCGCAACGTACAGGGCGGCGGCCGCGTCCGCCATGCTCGAGTACTCGGCACAGCGCGTGAAGTAGATCAGCTGCGCGAGGGACACATCGCGGGGTTCCGGCATCTTCATGACGTCAGCATCGCTGGATGGCATTGCCGTGATGTTTCTCGCCCGTTACATCACAAAATCTGACGTGGACGTGCAGTTCCGGGCGATTGCTGCGGCTGTTCGGAAAGTGGAACCTGAGTGCGGACCCCCCAACCCGCCAGCAGAAAGCCGCCCGGAAGCATGACGCACCACACTCGCATCCGTCCGTTCAACACCAAGGACACCTACCCAGAGCAGAACCTCGACAACGACCTGTGTCAGGCGGTCGTCGCGAATGGTGTCATCTACATCCGCGGCCAGATCGGCCAGGACCTCGACAGCCGGGAGAGCGTCGGCATCGGGGATGTGGAGGCGCAGACCGAGAAGGCGATGGCGAACATCAAGATGCTCGTCGAAGAAGCCGGCGGGTCGCTCGAGGACATCGTGAAGGTGGTCGTCTACCTGGTGGACATCCGCTACCGCGAGACGGTGTACCGCACGATGGGGAGCTGGCTGAGAGGAGTCTTTCCGGTCTCGACCGGACTGGTCGTCTCGGCCCTCGCCCGGCCCGAATGGCTCGTCGAGATCGAAGCCACCGCCGTGCTCGCCGAGCCCAGCGCTGCCCAGACCGTCTGACGATTGGAACCGAACAGCATGAGCCAGCACATCGTCCTCAGCGCTCTGATCGTCCCGCCCGGCACGGCCACATCGTCGTGGATGCACCCCGACGTGGACCCGTCAGCCCCGGACAGCATCGAAACGTACGTCTCGCTCGCCCGGACGGCCGAACGCGGCTTCTTCGACCTCTTCTTCCTGGCCGACCGTCCGGGCGCGCAGCACCGGCACCTCGAGCAGTGGACGCAGACGCCCGCCTATCAGAATTCGCTCGAACCGATCACCGCCCTCTCCGCCATAGCGATGGCCACCGAGCACATCGGCCTCGGCGCCACAGTGTCCACCAGCTTCTACGAACCGTTCAACATCGCGCGCCAGTTCGCTTCGCTCGACTGGATCTCCCACGGTCGGGCTGCCTGGAACGTCGTCACGACGGCGAATGACGACGTCGCGCAGAACTTCGGCCTCGACAAGATGGCCCCGCACGACGAGCGCTACGTCCTCGCCAAGGAGGTGTTCGACATCGTCACCGCGTATTGGGACACCTGGGAGGACGATGCCTTCGTCTATGACAAGGCCGCCGCGCGCAACTTCGATCCCGCGAAGTTCCACCTCGTCGACCACCGGGGCAAGTACTTCACCGTCAAGGGCGGTCTGAACATCGCCCGGTCGCCGCAGGGCTACCCGGTCATCATCCAGGCGGGCGCCTCGGCGACCGGCAAAGAGCTCGCCGCGGAGACCGCTGAGGTGGTCTTCGGCACCGGCAAGTCTCTGTCCGCAGCGCAGGAGTTCTACACCGACCTGAAGGGCCGCATGGCGAAGTTCGGTCGCCGCGCCGACGAGCTCAAAGTGCTCTCCGGCGTGCAGGTCATTGTCGGCCGCACCGAGGAAGAGGCCCGCGCCAAGCAGGAGCTGCTGCAGAGCATCATCCCGATCGAGGCGCTGGTCACCTTCCTCTCCAACGACCTCGAAACCACGCTGCACGACCTTCCGCTCGACGAGCCGATACCCGCCGACCGGGTACCGGCATCCTCCAACAACCATCAGATCTACTTCCAGGAGATCGTGGAGCTCATCGGGCAGGGACACACCCTGCGCGAGGTCGCACGGCGCTACACCCGACAGACGACGGTCATCGTCGGCGACGTGGTGCAGGTCGCCGACGAGTTGCAGGCCTGGGTCGAGGCCGGAGGATCCGACGGATTCATGTTCAACGTGCAGTGGCTGCCCGGCGGCCTGGATGACCTGGTCGAGCTCTTGGTGCCCGAACTGCAGCGCCGCGGCCTCGTGCGCACCGAGCAGACCGATGGCACGCTCCGCGATCGGTTGGGCCTCCTCCGCCCCACGAACCGTCATGTCGACGGGCGCACCGGAGCCTTCGCCCGCGCCATCGAAGGGACCTCGGCATGACGATCTCCCTGATCGCCCGCGATCCGGCCACAGGCGCGTTCGGCATGGTGGTGGCATCCTCCAGTCCGGCGGTCGCGGCCCGCTGTGCACATCTGGCCGCCGGCGCGGGCGCGGTGGCGTCTCAGAACGTGACTAATCCTGAGCTCGGGATCCGTGGACTCGCGCTGCTCCAGGATGGCCATGATGCGAAGAAGACCATCGCCCTGCTCCTCGCCGGTGAGCGGTTCCCGGCCTACCGGCAGCTCGCCGCGATCGACCGCGACGGAGGCGTGGCGGTGTTCCACGGCGCGGCGGTGCTCGGCGTGCACGCGGCAGCCGAGGGCGACGCCTGCGTGTCCGCGGGGAACCTCCTCGCGAACACGGACGTGCCGGCGGCGGTGGTCGAGGGTTACGCATCCAGCCGTGCGCCCCGATTCGAGGAGCGGCTGCTGGCGGGGCTCGAGGCGGGCCTCGCCGCCGGTGGCGAAGCAGGACCGGTGCGCTCGGCCGGGCTGTCGGTCATCGATGACGTTGCGTGGCGGGTCACCGACCTGCGAGTGGATGAACACGACCAGCCGATCGCCGAGCTCGCCCGGCTCCTGACGCTGTGGCTGCCGCAGAAGGCCGATTACCGACTGCGCGCAGTCGACCCGACGGCCGCCCCGTCCTACGGCGTGCCGGGAGACGCATGAGCGCGGTGGTCGCTGCCAAGACGGCCGTGACCCAGGAGATCGGTGCTCGCGGCGAAAGCCTCATCGCTCTCAGCCACACGGTTCACGCCCTTGCCGAACCCGCATGGGTCGAGCACGAATCATCCGCTCTCCTGCAGCGGTGGCTGGCGGGCGAGGGATTCGCTGTCGAGGCCGGTCAGGCCGGACTGCCGACGGCGTTCGTGGCGAGCCGCCCCGGTGACGGGCCGCACATCGCATTCATGGCCGAGTACGACGCCCTCGTCGGCCTCGGTCATGCCTGCGGTCACAACATCATCGCCGCCGCGGCGTGCGGTGCTGCGGCGGCGCTGGCCGCTGTCGCACCACACCTGCGTGTGTCCGTCATCGGCACCCCGGCCGAGGAAGGCGGCGGCGGGAAGATCCTGATGAAGGACGCCGGCGTGTTCGATGACGTCGACTTCGGGTTGATGATCCATCCCGGTCCGACGAACTTCTTGTACGCGCGACCGTACGCGGTCGCCCACCTCAGGATCGCGTACCGGGGCCGCGGCAGCCATGCCGCGGCGTATCCGGAGCGGGGGCGCAACGCCGCCGACGCATTCATCGTCGCTCAGGTCGCCATCGGCCTGCTGCGGCAGCAGCTGCCGGACGCGACCCGAGTACACGGCATCGTCACCGAGGCCGGGACGGCGGCGAACGCCATTCCGGAGAGCTCGGTCGGCAACTGGTACGTCCGAGGGCGGACGCTCGAGGAGCTCGGCCCGCTGGTCGAGCGGGTGCTGGACTGCTTCCGCGCCGGCGCACTGGCGACCGGATGCGAGCTCGAGGTCCGCGAGACCAGCCCGCGGTATGCGGAGTTCCGCAACGATGAGCCGATGGCGGCAGCCTTCGACCGCAATGCGCGCGCTCTCGGGCGTACGTTCGACCGCGGCACCTCAGGCATGAACACCGCCTCGACGGACATGGGGAACGTCTCCCAGCTCGTCCGCGCCATTCATCCCTACATCGGCATCGACACGGATGCCGTCAACCATCAGGCGCAGTTCGCCGACGCCGCCGTGACACAGAACGCCGATCGTGCGGTGCTGGACGGCGCCATCCTGCTCGCCCAGACCGCCCTCGACTTCGCTCAGGAAGAAGACCGATGATCGCCGAACCGCTCGAATCCACCGTCGATGCCGGGATGTTCCGGGACGTGATGGGTCATTACCCCACCGGGGTCATCTGGGTGGCGGGCATCGTCGACGGCGTACCGGTCGGCATGATCATCGGGTCCTTCAACTCAGTCTCCCTCGAGCCCCCGCTGGTGTCGTTCATGCCGCAAAAGGCATCTTCCACGTATCCGACGCTCCGACGGGCCGATCGCATCGCGATCTCGATCCTCGCCCACGAGCAGGTCGCAGAGACCCGCACGCTGGCCGGCAAGGACCCGGATCGCTTCGCGAGGGTCGCCTGGTCGCCGGCGGCGAACGGTGCACCGGTTCTCGACGGAGCGGTTGCCACGATCCAGGGCAGAATCGCTCAAGAGGTCGAAGCCGGGGACCATTGGATCACGCTGGTCCACGTCGACGATCTCGAGGTGACCAGGCCCGTCGCGCCGCTGCTGTTCTTCCAGGGCGGGTACGGCGGCTTCTCGCCGACAGGCCTGTCCGCGCACCTCGACGGGTCGCTCATCACCGCCGGACGGATCGCCGAAGCAGCGCGTCCGCAACTGGACCGGCTGGCCGAAGAGCTCGAGTGCCATGTCGTGGCGATGGTGAAGATCTCAGCGTCCGAACAGACCATCGGAGCCAGCGCGTTCGCGCGGTCCGCATCCTCCGAAGCGGAGGAGGAGCGACTCGGATCCCGGATACCGATCGTGCCGCCGCTGGGTGAAGCGGCCATCGCGTGGGACGATGCCGCGATCGACGCCTGGGTGTCCCGGCTGTGGCCGCCGGACCGGCAGGTCAGCGATTCCTATCGGCGCTCCGCCGAGAAGGTCCGGGCGCAGGGCTATACGGTCAAGCGCACCGAGGGCTACGCCGCCCAGGACCATGCGCTCTCACTGGCGCTGCAGGAGTATGCGCGCAGTGAGCTGTCGCCGGCGCGGGACCGTGCGGTCCGCGGCATCCTGGCTGCCAGCCGACCCCTCTTCATTCAGTCGATCGCGCCGGAGGAGACCGCGATCGAGCTGACCTCCATCACGGTTCCCGTCTTCGAACCCGCGGGGGGTGCGCCCCGAAACTCGGGCATCGTCCTGCGCGCCAGCGGCTTTCCTCGAGCAACGGATGGCTCCACCGCTCTGGGCTGGGTCGCGGCGCTTCAGTCGGCTGCCGCCGAGGTTCGCGAGACGTTACGCACGTCCGCGGCGCTCGATTACCAGCGCTACGTCGGCGCAGGACTCCGGGACCGCTGACCTCCGCCCCTCACAGAAAGTCAAGCCCCTCGCGTCGCCTGCGCCTTGCGCTCAGGCTCGTGTCATGAGCTCCCGCGATCACTCAATCGATGGCCCCACGGGCAAGCCGAGCCAGGCAGAGGGCGAGGACCCGGATCGTCCCGACGAGCACGATCCGCTGCCGGCCGACGGTCACCCCTCCCAGGCTGAGGGAGAAGACCCGGACGAATAGCCTTTGCCCCGGCGCCGCTGACAACGCGCCGGGTGAGTGTCGGAGGCGCTGTCAACCCCGTTCCACTCGTGATGGCCGGGAGCGATCCTCACTGCATGACATTCCACCCCACCCGCGCGATCGCGACAGGCTCCGACTCCGGTATCGGCAAGGCGACGGCGATCGCGCTCGCCGCGGCCGGAATGGACATCGGCATCACCTGGCACTCCGACGAAGACGGCGCGCGGGACACCGCACGCGAGGTGGAAGCGCTCAACCGCAGGGCGGTCGTTCGGCGTTTCGATGCCACCGAGGTCCCGGACTGCGCGGACGTGATCGACGAGCTCGCAGCTGAGCTCGGAGGCCTGGATGTCTTCGTGAACAACGCCGGCACCGGCGACAATGCGCCGTTTCTGGAGATGACTCTCGAAGAGTGGCGCCATACGGTGAGTGTTGACCTCGAGGCTGCTTTCGTCTGCCTCCAGCGTGCCGCTCGTCACATGCTCGGCGGCCAAGGGGGCAGGCTGATCGCGATCACCAGCGTCCACGAGCATCAGCCGCGTGTCGGTTCCGCCGCATATGACGCGGCCAAGCACGGTCTCGGTGGCCTGATGAAGACGATCGCCCTGGAACTAGGCCATGAACGGATCACCGCCAACTCGGTCGCCCCCGGCGAGATCGCAACGCCCATGACCGACCAGGAAGACGAGAACCCGCACGCGGTCTCCCGCCCGGGCGTGCCGCTGGGGCGTCCCGGCGACGCCCGCGAAGTTGCCGCGGTCGTGGCATTCCTCGCCTCCGCCGGAGCCTCCTACGTCACCGGAGCCTCGTACGCCGTGGACGGTGGCATGCTGCAGATGGGTCCCCAGGCGGGCTCCCACATCGTCTCTGACGACTGGCGTCAGGGCTGACCGACGGATGCCGCGGCCGGGCTAGGCAGCGGCATCCTGCTCCAGCAGCTGCTTGAGCCCTTCGATGATCTGCCGCGAGCCGTCCGCGGTTTCCGAGCCTTCGCGGGTCTGGCCACGTGCACCGCGATGCACCAGGGTGATCCGGCATCCGGAGTCGGTCGGTTCGATCTCCCAGTGCAGCGAGCCCTGATCGTCCGATGCGCCGTACCAGGTGGCGACGAAGGTGTGCGCCAGACGCCGAGGCGGCTCGTACTCCAGCACCTCACCGACGATCTGGGGGTCGCCTTCTTCGTCCACGAACTCGATCGGCGCGCCGACCTGCCAGGTGGTGCGCGGCGACGTGCCGAAGTAGTACCTCTTCACCGTGCCCGGGTCCGTGAGAGCACGCCATGCCGCGGTGGGCTCGGCGGACACCAGCACCTCGTAGATGCGATCGTCGGTCATCAGTTCGTTCCTTTCTCGAGATCGTTCTTGAGCGCGAGCAGCCCAGCGGATGCGCGCGCTCCGAAGTCATCGATCCAGCGCTCCGCGAGCTGGACGATGGGCACGGGGTTGAGGTGGCAACGGCGCACGCGTCCCTCTTTTCGCGACACGATGAGTCCGGCCGTTTCGAGCACGCCGACGTGCTTGAGCACGGCGTGCCGGCCGAGGGGCGCAAGTGCTTCGGTGAGTTCGCCGACGCTCTGGCCGTCGCGCGACCGCAGCGCGTCGAGGATCCGGCGACGGGACGGATCTGCGATTGCGTGGATCACGGACTCGGTGTCCATGCCGCGACAATAGGTGACCCTCGAGTCACCTGTCAACCTTCTCGCGGTGGCTCCACTGCCGGACGTCAGGCGTCGGGGGGGGGTGCCGCTGGGCGACGCTTCCAGTCCCGGATCTGTCAGGTTCTGCCCGGCGAGGCGGCGAGGGCCCCGACGACGGGCGAGCCCGCGCACGGCGGGCCCGCGCCGGTCGTTCAGGCGGCGCGCACGCGAGCGGCGTCGTGTGCGGCGGTGTCGATCACGTCCGAGACGATGCCCTGCTGGGTGATGAAGACGTCGTGGCTGGCCCCCGGTACGTTCGTGATCTCCGCCCCCATGCGTTCGGCCATGTGCCGCAGCATCGCCTGATCGAAGGATTTGTCCTCCTCGGCGATGACCGCCCAGCTCGGCTTCTCCCGCCAGGCGGCGTCCTTGACCGGGACACCGAAAGCCGACATGTTGATGGGGACCTGCGAGTCCCGAAGGAACGCCGCATCCGCGTCGCCGGCGTCCGCCGCGAACCCCAGCTTGAACTTCTCGTGATTGAGGAAGCCGAATCCGTCGTCGCCGACATCGATGACGAAGTCCGGCGTCGGGGCGAAACCCTCGTACTGCTGGGAGGTGGTCTCGCCTGCGTCCGGAGCGAGCGCGGAGACGTAGACCAGTCCGGCGACGTTCGGATGCACCCCTGCCTCGGTGATGACAGTGCCGCCCCAGGAATGCCCGACGAGGATCGTCGGCCCGTCCTGGAGGTTCAGCACTCGGGTGGTCGCCGCGACGTCGTCCTCCAGCGAGGTGAGCGGGTTCTGCACGATGGTGACCCGGTAGCCCCGAGCCGTCAGGTTGTCGTATACGCCTCGCCATCCTGACCCGTCGGCGAAGGCGCCGTGCACCAGCACGACGTTCTTGATGTCTTGATCAGTGCTCATGATGTGTCCAATCCGTTCGCGACGGGCCGCCCGCGCGCTCTTAGTTTCCGCCGACGGATGCCGGTAGTGGGATGTAATATATTGGATGTTGCGATGCGCGGCAAGAGGGTCCGGACGCTGGACCTCGATGGATCAGATGCCGCCGGGGCGTCTGTGCCGGGTGGATCGAGAAGATCGACGGCCGGGAGAGAGCGATCGTTCCTGGGCGTCGGGCAGACGGGTCAGCGGATCGTTCGCACGTCTCTGACGGTGTCCAGGACCACCCGAATCGCGGCCGTGACGAGCGCCGGCTGCTCGACCGGGATACCGTGCCCGCTGTCGGAGTCGGTGATGTGCACAGCGCCCAGCGATCGCGCGAGCTCGGCTTGGGCTGCGACCCAGCCCGGCCACGTGGATTCACCGGGAGTGAGCTGCAGGTCCCAGGGGTGATCCGAGGAGATGACGACGACGGGAACGGTCGGCAAGGCGGCGTCAGCCTGCAACTCTGAGATGCTCATCTCGTAGGCCGGCACCTCCGACCCGAGCGAGTCCGCGCTCGCCGTGATCACCGCCATCCACCGCGCCCACTGGTCGGCGGAGAACGTCTGAGCGAGGTACGCGCTGGCCGAGTCCAGCAGGACGAGCCCGGCGACGTCGGAAGGATGCGTGCGCGCCAGCTCCTGTGCGATCAGACCGCCCCAGGACAGCGCGACGACCACGTACGGTCCGGGTTCGCCGGCGGCATCCATCATCGTCAGGAGATCCTCGGCGCCCTGGCGAGCGGTGGTCGGCTGGGCGACAACGGTCGAGGGTGAGAGTTCGCCCGATGCCCGGGTCGTTCCCGGCCGGTCGTAGGAGCACGCCCGCGTGGTGCGGGAGACATCGTCGAAGGTGGACACCGCAGCGGGGTCTGCGTCTGCGAGGAGCGTGTCCCATTCATCGGCGGCGCCCCGCGTCCCGGAGATGAACACGACGGTGGGCGAGCCTGTGCCGGCGCACTCCAGGATCATGGCGCGGCCGCCTCCGATATCGACCGACTCGGTCGAGACGATGTCACCGCCGCCCGGGCGTGGCGACGCCGGCGACGGGGCTGCATCCGAGCACGCGGCCAGTATCAGCACAACGACGGATGCGGTGGCGAGCGTCGCGAGGAACCTCACCGGCCAGCGGCTCTGGTCCACGTCCGTCATCTCCCTGTCCTCATTCGCTGCCCGGCTGGGTGGGCATCACCGTAACCGCCGCTGCGAAGACGGGCTGCAGTGCCTGGATCACCTGTCCGTTGCGCCGAGAGGATCGGCCCCTCAAGGTATCCACAATCGCGACGGTGCGATAGGGGTCGCAGGAGCCGCGGAACCTCTCGTCCTGACAAAATCCGCCATCCGGCCCTCACCCCCGTGCAAGAGATTTACTCTCTCGTCATGACAACATCGCCATCAGCGATCACCACGACGGGACAGCTGCGCGCGTCGGGGCACACCTATCGGCCGCTGCGCGTGGAGCTGCGTGAGAACCTCCTCTCAGCGCTGGCCGACGGGCGCGACCCGTGGCCCGGCATCCACGGGTTCGACTCCACGGTGATCCCCCAGCTGGAGCGCGCGCTGCTGGCCGGACATGACGTGGTCCTGCTGGGCGAGCGCGGTCAGGGCAAGACCCGGCTGCTGCGCAGCCTCTCCGGACTGCTGGACGAGTGGTCGCCGGTGATCGCCGGGTCCGAACTGGGTGAGCACCCGTTCCATCCGGTCACGCCCGCCTCGGTTCGACGCGCAGCCGAACTGGGCGACGACCTGCCGGTGACCTGGCGGCATCGCTCCGAGCGATACGTCGAGAAGCTCGCCACTCCGGACACGTCGGTGGCCGATCTGATCGGTGACGTCGACCCGATCAAAGTGGCCGAGGGTCGCTCGCTCGGAGACCCCGAGACCATCCACTACGGTCTGATCCCACGCAGCCACCGTGGAATCGTCGCGATCAACGAATTGCCCGATCTTGCCGAGCGCATCCAGGTGTCGCTGCTTAATGTGATGGAGGAACGCGACATCCAGATCCGCGGCTACCTGCTTCGGCTCGACCTGGACGTCCTGGTCGTCGCCACGGCCAACCCCGAGGACTACACCAACCGAGGACGGATCATCACGCCGCTGCAGGACCGGTTCGGCGCGGAGATCCGCACGCACTATCCGCAGACCATCGAGGAGGAGGTGGCCGTCATCCGCCAAGAGGCCGACCTGGTCGCCACGGTTCCCGCCCACCTGCTCGAGGTGCTGGCGCGCTTCACCCGCAATCTTCGGGATTCGGATGCCGTGGACCAGCGGGCGGGTGTGTCGGCGCGCTTCGCCATCGCCGGGGCCGAGACGATCGCGGCCGCAGCTCTGCACCGCGCCACGCGTCAGCACGAGGAGGTCGGGGTGGCGCGACCGGTGGACCTCGAGACCGCCGTGGACGTGCTGGGGGGAAAGATCGAGTTCGAGACGGGTGAGGAAGGCCGCGAGCGTCCCATCCTCGAGCATCTGCTGCGCACCGCGATCGCAGAGACTGCTCGCACGCACCTGCGGGGCATCGACGCGGCAGCGTTGGTGGACGCGCTGCACGACGGGGCCACGGTGATGACGGGTGAGCAGGTCCCCGCCGCCGATGTCCTCGCCGCGATGCCGGTCCTCGGCGAGTCCGATCTGTACGACGAGGTGGCCGAGCGACTCGATGCGCGGACCCCGGGCGAGCGGGCGGGCGCTCTGGAGCTGCTGCTCGAGGCGCTCTACCTGGAGCGGCGCATCAGCAAGGACAGCGCGGCGGGGGAGAGCGTGTATGGGTGAGCACGGGAGCCGACGCTGATGGTGCGCGGATTCCACCGCGCGCCGGCGCACACCAACCGGTACGGACGCTACTCCGGCGGGCCGGACCCGCTTGCCCCGCCGGTCCCCGTGCAGGAGGCACTCGAGGCGATCGGGCACGATGTGATGTCCGGCACGTCGGCCGAACGCGCGATGCGCGAGTACCTGCGCCGCGGCAGCCGCGACCAGCAGGGTCTTGACGACCTGGCCCGGCGCGCTCGCGAGCGCCGCGCAGAATTGGTGCGCCGCCATCGGCTGGACGGAACACTGGACGAAGTGCGACAGCTCCTGGACCACGCCGTGCTCGAGGAGCGCAAGCACCTCGTCCGCGACGTCGAGATGGACGATGACGCCCGATCCTTCGCCGAGATGCGGCTGGAGAACCTGCCGCCCAGCACCGCGGCGGCGGTGAACGAACTGTCCGACTACCAGTGGCGCAGTCCCGCCGCGCGCTCCGACTACGAGCGGATCAAAGAGCTGCTCGGCCGCGAACTGCTGGACCAGCGGTTCGCGGGCATGAAGGACGCCATGCAGAGCGCCACCGACGCCGACCGCGAAGCGATCCGCCGGATGCTCGGCGACCTCAACGACCTGCTCGAAAAGCGCCGGCTCGGGGACGACACCGCAGAGGACTTCGACGAGTTCATGCGCAAGCACGGCGAGTACTTTCCGGAGAACCCGCAGAACCTGGACGAGTTGATGGATGGCCTCGCGGAGCGGTCGGCCGCCGCGCAGCGGATGCTCAACTCGATGACTCCGGAGCAGCGTGAAGAACTGATGGACCTGGCCGCCCAGGCGTTCGGGTCGCCGGATCTCATGCAGTCGCTGTCGCGCCTGGACGAGAATCTGCGTTCCCTCCGACCCAGCCAGGATTGGGACGGTTCGGCATCCTTCTCGGGCGATGAGGCCGCCGGCCTCGGCGAAGCCACCGGGATCATGCAGGAGCTCGCCGATCTGGATTCCCTGTCGGATCAACTGGGCCAGTCTTACCCCGGCGCCCGCATGGACGACATCGACGTGGACGCGCTCGCCCGCCTCGTCGGTGAGGATGCCGCCGTCAGCGCGCGCGCCCTGCGCGACCTGGAACGGGAGCTGAACGAATCCGGGATGCTGCGTCGCGCCTCGGATGGAGCGCTGCGCCTCACACCGCGCGCCATGCGTCAGCTCGGCCGTGCCCTGTTGCGCGACATCGCCACCCGTCAGTCCGGACGGAGCGGGGCTCGCGAGACGCGCAACGTCGGCGCGGCCGGCGACCGCACCGGCTCCACCCGGGAATGGGCGTTCGGCGACACCGAGCCGTGGGACATCCCGCGCACGGTGTCCAACGCCGTGCTGCGGACGGTCACCGACGGCGGGGACGCGTCGACCGGAGTGCGGCTGGAGACGCGCGACGTCGAGGTGGTCGAAACGGAGGAACGTACGCAGGCTGCCGTCGCGCTGCTCGTGGACACCTCGTTCTCCATGGCGATGGACGGACGATGGGTGCCGATGAAGCGCACCGCGCTGGCCCTGCACCAGCTCATCTCCAGCCGCTTCCGCGGCGACAGCCTGCAGCTGATCGCCTTCGCCCGGGAGGCGGAGGTGATCGACATCGAACAACTGACGGCGAAGGACGCGGTCTGGGACAAGGGCACGAACCTTCACCATGCGCTGCTTCTGGCCCAGCGGCACTTCCGGCGCAACCCCACCGCCCAGCCCGTGCTGCTCATCGTCACCGACGGTGAGCCGACGTCGCACCTGGACCCGAACGGCTCGGTGCACTTCGGCTACCCGCCCGGACAGCGCACGGTGGCCCTCACCGTGCGCGAACTGGACATGGCGCGACGCCTCGGCGCTCAGACGACGTTCTTCCGACTGGGGGATGACCCCGGCCTCGCTCGGTTCATCGACGCTCTCGCGCGTCGGGTGGGCGGACAGGTGGTCGCGCCCGAGCTCGACGATCTCGGACGAGCCGTCGTGGAGAGCTATCTCGGCTCCCGCGATACCGGACGAGGTTCGCCCGAGGACTTCGGGGACCTGCTCCGCGGCAGATCCTGGTGGTGACCGGGCGGGAGACCGATCCGCCACGCCCCGGCCGATGAGGCCCGACGCCCGCGCCCGCGATTCTCGCCTCGGCTCCGCGGAAAGGCAAGGGGTCGCGCCAAGCCGGATCGAGCGTCAACGTGGACGGTGGGTCCGACTCGCCCGAGTACACCCGGAAAGGCGATCATGCGAGCACTCACCTGGCAGGGCAAGCGCAAGGTCAGCGTCGACGATGTCGAAGATCCGCGGATCGAATACGGGACCGATGCGATCGTCAAGATCACGTCAACCGCCATCTGCGGATCCGACCTTCATCTCTACGAGCTGTTCGGACCGTTCATCGATCCCGGCGACATCCTCGGCCATGAGTCCATGGGAGAGGTCGTCGCCGTCGGCAGTGAGATCACGCGCCTGGCGGTGGGTGACCGTGTCGTGGTCCCCTTCAACATCTCGTGCGGGCTGTGCTTCATGTGCACGCACGGCCTCCAGTCGCAGTGCGAGACCACCCAGGTCAGGAAATACGGCAGCGGCGCCGCGCTCTTCGGGTACACGAAGCTCTACGGCCAGATACCGGGAGGGCAGGCGGAGTACCTGCGGGTCCCGCTGGCCGATTACAACCACATTCCCATCGGCAGCGAGCTGCCCGACCAGCGCTACCTGTTCCTCAGCGACATCCTGCCCACCGCCTGGCAGGGCGTGCAGTACGCCGACGTGCCCGCCGGTGGCACCCTTGCCGTGATGGGCCTCGGCCCGGTCGGGCAGTTCGTGGCTCGCGTCGGCGTGCACCTCGGATACCGCGTGCTCGCCGTGGACCCCGAAGCGGACCGACGCGAGATGGCGGCGCGTCACGGCGCCGAGGTGTTCGAGCTGACCGACGACACGGTCCAGGAGCTGCGCGATCTGACCGACGGCCGCGGCGTGGACTCGGTGGTCGACGCCGTGGGAATGGAAGCGCACGGCAACACCGGCGTCAAGATCGCGCAGGACGCGATCGGGCTGCTCCCGGATCCGGCGGCGCGAGTGCTGATGGAGAACGCGGGCGTGGACCGGCTGGCGGCGCTGCACGCGTCGATCGATGTCGTCCGGCGCGGCGGAACGGTCTCGATCAGCGGCGTCTACGCGGGCGACGCGGACATCCTCCCCATGAAGACGATGTTCGACAAGCAGGTCACCCTGCGGATGGGACAGTGCAACGTGAAGAGGTGGATGGATGATCTGGTCCCGCTCGTGGAGGACCCGGCCGACCCGCTGGGAGTCATGGATCTGACCACGCACGAGCGGCCGCTGGAGGAGGCCCCCGCGCTGTACGAGATCTTCCAGAAGAAGGAAGACGGCTGCATCAAAGTCGTACTGCGGCCCTGATTCGGGTCCGCAGGCAGAAGCGGAACCCTCCGGATCGGGAATGAGCGCAGCGGGATCTGATCGGATGCTGCGCAAACGATATGACCGGCAATCGGTGGCGTACGATCGTGCCATGACGGACGCGACTGCGCTGGCCGCGGCGACTCCCGGCGCCGACCTCGGGTGGGTGCTCGGCGTGATCCTGCGCGACTGGCATCAGCACGTGGCAGCCGCCGTGGACGGCATACCGCAAGGCCTGCGCGGGTTCCAGATTCTCTCCGTGGTGGGCCACAACGATCCTCCGACGCAGAGTGGGCTGGCCCGCCACCTCAGCATCGACAAGACGGTGATGCCGTATGTCATCGACGCGCTCGTCGACGCGGGCCTCGTCGAGCGCCGGGTCGACCCCTCCGACCGCCGGGTCCGGCGGATCGTGATCACCGACGACGGCAGGATGGCGCTGGAGCGGGCGGAGCGTGAGGTGCGCACAGCCGAGGACGCCGTCTTCGACAGTGTCGACGACAGCGTGCGCGCGGAATTCCTGCGGCAGGCGGGGAATCTCGCCATGTCGATCCACTCCGCCCAGCCTCAGCTCGATCCGTGCCTGGCGGTCCGCGACGTTCTTGCAGAACCCGCCGGAGAGGGCGCGACCGTCCGCTGAGCCGGTGCGATCGCCGGGGGGAAGACCGGCCTGGCGCGCGGCGTGGGTCATCCTGCCGGCCCGGGAGGCATCGCCAGGAGGCGGCGGAGATCCCGCTCGGGGAGGGATGCTCCGAAGGCTCGTGACCCGGGTTCGAGCACTCTCCCGCCGGCAAGGCGGCCGACCTCGAGCGGTGCGAACCCCATCGCCTGAACCAGCGCCGCCACCGCCGCCGTCGCCTGTCGGTCATCGCCGGCGATGGCGATCGCCGTCCGGCGCGGGTCGCCCACCGGCCAGCGCGGCGGTTCCAGGTCGTGGTAGCCGATGTGGTTGAAGGCTTTGACGATGATCGAGGCGGGCAGTTCCCGCTGCAGGACTTCGCTCGTCGAGTCGGCGGCTGTGGCGTAGAGCTCCCTGGGTCCGTCGACCTCGGGCCAGTGGTTGGTCGCGTCCACGACGACCTTGCCCGCCAGCGCCGTCGCCGGCAGTTCGCGGTACGCGGAGAACGGCAGCGCCAGGATCACGATGTCCGCACGCTCGGCGACCTCCTGCGCCCAGCCGATCTCGACGCCGGGTGCCAGAGCGTCCCGCATCATCCGGAGGCGGATGGGATCACCGGATGCTGCGGCGAGGACGCGGTGCCCAGCGTGCTCGGCCGATCGCGCCAACACCATGCCCAGCTTGCCGAACCCCAGAATCCCCACGACCGGGCGTGGCGTGGCGGCGCCTGCCCCACTCATCTCGACTCCTCGCGATGGGAATAATATGTAGAGCATACGGTTTGTACTGCAATCGATGCATTGCGGTGAGGGGTTCTCATGGAACTGGGCATTCTGCTGGAGGCGGGTCGGCGGCATCCCGACGATCTGATGGAGTTGGCGCTGGAGGCCGATCGACGCGGGGTCGGCGTCGCCGTGGTGCGCCGATCAGCGCGCCACGAAGACGCGGGCGAGCCATGGAGTCCCTGGACGATCGCGGCGTGGATCGCCGCGCGCACCGAACGACTGCGCGTGGGCATCGTGCCCGCCGCCGCCCCCGGTGCCGCATTCGGAGCGAGCACACCGGCGTTCGCGGTGACGGAGCTCAGATCCGTGACCACCAAGGCCGAACAGAGTCTGGAGTCGCTGGCGCCGGGGCGCGTGCTGAGCAGCGCCACCGCCTGGGTGGTCGCGCCACCGCGACCGGACGCGGCTGGACTGAGGGCACTGGCCGTACGCGGCATCCCGATCCTCCCCGTCGAGAACGCGGCCGATCTCGATAGAGCGGTCGCTCTCGCCGAACAGCTGCGCGACGTTCCTTCGCCACCGGCCCCCCGGTCCGCGGAGTCCTTGGCGGCCCGCGTGCCCGGAATCGACTACGACGCCGTCCCGGCGTCTTTGGCTCCGACGGCTGTGGAGCCCGGCGACGACGCCTACGCCAGTGTCTCATCGACCTACCTGCGCGGTGGGGCTCCGGGCCTGGTTCTGCGTCCTCAGACAGTGGCCGAAGTGGTCGACGCGGTCGCGTTCGCGCGCGAGCACACCGGCGTCGCGCTCGGCATCCGCAGCGCCGGTCACGGCATCAGCGGCCGCTCGACGAACCGTGGCGGCCTGATCATCGACGTCGGGGGACTGGACGCGATCCAGATCATCGATCGCCGGACCCGGCGGGTGCGCCTCGGACCGGGCGCGACGTGGCAGCGCGTGGCGCAGACGCTCTCGCCGCACGGCTGGGCGCTGGGGTCCGGGGATTACGGCGGCGTGGGAGTCGGCGGGCTCGCGACAGCGGGCGGGATCGGGCTGCTCTCGCGCAAGCACGGCCTCACCATCGACCGCCTCCGGGCAGTGGAGCTCGTGCTGGCCGACGGCACGCCGGTCCGCGCCACCGAGACCGAGAACAGCGATCTGTTCTGGGCAGTCCGCGGCGCCGGCGCGAACTTCGGCATCGCCACGGCATTCGAGTTCGAAGCATCCGAGGTCGGCGAGGTCGGGTGGGCCCAGCTCAGCCTGGTCACCGACGACCTGGAGGCGTCCCTGCGGCGCTTCGGGCAGATCGCCGCCGACGCGCCCCGCGATACGACGGTCTTCCTGGTCACCGGCCGGCCGCGTGAAGCGGATCAGTTCGTCATATCCCTGTACGGCGTCGTGGACGACCCCGACCCGGACGTCGTCGTGGATCGGCTCATGCCGTTCACCGAGCTGGGGATGCTCGTGCGGCAGCACGTGGTCATGACCCCCTACGCCGGCGTGATGGGCAATGCGGCCGAGGTCGGGCCGGAGGGCCAGCATGGATTCGGCGAGCCCGTCTCGCGGTCGGCGTTCCTTCCCTCGCTCACCGGCGAGTTCGCGCGCGACGCGGCCGAGTTGCTGCGCAGCGGTCTGGTCTACTTCTTCGAGCTGCGCACCATGGGGGGCGCGATCGCCGACGTCTCCCCGCACGAGACCGCCTTCTCGCACCGGTCACCGGCCTTTCAGGTCGCGGCGATGAGTTCCAGCGATGACCGGCTGTCGGCACGATGGCGCGAGCTGGGTCACCACTTCGACGGCCTGTACCTGAGCTTCGAGACCGATCGCAGCCCGGAGCGGCTCGACGAGGCGTTCCCTCCTCCCGTCCTGGATCGCCTTCGCTCCCTCAAGCGCAGGTACGACCCGACGAATCTCTTCCGTGACAACTTCAACATCGCGCCGGCCGCCGAGGACGCCCCGTCCGTCGCCGCGGACGTGGCGTCAGGGAGTGCAGCATGACCGACTACGGGCACGATCTCCGCTTCGGTGCGTTCATCACGCCGACCTCGCAACCGGCGAACCACGCCGTCGACATGGCGATCGCCGCCGAGCAGGCAGGTCTGGACCTTGCGACATTCCAGGACCACCCCTACCAGCAGTCGTTCCTCGACACCTCGACGCTGCTCGCCTTCGTGGCTTCACGGACCCGCCGCATCCACCTCGCCGCCAACGTGGCAAGCCTTCCGCTGCGGCCGCCGCTGGAATTGGCCCGCGCCGCCGCGACCCTGGACGTGCTCTCCAAGGGTCGCTTCGCACTGGGGATCGGCGCGGGGGCGTTCTGGGATGGGATTGCGCGGATGGGCGGGCGCACGCTGACACCCGGGCAGGGTGTCGACGCGCTGCGCGAGGCGATCGGTCTCATCCGCGACTCGTGGGCGAACATGGACGAGCCGCTCACCCGCGACGGTGCGTACTATCCCGTCATGAACGGCCAGCGCGGACCCCGGCCGGCCCACCCCATCCCCGTCTGGGTCGGGGCATACAAGCCGCGCATGCTGACGCTGACCGGCGCGCTCGCGGACGGCTGGCTTCCGACCATCGAGTACGTCGACGGTGGGCGCGCCGGGATCGCGGCCGGCAACGCGCGGATCGACGACAGCGCGCTTCGGGCCGGCAGATCCCCGCGGGACGTGCGGCGCCTGATGAACTTCATGCGGGTCGGGATGTCGCCCGCCGGCCGAGGACTGTTGCAAGGCACTGCGCGCGAGTGGACCGACCAGCTGACCGAACTTGCGCTCGCCGACGGAATCAGCGCGTTCATCATCGGCGGCGACGACCCCGTGCTCCTGCAGCGATTCGGTCAGGACGTCGCACCCGCCGTCCGCGAAGCGATCGAGCGGGAACGGCTCGTCCCGCGGCATCCAACCTCGAGCGTGCCGTCCTGACGATTCCCGCGTCGCGATCCGCACCCGCGAATCCGTTCCCGGCCGGCTCATTCGCTGTTAGCGTGCCCCCGTGGAGTCTGGAGCTCAGCAATTCCTCGCGAAGGTGCTCGCAGACGTGCCCCAACCGGTGTGGGTCGTGGACCACGACGGATACATCTTGTTCGCCAACCCGGCCGCCGTCGCTGTACTGGGCTATGCGGAGGCCGAGGAACTCCTCGGCCGACAGAGTCACGAGACGGTCCACTACCAGCATCGGGACGGTTCCGCCTACCGGGCGGCGGACTGCCCGATGCTGGTTCCCCGGGAACGCGGCACCACCGTCCACGGTGACGAGGAATGGTTCACGCGCAGGGACGGGACGATGTTCCCGATCGCCTGGTGGTCCGCGCCCATCGACCTCCCGTCAGGACGCGGGGCCGTGCTGGCGTTCAGCGATACGACAGAACGGCGGGAGAACGAGCATGCAGCTCGCGAGCGCGACGCCTCCGTGATTCGCGAGGTCCACGCTCGGGAGGCGCAGCGCCGCATCCTGGACGCCACATTCGCGGTCCGGCGCCGGCTGGTCCGGGATCTGCACGACGGCGCGCAGCAGCGGCTCGTCAGCCTGCTGATCGGCCTGCGCCTTGCGCTCGAGAACCTGCCCGCCGGCCTGGACGGCCAGCGCGGGCTGATCGAGCGCGCGGCCGCCGACGCTCAGGCCGCGATCGATGAGCTCAGATCGCTGGCGGCGGGCATCCATCCGGCGATCCTGACGAGCCGGGGACTGAGCGCGGCCCTGTCTGCAGTCGCGGCCAGGAGCGAGGTCCCGGTCCACATCGAGGATGCGCTGGTGCGGCGCTTCGATGCCCTCGTGGAAAGCTGCGGCTACTTCGTCGTGTCGGAACTGCTGACCAATGCGGTCAAGCACGCTCACGCATCACGCATCACGGTCGCTCTGGCCGAGGAGGGCGAAGATCTCGTACTCCAGGTCCGCGATGACGGTGTCGGTGGCGCGACGTTCGATTCGGAGGGCACCGGCCTGGTCGGCGTGGTCGATCGCGTCGCGGCGATCGGCGGCTCGGTTCGGATCGACTCTCCGCGGGGAGCCGGAACGGCGGTTGTCATCCGGTTGCCCACGGGGTGAGGACTGTGGGGTTCGCCCATCGTCCGTCCCCCCGCGGAGGGCGTGCTGAGCCGCCGCCACCCCGCGTTCTGATCGTCGACGACGATGCCGGGTTCCGGCGGGTCGCCGTCGACCTGTCCGGTGTGTTCAGCTCCGCAGGAACCTGAGCACGGCAAGCACCCTCCGGTGCTGCGTGGGAGCATTCTGCGGAAGATCGAGCTTGGCGAAGATGCCCGTGATGTGGCGCTCGACACCGGCCACGGTCACGAACAGCAGTTCGGCGATCCGTGCGTTGGAATGCCCCTGCGCCATGAGGGCGAGAACGTCTCGTTCACGCGGAGTCAGCTTGTCCAACGGTTGCCCCGCGCGTCGCCGGTTGACCAGGCTGGCCACGACATCGGGATCCAGCGCGGTGCCGCCGGCCGCCACGCGTCGCAACGCATCCGTCAGCAGATCAGGGCTCGCCAGCTTCTCCTTCAGCAGGTACCCGACGCCGTCCGCGCGCTCCGAGAGCAGGTCTTCGGCATATTGCCCGTCCAGGAATTGGGTCAACAGGACCACCCCGATGCCCGGATCGGACCGCCGCAGTTCGAGCGCCGCGCGAAGACCGTCGTCGCTGAAATCGGGGGGCATCTGAATGTCGGTGAGGACCACCGCCGGC
The DNA here is from genome assembly GCF_030246885.1 of Microbacterium sp. zg-B185. Taxonomy (NCBI): domain Bacteria; kingdom Bacillati; phylum Actinomycetota; class Actinomycetes; order Micrococcales; family Microbacteriaceae; genus Microbacterium; species Microbacterium sp. zg-B185. The sequence continues at coordinate 344,545 of NZ_CP126739.1, forward strand.
CGCAGTGCCCGGGCCAGGCCGATCAGTTCGGGCGCATCGACGGCAGTACCCACAACCTCGAACCCGGAGTGCTCGAGGATGCGCACGATGCCTTCGCGCACCAGCGGCTGATCTTCGCCGACAACCACGCTGATCGGGGTCCCCACCCGCGCATCATATGAGACGGCGGCGATCGGTGGTCGCTCTGGTCGGGATCGGGCGGCGAAAACTGTGGGGTTTGCCCGCGCCGAGGTGTGGTGGCACCGCCATTGTCGGGCGGGGAGGGAACCGCGAAAGTGTGGGCATGAGCGACCTCATCGCCGAAGCAGCCGACGCGGTCGCGGTGGGGTGACCGACGATTCGCCACCACCGCTCATCCATCGAAAGACCCCAGAAAGGAAACGACAATGCCGTACTTCACCACGTCCGACGGGACGCAGATCTACTACACCGACCAGGGCAGCGGACGCCCGGTCATCTTCAGCCACGGCTGGCCGTTGAGCTCGGATGCCTGGCAGCTCGAGCTCAAGGTCGTCACCGACGCCGGGTTCCGCGCGATCGCACACGATCGGCGTGGGCACGGCCGGTCCATGCAGACCTCCACCGGCAACGACATCGAGACCTACGCGCGCGACCTCGGCGAGCTGGCGACGGCGCTGGACCTGCAGGACGCCGTCGCCGTCGGTCATTCCACCGGTGGCGGTGAGGCGGTCCGGTTCGCCGCGAAGTACGCCGACGGGCGAGTGCGCAAGGTGTTCACCGCAGGGGCGATTCCGCCGATCATGGTCAAGTCGGAAGCCAATCCCGAAGGCACCCCCATCGAGGCGTTCGACCAGATCCGCGCCAGCATCCTCGCCGATCGATCCCAATTCTGGTTCGAGCTGGCTCTGCCGTTCTACGGATTCAACCGGCCCGGTGTGGCCGAATCCAAGGGACTCGTGTACGACTTCTGGCGGCAGAGCCAGATGGCCGGTCTCACGGCGGCGTACGAGTGCGTGAAGGCGTTCTCGGAAACCGATCTGACCGAGGACCTGAAGATGCTCGCCGTGCCCATCTTCATCGCCCACGGCACAGAGGACCAGATCGTTCCGATCCACGACGCCGCCCGAAAAGCCATCACGCTGGTCCGAGACGGAACGCTCAAGGAGTATGAGGGCGCCTCGCACGGCATCTGGGGCGAGTATCAGAAGGAGCTCGATGAGGATCTGCTGAGGTTCATCAGGGACTGACTCCCTTCTTCTTGCCCCGCCGACGAAGACCGGGGCAGGATGGAGAGCGGCTTCGTCCAGTGTTGGCACGAGTGTCACCGGAACTCACTCGCGGCGTCGGGCTGCCCAAACGAAAGGATGGACCCCGTTGTCCTCATCGATCACCGCAGCCGTCACGCGCGGGCTTCATGACGAGTTCGAGCTCGAGCAGCTGACTCTGGATGATCCGCGAGCCGGTGAGGTGCAGGTGCGCATGCTCGCGACGGGCGTCTGCCACACCGACATGGCTGTCCGGGACGGGTGGATCCCCACGACGTTCCCCATCGTCCTGGGTCATGAGGGTGCGGGGGTGATCGAGCGCGTCGGCGACGGCATCACGCATCTCGCACCGGGCGATCACGTCGTACTCACGGTCGCCAGCTGCGGCGTCTGCGTGGACTGCCTGAGCGGCCGCCCCTCCTTCTGCGCGGACTCGTACGACCAGAACTTCGCCGGAGGGCGCCCCGATCAGACCACGTCTCTGACGGATGAGGCAGGGGAACCGGTCAATTCGCACTTCTTCGGTCAGTCCGCGTTCGCCACCCACGCGAACGTGCCGGCGCGCGGCGTCGTGAAGGTCCGCGCGGACGTACCGCTGGAGATCCTCGCGCCCCTCGGCTGTGGGGTGCAGACCGGGGCCGGCACCGTGCTGAACGTGCTCCAGCCCCGAACGGACAGCACGCTCGTCGTGTTCGGCGCCGGGGCGGTCGGCATGTCCGCGCTGATGGCGGCGCGGGTCGCTCGTGTGCGAACCATCGTCGCGGTCGACATGGTGGATGAGCGGCTCGAACTGGCGCGCGAGCTGGGGGCCACGCACACCGTCAATCCTCGCTCCGAGGACACCGTCGACACTCTGGCGAAGATCAGCGGGTCCGGGGTCGACTACGCCATCGACACGACCGGCAACGCGGGTGTCGTGGATGCGATGTTCCAGTCGCTGGGGCACCGTGGTCACGCGATCCTGCTTGCGGCGGCCAACCCGGAAGCGAACGCGCCGGTCAACCTCGCGCTCGCGGTCGCCCGCGCCATTCGGGTCACGGCGGTCGTGGAGGGCGGGGCGATCCCGCAGCTGTTCATCCCCGAGCTGATCGAGCTCTACCTGGCGGGGGAATTCCCGTTCGACAAGCTCATCCGGTCCTACCCGTTCGGGCAGATCGGTCAGGCGTTCCACGACAGCGAGTCCGGCGTGGTCGTCAAACCGGTGCTCACCTTCGCCTAGCTCGCCGCAGCGGGGATCCTCGGTCGGGCGGTGCGGTGCAGGTCGGCGCACGTCCGCCCGGCGCACGGATGCCGCGGGACGGGGTGCGCGCCGGCGTGCCGGACGCTAGCCGGAGCGCGCGCGTGCGTGGGGTGCGGAGCTGGGTGCGAGCATCGCGCAGCCCTGACCGGGGCGCGGCCGTCGCAGCCCTTCGAAGAGTGGTCGCGATACGGTGCGCCGTCGCGCGGATCGGCAGCGCCCCAATCCGATCCGGCTCACCTCCGCCGGTAATAAGTGTTGCTATCTACCGGTAGTCAGTGTTACTGTCTACCGGTACCCAGCAACACAGAGTAGATCGGACGGTCCGCGATGGGCAGCCAGATGACGGAGATGCTCAAAGGCACCCTCGAAGGCATCGTGCTCGCCATCCTGGCGGTGCGCCCCGCGTACGGATACGAGATCACGGCGCGGCTTCGCGAGCAGGGCTTCACGGAGCTGGTCGAAGGAACGATCTACGCGTTGCTCGTTCGCATCGAGCAACGCGGATTCGTGGACGTCGAGAAGGTCCCCTCCGAAAAGGGACCCCCGCGCAAGGTGTACTCGATCAACGCGCACGGGCGCCGCCAGCTGGACGAGTTCTGGAGGACATGGAGCTTCCTCGCAGGACGGATCGAACAGCTCCACGAAGGAGAGAAGTGACATGGTCGCCAAGTGGATCGAGACCTTGACCGGCTCACTGGAGCAGAAGAAGAAATACCGGCAGGACAAATCCCGGATCGAGGGCCTCGCTGAGCCCTATGCCGCGGCGGCCAAGGCGATGCACCGCTACCTGTTGGTCGCCGGCGGCATCACCGACGGCGACACGCTCGTGATGATGCTCGGCGATCTCGCGGACCTGTGGGAGCGCGCGGCCGTCGACGGCACGCCGGTGCGGGACATCGTGGGCGACGACCCGGTCGAATTCGCCGAGGCCTTCGCGCAGGCGTACGCAGGCAAGCAATGGCTCGACAAGGAACGCGGCCGCCTGACCAAGGCGATCGATGATGCGGAGGGAGCGCAACGGAAATGACCCCCGAACCTGCGATCCGGGTGACGGGTCTGCAGAAGTCGTTCAAGGACGTGCACGTGCTGCGCGGCGTCGACTTCGACGTGCAGCCCGGTGCCATCTTCGCCCTCCTCGGCTCGAACGGCGCAGGCAAGACGACGATCGTGCGCATTCTGTCCACCCTGCTCGCTGCGGACGCGGGCTCCGCACACGTGAACGGGTTCGACGTCGCGACGCGACCTCAGAGCGTGCGGGAGTCGATCAGCCTCACCGGCCAGTTCGCGGCCGTCGATGAGGTCCTGACCGGACGCGAGAACCTCATCCTCGTCGCGCGGTTACGACACCTGAAGACACCCGGCAGGATCGCCGATGACCTGCTCACCCGATTCTCGCTGGCCGACGCCGGCAGCCGGAAAGCCGCGACGTACTCGGGGGGCATGCGGCGCCGACTCGATATCGCGATGAGTCTCATCGGAGACCCGAAGGTCATCTTCCTCGACGAGCCCACCACGGGACTGGACCCCCAGGCGCGCATCGAGGTCTGGCAGACGGTGCGGCAACTCGCGCGCAGGGGAACCACCGTCCTGCTGACCACGCAGTACCTCGACGAGGCCGAGCAGCTCGCCGATCGCATCGCGATCCTGCACGAGGGACGGATTCTGGTGAACGGCACGCTCGCTGAGCTGAAGCGACTGCTGCCGCCGGCGAAGGTCGAGTACGTCGAGAAGCAGCCGAGCCTCGAGGAGGTATTCCTCACTTTGACCGCCGCGGACGGAGCCGGCGTCGGAGCCGACGCAGTCCGTGGTCCGGGCTCGATCGGGAAGGAGCCATCATGACCACCAGCCACTTCATCGGCGACACCACCGTCCTGACGGGGCGGTCGCTGCGCCACATCCTGCGCAGCCCCGACACGATCGTCACGACCGCGGTCACCCCGGTGGCCCTCATGCTGCTGTTCGTCTTCGTCTTCGGCGGCGCGGTAGACACCGGATCGTCCTCGTACATCGACTACATGCTGCCCGGCATCCTGCTGATCACGATCGCCTCGGGGATCGCATACACGGCCTATCGGCTGTTCCTGGACCTGCAGGGCGGCATCTTCGAGCGCTTCCAGTCCATGCCGGTCGCACGATCCAGTTCGCTGTGGGCTCACGTGCTGACGTCGCTGGTGGCCAACCTCGTCTCGCTGGCGATCGTCGTCGGCGTCGCTCTCCTGCTCGGGTTCCGCACCGGAACGAGCGTGCTGGGCTGGCTCGCGGTCGCCGGAATCCTGATCCTGTTCACCCTGGCGCTCACCTGGATCGCGGTGATCGCGGGGCTCTCCGCCAAGACCGTAGACGGCGCGAGCGCATTCTCGTATCCGCTGATCTTCCTGCCGTTCATCAGCTCGGCCTTCGTCCCCACCGACACGATGCCTGCTCCGGTCGCATGGTTCGCTGAGAACCAGCCGGTCACGCCCATCGTCGACGCCGTCCGGGACATCTTCGCCGGACAGCCGGTCGGCGCAGGCATCTGGGTGGCGATCGCGTGGTGCCTCGGCATCCTGATCGTCGCGTACCTCGCCGCGATGGCGATCTACCGGCGCAGGATCCGCTAGCCGCCGCGGCCGGCTGCGGTCGCATCCCGCAGGCGGCCGGATAGGGTGCAGGTGTGATCCCCGATCGGATGCCGAGGCCGACGCGGCTGAGCGTCGACGGGACGTTCAACTTCCGCGAAGTGTCGCCGGGTCTGCTGCGTGAGGGCCGGCTCTACCGCTCGGATGCGCTGCACCGGCTCACCGCGGCCGGACGCCGTCAGCTTGCGGGCATGCGGATCAGCCGGGTCATCGACCTGAGATCGCGGCTCGACCGGCGGCTGACCGGCAGGGACCGCCTCCGCGGTGTCGGGGCGGAGTATCTCTCCATCCCGATCCGGGGAGTCGGCGGCCGGATCGATCCGGCGACGATCACCCTCGCCGCGGTGTATCGGACGATCCTCCTCCAGGAGGGCGCGCAGGTCGGTGCCGCCATCCGGGCGATCGCCGACGCCGACGGACCGGTGGTCGTCCACTGCACCGCCGGCAAGGACCGCACCGGGATCGTCATCGCGCTGATCCTCCTCGCGCTCGGCGTGGACGCCGATACCGTGACGGCGGATTTCGAATCGAGCGCATCCAATCTCGCCGGTGCCTGGACGGACCAGATGGTGCGCAAGGCCCGCCGGTTCGGGGTGTCGTTCACCGACCAGCTGTTCGAGGTGCTCGCCGGGTCCCCGGCCTCCGCGCTGCGGGACGCGCTGCGGATCGTGAAGGAGGAACGGGGCGGCCTGCGCGCCTACCTGAGCGAGATCGGCGTCGACGACGTCGTCGTCAGGCGGCTGCACGCGAGCCTGGACCGACGATGACCGGAAGCCCGCCGTCCGCTCCATTCGCGTCGCCCACTCCGTCCGCGTCGTCCGCTCGCCTGTCACGACACGCCGGGGCTCGCCGCGATTCGTGACGGGCGAGCAGGAGCGGCGCGCCCGCGCAGGGCCGGGCCGGGCCTGGCGGGGCGGGCCGGTGGGCGGGCCCCGCCGGGCGCGGCGGGGCGGGGCAGGGGCGGCCGGCGGCGCGGGACGGAGCGGGCTGGGCTGGGGTGTGGTTACGCGGCCGGTTCCGGGTCGTCGGCGCGTGACCACGCGATCGCGGTAAGGCGGCGGAGCACCTCGAGATCGAGTGTCGTCGAGCTTCTTCACATACGGGCACCCCGCGCCCTCGGTGTAGGTGCCCAGCGCGGGCGGCGCGCCGGCGCGAGCGACCTGCGTGCCGCGCGCGACCTGCCGACCAGCATCCGTCACTTCGCTTGTCAACCGCTCACAGAAACCCGTGCCTCCTGCGTACGGTTGAGATCCAGGGCTTCTCTGCCCGACAGAGGGAGACGATGACATGGACCGCGATCTCGAGAACGCCTCGAACGCCGAAGACGACGAGGCCACCCGCAAGCCGGACGGTCTCGGTGAGGATGGAACCATCCCCAACTCACCCGACGGCGTGGGCGTCGGCGTCACGGGGGAACCGTCCACCTTCGAACCCGAAGAGGACGAGCAGGCTCCCTCGGAGTGATGAGAGCGGGGGCCGACCGGTTGGTACGGTCGAGCAGGGCCCACTCCCGGGTCTCCGCCTTCTGACCCTGGAGTCCCCATGACAACGTCTTCGCCCACGAAACGAACGTACGGTCGAGTCGGAGTCTGGCGTAGCGGCCCGCTGCTCACGCCGGAGCTGGCCGCCGCCATCGAGCGGCTCGGCTACGGCACGGTGTGGATCGGCGGCTCTCCGGATGCGGACCTCGCCGTGGCGGAAACGCTGCTCGACGCGACCGGCCACCTCAGGATCGCCACCGGCATCGTCAACATCTGGAAGTCGCCCGCCGTCGAGGTCGCGGCATCCTTCCACCGGCTCGAGAAGGCGCACCCGGGCAGGTTCACGCTGGGGATCGGTATCGGTCACCGCGAGGCACTCGGGGACCGGTACCAGAAGCCCTATGCGGCGCTGGTGGCGTACCTGGACACCCTCGACGCGGAAGGCGTGCCCGTCGACCGGCGCGTGATCTCGGCACTGGGGCCCCGGACGCTGGAGCTCGCGGCGGCCCGCTCCGCCGGCACCCATCCCTACATGACGACCGCGACGCACACGCGGTTCGCGCGCGGGATCGTCGGACCCGACGCCCTGGTCGCACCCGAGCAGCGACTCATCGCGAACACCGATGTCGAGGCGGCTCGCGCGGCGGCGCGCACGTTCCTGTCCCGCTATCTCTCGCTGTCGAACTACCGCCGCACCCTGGAGAGCCACGGATTCACTGCGGCGGACCTGGATGACGGGGCGACCGACGAAGCGGTCGACGCCCTCGTGCCCCACGGCGCCCCGGCGGTTCTTGCGGCAGCCGTGCATTCCCACCTGGATGCCGGAGCCGACCACGTCTGTGTTCAGATGCTGCCCGCTCAGGACGACCCGATGGCCGCCCTGACATCGCTGGCCGGCGAGCTCGGTCTGCGCTGAACGAGCGGGGCAGGGGGTCCGCGCCCACGACGGATGGGAAGCATCCGCTCGCCCTCAGCGGTAGCCGAGCCCGACGACGGAGTGCAGCGCAGGCCCCAGAGGGCGGCGTCTGCGGCGAGCACCCGTGCACACGAGTCTGGACCGTCGCAGTCATCACGACGGTCCAGACACATGCGCGCCACGCCCGGTGGGGGCGAGCCGTGGAGCGGGTTACTGAAGCGCCTCCACCGGAGCGAATCCGGTGCCGTTGAACGCCATGACGTTGAGGTCGCTCATCGCCGGACGTCCGTCCCTCGTGGTGTCGATCTTCCCGCCGGGCAGGAGGAACGGCGCTTCGAATCCTTCGATGGAGAGCAGCGCTTCGCGGAAGCTCTCCCGGGTCGGCTCTTCCATCTTCGTGAAGGCTTCCTCGAGGATCGACGCGCCGATCCAGCTCCACACGCACTGCGGGAATCCGGGGATGCCGTCCTGGTTGGTGTACTCGTCGATCGCGGCGAGGAACGCCTTTCCGTCCGGGCTCTCCTGGAAGGCCGGGGAGCCGGCGTTCAGGGACGACGCGGTCGTGTAGATGGCCGGGAACCGGTCGGCGACGCCCGACGGCGTGAGGTAGACGCTCGGACTGGACGTCGTCGAGGGCAGGAACCAGCTCGGGTGCCACCCCAGCGCATCTGCGCGCTGAAGGGAGCCCAGCACGAGGGGCGCAAGAGAGGACATCGCGTTGTAGAAGATGTCAGCGCCGCTGCTGGCGAGCTCGGTGATCTGCGCGGAGACGTCCATGTCGGTCGCCTCGTACGAGACCTCCTTGACGATCTCAACGTTGTCCGCGCCTTCCAGCGCCGTCTTCAGGCCCTCGACGTAGCCGTGCCCGTAGTCATCGTTCTGGTACAGGATGGCGACCTTGTGCGTGTCCGGGGATGAAGCGAGCAGTTCGCCGAAAGCCTCGCCTTCCTGCTGATACACCGGAAGCAGACCGATCTGCCAGGGGCTCTCCTCGCGATCGCTGAACAGGGGGTCTCCGGTCTGCAGAAGGACCTGCGGAACTTCTTCAGCGATCGCTGCCTCGCGCCAGGACCGGTTCGTGGGTGTGCCCAGGCTCAGCGCGGCCGCGAAGACGCCGTCACTGACCATCTGCTGGAAGTTGGTGAGCGACTTCTGCGGGTCGTAGCCGTCGTCATAGGCCTTGAACTCGACCGTGCGGGTCTTGCCATCGCCGAACGTGATGCCGCCGTCGGCGTTTCGCGCTTCGAAGTAGGCAATGGCACCGTCCACTGCGCAGTTGCCGACGCCGGCAGCACCGCCCGTGAGCGGAGAGGTCGATCCCAGCAGGAGCGTCGTGTCGGTGATGCCGGGAGACGCGACGGGACCGTCCTCGGTCCCGGTTGCGGCGGTTCCGGCCCGGGCGCACCCGGTGAGCCCGAGCGTGAGGATGCCGACGGTGGCGACGAGCGCAGTGACCCGTCGTCTCGTGGGGGTGATGTTCATGGCTGCAGTGCCTCCTGTGTCTGCCGCGACCTGCGCTGGTCGCGGTCTCGTCCGACCCTGGCCCATCCTGCGGGCAGCGTGTTGTTCGGTCAAACGAAACAAATCGATGAAGAAGAGCGCCTGAGGTGTGGTTTAGTGTGGCGGGATGGAACCTCTGACGGACATGGATGGCAGCGTCGTCCGCGGTGAGCTGACGCTGCGCCAGCTGGCCAACTTCGTGGCCGCCGCTGAGGACGGAACCATCAGCGGTGCCGCCAAGCGGCTCAGCTACTCGCCGTCGGCGATCTCCGCGTCCATCACCGAACTCGAGCGCGTGCTCGGTGCCGAACTCTGCGTCCGTCGACGAGCGCAGGGCGTGAGCCTGACATCCACCGGACGTCTCATCTTCGCTCGCGCGAAACGACTGCTCGAGGATGCCGCGGAGCTCAGCTACGCCGTCGGGGGTGGGGGAAGCGAGCTGGTCGGCCCGCTCGTGGTCGGCTGCTTCGCCACTCTGGCCCCGACCGTCCTGCCGCGACTGCTGGACGAGTACGAGAAGCTGCATCCGCGCGTGACCGTGGACTTCGTGGTCGGTGCGCAGGATGAGCTCCAGGAGGCCCTCGTCACCGGTGCCATCGACGCCGCGATCATGTACGACGTGGGCGGAATGGATGGGCTCGACCGGTTCACGCTGTACGAGGCGCGCGGATACGCACTGTTCGGTGAGCGTCACCCGCTCGCGGCCCGCGAGACGGTTCGGCTCGAAGAGGTCGCCGAGCTTCCCCTGGTGCTGTACGACCAGGAGCCCAGCACGCGCTATGCGATGTCCGTCTTCGAGGCGCGGGGTCTGACGCCGAACATCCGGCACCGCACGCATGCGTTCGAACTGACGCGGTCGCTCGTTGCCAGATCCACCACCGACTACGCCGTCCTGGTCCAACGGCCGGCGAACAAGCTCAGCTACGAGGGTCTGCCGATCGTCGAGAGGGAGATCACGCCGCCGCCCCCGGCAGTGCCGGTCGTTCTCGCGCGGTCGCGCGGCGTGGAGGTCTCCTCCCGGGTCCGGGCTCTGGCCGACCTGGTACGTCGGCATTATCCCGGGCCCGACTAATACGAGTGAAGTGTGTATGTTCCGCAGATTCATTCGTTTGACCGCATAAGGCGCTCCGACTCAGGATGGTGCCATCAACGACGATCGCGGCCGACTCAGCGCCGCGGGACAGGCGACTGCAATGGACACCCACACTGTCGACATCGAAGACCGGACCGGCGTACGCCCCGCGCCCCCGACGACGCTCACACCCGATGACCTGCTGATCGCAGCGGAGGGGATGATCCCGATGCTGCGCGATCGGGCGGCGGAGGTCGACAGCGAACGCCGGATCCACCAGGACACCTACCGCCGACTCGGCGACGCGGGCTTCTTCCACGTGCTCAAGCCGAAGAAGTACGGCGGTCTCGAACTCAGCGAGCACGAGCACGCCAGGATCGCGATGACGCTGGCGCGCGGGTGCGCCTCCACCGCCTGGATCTTCTCCATCCTGAGTTCGGACAACATGGCGATCGTCGCCTACCCCGAAGAGGTCCAGGATGAGATCTGGGGCACGGACACGTACGCGACGCTGGCGGGCAACACCAACCTCAACCCCAAGGCCACTGCTACGCGGGTACCCGGCGGTTACCGCCTGACCGGGCAGTGGGGGTTCTGCAGCGGCTCCGATTTCTCCGAGTGGCTGATCTTCAACGCTCCTGTGGGCGATGACGGCGAGGGCCACATGTTCATCGTGCCGAGGGAGGAGACCGTCACGATCGACGACTGGTTCCCCACCGGCATGCGTGGCACCGGCAGCCGGAGCATGGCCGTCGAGGACGTCTTCGTGCCCGAGCATCGAGTGCAGGCGACCAAGGACACCGTTCGCAAGCTCAAGGAGCGCCGTTCACTGCACCCGACGTTCGAGACGATGTGGGCGACCTGGCCGTCGAACGGCCGTTTCCCGTTCGCCAGCTGCGCGGTCGGTGCAGCGTGGGGCGCAGCCGAGCATTTCGCGGAGACCGCCGGCACCAGCACGAGGGTCGCCAGCGCCCTGGGCGGAACCGTGCGCTTGGCCGATCAGGACTACGTCGCCAGTGAGTTCGCCCAGGCGCAGGGTGACATCGAGATGGCGCGGTTGCTGGTCGAGAGGCGCAGCCTGGAAGCCTCCGAGCGCGCGCGGCAGCGCGTGGAATCGGCCGAGTCCGACGTAGCCCGCGAGATGCGCGATAACGCGCTGGTCACCCGCACCTCGTTGCGCGCCGTGCAGCAGATCTTCTCGCTCGTGGGCGCGAGGGCCGGAAACGCCGCCCATCCGGTATCCCGAGCCAAACGCGACATCGAGATGATCTCCCACCACGTCACACTGAACTGGCGGCAGGCGGCCGTCCGCTTCCTCGCCTCGCAGTCATGATCGCTCCAGACGAGTTCAAGTCGGCGTTCCGGCTGCATCCGAGCGGCGTCGCCCTGATCACCGCGAACGTGGGTGGCACGCAGGTCGCACTCACCGCATCTTCGGTGTCCGCGGTCAGTGCCGAGCCTCCGCTGGTGATGTTCTCGATCTCGGTGATCTCGTCGAGTGCCGACGTGCTCAAGCGGGCGGATGCGGTGATCATCCACCTGCTCACCGCGGGGAATCTGGATCTGGCCATGCTGGGCGCCGCAAGCGGCGTGGACCGGTTCGAGGACGAGACCCGCTGGAGCCGGCTGCCCACCGGCGAACCGGTCTTCGCCGAAGCCGGGGTCTGGCTCCGTGCCCGGATCATCCACCGTATCGATGCGGGTGGTTCGACGGTGTTCGTCGCCGAGGCCGTGGACGCGAGCGTCTCGGACCGATCGGTCGACGACGACGGGCTGGTCTACCGCAACCGCGCCTGGCACCGCATCGGGATCCACTCCCTCGCGGACCCGGCTCGGCTCGCCGGCTGAGACCGGGAGACGGCGGCGAGGACCTCGCACGAGAGAACCCCCCGGCCGGACGGCGCGGGGGGTTCCCTCATCGAGACGGTCTACTTGAACGCGTCCTTGACGTTCTCGCCGGCCTTCTTGAAGTTGGCCTTCGTCTGGTCGGCTTCGCCTTCGCGCTCAAGGCTTTCGTCGTTCGTTCCCTTGCCGACAGCCTCTTTGGCCTTGCCGGCCACGTCTTCGGCCGCGTTCTTGATCTTGTCGTCGAGTCCCATTGCGATTCCTTCCATGCGAAATCCGGGTGTCTCCCGTGCCTTCCACGGTACGTCGCCGGCGCGCGGGGGAAAGGGGGCTCGCGCACGACGGTCGGCTGTGCTATCCGAGTCGCGCTCGGGCTCGCGAGGGCGACGCATCCCCGACCGTCAGTGCGGAAGGGGCGCTGTCGCGCTCATTTCGAGGGCCGGAAACGCGCGCAGCACCATGTCCACCAGTCGCTCAAGCGGGCGGGTGAGCGGGTCGGTGACGGGCATGCCCAGCTCGAGTTCGTACTCGTCGATGACCGTTCCGACCTCGGTGTCGCTCATGTGCTCGTGATTGATGGTGACGCCGATGACCCGGGTGTCGGCGAACGCCTCGATGAGCGCGATCTCGCTCGCGACGGTCGGCATCGGAAGCATCGGGAAATCTCCCAGCGTCGTGCGTTTGGGTGCGTGCTGCACGATGACACCCGCCGGGCGGCTGCCGCGCAGGATGTATGCCGACGTCAGGTAGGCAGGGTGGCTGAGTGCTCCCTGGCCCTCGACCACGATGACGTCCGGATCCTCGCCCTCGTATGCCGCGACGACCTGATTCTCCACTTCGCCGGAGCAGAACTGCGGGACCATGGCGTCCAGGGCGACCCCGTACCTGCCGCCCTGAATGAGCGTGGTCTGACCGGTGCCGACCAACACGGCGTTGATGCCTCTGGCGTTGAGCGACTGCACCAGCAGAGTCGCTGTGGTGCGCTTGCCGATCGCGCCGTCCGTGCCCAGGACGGCGATCCGCGGGCACGGCACATCGAAGATGCGGCCGGAGAACTGGTGCAGGTCCTGCTTGGCCTTCGGGCGGCGCACGTCGGTGATCGTCACATCGGCCAGGAGCGCGGCCGCGGCGAACTCGATGTCGTCGTTGAGGAACTCGTGCAGGCCGTTGATGATGTGCATGCCCCGCGCAATGCCCTCCAGCAGCACGACCCGCTGCGCGGCCGACAGAAGACCGGACGCGGGCGCGATGCCGCAGATGAGGTAGTCCGGCACGCGTCCGGCGAAGGCGATCGCTTCTGTCAGGTCGGCCAGCACCGCGATCCCGTTGGCCACGCCGTCCAGATGAAGCCCGGCGTCGACCCCGGCCAGCGTGCTGTCGATGACGCTGAGGATCTCGTACCGCTCGGAGTGGCGCACGAGGCCGTTGGCGGTCTTGCCGTCCTGCTGACCGAATTGACCCTCGCAGTAGACGACGGCGGTGGTTCCGGAGGGCAGCGAAGCTGCGGTGGGTTCGGAACGGGGGACAGACGGGAGCATGGGATTCCTCTGAGTGATTCAGAGGAGGCGACGGAATCGTGGCCGGACGGATGCCCAACGGTCAACGAGAAGTCTTCCCTGATCCGGCGTTTGCCGGTACTGTCACGATACCTCTCGCGCCGGGATGCACGGCACGACCCGGTTCCCGGTGTCCCGGACGCCCTCAGCCTGATGGCGGGTCGGCACGGTGCAGAGGCGGCGGGGTCACGCGCGGAGTCCGGCCTCGCGCCGCCGGGGGAGCAGGAAGCGGCCGAGGAACTCCTCCAGTTCATCCAGGCCGTCCAGCGGGAGCACGTGCGCCACGTACTGGTCGGGGCGCACCAGAACGAGGCAGCCCTGGTCGCGGTCGATTCCGCGCGCGGCGAAGATATCGCCCTCTCTGACGGACGGCGCGAACGCTTTGTCGTAGTCGGCCAGCCCGTACCTGCCCTTATGCGGACGGAGCAGCTCGGGCAGGCTCGTCGGCTCGACCTCGCGATGGCTGTGCTGAAGGATGCCGCGCACGTCGATGACCGCATCGACGTCAGCCCCGGGCGCGGTGAAGCGGGTGGCGGGACCTTCGATCCACCGCTCGGCGAATCGGCGCAGGCGTGAGCTGGGATCCGTGATCGGCGGCCTATCGCCGAATGCGTAGAGCCGCCAGCGGCCGTCTGCGCGATGGAGGTGGCCGAGCTGAAGCGGCTCGGCATCCGCGATGCGAGCGACCGGGGCGGAGTGGAATCGCCGGCCGATCGGGAACCCGGCCGCGAGGTGCTGCCACTGGGGGCCGCCGGTGAGCAGCGCGGGCGGGTACTGCGTGGCCGTGCCGGCGGTGTACCGGCCCTGCTTCTGGAAGTGGTTCTGCAGCGCATCCGGGTCCACGCCCTCGCCGGAGACGGCATCCAGGGGTTTCGCGCTCATCATGGCGGCCCACTCCTTGTCGAAGTCGATCAGGTCCTGCGCGACGGCCTGGCGCTCGGCCGAATACGTGTGCAGGAGCTCGGGGTCGCTGCGGCCCTCGAGCACGGCGGCGAGCTTCCAGCCGAGGTTGAAAGCGTCCTGCATCGACACGTTCATGCCCTGTCCGGCTTTCGGGCTGTGCGTGTGGCAGGCGTCGCCGGCGACGAAGACCCGGGGAAGCCGGGTCGCGACCTCGTCCTCGGGCACATCGTCGAACTTGTCCGTGAGTCGCTGGCCGATCTCGTAGACCGACCACCAGACGATCTCCCGCGCGTCGAGCGTGTGCGGGTGCAGAATGCGGCGGGCGGCCGCGATCAGGTCGTCCGAGGTGATGGCGCGACCGGCCACTCGTTCACCGGGCTCCAGCTCGTCCATCTCGATGTAGAAGCGGACCAGGTAGCCACCCTCGCGCGGGATGATGATCATGTTGCCCGAGTCGCGGGATTGGATGACCGACTTGAAGCGGATATCCGGGTAGTCGGTCACCGCCAGTGCGTCCATGACCCCCCACGCCTGGTTGGCCGAGTCGCCGCGCAGGACGCGGCCGATCGACTGCCGCACGGTGCTGCGCGCGCCGTCGCACCCGACCACGTAACGTGCGCGCAGCGTGCTCTCTGCGCCGGTGCCCACATCGCGCGTCCGGACGAGGACGGGGTAGTCCGCGGCGTCCGTCACCTCCACCGCGAGGACCTCGACGCCGTACTCGGGTTCCAGGCGCCGCGGCGCGGTCCGCATCTTCTCCAGCAGGAAATCCTGCACGCGCGCCTGATTCAAGATGACGTGCGGAAACTCGGACAGTCCCTCCTCGACATCCTCGATCCGCCCGCTGCGCACGATGCGGGAGCCGTCGGTCGGGTCCGGTCGCCAGAAGACGGTCTCGGTGATCTGCGCGGCCTCTTTCAACACACGGTCGGCGATGTCGAACGCCTCGAACATCTCGACCGAGCGACACGCGACGCCGTCGGCCTGCCCCAGTTCGAGCGGACCGCCCCGCCGCTCGAGGATGCGGGTTAGGATGCCGGGAAAGGCGGCCAGCTGGGCGCCCAGCACGCAGCCCGCGGGGCCGGTGCCCACGATCAGAACGTCGACGCAGTCGTCGTCGTGCGGCGCGCGCGTCGAGGCCGGGTCAGCGGGCAGGATCGCGGGGTCGCCGCTGTGGAAGCCGTTCAGATACGCCTGCATCGTTGCTCCTTCGCGCCGGGTCGCACCGGTCAGACCGACCCGAGAAAATAGTACGTATACGGAGGATATCCCCGACCCGGAAGGGAGCGCAAGGGGCAGCCGGCACCGCGGGCGCTGCCCGGGGTCAGTACCCGGCGACGTACGCGACCGGAACCAGCAGCGCCAGGAGCCTCTCGCGATCGCGCCGGTCGAGGGGCTCCATCAGTCGCTCCTGAACGGCCGTGACCCGGGGCATGAATCCGCGCGCGGCTTCCTCGCCGGCACGGCTCAGCGAGAGCACGCGGCGGCGACCGTCCGCGGCATCCCGTTCCCGGGTGATCCAGCCGCGGCGTGCCAGACGCTGCACGAGGTCGGCGGCCGTGGACTTGTCCAGCGCGGCTTCGTCGCCGAGGCGGCGCTGGCTGATCGATGGGTGGGCGGCCAGCACATGGAGTGCGGCATACTGCGGCCCGGTCAGTTCGCGATCGAACTCCACGGCGAACAGGGCGGTGTGCACCTGCTGCGCACGCCGGAGCAGATGGCCGGGGATGTGCAGCGGGGAGTATCCGCCGCCCTGCGTCTGCGGATCCACGCGCGCAGTGCGTCGCAGCAGGTCGGCGAACTCGCCACGCTCCTCGTCCGGAAGCGGTGCGAGCAGTCGGTCCTGCACGCGCTGGACCTTGGTGCGCAGCAGTGTGAGTGCCTCGACCGCGCGCGCCGCGGGAGTGAGGATGTCCCGCCGCGCATCGGACGGGCTTCGTTCCCGGGCGACCCAGCCCCGTCCGGTCAGGCGGGCGACGATGTCCATCGTGGTGGACGTGTCCAGGGATGCCGCCTCGGACACCTCGCGCTGGTCGGCGCCGGGCGTGGCGGCTATCGCCGCGAGGACCGCATACTGCGGGCTCGTCGGATCGCTGCCGACCTCGTCCAGCCAGTACGCGTTGTGCACCTGCTGGGCGCGCCGTAGCAGGTGACCGCAGACGCTCGTGAGGCCGACGGAGTCCGGATGCCGCGTCTGCACATCGCTCATCGTCGTTCCTCCCGGCACCGTCGTGTCAGGATACCGAGCGATCCGGCCAGGCGGCGCCCGGGCAGCGCGTAGGCTCGGGCGCTATGGCATCCGGCGCGACGATCCACACTTTCACGGTGCAACTGGCGGATGTGGATCGCGGCGTCTACGACGAACTGCCCCTTCGGGTGGCCCGCCACCCGTCCGAGACCGCCGCGTTCATGATGACCCGAGTGCTGGCCTACTGCCTGGAGTTCGAGGAGGGCATCGCATTCAGCGAGGGCATCTCCACGACGGACGAGCCGGCAGTGCTCGTACGGGACGCGACCGGACGGCTCACCGGGTGGATCGAAGTCGGTGCGCCGGACGCCGCGCGGCTGCACTACGGGAGCAAGCTCGCCGACCGGACCGCGATCTACACGCACCGCGATCCGGTCAAGGTGCTCGCACCGTGGGCGGGCAAGCGGATCCACAACGCCGAGGCCATCACGCTGCACAGCTTCGACCCCGGCTTCATCGACTCTGCCGTCGCCGTCCTGGAGCGGCGCAATACGATGACGCTGTCGATCACGGAGAGACAGCTCTACCTCGACCTGAACGGATCGACCCTGACCTCGACGGTCCACGACCACCGGCTGGAGTGACAGCGCGCCCGCCGTGCGCGCGCGTCCTTCGGCGTCCCGGCATCCGCCCTGTTCACTTGCCCTGTGTGTACGTCACTGAGGGCCCTTCGCGTGCACACAGGGCCAGTGAACCGGAGGAGGCAGGCCAACCGGGCGCGGGGCAGGGGGAAGGGCGGCGAGCGGGTCCCGTCGGCTCAGGCGCGCCGGCTGCGGCGCATCCGCTCGTACGCGGCCAGCGCGGTCTTCCTCGACTCGCCGAGGTCCACGATCGGCGGGGGCGCCAGGGCCTCGGCATCCGGCCCGTACTCCGGTGCCCAGCGGCGGATGTACTCGGCGCGCGGATCGAACTTCTTCGCCTGCAGCTCGGGATTGAAGACGCGGAAGTACGGGGCGGCATCGGCGCCCGATCCGGCGACCCACTGCCAGTTGAACGGGTTGCTCGCACCGTCGGCATCCACCAGCGTGTCCCAGAACCACTCCTCACCCCGCCGCCAGTCGATGAGCAGGTTCTTCACGAGGAAGGATGCCGTCACCATGCGGATGCGGTTGTGCATCACCCCTGTCCGCCACAGTTCCCGCATGCCGGCATCCACCAGCGGGATGCCGGTGCGACCCTGCTGCCACGCCCGCAGCTGCGCGGGCCGCAGGCGGGGCCAGGGGAAGCCGTCGAACTCGGGGCGGAGATTCTGCGTGGCCAGATCCGGGTGGTGGTACAGGACGTGGGCGGCGAACTCCCGCCAGCCCAGCTCGGCGAGGAAGCGCCCCGCAGACTGACCGGCGCCGATCGCCTCGTGCCAGACGGTGTGCGGGCTGAGCTCGCCCCACCGCAGACGGGGAGAGAGCCGGGAGGTCGTTCCGGCCGCGGGTTCGTCCCGGGAACGGTCGTAGTCGGCCAGGTCCTCGGCGAGGAACTCGCGCAGCCGCGTCCGCGCGGCCGGCTCCCCGGGTTCCCACGTCTGGCGCAGGCCGCCCGCCCAATCCGGGTCGGTGGGCAGCAGAGCCCAGTCGCCGATGTCGTCGCTGCTAGGCGCCGCGGCGGGGCCCCGGATCCGCCGCGGTTCGGCCAGCGGCGCGCGCGGCGCCGGGCCCGACTGGCAGGCCCGCCAGAACGGGGTGAACACCGAGTACGGCGTCCCCGAGCCGGTCAGCACCGTCCACGGTTCGAACAGCAGCGAGGCCGCGGACGAGGTCGCCGTCACGCCGCTGCCGCGGAGCGCGGTCTTCAGCGCCGCATCCACTGCCCGCTCCGCCCCGCCGTAGCGCCGGTTCCAGAAGACCGCGCCCGCCCCGGCCTCCCTCGCCACGTCCTGGACGACGGATGCCGCCGCCCCTCGCCGCAGGACGAGCGTCGAGCCGCGCTGCGCGAGCCGGTCCGCCAGCGAGCGCAGGCTGCCGTCCAGCCACCACTTGGCCGCGCCGCCGAGGGGACGGATGCCGGGCGACTCCTCGTCCAGGACGTACAGGCCGATCACCGGCTCGTCGCGCTCGACCGCGGCGCGGAGCGCGGGATTGTCGGCGAGGCGCAGGTCATCGCGGAACCACACGATCGACGGCCCGCTCATCATCGGATGGTATCGGCGGCCGGCTCGCGCGGGCGAGGGTTGACACCGACGCTGCTGCGCACCCGCCCGCCGCGCGCGGTAGTCGCCGCACCTCCGTACTCGTGTCCCACTTGCGCATGCGACACGCCGCGGCGCGCGTGCATAACTGGGACACCGAGCGAGAAGAACAGAAGCTGCGGCATTCCGCGGCTCAGAGGCGGGAGGTGTCGTGACCCTTCGGGAGGACCGTCAGCAGCCCGCCTTCGACGACGCGGCAGCGCATGCGCACCGCTTCGCCGAACTCGTCGCCGTCCAGCTGCACCGGCTGCGCCGTCGAGGTGGCAAGGTCCAGGCCCTTGCCGCGGGCGTACAGGACCGAGTTGTCCTTCGTGCGCAGCGACAACACGTGACGTCCGGCACGGAAACGGCGGAGGATGCTGTTGTCCCACGCCACGCGGCGCCACACCAGGAGCCAGCCGAGCGCGTTCTTGGGCTGGAAGATCGCGACGTCCAGATCACCGTCGGTCACGGATGCCCCGGGGATGAGTTCCAGGCCCGCCGGAAGAGACCCGCAATTGGCCACCAGGATGCTCTGCACCCGCGCCGAGTGCAGGCGCCGGCCGGGCACCTGGTAGACGATCCGGAAGGCCTTCGCGCCCGCGAGCGACCGCGCCGCGCCGTCGACGTACGCGATCCACCCCACCCGCTTCTTGAGCGTGCCGTTGGTGTTCGCGATCATCGCGGCGTCCAGGCCCATGCCGCCCATCACGACGAACGCCCGTTCCTCGCTGGTGCCGTCCTCCCGCCGGATCGCGGCGAAGCCGACATCAACGGGCAGCGTGTCGCCGTCGAAGGTCGCCTGCACCATTGCCTGGGGGTCCGTCAGCGGCAGCAGCAGGTTGCGGGCGAGCAGGTTGCCGGTGCCGCTGGGCACGATCGTGAGTGGGACGCCGCTTTCGCTCATCGCCTCGGCGACCGCACGAACGGTGCCGTCGCCGCCGGCGACCAGCACGGCAGCGGCGCCCGCCTTCAGCGCCTGGCGGGCCACGTCGTCGCCGAGATCGTCCACGGTCGTCTCATAGAAGAGGGGCTCGCCCCACCCGGCTCTCGCCGAGAGCCGCTGGACGGTCGCGCGCAGGGCGGCGGCATCCACCTTGGTGGGGTTGTACACCAGCGCCGCCTGAGGCTTCGGCTTCTCGCCGCCGGCCATGGGCTCGGTCCTGCCCTCGGCGTCCACGCGCCGGGCCCGGCCGCCCTCCCCGTCGGTGGTGTCCGGGGCGATGTCCTCGGGCTCGCGGATCACCTCGTCGGACTGTGCCGCCTCCGCAGGATCGACCGCTTCGTCGTCGGCGCCGCGGGGTGTCTTCGCGTCCCCATCGGGCGCGCCGGACGCGTCCCCTGCCGTCACCATGGCTCCACACTAGGGCCGGCCGGTCGCGCGATGCCGCTGAGTACACTTGTGGGGTGATCGATCCAGTCTTCCTCCGCGAAAATCCCGAGCTGGTCAAGCGCTCGCAGGAGGCCCGCGGGGAGTCGCCGGCCACCGTCGACGACGCCGTCGCCGCCGACCGTGAGCGCCGCGCCGCGATCACCGCCTTCGAAGAGCTCCGCGCCGCCCAGAACGCGCACGGTAAACGCGTCGCTCAGGCGCCGAAGGACGAGAAGGCGGCCCTGGTTTCGGCGGCCAAGGAGCTGAGCGAACAGGTCAAGGCGGCGCAGCACGCGGTGACCGCCGCGGAGCAGGCGGCCGACACCGCCCTCGCCAAGCTCGAGAACATCGTGATCGAGGGTGTCCCCGCCGGCGGCGAGGACAATTTCGTGACCCTGCGCACCTTCGGCGAGCCGCCGGTGTTCGACTTCGAACCGCGCGACCACCTGGAACTGGGCGAGATGCTCGGCGCGATCGACATGGAGCGCGGCACCAAGGTGTCCGGCAGCCGGTTCTACTTCCTCACCGGCATCGGCGCACGACTCGAGATTGCCATCATGATGCTCGGCCTCGACCGGGCGCTCGCGGCCGGCTTCGTCCCGCTCATCCCGCCGACCATGGTCCGGCCGGAGGTCATGCGCGGCACGGGGTTCCTCGGGCAGCACGCCGACGAGGTCTACCACCTCGAAGAAGACGACCTCTACCTGGTGGGCACCAGCGAGGTGCCGCTCGCCGGCTACCACATGGACGAGATCCTCGATCTGGGCAAGGGGCCCAAGCGCTACGCGGGATGGTCCACGTGCTACCGCCGCGAGGCCGGCTCCTACGGCAAGGACACCCGCGGCATCATCCGCGTGCATCAGTTCAACAAGCTCGAGATGTTCGTCTACACGACACCGGAGGATGCCGAGGCGGAGCACCTGCGCCTCGTCGCGATGCAGGAGCAGATGCTGCAGGACCTCGGGCTGGCCTACCGGGTCATCGACGTCGCCGCGGGCGACCTCGGCTCCAGCGCCGCGCGCAAGTACGACGTCGAGGCGTGGGTGCCGACCCAGGGTGCGTACCGCGAACTGACCTCGACGTCCAACTGCACGACCTTCCAGGCGCGCCGGCTGGACATCCGCTACCGGCCGTCTGTGGACGGCGGGACGGGCGCGGGCAAGACGCAGCATGTCGCCACGCTGAACGGCACCCTGGCCACCACGCGCTGGATCGTCGCGATGCTCGAGACCCACCAGCGGGCGGACGGCTCGGTCCTGGTCCCCGAGGTGCTCCGGCCGTACCTCGGCGGCCTCGAGGTCATGGAGCCCGCGGCGTGACGGCAGCGCATCTTCCGCCCACGGGCAGCATCGAGGTCGTGCCGGAGCAGGCGGCGGCGGACCTCGTCGAGGGTGTCGCCCGCGATGCGGAGGATCCCGGCATCCGCACCGAGCGTCTGCTGGTCGTGCTGGACATCGACGGAACCATCGTCTTGGAGGACGAGACCCTCAGCCCGGGAGTGGTGGAGGCGGTTGAGCATGCCCACCGCGCCGGGCACGAGATCATGCTCGCCACCGGCCGCAGCTGGGAGGGCGCCAAGGCGTTCCTGGAATCCCTGAACATCGCACCGGAGTTCGTCGTGTGCTCCAACGGCGCGGTCATCCTGCGCAAGGCCGATGCGGGTGACGGCTCCTACGAGCGCTTCCACACCGAGACGTTCGACCCCACCGAGGTGCTCGCGCTACTGCGCGAACACCTGCCCGACGCGAAGTACATGGTCGAACTGGCCGACGGGCGCCGCCTCTACACCGAGCACCTCGGGGACTGGAACCTGGAGACGGCCGACCGCGTGCCGTTCGAGCAGCTCGGCTCGATGCCGGTCTGCCGCATCGTGGTGGTCTCACCGGGCGACACCGAGCAGGACTTCGTGGAGCTCGTCGAGCGCATCGGGCTGAACGAGGTGTCGTACGCGGTCGGGTGGACCGCCTGGCTGGACATCGCCCCGCAGGGCGTGGACAAGGGCAGCGCCCTCGAGCGCGTGCGCACCTGGCTCGGAATCGATCCTGCGCACGTGCTGGTGATCGGCGACGGGCGCAACGACCTCGGCATGTTCCGCTGGGCGCTCCAGAACGGGGGCCGAGCCGTCGCGATGGAGCAGGGCCCGCAGGAAGTCCGGGATGCCGCGGGCGAGATCACCCTCTCGGTGCAGGCCGGCGGAGTGGCCGAGGTGCTGCGCAACCTCTGATCCGCGGGCGGCGGCGCGTCGGGAGCGTGCGCAGAGACACAGGAGCCGTCCAGGCGGTCTTGGGAGAATCGGTCGGAGGTGCTCGGCTAGACTCGACGCCTGTTCGACGGATGCCGCGATCTCGCGTCACCTGTCGGGAGGGTTGTCCGAGCGGCCGATGGACCTGGTCTTGAAAACCAGTGGGCAGCAATGTCCCGTGGGTTCGAATCCCACACCCTCCGCGCAATGCCGCTTTCCGCTTCGGCGGGAGGGGGCGGTGCAGATCCGAAGCATCCCGGAAGGACGCGAGTGAGCCCGACGACCAAGCCCTCCACACGTGGCCGCCGCACTGTCGCGCGCCACGGGGAGCTGAAGTCGCCGCATCCGGTGGCGATGCTGATGAAGATCCTCGGGATCTTCGTCGCCGTGGTGCTCGTCTCGGGGGCCGGTGTGGCCGCATACGCGCTCACCGACCTGACCACCAGCTTCACCGAGGATGCCGTGGACCTGGAGGGACAGGAGTCCGTTCCGCCGGACATCGGCGCGATCGAAGGCGGAGTGAACCTCTTCGTGGCCGGCACGGATGCCTGCGAGCCGGCATACGCCGGATACTTCGGCGACCGCTGCACCGGCCCGGATGCCGAAGGCGAACTGAACGATGTGAACATGCTGGTGCACATCTCCGACGCTCCCCGCCGCGTCACGGTGATCTCCTTCCCCCGCGACCTGATGATCCCGATCCCCTCGTGCACCGCCGAGGACGGCTCCGAGACGCCGGCGATGAGCAAGCAGCCCATCAACACCGCGTACTCGTACGGGGGGCTGTCGTGTGTCGTCAAAACCGTCTCGGCGCTCAGCGAGCAGCCGATTCCGTTCGCCGCGAAGGTCACCTGGGGCGGCGTGATCGAGGTCACCAACGCTGTCGGCGGCGTGGACGTGTGCTTGGCCAGCGGCATCCGCGATTACTACACGGGCATCGACTGGCCGGCCGGGATGCGCAACATCCAGGGCATCGAGGCGCTGCAGTTCCTGCGCACCCGTCACGGCGTCGGCGACGGCAGCGACCTGGGTCGTGTCAGCAACCAGCAGCAGTACATGTCGAGGCTGGCACGCAAGCTGGTCAGCGAGGACGTGCTGTCCGATCCCGGCGCGCTCATGAAGCTCGCCACCACGGCGGTGGACAACGTGACCCCGAGCAAGAGCCTGACCAACCCGCTGACGCTCGTGCAGATCGCCCTCGCGGTCAAGAACGTGCCGTTCGAGGAGATCGTCTTCCTGCAGTACCCGGTCGTCACCGACCCGAACGACCCGAACAAGGTCGTCCCGAACTACGATTCCGCGCAGGCCATCTGGGATGCGCTCGCGGCCAACCAGCCCCTGCAGCTGACCGGTGACGCGGGATCCAACGAAAGCGTCGTCGTCGTCGAGCCGGAGACACCGGTCGAGCCCACCGTCCCCGACCCGTCCGCGCCGCCCGTGCAGGAGTCGATCGCGCTCCCGTCCGACATCACCGGGTCGACGGCCGCTCAGGAGACCTGCTCGAACGGCAACCTGCGCGACTAGTCCGGCACACTGAACTCCCCGGCCGGTGCACGCGTTTCGACGCTCGGGTGAGGCGTCAGCGGTCGGTTCGCCGGTCCCGCCGCCAGCGGTTATGATTGCTGGGCGCATCACCGTGGTTTCTGCCACAGATGCCTGGAGACGTCGCATAGTCCGGCCTAGTGCACCACCCTGCTAAGGTGGAGACCCCTCACGGGGTCCGAGGGTTCAAATCCCTCCGTCTCCGCCACAGTATCTGCCTCAACTTCGTTGATTTTCCGCGGTTCTCGAGGGCCGGCTTCGCGGCTGAAGCCCCGCATGCCCACCGTTTGCCCACATTTGTCTTCGGCGAAGGTGGGCGTGCTGATTCTTGAGGGGCATCCAGAGCGCGCGCCTGTGGCCTGCTCTGCGGTCCGGTCGGCACGCACAGCGGCACAGTCAAACGGCCGTGACCACGATCACCGAGCTGTCCTAGTCTCCGTGGCGGGCCCCACCGAGCTGGCTTGAGCGGCTGCGATCGAGTGCGGCTGAGACTGCGTCCAGATCGTCGTCGAACAGGTCGGCATAGACATCGAGCGTCATGGCGGCGGAAGCGTGACCGAGCATGCGTTGGATCGCCTTGACATTGGCGCCGGCCTGGACGGCCAGCGACGACGCTGTCGTGTGGCGCAAGTCGTGAATCTTGATCCTGGGTGCACCGGCTGCGGCTGCTGCGTTCTTGAACCATGACTTCGAGTTCTTGCTGTTGCGTACACGCTTCATGAAGTCGCCTGCGCGGCTCGGGAACACCAAGTCATCCGGGCCGAGATCTGCGATCCGGTCACGGATCTCTTCGCGCAGGAACGATGGCATCGGAACGTGCCGGATCTTGTGGGACTTCGGAGTTCCCTCAATGATCTGTCCGCCGACCTCCACCGCGTTCTGCACGACCCAGATCCGTGATCGCGTGAGATCGACGCTGTGCGCCCGTAGCCCGATTGCCTCTGCCCAGCGCAGGCCGGTGTAGGCCAGTGTGCGGATCAACGTCCCGTACTCACCGCTAGCTGCTGCGAGCTGCTCTACCTGAGTGTGGGTGAGATAGACGTGCCTCGATGCAATCTTTCGGGGCAGCCCCATCTTGCCGCCGCGCGCGGGGTTGACCGACAGGCGTCGATCGTGAACGGCGTCGTCCAGAACCGAAGCCAGAACTCCGTATGTACGGATGACAACGGACGCGCCGAACTCGGCGTTGAGTGCGGCGATCCATCCCTTGACATCGGAGTGGCTGATCTCGGTGATTGGAACCTTGCCCCAGCGCGGCTGGACTCGGAGTCGCCACGCCACTTCCAAAGGAGCGAAGGCAGAAGGCTTGAGTGCGACCTCCTTTGCGGCTAGCCAAGTTGGGCCTAGTTCACCAACGCTTATTCGTGACCGGCTCGGATCAAGGTAGGTGCCGCTCGCCTTGTTGAGCTCGACTCTCGCGAGGAAGAGTTCGGCTTCGCGCTTGGTTTTGAACCCACGCTTATCGGTTCGGGAGTTGTCTGGCTTTCGGTACCGGACGCGGTACCGCCGACCCTCCCTGGTTGTGTAGGCGGCGATGCTACCCATTGGCCGGTCGGCCGACGTGTGCGGTCATGCCGACGAGGCGGCCGGAGTCGCGGGCTTTGCGGATCCAGTCCTCCGCGGTGCGCTGCGGGACATCCAGTTCCAGGGAGATGAGTTTGACCGGGGGCGAGCCGGCCAGTGTGGCGGCGCCGTAGAGGATCTCCACGACGTCCCATCGTTCGTCCTTCATGCCCCGTTTGACGACGGCGGATGCCATCCAGGGCGGGATGATGCGACCCTCGCCGGTGGTCAGATCTGCCACCGTGACCCATCGTGCGTCCGACCCGTCGTCCAATCGCACTGCGACGCAGTGCGGAACCGCCGCCTGGAGCGTGGCCTGCGCCAGGGTGTGACCCACGCGGGAGGCATCCAGTTCGCCGTCCACGGCGCGGGTGATGACCGTGCTCGGGATGTACCGCACCTTTGCCGCGTTGTACCGCGCCTCGATGGTCGTCTCGATCCCGGCATCCTCGTCCAGCGCTGTTGCGACAAAGCCGGGCGCGATGCGCAACGCCGTGCCGACAAGTCGGCATCCACGTCGATGGCCGCGTTGATCAGCTGCGCGTAGTCCCAGTCTTGCTGCGAGATCGGCCAGCCATCGGTAGTGCGGCTGTTTCGCGAACTCCAGCACCCGACACGTTACCGCGACGGGGATCCCGTCGGCGGCGACGGCACCCGCGTGCTCATCGCGGAGTGCCAACAGCGGCGACCTTTTCCGTTGCG
This sequence comes from Microbacterium sp. zg-B185, assembly GCF_030246885.1. NCBI lineage: Bacteria > Bacillati > Actinomycetota > Actinomycetes > Micrococcales > Microbacteriaceae > Microbacterium > Microbacterium sp. zg-B185. Next base: position 370,732 of record NZ_CP126739.1, read on the forward strand.
TTCTCATACGTCGGAGAGACGCAGCTCGAGATCATCATGCCAAACGACGATTCACCATAACCGCGAGTTTCCTCGACGTCGGCCGCGAAGGTATGCATCACTTGGGTTTCTGGCCGGAGGAATATCCCGCGGCCCGTCGTGCACTGGAGGCGGCTGGCTTCACCGAGTTGTCGCGAATCGAGACGGCCGACGGCGTCCTCAACGTCAGCTATTACGAATCGCCGCCATCGATTGGGCTAGTCGTGGAACTCGTTCCCTTGAACGATCTACGTCGAGCCACGTTTGCGGCTCTCGAGCGACTCACTGCAGACTGGGATGGTACGGACCCGGTTCGGCGCTTCGCGACGAGACAGGAATTCGTCGCCTCACAGACAGGCGGATAGTCACCTGAGGCGCTCATTAGACAAGGATGGATGTCGCATGCTTCGTCGCCAATATGAACGTGTGTTTGTGAACACGAACAGCATTTTTCCGCGTACTTTGAAGGCAAGCCTCCCGACACGCGGATGACTTGGTTGCTACAGTGGCCAATGCTGGGGCGAAGCTAGGACGAAGGAGCACTGACTATGACCACTGTTAGTAGCGGCGCAGCGACTGCAGGTGAGCACCGCACGGTGGGCAGGGTGATGGCCATCCTCGAACTCGTAGTCGCCAATGACGATCGAGGGTCGAGGCTCGGCGATCTCGCCAACCACGTGGACGCGCCGAAGTCTTCAGTGCATGGACTCGCCAAAGGTCTCGTGGCGATGGGATACCTTCGCGAGGACGGAGCGCGATACCATGTCGGCCCGGCGCTCTCGAGCCTTGTCGCGGTGCAGAACGCGTCACTGCCGGTGGTTTACCGCCACACGCTGGAAGCCCTCTCGGCTGAATGGCGCGAGACGTCGATCCTGTCCACTCTTGTGGGTGATAGTGCCGTATATCTTGACGTCGTGCAAGCCAAAGACGTTCTGATCCGGGCCGCACCCGCCGCGCACGTGCGCCAGCCGCTCTGGCCACGCAGTTCGGGCAAGCTCTTCCTCGCGTACATGGAGCCCAAGCGACTGGATGCCTACTTCCGGCGCCAGCGGGTGGAGCCAGATTTGGAAGCTACCATTCGTGAAGAACTGGCCGGGATTCGACGAACGGGCATTGCTATCAACACGGGCGGCAACACGGAAATCGAAATGGGCGTCGCGAGCCCGATCGTCCGGAAGGGTGCGCCCGTGACGATGGCCATCGCCGTGGCGGGTTTGTCATCGCGGATGGAACCGCATCTCGACGAGATCGTCGAGAGTGTGCGGACGGCAGCGGAGTCCCTTTCAAGTCACGTCTAACACTACGTGTTCAGAATGACGCATGCTCGTTGGCAATGCGGTACATTTGCCCTTGCGGGGCATAGTCGCTTCGTGATCGATTGAGCGGCTGTGCGGCTCGCGACGAGAGGTGAATGGCATGAAGGCGATTGGATTTCAGAAGTTCGGAGACAGCGGGGTCCTCGAGGTGATTGAGCTCCCTACGCCGGTCGCCGGTGCAGGAGAGCTCCTTGTCGCAGTCGAAGCCACGACGGTGAACCCGACCGATATCCTCATGCGCTCTGGGGCGCAGGCCCCAATCATGGTCGGTCTCGAGCCGCCCTTCATCGCGGGGATGGAGTTCGCCGGACGGGTAGTCGGCGTCGGGGCGGGGGCGCCAGCGATTCTCGGGAAACGCGTCATCGGTATCGTTGATAAGCGACGTCCATCGGGCGGTACCCATGCCCAGTTCCTCGCTTTGCCGGCGAAGTCTGTCGCGGTCATCGACGATGCGCTGGATCCTGTCGAGGCGACGACGATACCGATGAACGGACTGACCGCGCTACAGGCGCTGGAGCACCTTGGCCTCAGCGCGGGCGAAACTCTGCTGGTCACCGGTGCGCCCGGTGCCCTTGGTGGGTATGTCGTCCAGCTGGCCCGCCGACTTGGCATCCTCGTATTCGCCGACGCGAGCCCGGCGGATAGGGAACTCGTCGAGCGGCTTGGGGCATCGCGGGTACTGACTCGCGGCCCGGAAATGGCCCAAGAGTTGCGCCGTGAGGTGCCTGGCGGCGTTGACGGTGCAGTCGATGCCGCGCGCGTTGGCGAACCGGTGGCTGAACTCGTCCGCGATAGTGGCGTCATGGTGCACGTGCGTGCAGGTGACGTGGTCGATGACAGTCGTATCACTCGCCGAAGCGTCGCCGTCGCGTCGAAGACCGAGGATACCGCGGGGCTGAGCGCGCTCGCCGCGGCCGCGCTTGACGGTTCAGTGACGCTTCGCGTCGCTGAACGTCTGCCGTTCGAGAGGGTGGCAGACGCACACCGACTCGTCGAAGCGGGAGGACTGCGGGGCAGAGTCGTGCTGGAGTGGCCAGCAATCTGACTCCACAGCCATTCGCATATATGCATTTCGAGAGGTCACTGGTGACTGAAAACGTGTTGTCTCTATCCCCGCTGTCGTTGCTGCCTGCTTCCCCGCTCGCGATCATCGAAGCAGCAGCCACGGCGGGCTTTGGCCACCTCGGCCTGCGATTCATTCCGGGCATGGAGGGCGACGCGGACGTGCTCGCTGATCCCGCGCTCATGCGTGCCATCACCACCAGTCTCCACGAGACCAATCTGCAGCTTCTCGACGTCGAGGTCATTCGTGCGGCGCCTGATCTTGATCCCGACGCCTATCTGCCACTCTTTGAATTCGCCGGCAGCCTCGGTGGCCGGAACGTACTCGTCACCGCCACGTCCGGTGCCATCCGCACGCCGGAGGACGAAGCCCAGATAGTCCGTGCGCTCGCGCGGCTCGCCGACAACGCCGCCCGATTTGGCATCCGGCCGATGCTCGAATTCATGGTCTACCGCGACATCGCTTCACTGCAAGACGCGGTTCGAATCGCCACTGCGGTTGGTGTTGAACGGTTTGGCATTTGCATCGATGCGCTGCACCTTAGCCGTTCGCACGGGACCCCGCTCGAGGTCGCGGACATCGACCCGGCGCTCATCGCCTGCGTGCAGCTGTGTGATGCGCCGGGGGAAATCCCCGACTGCACCGGCCTCCCAATCGAAGCCCGGTACGAACGATTGCTTCCCGGCCACGGGGCGCTCCCGCTCGCGGACCTGGTAGCCGCGACTCCGGCCGGCGTTCCGTTCAGCGTCGAGGTGCCGCGTCGAGACTGGGGCGGACTCGACCTGACAGATCGCGCGCGCATGCTATATGCCTCGGCGCGAGCATTGCTGCGCTAATCCACCGCACCGACCCCACCAGAAAACTGACAGGAACAATCTCATGGCCATTGAACTCACTCGTCCCCCCACAGAGTATGTATCGCGCTTCTCCGACACGCTCGGAACGGCGCTCAAGGATCTGCGGGGCGCGGCGCTCGCCGCTGGTCCGCTGGATGCCACAACCAGCGAGTTGATTGTGATTTCGCACTTTGCGATGTCGGGATTCGAGGATTCCTTCATGATTCACTCGCGACGCTTGCTGGGCAATAACACTCCTATCGCCGCTCTGCGCCACGCGGTCGTGCTTCCACTCGGGGCCACGGCTGGCGGGTACCAGATTGCTCGTGCGCTCGAGTGGATCGATCAGCTTGAAGCCGAGTTCGAGGCACGGGTGTAGCTTGCACCGTAAGCCGGGCCCTAGTTCACTGGCACCGAAGAGGCTGGTGCGGGATTCGTCCCCGCACCAGCCTGTTCGGTTGGTGCGCGCTACCAGCCGATCTTCACCAGTGCGCCGCCATCGACGGGCAGTGAGACGCGGGTGATGAATCCTGTTTCGTCGGATGCCAGGAATGTCGCCGTGTCCCCGATGTCCCACCCCGTGCCGGTGTGGGGAGACAGCGGGACATACGGCGCGCGGTCTTGCAGGATCTCCTCACGAGCTCTGCCCGACATTCTTGCCCGGCTGTCAACCGCCATCGCCGTGTCCATGCGGCCGCGAAGGATGGCGTTCGCCCGGATGCCGTACTCGGCATTGCCCACGGCAAATTGCTGGGTGACGATGAGAGCGGCCTTGCCGGTGCGGTAGGTCACGAGCTTCGTGCTGGTCTCGATGGCAGACATAGACGAGACATTCAGCACGACACCGCTGCGTTGTTCGCGCATGATCGGCTCGACTGCTTGCGCAGCCTTGATCGCGCCCCGCAAGTTGATCGCGGAGCCTCGGTCAAAGCGTACTCGGTTAGCTCGTCCAGCTCGGCATCCCCGCCGGTGATGCCGACACCCACCTTGTAGTGAATCGGCCTGACTTTCGTTCCGTTCTTCAAGTAAGGATGGAACACGATGAACAGGAAGTATTCGCCGGAGATGCGTGAGCGGGCGTTGCGGATGCTCGCGGAGACGCGGCGGTCGCACCCGACGATGATGAGCGCTGTCAGGCATGTCGCCGGATTGCTCGGGATGAGTCCGGAGACACTGCGGCTGTGGCAGCGCCGGGCCGAGGTCGATGCTGGGGTGAAGCCCGGACTGGCGACGGACGCGGCGGCGGAGATCAAGCGGCTGCAGAAGGAGAACGCCGAACTGCGCAAAGCCAACGAGGTCCTCAAGGCTGCGAGCGTGTTTTTCGCGAAGGAGCTCGACCGCCCCTGACCGAGATGATCCGGTTCATCAACGAACACCGGGATCGTTTCGGGGTCGAGCTCATCTGCCGGGTCCTCAGGCCCGCAGTCCAGGGCTTCCTCACTTCCCGCGGTTATCGCGCCGCCGTCGGCCGTGCGCCGTCAGCGAGGCAGTTGCGCGACGACCTGCTCGTGCCCGAGATCGCTCGCCTACACGCGGAGAACTACGGCGTCTATGGGCGCCGGAAGATGCATGCGCTGATGCGGCGACAAGGGTGGGAGATCGGTCGCGATCAGACCGAACGGCTGATGCGGTTGGCCGGCGTGGAGGGTGTGAAGCGGTCCAAGAGAGTGTTCACGACGAAGTCCGATCCGGCAGCGGAGAAGCCGAAGGATCTCGTGCAACGCCGATTCACCGCCCCTGGCCCGCGCCGACTCTGGGTGGCCGACGTGACCTATGTCGCAACGTGGTCCGGGTTCGCGTATGTCGCGTTCGTCACCGATGTCTACTCGCGCCGCATCGTGGGCTGGAACGTGGCGTCCACGCTCAAGTCCGACATCCTGCCGCTGCGGGCGCTCGACATGGCTGCCTGGGACGCAGGCGGGCGCCTCGACGGACTGGTCCATCACGCCGATCACGGGCCGAACTATCTCGCCGTGGTCTACACCGATCGGATCGAGGAACTCGGAGCGAAACCTTCCACCGGGACCGTCGGCGACTCGTTCGACAATGCTCTCGCTGAGGCCGTGAACGGCCTCTACAAGACCGAACTGATCCGTCAGCGCGGCCCCTGGCGGACCGTCGAGCAGGTGGAGCTCGCGACTCTCGAGTACGTGTGGTGGTGGAACAACCAGCGACTCCACGGCGAGCTCGACATGCGCACCCCGATCGAGGTGGAGCAGGCGTACTACGCTGACCTGGAATCAGCCCAGCCGGCACTTGCCGGACAAAGCTCCCGATAGGAACGAAAGTCAGGCCGATTCATAGTGCAGGATGTCGATTCGACCCCAGCGCTCGATCGCGAAGTCGACAGCAGAGCGGAGGGAATGGCGTATCCTCACTCGGTCTGGGAGGCCGCGGTATCCGCGCCGGGCGCGGTCAGCCGGACCGTCTCATCGGCCGATTCGAGATCATGGTCGACCCCAAGGACGCGTGCACCTCCTGGCTGAATCGCAGTCCGGTGGCCCGACCATTGCCCACGGCGACGCCGGGGCCCTGCCCGGCTCCGATAACGACGGCCACTTTGCCTTCAAGTCGCGGCATGTCATTCACAGCTTGCGTGCTGCGCGCGCGATAGCTGCGGCATCCGTCAGAGATTCGGCATCCCAGCACATTCCGGCTAGCGCCTCAGCGCGCTCAGTGCCGATGGAGAGGGACGTCTGAGCGACGAACTTGACGTTCACATCTGCATCACTCATCGGTGAGGCAGCGCTGCCGACGCAGTGTTCGACGTGGGCAGACAGTTGCTTGCCATCGGTGAGCTCGATCGTCACAATCCCGGCGTCGAAGCCCAAGTTGGAGTCCATCGTCAGATTGGTCGCCGCGCCGAGTCGCCGGACTTCGGGGTCGAATATAGCTGCGTGTGTGCCTTGCTGTAGCCCTGCCGCACCAAAACGCGCCGCGCTCGCCACCCAGTGCTGCTGGCTGAACTTCGCGTCGAGTTCGGTTTCGGGTGTGGGTCGGTCACAGAACGTCATAGCCAAGTCGCTGATCTGAAGATCGATACGCACAATTTCTTCGGACTCAAACCCATGCTTGAGCCTGAGTTTGAGCATCCCATCGACGCATGGATGGACCGCAATGTCGGTCGGAAAGGGTTTGAAAGTGGTTGACAGCAACTCCCACTGCTCGCCAAGCCCATCGGTCAGGGCTGGAACGTTGGGAACCTTTGAAAACATGGGCAAGAACCCGTACTGCCCGTCCAGGCTTGACACAGAGCTGGTGAAACCGCTTGTCGCAAGGATCGCTGCTCGCACTCCGTTCTGGGCCGACTGGCCGAATATGAGCGAGCCCGCCATGGTACCAAGTTGTTCCCGGGTTCCTGCCGCGGTTGACGTGGCAAGGCCGGCGGCATGCATGAGCTGTTCGGAGTTCAGCTTGTGCATACGGCCGCTCGCAAGCGCCGCGGATACACCGCTGACGATGCCGCCGGTCGACCACCCAATGTCGGCATCGGCCGGTGGAAGTGCGATGGATTTCGTAATCCGGCAGCCGACTTCCATGCCGGCGGCGTAGGCCGAGAGAAGTTCAAGCCCTGTCACTGGCATCGTCTCTGCGATCGCCAGCAGCGCGGCCGCATGGACTACACCTGCGTGGAGGTGCGCAGTCGAGTAGCTGTCGAAATAGGAGTAAGAGGCACCGGCAAACCCGTTGATCAGGGATGCGTGAAATACATCCGCCTGCCCGGCCTGCCCGAGAAACGATGCGCGTGCCTGACCGAATGCCATAGACAAGGTCTCGGCTGTTTTCGTAACGGCGGGATGACGCCCCCCACCCACGATGCAGCCGACCGAATCGACGAAAGAGCGAACGACGTGCGCGCGGACTTCCGCGGGCAAACTTGTGAAGTCTGACTCCTCGACGAAGTCGACGAGCTTCTTCGACTCAACTGATGTTTCTGCCATGTCCGGCTCCTCGATCTGAGTGTTGAATAATGGCGGCGACGGGTTGGGGGACCAAGCGTCGCCAAATCCGAACACAGAATCAATATAACGAACCCAATTCGGTTCACACAAGGATCCAGGCGCGAGTCTGCTGCATGGGCGGAGACCGCCATCGTGTTCGTGTGTATGAACGAGTGTTGGGGATGCTGGACAAAACTGTATTGATGAGGGATCATTGTCTCTGTGCGATCAAACTGAAGTCGGCGACGCACAAACGCGCAGTTGATCGGACGTCGAGCGGTTCGCAATCCTCGCACCACGACCGAACCCCTTGTCCTGCGGTACGTGCTCAGCAAGTCGAAGGAGACAGAAGATGAGTCGCACGACACTCTCCGCACGCAATCGGCGCCCCGCGCCGAAACTAGAAGATGTTGGCACGTCCACCATCCCCCTGCGCGCGCGCTCCGCGCCCAATCGGCGGGGCGGCAGTATCAGCTGGTACGTCTTCGCGATCACGGTCGCAGTCTTGGTACTCGCGCCCCTCCTGATTTACCATGCTCAGGCCTTCACTGACGGTGCCGCTGGTATCAGGGAACTGGGGAACGTCCGCGACCTTGGCGGGATCATCATCAATACCGTGCTCATCGCTGCAGGGTCGACCCTCATTGCGACGGTTCTCGCGATCGTCCTTGCGAAGGCGCTCGTGCACGTGCCCCGGCGGATGCAGGCCTTCGCCTCCATAATTCCCATCTTGACACTGGTCGCGCCCCCGGTGGCGCTCGTGACCGGATGGGGCTTCCTATTCTCGCCCAAGATTGGTTACGGCAACGTACTGCTGCGTGAACTGCCTTGGCTTTCGGGCGCGACAGAGGGGCCGCTCAACGTTTACTCGATGCTGGGGATCATCATCGTGTCCGGCCTGGACATTACCGGCGTCGTATTCCTGCTCGTCTCTACGCGGATCATGGAGATCCGCGGTCCCCTCGAATCGGCGGCGAAGATTGCCGGGGCAAACGCCTTCCAGAGCTTCATGACGATTACACTGCCGCTCCTGAGACCCTCGATCATCGCGGGTGCAGTTGTCGCGTTCCTGATGGGCTTGGGGCAATTTACCGCCCCACTGTTCCTCGGTACGCGGCACGGGATTGACACAATCACAACGACGATTTTCCAGATCCGAGAGCAGTTCCCTGTCGATTATGGGTTGACGGCCGCGCTCGGCCTTCCACTTCTGCTCCTGGGTATCGTCGCCGTAATCGCGCAACGGACTGCGATCGGCGATCAGCGCCGCTACATCACTCAGACGGGTGGCAGCGGTGCGACGACCGACCGGACTTCCTGGTGGGCATTCACGGTCATCGCCCTCTTCGGTGTTGTTGCAGTGGCGCTTCCGTTGGGGGCGGTCACTGTCGTCGCCTTCTCGCCATTCTGGTCAGGGGATCTCCTCGCGACGCAGTTCACACTGACGCATTTCGAGAGCATCCTGAACAATTCAGCCGTGCAGCAATCCATCGTCGTGACCTTGGTGACTTCAGTGTTGGCGGTTCTGATCGCGCTCCCGATCGGGTTCTTCGCCGCTCTCGGCATCGCGGGTCCGATCCGCGCACCCCGCTTCGTCCAGTACATAATCGACTTCAGCTTCCAGGCCCCGCTCGCCGTGCCGCGGGCGGTGCTCGGGCTTGCGATCCTTTACGTGCTGATCCGACCACCGTTTCAGCTATTCGGCACAATTTGGATGTTCGTGATTGGGTACGTCTTCATCGTGTTGCCATTCATTCTCCGTTCGCTGCACGGCAGCTTCCTCGGGCTCAGCCCGTCGCTCTTCGAAGCTGCACGAATTTCCGGAGCGGGGTACTTTCGCACGGTGCTTGATATCGCATTTCCGCTGGTGCGCCGGGGCATGGCGGCCGGCGCCGCCCTTGCGCTCGTGCTCCTGTCGCACGATTTCGCAGTCTCAGTTATGGTGCGTGCGCCCAGTAGCCAGGTGATGGGGACAATGCTCTTCCACTTCTGGGACGGGGGCATCTTCCCAGAGGTCGCCGTAATGTCGCTACTCATTGCCGTTGTGACTTCAGCTGTCCTCGTCCTCACCATGCTTATCGGCGGCCGTTCCGCCCTGCGCAACCTATAGACCCCCGACGGCGAAGGAGCTGTGGACAATGACGATCACCAACGCACCACGACAGAACAACGGCCTTGAGGAGTCCGGCGCAAACCCGCGGATTGCCGCTTCGGTATCGGGTCTCGAGAAGACCTTCACCACGAAGGACCGGACAGTCCATGCTCTCCGCGGCATCGATTTGCACATCGCTGACGGCGAGTACGTTGTCGTTCTCGGTCCGAGCGGTTGTGGCAAGACGACCCTCATCCGTTGCATCTCGGGGCTAGAAGCCCCGACGTCCGGTAGGATCGGGCTGAAGGATCTAGTCGTCTTCGACGCGAGTTCCGGCGCGGATATCAAACCTAACAAGCGCAATGTTGGGCTTGTATTCCAGAACTACGCATTGTGGCCGCATATGTCAGTTGAGCGAAACGTCGGTTACCCATTGCGGATGCGCAAGATAAAGCGGTCGGAGCGGGACCGCATGGTGAAAGCCGTGCTGACGTCGTTGGAGACGCCGCACCTGGCAGACCGCTTGCCTGCGGAGCTCAGCGGCGGTCAGCAGCAGCGCATTGCCCTGGCTCGAGCGCTCGTGTCTGAGCCGGGCATCCTGCTGCTCGACGAACCGCTCAGCAACTTGGACGCGCTGCTGCGGGTATCACTTCGCGCCGAGCTGTTGAGGCTGCATCGCAAGATCGGATTTACCGCCATCCATATCACGCACGACCAGGAAGAAGCGCTGGAGATGGGTGACCGAGTCGTCCTGATGCGGGAGGGTCGGATCGAGCAAGTGGGGCCGCCAGCCGAGGTGTACGCGCACCCCGTGTCCCCGTATGCCGCCAACTTCCTCGGGGTGCGGAACCAGATGGAGGTCACACTTGCGGGGGGCCGGCTTTCCGTCGACGGGAGCACAATTGAGGGGAGCGAGGCGATTGCCGCGCGGTGTTCTGGCGGCGACGGTTTGCAGCTTTTCGTCCGTGACCAGGACGCACGCCTCGCAGCGCGACATGGAAACGTCGACCCGGATGAACTGCGGCTGCATGGAACGCTCGCTCAGGTCGTGCTCGGAGCCGGGGGGCGCCCGCGGTACATCGTGGATGTCGCCGGTCGTCAGTGGTACGCGGCTAATACGACCGTGGCCGATGCGCACCCGGGTGACGAAGTCGATCTCGTAGTGGCGTCGGAACGTGCTCTTGTCTACCAGGGGGAGTCTCTCGTCTAAGAACTCTGGATCGGCGCAGTGATTGCGCCGATCCACTCCTCATTGGTGGGGGGACGGCCCGCTCTATTGTTCAGTTTTACGTGTAGTCGGGGTGGAAGACCTCTTCGACGACGACATACTAGTCGACGTACCCGGCGCGGGCGATGATCCTCTGCTACCGCGTTGAAGAAGCTATACGGAGCCAGGTTCGGTATTCCATTTGGATCCAGCATTGAGATCCAACCGATCGGCCGAGGGCCAGCAAAGGCGTTGATCGGGTCACGGTGAGGGCTTTGCGATCGCGCGCATCGGGCTTTTAAACATAGACGTCCTCGCGTTCGGCTCGCGGTGCTTTGCCGCCTCGCCCTATGGCGGCGGCAATGTGCAGTTAGCGCATACGAAGTCGTCGCTGTATATATGAATAGTCGTCGCCGTATATATGAATAGTTGAACGTAGGCGTTCTGTGATTAGGCTCCCTCGGCGCAGAAAACTCGCACTCGGTGTTCGTAACTGCGATTGGGAGTTGGTATATTCGGACACAAGCCTTGACTCTTGACGCGTCGGCAGCCACACTTGATGAGTTCGACAGTCGCTTGATAGCGACTGAATTCCATTTGAAGTGAGCAAAGGAGCTTGTATGGATTTTCGCCACAGCACACGCAGGTTAGGAATCTTCTCGGCGGTCGCGACCATGGCCGTCGCTGGACTGGTTCTCACAGCTTGCTCCGGCACGACACCGGCGGACACGACGGCTGTCGACGCTGGCGAGTGGGACTCGGTTGTAGAAGCGGCCAACGCGGAGGGGTCCCTCACGGTCTATACAACTCAGCCGGGGTCAGATGTCTTCATCAAGGAAGAGTTCGAGGAAGCTTACCCAGACATCACTGTCACAGTGAACCGGCTTGCGACCGGTGACATGCTGCCACTGCTCGATCAGGAGATCGAGGGCGCGGTCAGGAGTGCCGATGTGACTTTCCACGCGGAGCATCCGTGGTTTGCAGAGCGCGGTGAGCAGGGCGCGCTAGCCCCGATATCCGTCAACGCGGACAACGAGAGCGCTTACGGCGACTTCGAAGGCGAGTTCGGTATCCCCATCCTTCGGTACGGGTACTCCTTCGGGCACAACACGAATCTTGGTGAACCCGTTGCGTCGATCGAGGAACTCGTGGAGTCTGCAGAGGCCAGTGGTGTATCGATCGGACTCAACGATTCCGGTTCATCGACGGCAATGAAGAGCCAGTATGCACTCTGGGAAGCGACCTATCCCGGCATTCTTGAGCGCATCGGGGCGCTTCCTCACGTTGCGTTCAGTGGAACGCAGCCGATTGCTCAGAGCATGGGAGCGGGTGAGGTCGGATTCGGAGTTGGCTTCGTTCCCGGAGTTATTCCGCCGCTGGCTGCGCAGGGCGCGCCAATCGCGGAGGACATTCCCACAAGCGCCGGCGTAGGCGGGGTAGAGCTCAGTGCTGGCATTCTTGCGACAGCTCCCCATCCGAACGCTGCTGTGGTATTCACCAATTGGCTTATGACGCCAGGTGTCCAGAAGCAGCTTACGGAGCTGTGGCCGGGGATGGTGGGTTTCGTCGTCCCGGGACTGACAGGGTTGAAATACGACGACATCCAGATTTACGACCACGAGGAGTGGACGGATGAGCGACGCAAGGACTTTCAGGCTGATTGGGACGCCTTATTCAAGGGCTAAGCATCACGTTCGAAAGTGACCGGAGTGGTGGGCGCAGCGCTAATGCGACGCTGCGCCCACCACTGGTAAAGGCGAGCGACAGAGCGGAATCTCTGTGGCGCAAAACGGGTCGGCGGCAATAGTGATTTCGGATGACTCGCCGTTCCTGAATCGATTTCGTGAGTACCTGGCTGTCGTTATGCCCGGGCTGGCGGCGACAGCGTTTGCGGCGCCCGCGTTTGCTATCGGCCCACTCTCCTTCGCGATTCGTCAGGACTTCCCATTTAGCGTTGCCCAGGTCGGCTTCGCCTTTGCTGCGTTCTACGCGGCCTCTGCCTTTTGCGTTGGTGTGGGTGGTTGGATCGTGACACGCTGGGGGAGTCTCCCGCCCCTGCGAGTCGGATTGATCGTTACGGCGGTCGTCTGCATCTTCACTGGGTTTACTGACTCTGCTCTGGCGGTGATCTGTGTATCCGCGCTGGCTGGTGCGGTGAATGGGCTCGTGACGCCCTCCGCCAACCTGATGGTGATGAGCCTTGTGCCTCACCGATTCCACGGACTTTCATTCGGAATGAAGGTGGCTGGCGCATTCGCTGCAGCGACGTTTGCTGCGGCGAGCGTCTGGGCTACTACGACGCTTGGTGCGAGTTGGCGAGCACCGTTCGTAGCGTTTGCGACTTTCGCCATCACCGTTTGTCTACTGAGTTTCACCCTCCGGGTTCCGGGCCGCTCGGTTCGTCCAACTAGTCCTCCCGCCGCTCGAAGCTTTACCCCGGTACAACGCGTCACACCACGTGGGTCCCTCCTCCTGCTCGTTCTTGGAGGTTTGCTTGCGACGATCGGTACCTCTGTACTCGCCCCATTCCTCGTGGAGGGCTTGGCTGACCACGGCATCCCGCTCACCACGGCCGGGGGGCTGTTGGCTTTGGGGAGTTGGCTCGGCATTGCCTCGAGGATTCTGGTCGGTGGCCTGTCGGACAGGTGGGGGGACGCCACTGCGCACCTTCGGATGGTTGCCGTGATGAATGTATTCGCCGCAGCAAGCCTGTTGACACTCGGTCTCGCCACCGCTGCGACGCCACTTATCGTGGCAACCGTTGCTGGGTTCACCCTTGGCTCAGCATGGCCAGGGCTCGTCCAGCACGCAGTCATCGTGACGCACCGGCGGGCACAGGCTCGCGCAACGAGCTGGATGCAGGGTGGCACCTACTCGGGTGCCGTCGTCGGACCGCTGTTGTTCGGCATCGTCGCCGAGCGTGTGTCGTTCGCCTCGGCATGGGCAATGTGCGCCGTGATCGTAGTCGCCGGTGTAATCATACTTTCGGGGGGCGTGGCTCTACTCCGCAAGTGAGGGCTCTGGTCATGCCCCAGTTCCCCGGAACGATTGGTTGAGAGGATGTGGCTGCTTCTGAGAGGAGAAGTGGTCGTATGCCAAGACCGTATCCGTCCGAGTTCCGTGAGCGTGCGTTGGAGCTGGTGAGGTCGGGACGCACCGTCGTCGACGTTGCCGCGGCGCTCGGGATCGCGCAGTCCTGTCTCTACCGCTGGAAACAGCAAGATCTTGTGGACCGCGGCGTGAGACCGCCGTCCGGGCGCGCGCCGTCGGCTGAGCTGGTTTCCGCGAATAGGCGTGTCCGTGAGTTGGAGGAGGAGAACAAGATCCTCCGCAGAGTGGCTGCAGCGGTGGAGCGGGTGGTGCCCCCAAAAGACCGGTTCCGTCTCGGGGCGAGCTCCACGCTGACGGAGTCCGCATCCGGAAAGCGTGCCTCGCGTTGGGCGTTTCCACATCGGGATAATACGAGTGGAAATCGCGAGCCCGGTCGACGAGATCGATCCGGCACGCGTGGCTGACCGACCTGATCGGACAGATCCACGAGGCGTCATATGGCACCTACGGGCGGATGCGGGTACGCGCAGAGCTACAGCGGTCGCACGAGGTAACCGTTGGTCAAAACACCGTGGGACTGTTGATGCGGCGATCCGGGCTTGTCGGCCTCCCGTTGCGACGACGTTCCAAGCGTGTCCCCACCCAGGTCACTGTCACTGACCTGGTCCGGCGCCGCTTCCACGCAGATGGGCGGGACCGACCCTGGGTGACCGACATAACTGAGCATCCGACAAGGGAAGGAAAGCTGTACTGCTGCGTCGTCCTCGACGTGTTCAGCCGTCGCGTGGTGGGGTGGGCGATAGACACAACACAGCGCGCGGAACTCGCCACGAACGCGCTCGGGATGGCGATCGACTCACGTCTGCCCTCCCCGGGAACGATCATCCACGGGGATCACGGCACGCAATTTACCTCGTGGGCCTTCACCTCTCGCGCACGCAACGCCGGGCTCCTCCCGTCGCTCGGAACAGTCGGAGACCCGTACGACAACGCCGTCGTCGAGTCGTTCTGGGCACGCATGCAAGTCGAGTTATTGAACCGGCGCCGCTGGGTGACCAGGGTCGAGCTTGCTAACGCGATCTTCGAGTACATCGAGGGCTTCCATAACCGCCGGCGACGCCACGCCGCGCTCGGCTGGGACACCCCGCTAGAGTTCGAAACCAGACAGCGTCAACGAGCCACAACTCCTCATCTCAAGTTCCGGGAAACCGGGTCATGACCACTCGCCGTCACTTGCGGCGGCGAGCGGTCAGATATTGTCCCGCGCGATCTCGTGCGCGCCGATGACCAGGCCTTCCAGACCCATGAGGGCGGTCAGTTCGAGGATTTCTGCAAGTTCGCCGCCCGTCGCACCATGCTTGAGGGCGTTGCGGATGTGTAGGCGCAAGCCCGACTCGAAGTTATGCGTCACTGTGGAGTCGATCGCAATGCACAGGAACTCGCGTTCCTTCATTGTGAGGGAGCCGTTTGTCCAGGACTCGCTTGACTGCGCGGCGAGTGTCGCGAAATACGTTGGCATGACACGGACGAGGGCATCGCGCGCGGGGTTCCAGAAGCCGCGTGCCGCAATGAACTCGGCCTTGGTCTTTTCGTACTCGATCGCACTCTCGGGCTCCATGACGGGCGTGATGCCGGCTTCCTCTAACTCTTCAATGAGGATGGGGGCGGAGAAGTACAGTGCGTGTACGGTGAGGCCGGAGATGGTGACGAAGACGTCAATGATGTCGGCGTCGGATGCACCCGCGGACCTCGCCCTTGCGACGTGACGCGCGATGGCGCGCTCGTTCAGGGCGGTCGCCGCACCGTGCATGGCGAGGAGCAGCAATTCCTTCATGCGGGGTGTGAGGTGGCGCCCCTCCATCGGGACCCGCCAGTACTGAGACGACGAGGCGAGCGATGTCTCAGACGCCCGCCGAAGCGCATCGACGGCACCGTCGCCGCCTATTGCCTCGGCAAAGGAACCTAGGTCCGCGTAGGTGGAATTCGACATTAAGCCTCCAGGACGTTGCGACGTTGCGCACTCGACGTTCGTTGATTCGTCGTGATCTGCCGATATCAGGATACCGGGCGGGTGTCTAGGCGCCAGGAATCGGAGCAACTTGCCTCATGCGCCTTTTCGACAGGTCAGGCCGAATCCTTGACGGAAAGGATGCTACCGCGTATCGTTCCCCGTAGACAATGCTGAATGCATATACGCGATTCTGAACAGAGTAGGCATTTAGTGCGTGCGCGCAGGGTTCAGAAGTTCCGCTGCGAACTGTGTGGCGAGGCAACTGATCGACCGACCGGCCGACGAGGTCCGGCGCTGAAAAAAGCAGGAGGAATAATGGCATCTCTCACCGCCGAGATCGGCAAGTTTCTGGAAGGGATTTCTTACGACGACCTCCCCGCGGAGGTCCTCCCCATGGTTCGCGACGCCTTCACCGACACTGTCGGCGTTGTGATGGTGGGTATCGAGGAGCCCGTTGCGAACATCGTGCGCAAAACTCTCGTAGAGCCAGCGGCTCGCGGGGAGGCACGCGCATGTCTGTCATCGCACCTCGTCTCGGCTCCCGAGGCGGCTCTGCTCGCGGGTGCCATCGCCCACTCGTTGGACTACGACGATCAGTCCATGTCGGGGCACCCCAGCGCAGTGCTGGTGCCTGCCATCCTCGCGGAGGCCGAAACCCTTGGCTCCACCGGTAAGGAAGCCGTTACTGCGTACGTTGCCGGCTACGAGGTGTGGTGCGAACTCTGGCGCCGCTCACGCAATTACCACGCCAAGGGCTGGCACCCGACTTCGGTCTTTGGCGTCATGGCGGCCGCGGCAGCTGGTGCCGTTTTGCACAAGTTGTCCGCCGAGCGCGCCGCAACTGCCGTCGCAATTGCCGGTAGCTTCGCTGGCGGTCTCTTCTCGAACTTTGGCTCGATGATGAAGGGCTATCACGCAGGACAGGCCGCGCGCGGCGGTCTGGAAGCGGCGCGACTCGCTGCGGCTGGTATGTCAGCCGGCCACGACGCAATCGAGAACGTGCAGGGATTCCTCGTAGCGTTCTCGCCGGATGCGCAGCCCGATCTTGAGTCGGAGTCGAAGCTCGGTAAAGAGTGGTATCTGCCCAAGCACAAGCTGCTCATCAAGCTGCACCCCACCTGCTACTTCCTGCACCGTTCCTTCAACGGCACGGTGAAGTTGCTCGCGGAGAACACGGACATCGCGCCGGATGACATTGCCTCAGTCGAGGTGCACATGGGGCGCGGGCAGGTTACCTGCCTCGTCTACGAGCGTCCGCAGACGCGCTGGGAGGCGGAATTCAGCGGCCAGTACGGAATCGCCGCAGCTGTCTTGCTGGGCAAGCTGGGTGTGCCCGAGACCGCCGACGAGGTCGTGCAGCGACCCGACATGCAGGCGTTCCTGCCCAAGGTGAAGTTGACCGCCGTCGATGAGTTTGACCCCCGCGACCCCGTGTTCTCGCCCTCGGAGACCGTCACGCTCACGCTCAATGACGGACGAGTGATCAAGAGCGACCCGATCACGACAATTCCCGGCGGCGCCAATGACCCGCTCTCCGCCGAGCAGCTGTGGACCAAGTTCCAGGAGTGCACGCTCTTGACGCACAACGAGGCGGACGCGCGCATCCTCTTCGATCAACTGCAGCGGATTGACTCCCTCGAATCAATGAGCGAGCTTCCCACCTGCACCGGAATCTTCAAGGACTGACCCGCAAGGGTTTCTCAGTCAGATAAGGAAACGTGAAATGGGACAGATCACTGTTGCACAGGCGATTGCTCGCCTGCTGGAAAAGATGGGCACGGAGGTCGCTTTCGGCCTGAACGGCCACGGCAACTGGGCCCTCTTGGACGCACTCGTGCACGACACAAAGATACACACGGTCAACACGCGCAGCGAGGACCACGCGGTGGAACTCGCTGACGGCTACTGGCGTCGCAAGCGCTCAGTGCCGCTGCCGATCGTGACCACGAGTGTGGGACCGGGAAACATGAATACGGTCCCGCCCATCGCGACTGCGTTCTACGAGTCGATCGGCATGCTCCTGATTGCGGGCGTTGGCGCCACGCACTGGTTCGACCGGGGTGGCATCGAAGAGTTCTACCGCCACGGGCCCGAGGACTGGGCGGGCGTTATGCGACCCATTACGAAGAAGTCTGTCATGGTCACGCGACCCGACACGGCGATTGACATGTTCCTTCGCGCCTACCAGACCGCGCACACCGGTCGCCCGGGTCCGGTCGTACTGGCAATCCCTTACGACATCCAGAACACCCTCATCTCGGATGAACTGCCCGACCCGCGGCCCTACATGGCGCACCGCCCGCCGGCACCGGACCCCAGTGGCATCGCCGACGCAATCAGGGTGCTGCAGAAGGCCGAGCGCCCGCTGCTGGTTGTTGGTAGTGGCATCGCGAACTCCCGCGCGTGGGATGCACTGCGCGAGTATGCAGAGGCGACCGGCACGCCGGTCGCCGTTACCTCGGCAGGCAAGGCGGCCTTCCCCGAAGACCACCGCCTGTCGGTGGGGGGCATCGGTCGCGCCGGCACCGGACACGGGAACGACGCGGCACGCCGCGCGGATGTAGTGATCGGTATTGGAACGCACTTCACCGATATCGACACCGGTGCGTGGACACTTTTCGACATTCCGACCAACACCAAGCTGATCCACATCGACATCGACCCGACGGAACTCGGCCGGGCCTACCCGACCGAGGTGGCGCTGTTCTCGGATGCTCGACTGGGGCTCGAGGCGCTCACCCGCGCCGCACGTGAGGCGGGGCTGACCGAGCGCGAGGCGTGGACGACAGAACTCACCGCAAAGGGTGCCGAGTGGTTCGAGAGCACGCAGGACATGCGTAACTCGGAAATTGCGCCCATCCACTACGCACGTATTACGTGGGACACAGGCCAGGTCGTGGCAGAGAAGTGCCCCAATGCGTCGATCCACTTCGACACCGGCAACATGCTGAGCTTCGGTCCTTCCTTCCTTCCTGCGTCGTCACGGAATGTCGTGCACAGCAGCTACATGCATCGCATGGGCTGGAGTGCAGCATCCGTGCTTGGCGCAAGCCTTGCCAGCGGCAAGGGGCCGGCCATCGCCATGCTCGGTGACGGGGCATTCCTGATGCGCGCGACCGTCGTGCCGACGGCGGTCGAGCTGGGCCTGCCGATCATCTGGATCGTGTTCGATAACCGTTCGCTGCAGATCGAGCGCGAAACAATGTTGCGCTTGTTCGGCCGCGAGTCGCTCTGCGATTACCGCAAGGAGGGCGAGCAAGCCCTCTGGGGTCCGGACTACGTCGCGATGGCGAAGGCAATGGGCGCCGAAGGCGTGAACATTTCCCACCCAGACGACTTCAAGCCGGCGCTCGAAGCGGCGCTTGAGAGCGGTCGTCCGACGCTGATCAACATCGAGACCGAGATCGAAACGCCGCAGTGGCGAGCGATCTGGTACCCGTACCCGGACAACTTCGATGCCACTTGGAAGGCGGGCCCGCTCGACGAGTCCGCCGCACAGCACTGAGGAAACAATCATGACGCTGGATCTTGCACTGAGTGATCCGTCTCTCTTGCGCGAGGAGTGCCTCATCGGCGGTGACTGGATCACCGCCGATGACGGCACGGTTCGCACAGTGGCGGACCCGGCGACCGGGGAGGCTGTCGGAACAGTCCCGAACCTCGGTGCGGGCGAGACCGCACGGGCAATTGCAGCGGCTGAGGCTGCGCTTCCTGCCTGGCGGTCGCTCCTTGCGAAGGAGCGAAGCAATCTGCTCCGCCGGTGGTTCGACCTCATCATCGAGCACCAGGAGGATGTTGCAAAGATCCTCACCGCGGAGCAGGGCAAACCGTTGCGGGAGGCCCGTGCCGAAGTCGTGAGCGGGGCAGCGTTCATCGAGTGGTTCGCCGAGGAGGCGCGCCGCGCCTATGGCGACGTCATCCCGTCCCCCGCCCATGACCGGCGCATCATCGTGATCAAGCAACCCGTCGGCGTTTGCGCCGCGATCACGCCGTGGAACTTTCCCAACACCATCATCACTCGCAAAGCTGGCGCGGCGCTCGCCGCCGGCTGCACGATGATCGTGCGACCGGCGAGTAACACTCCGTTCTCGGCACTCGTGCTGGGTGAACTCGCGCAGCGGGCGGGTATCCCCGCAGGGGTGCTCAACGTCATCACCGGCGATGCCCGGGCAATGGGTGCCGAACTGACAAGCAGCCCGCTGGTCCGCAAACTGTCGTTCACGGGATCGACGCATACCGGCAGCACGCTGATGGCGCAGAGCGCGGGCACGGTGAAGAAACTTGCCCTTGAACTCGGCGGCAATGCACCGTTCATCGTGTTCGACGACGCAGACATCGATGCGGCAGTGGAGGGCGCTCTGGCGTCCAAATTCCGTAATGTGGGGCAGGCATGCGTGGGGGCGAACCGCTTCTACGTGCACGACGCGGTTTACGACGAGTTCGCGAGCAAGCTCGTGGAGCGGGTCCGGAAGTTGCGCGTCGGCCCGGGTATCGACCCTGAAACGACGGTCGGCCCACTCATCGATGTCGCGGCGGTGCAGAAAGTCGAAAGCCATATTGCTGACGCGGTCAAGAAGGGTGCAAAGGTCGCCATCGGTGGGCGGCGCCATGCGCTCGGCCGGTCGTTCTTCGAACCGACCGTGCTCACCGAGGTCCCGGCCGACGCGGAACTTGCCACGGACGAAACGTTTGGCCCGCTCGCACCACTGTTTCGGTTCAACAGTGAGGGGGAGTTGATTGCCGCGGCAAACAACACCGAGTACGGCCTCGCCTCCTACGTGTACAGCCGCGACATCGGCCGAGTCTGGCGTGTCGCTGAGGCGCTGGAGACGGGGATGGTGGGGGTCAACGTCGGCCTGATGGCCAGCGAGGTTGTGCCATTCGGTGGCATCAAACAGTCTGGTTTCGGACGCGAGGGCTCCTCGTATGGGCTCGAGGATTACCTCGACGTCAAGTACATCTGCATGGGTGGGCTATGAGATGCGCGAGGCAGTAATCGTCGAGGCCGTCCGCACACCGATCGGGCGGCGCGGCGGGGGTATGTCAGAGATCCACCCGGTGGACATGTCCGCGCACGTGCTGATTAGCCTTATTTCCCGCACCGGCATTGCGCCGAGCGACGTCGACGATGTCGTGTGGGGGTGCGTGACACAGCTGGGTGACCAGTCGGGCAACGTCGGACGCTTCGCCGTGCTCGCCGCGGGCTGGCCGGAGGAGATCCCCGGCGTCACTGTCAACCGAGCTTGCGGTTCGAGCCAGCAGGCGGTGGAGTTCGCCGCCATGGGTATCATGTCGGGCCGGTACGACGTCGTCGTCGCGGGTGGTGTCGAAACCATGAGTCGCGTGCCGCTCGGTGCGACCCGGGCAGTCGGCTTTCCCTATGGTCCCGCCATGAGTGCCCGCTATCCGGGTGTCACATTCGAACAAGGCGCCGGAGCAGAGATGATGGCCGAGCGCTGGAATCTGTCCAGGGAACAGCTTGACGAGTTCGCTCTCCAATCACACCGGCGGGCTGGCGATGCGACGTCGGCCGGGGCCTTCGATGGACAACTCGTCCCGATGAGCGATGTCTCCGACCTTCGAAGCGATGAAGGTATTCGTCCCGACAGCTCCATGGAGAAGCTTGCCGGTCTAAGAACTGTGTTCAAGGATGACGGCGTGGTCACTGCCGGCAACTCCTCGCAGATCTCGGATGGCGCGGCGGCTCTGCTGATGATGACGCCAGAGCGCGCAGCCGAACTCGGGCTCACGCCTCTGGCGCGAGTGCACTCTGGGGTTGCGGTCGGAGCGGACCCTGCGATAGTCCTGTCTGGGCCCATCGCAGCGACGCAAAAGTTGATCGCTCGCAGCGGGGTCGCTTTGGAGGATGTGGGTGTGTTCGAGGTGAACGAGGCCTTTGCTACCGTCCCCCTCGCCTGGCTCGCCGACACCGGTGCAGACCCGAGCAAGCTCAACCCCCTGGGCGGTGCGATCGCGGTCGGACACCCCCTCGGCGCATCTGGAGCAATCCTGATGACGCGGATGATCCACCACATGAAAGCCGAAGGATTGCGCTACGGCGTCCAGACCGTGTGCGAGGCGGGCGGGACAGCCAACGCGACTCTCATCGAACTGATCGAGAAGGGGACGAGCCGATGAGAATCGACGGAAGCGTCGTCGCGATAACGGGCGGCGCATCGGGCCTCGGCTTGGCCACGGCGCGTTCTATCCTCCAGCGGGGTGGTCGGGTCGCATTGCTTGACCTTCCGACCTCTGCGGGTCTCGAGGTTGCTGCAGAACTCGGCGAAAGGGCTGTCTTTGCACCTGCGGACATCCTGGATGACGCGGCGGTGAATTCCGCGTTCGACGCTGCGCAGGGCTTGGGGACTCTGCGCGGGGTCGTGCACTGCGCAGGCCGTGGCGGAGACCGGCTCAGAATCCTTGATCGTGAGGGTATCCCCGCCGACTTCCAGAGCTTTGAAAACGTCATCCGGATCAACCTGTTCGGTACATACAACATCCTTCGGCTGGGCGCCGCGCGTCTCGCTGTGAACGACATTGCCGATGGAGATCGCGGGACGATCGTGCTCACGGCATCGGTCGCGGCGTTCGACGGCCAGATCGGCCAAACCGCATACGCAGCATCGAAGGCTGCAGTACATGGGATGACACTCGTGGCCGCTCGCGATCTCGCGAGCCGTCAGATCCGCGTGAACACGATTGCCCCGGGTACTTTCGACACTCCCATGCTGGCTCGCCTGCGCGCGGACATCCGGAAGGACCTGGAGAACACCGTGCCACACCCGAAGCGGCTGGGCGGTCCCGAGGACTACGCACACCTTGCGGTGGCGATCCTCGAGAACTCCTATCTCAACGGTGAGACCATCCGTCTCGACGGCGCAATTCGGATGCCTCCGCGATGAACGCCACCTTTTACCCTGCTGCCCGAAGAGGATCCAAATGAGTGAGCCAGCAGTTCTCTTTCTCCGCGTACCGCCGATTTCGGCGGACCGCGCCGAGGAGTACGAGTCGTGGTACGACACGATCCACATCCCCTACCGCATGAAGATTCCCGGCTTTGCTGGGGCACAGCGGTGGGAGTGCGTCTCTGGCCACCCGCGGTACTTCGTGTTCTACGAGCTCGATTCGGTCGACGCCATGGCCGCCCCGGAGTACCTCGCATTGCGTCGCTGGGAGGCAGAGCAGCCCGCGGACTCGTTCGAGGGCCCCGGCAGCAGCCGACCCGGCTTTGAGCGCGGGGTGTACGAGCAACGACACGGCGTCTCATGGCCGGAGGTTCCGGAAAATGCGGGGGCGATTCTCATCGTCGGCTATACGCCGGATGACTCTGCGGCAGATGCATTTGTCGACTGGCTCGATGGTGCCCATGTTCCGCTGGCAAACGCAGTGCCGGGGGTAGAGGCGGTGCGCATCATGCAGCTCACGGCCAAGGACTTGGGCCCGGAGGCCGGCATGCGCACGGAGCGACCCAGCGTCCTGACGATCTACTACCTCGCAGATCTCGATATAGCGCAGTCCGACAAACTCACCGCAATCATCCACCATGCCCGGGAGCAAGTGGGTTCCGACACCGAACCATACGAGTTGCTCGGGCGTCGCGTCTTCACGATTTCCCGGACCTGACCCAACCAGCCCCGCCACCATTTCGTGGTCGACCCGTGCGCAGACGACTGAGCAGCGCTCCAGGCCACATGACAGGAGAACAACGATGGACTTCGACCTTGACGACGATCAGAAGGCGTTTCGTGTCATGGTGCGCGATTTTGCCACACGTGAGCTCGCAGACGGAGCGCTGGAACGCGCCCACTCCAGCGATTACCCGTTCGACGTAGCAGTGAAGCTCGCTGATCTTGGACTCATCGGGATCACCGTTGGCGCTGAGTCAGGTGGTGGCGGCGGCACGTTGATGGACGCCGTGATCGCGATCGAGCAGGTCGCCGCCGTGTGCCCTCGATCGGCGGATGTGCTGCAGGCCGGCAACTTCGGAGCGATCCGAGTGCTCGCCCAGTACGGAACGGACGATCAGAGGGAGCGCTACCTCAAGCCGCTCTTGGCTGGCGACGGTCTCATCTGCGTCGCGATGACTGAAGCTGATGCAGGTTCTGCGGCGACAGACCTGACGACGACGGCGACACCTGACGGCGATGGGTTCCGCATCAACGGCAGTAAGATCTTCACAACCCACGGATTGCACGCGTCGGTCTTCTTGGTCTACGTGCGGTTCGGCCCCGGGATCGACGGCATCGGCTCCGTCCTGATCGACCGCGGCGCCGAAGGCTTCAGCTTCGGCAAACCGGCCAACTTCCTCGGTGGGGAGGAGTGGAACCCGCTGTTCTTCGACAATGTGTACATCCCGGCGGAGAACGTCCTACTCGGCCCGGGCGGCTTCAAATCGCAGATGTCTGGATTCAACGTCGAACGCATCGGCAACAGTGCGCGGTCGCTGGCCTTGGGCCGGTACGCGTTTGACCTGGCGCGTGACCACGCGCTGGTCCGCCAGCAGTTCGGTCGGCCGCTTGCCGAGTTCCAGGGCCTGCAGTGGAAGTTTGCAGACATGAAGGTCAAGTTGGATGCCGCGGAGTTGTTGCTCTATCGTGCCGCAACGAATGCCGACGATGGATTCCCCTCGGCAGAAGAGACCGCGATCGCGAAGATCATGTGCAACCGCACCGGCTTCGAGGTCGCGAACGAGGCGCTCCAGGTCATGGGCGGCACGGGCTATAGCGATGAGACGCTCGTCGAGTATTGCTTGCGCCGCACACGCGGATGGATGATTGCTGGCGGAACGATTGAGATGCTGCAGAACCGCATCGCGGAATCCGTGTTCGATCGCCGCTTCTCGCAGCGGCCGCCGCGCGAGGTGAGTTGACGTGGACGCGATCGACCGTCGCGTGTTCGACGCGATCTTCACCCCGTCTTCGATTGCGCTGATCGGCGCCTCGGGCGACGCGAAGAAGAACACGGCGCGACCACAGCGCATGCTCCGCGATCACGGCTACCAGGGCCGCATTCTCCCGATCAACCCGACTCGCAGTGAGGTGATGGGGGAGCGCGCCTACCCGTCCGTGCTGGACGCACCGGGTGACATCGATCACGCCTTCATCATGGTGCCGGCACCGGCCGTGCTTGACGCGGTCATCCAGTGCGGGCAGCGTGGAATCCCGGTCGCCACGGTCTACACGGACGGCTTCGCCGAAATTAGCGCCGAGGGCGCGGCACTGCAGGATGAGATCGCGCGCGTCGCGCGCGAGAGCGGAATGCGGTTGCTCGGGCCGAACTGTTCGGGCATCTACAGCAGCAAGCCACGGGTCGCACTGTCCGTCAACGCCGCCATCGAGAAGTTGGACATCACCCCCGGGCCCCTCGCGATCATCTCGCAGTCCGGGAGCATGACCGGCGGTCTCGTCTCACGCGGCCTTGGCCGGGGGGTCGGTTTCTCTCGTGTCGTGTCAATCGGTAACGAATCTGACTTGGCCACAGGAGAGCTCGTCGACTGGCTTGTCGATGATCCCGAGACAGGCGCGATCTTGCTGTTTATCGAGACACTGCGCGACGCGGATCGACTGGCTCTGGCGGCGCGCCGGGCGATCGACGCGGGCAAGCCGGTGATCGCCTACAAGGTGGGTCGGTCAGACCTCGGGCGCGACCTTGCTGCCTCGCACACAGGTGCAATCGCCAGTGCAGATGAGGTGGCTGATGCGCATTTCCGTGCGAACGGCATTCTGCGCGTTGACAACCTCGAGGCAATGTTTGAATTGCCGGCGATGCTGACGGGTCACCGGCCATCCGCGAGACACCGAGTGGCCGTCATGTCCACGACGGGCGGCGGCGCCGCGACGGTCGTGGATCGCCTGGGCACACTGGGGGTAGAGGTTGTCGCCCCCACCGATCAAGTCGTTGACAATCTGGCAGCGCAGGGGGTGAGCATCCCGCGCGGGAAGCTCACCGACCTCACGAACGCAGGCACGAAGGCGGAGATCTACGGCGCAGTGCTGGACGAGCTCCTCGCGTCGGACCACTGCGATCTTGTACTGGCAGTCGCAGGGAGTTCGGCCCAGTTCTATCCGGAGATCACGGTCGGGCCCGCCGTGCGTGCAGACCGGCACGGCAAGCCCCTCGCGATGTTCATCGCGCCACACGCCGAGCGTGCCCTCCAACAACTTGCTGAAGCGGGTGCTGCAGGATTCCGCACGCCCGAGGCTACGGCGGACGCCATCCACGCGTGGTCACAGTGGAACGAGCCGGTGGCTCCGGCTCAACCGGACCCGGCCATCCGCGATGCCGTACGCGCAGTGCTGAACGGCGTTGCGTCGGGCCAGCTCAGTGAGTGGGATTCGACGAGTGTCCTGTCTGCGACGGGTATTCCCTTCGCTCCGACCGCGGTGCTCCGCGGTGCGAATGATGTTGCCCAGCTTGCATTCCCTGTTGTTGCCAAGGTGCTTTCGGCTGACATCGCTCATAAGACTGATGCGGGCGGCGTTATCGTCGGTATTCAGGATCTGGATGCACTGGTGCAAGCCGCAGCCGAGATCCGGCGCCGAGTCGCTGAGAGCCGGCCCGATGCGGCCGTTGACGGCATACTCGTGCAGCAAATGGAGAAGGGGCTCGCAGAAGTGATTCTCGGGTTCCGCCGGGATCCGCTGATGGGGCCAGTTGTGGTGCTCGGTATGGGGGGCGTCCTCGCGGAGCTCTACGGTGACGCGGCGATTCGACTCGCTCCCGTCACGCTGGCTGAGGCCCGGGCGATGGTCGATGAAGTACGCGGGCTGGCCGTTATCCGGGGCTACCGCTCGTTGCCGAAGGGTGATCGTGATGCGCTCGAGGCAGCGATCATTGCGATGTCGCAGCTGGCGTCGGTCGCAGAGCCGGTGATTGCAGAAGCAGAGATTAATCCTCTCTTGGTGCGTGCCGACGGCCAGGGTGTGGTCGCCGTGGATGGCTTGGTCGTCCTGGCTTAACCGCATGCAAAAGGTGCCCGTCCCCTGTGCGGGGACGGGCACCTTTTGCATGGGCTATCGGCCCGTGTATTTTGGGCGGCGCTTCTCTAGGAACGCCGTCATGCCCTCGGTCTGGTCTGTGCTGTCGAAGAGGAGCTGGAATGCTTTTCGCTCCAATAGGAGTGCACCCTCCAGCGGCAGGTCGGCACCGATGTCGACGACCTCCAAGATCGCCTGCACCGCGAGCGGCGGCATCCCGACGAGAGCGGTCGCTACCGCGAGCGAACGTTCTGTCGCCTCAGTGTCGGGAACGACTTCCGAGATGAGGCCGAGTTCGAATGCTTCGCGGCCACTGATCTGCGCTCCCGTGAGCAGGAGGCTGAGCGCACGGTACTTGCCGAGCACCCGGACCAGGCGTTGCGTGCCACCAGCGCCTGGTATCACGCCGACCAGAATCTCCGGCTGCCCGAGTTTGGCGTTTTCTCCGGCGATGATCAGGTCGCAGCTGAGCGCGAGTTCCATCCCGCCGCCCAAAGCGTAACCCTCGATCGCCGCCAGCAAGGGCGTCTGGCAGCGGCGCAGCGCTGTGAACATGGCGTCGGTCACCTGCACGGTGTGGGCCGTTGGCGTGAGCGAAACCATCTCGGCGACGTCCGTGCCGGCGACAAAGTATTCTGGCCCGCCGGAAATGACGATGGCCTTGGCGCGCGGATCTTGGTCGAGTTCAATGACGGCGTCGGCGACAGCCTGCTTGATCGCGATGTTGAGGGCGTTTCGGCGTTCAGGGCGATCGATTCGAATGAGGAACACGCCTGGGCGTGCCTCCGAAACGGTCACGTCTGTTGAAGGTGCTGTCATGTCCTCAATCCGCTCGTTGGATGCTGCCGCTCAGCGCGCGGCAGCGATGAGTTCGGAACCACGCTCTGCGAGCATCAGAGTCGGCAGGTTCAGATTGGTTCGCGTCATGCGCGGCATGATCGATGCGTCTGCGACGTAGAGACCAGCGACACCGTAGACGGAGAGATCCGTCGGGTCCACGACGGCGCTCGGGTCATCTTCGCGGCCCATCTTGGCTGTGCAGGAGTGGTGCCAGGCGAGGTTCACGCGCGCGGCAAGGAACGTATCGAGTGCCTCGTCATTCGACAGCACCTCGTGGATCGTCGGGCCGTCGCGCACGACATTTTCGAGGAGGAATCGACGCGCCCACGGCGAGCCATCCATCACCATCGCTCCAGCCCAGGTGAACCATTCATTGAACAACGTGGGCTTCCCCAGCTTTTCAATGCGCTTCGACAGATGAGTCGGGAATGGCAGATCGACGAGCTGCGGGTAAAGGTGCTTCAACATCAGCGTTGCCGAGAACCGGAATCCCTCGCGCAAGCGGATGAGGTCGCGTTCGTCGTCCAGGCAGTTGTTGTCGATCACGGGAGTCACGTCGGGATTCGCATCACCGAGTGTGACAGTCCCGCGCGAGTACGGGACGCCAATGAACGGGCTGACAGTCACCATGCGGCGCCCAATCGAGTGCCACATGGAGCGGGCGCCGGTGGACATCACCATGTCGACCGGCTCGCAGCCTTCCGCACCAGACGAGTATCGGAGGTACGAGAAGACGCGGCGCTGGGGTGTCACGGTGCGACCGCGAGGCTTGGTATAGGCAGAGATGGAAGTCATCGGGTGGTTCTGCAGATTGCGCCCCACGCCGGGGAGGTTGGCGGCAACCGCAATGCCCTTCGCCGCCAGGTCATCAGCCGCACCGACTCCCGAGTGCAAGAGCAGGAACGGGGTCATAATTGCGCCCGCGGTGAGCACTGTGCGGCGGGAGGGGATCGTGAACAGCGTGTCGTCCTTGACTGCCTCCACGCCGAGCGCGCGCCCGTTCTCGATGAGTACGCGTGTCACACGCATGTCTGTGACAATGCGCAGATTGGGTCGACGTCGTACCTGCGGGGTGAGGTACGTGCGAACAGGAGCGGCACGCATCGTACCGTCATTGTTCAGCGGGACCGCACCGTGCCCTTCTCCGAACTCGCCATTGAGGTCCGCGACGAAGGGGTATCCCTCTGTCGTGAGTGCGTCTCCAATGGCGCGCGATACGGCGTCCCACTCTTCGATGGGAGTGCGGCGGATGCTGATCGGGCCATCCTGACCGTGGAGATCATTGTCGAAGTCGAGATCCGTCTCGATCTTCTTGAAGTAGGGCAGGACATCGTCCCACCCCCAGCCTGCTGCGCCCTCCCGCTTCCATGCGTCGAAGTCATCCGGTGCACCTCGGAAGGCGACCTGACCGTTCACCGACGACCCACCGCCGAGGAGGCGCGGCTGCTTGTACGACACCCGCGGGGGATTCCCGCCGGGATACCGTGCGGGACTCGCCGTTGTGCCCGTCAGGCTGGGCCAGTAGTACTTGGGGCGAAGGACAGCCTTCCCCCCGTAAAGTTCGGTGAGCTCGTTGGGGGCGTTCTGCGGATAGTCGCTGCCGGCTTCGAGGAGAAGCACGTTGACCGCGAGGTCGGCCGAGAGCCGTGTGGCCAAGACGCAACCCGCGGTCCCGCCGCCCACGACGATGTAGTCCGCGGGTGCGTTGAAGGGGGTAAATGGTAGAGCCGACTCTGAATTCATGTGTTCCTCAGATGTTCGATGGTCGCGCGTCGCACGAGACAGGCAGGCGAGACAGTCGGTTTGTGGTTCATATTTACGAAAATGAATTCATTATTGCGATCATTATCGCTGGCGAATGCGACAGGTGTCAAGCTCCGATGCCAGCGGAAGACCTTCGGATTTGTAGCTCGGGAGCGGGGCAGAGGCGGGCGCCCGCATGCGGTACCCGGCTCTGGCGACGCTTCGACATCGTGCTCCGAAGGACCGTTTCGAAGACGCCTGCCTCCTTGCTGTTCCGCCGCGCATACCGGAAGGCGTCCGAGGCCCTCCGCGAGTCGCCGTGAAGCTCCAAGCTCAGGGTTGCGCCAGAGGCGAGCTGAGCGGCGTTGGCGACCCCGGTGCGTTTCCCCGGCTCCGAAAGTGCAACGATCACTCGTGGAAGCGCTGGTTGCTGGCGTGACCGCGGGCGCGTGGTTCAGCGCTGGCGCGTTCCAGCGGGCGGGCGTGGTTGGGGTAATGGTCGGTAGGTGCGGCGATGGTGCCAGGCGGATGCGATGAGCAGTGGGCGGCGCGGCCGTTGTCGGTCTTGGTGATCCCACCCAGAGCTCGGGATGCACCGGATGACGATGCCGATGGTCAGATCCGCGGCACGGGAAATCGTGTCTGCGTCATGGATGCCGGGCCACCGATGATGGTCTCTGACCTCAAGAGCCCCTAGTGATCGAGCACCCCTGGCGAGGTGCCGTCCCGGGCGGTGATGAAGTTCCCGGGTTCTGAGCGTCAAGCTCTTGGCGCGGCACTCAGCGATGTGAGTCCATTGCCCATCGCCATCTGGGTTCGCCACGCGTCCCAAAAGCGTCCGGAGCATCGCGACCCAGCGTCTACAAGACTGGCGCGAGCGCGAGGGACGCGATTTCGGCTCAGCCAAAATGAACTCGTCAGGCGTTGGTCGGATGCAAGAATCAGTCAGCGCTCAACTCGGCAGCACTAGCTCGTCAGGGATGTCGAGTGACGGCAGGCCGACCATGTCGCGCGTCAGATTGATCGTCTTAAAAATCCCCGCTTCCATCGTGTGGCGCGGTCGATATCCAAAGTCGGCGACCGCTCGACTTGAGTCACCGCGCAGTTCGAATCCCTTCGTCGCGCCAGAAGCAAGGTCTCCATCGTCTTCCAGGAGTGTGATGTCTGCATCGGGTAGCATCCGCCGGACGAACTCGTATGCCTCCGCGATTCTGCGGTAGTCGCCTGCCGCGATGTAGCTTCCTGAACCGCTCGGGTCTTGCCAGCCAAGCGCCTTGACGAGCCCATCTGCAACATCCTCGACATAGGTGAAATCCAGTCCTCGCGTGCCGAAGGGAACAGCGCTAGGCCCCGCGCCGATCACTGGGTAGTACAGGAGGTTCGCCAGCCAGGAGCTGCCACCGCCGCGCCCGAGCTTGACGTGCTCGCCGAACCCGTAAACGCGGAATGGCCTCAGCGCAGTCACATTCAGGCCATGCTTCTCCGCGTACGAACGAGAGAGTCGCTCTCCGAAGAGTTTGGCGGCCCCGTACGTGTACACCGGATCGAAGGGGCAGTCGTCGCTGATGAGGCCGCTCGGGGGGACGGAACGCGGGCCGTAAACACTGCTGCTGCTCGTCCAGACGACTTTGTCCATGTCCAGCCGCACGGCTGTCTCAAACACGTTCGCTGTGCCGGTGACATTCACCTGTGCCGCTGCGTAGGGATGCTCTTCGGCGCTTGCGGAGAGGACCGTGGCGAGGTGCAGAATGCGGTGCGCGCCGAACTTCTCGGCCGCTGCGGTCATCGCGTCGAGGTCGGTAACATCGCCGACTTCAAACCGGAGCCGATCTCGAGCGCTACCGCCTATGAGCTTGTCGATGTAGTCCAGCTCGGGAAGATCGCCGTTCGGATCGCCATTCCCGCCGAGATAGCCGTAAATCGCCACGTCCTCCCCCGCGTCGAGAAGGTCGCGTACTGCGTACCCGCCGATGAATCCCACTCCTGTCACGAGAACGGTCATTTGTGAATCTGCTTTCTCGCGGTGTAACCCGCGGTGCTAATGCGTGCGTCTGCTTCGCACCGACGATTTGTTAGTTCGATAATATGAACACGTGTACGTTATCGAGAAGAGGGCGCGACGTCAACACGACAAAGCGGTTATCGCGTCCGAGCACTGAACGTAGTTGGTCCCGTCCTAGTCGACGTCTGCCTCCGAGTTTGGAGGCGACAGTTCAGCGGGCTGAGCATTCGCTTCTCTGAGGGTCACCGATACTGCGGTTGAGCGCGACTTCGACATCGGCGTGATCGTGTCAGTGAGCGCCACCGAATATTCGGGTTGAGCCCTACCGTTCGAGGGAGTTGAGCCAGCCGAGTTCTCTTGAGGAGCGCGCCAAGGGCTCGCTAACGTGGTTTGCGGCCCTTGGCTGAACGGTGGTTCGTCGGGCGTGTCGTGCACAGTTCTATCCGGCTCGAATGATTGAGGTCCGAAGCGTGGTTGCTGCTGCTGTAGCCCGAAGGCCATTCTCTGTCTTGGCAGAGCCGCGGTTTCAAAGACGTTAGAAGTGCTCTTCACGTTGCCCTGAGCCGCGAGGTGGTGATTTCCCTTGCGGCGATCGTGAGCACCGCAGCCATGTGCACGAGTTCGTAACCGGATGGGCCTCCCGTAGCGACGATCAGCGCTTCGAGGTCCCTCACGTCGCTGACGACGAATGTAAGCCGATCATGCGGACCAACCACCGATGAAGCGGTCCGTCGAGGTCTGGAAGCCGTCCGTGTTTTCCATTGGTCCCGGCCAGGTAGCCATATGGGACGACATCCTGCCCCGGGCGGCGAAAGATCGCGGGGTGATGTCTGAGGACATCGGTGACGAATCGACATCAGGACATCGGTAACAGCAGATTTGTCAGGACTTCTGCGACCCTTCCCCTTCTTGGGGTCTCTGGGCTTGCCGTTGCCGATGTACTTCACGCCGGGCGGAGGCCTGTGGAGCTCGGCGATGAGGGTGCCGCGGTCGTCGATGATCAGGATGCCGGCGGCTTCGTAGGTCACGTAGACGTACTTCCCGCGCATCTGGTCGCTGACGTTGACGTTAGTGCCGCGCGTTTTGATCGATCCGTTCGGGTGGACGGTGACGACCCGGATCCCGTCCTGCCCACGGCCATTCGGCGACGGGACAGGCAGTGCCGAGTCGTGCGACTCCCGCGGCACTGGTCGGGGCCTGGCCGGCTCGGCCTTCGGGGTCGCTCCCACGCCTGCAGCGGTGTGATCGGACCGGGCAGCGCCGGTGCGGGCGTTCGGTGTTATCGATGTGGTAGAGCTAATCGATCGGCGCCTGTAGTTCCCGCAGATTGGCGGCGATGAACCGCTTGTCGAGGTAGCGGGACAGGTTTGGGGTAACCTCTCGTTCTTGCCTCGGGTGGTCGGCTTTAGGGCTCCCGGTGGCCGGATCGACACCGAGCCGAGAGACGTACTGGACGAGCTGCCCGGCGATGCCGCGTCGCGACGGGTTCAGCGCGAGGCCGTTGTCGGAGAGCAGAAGTAGCGGGACACCATGCGAACGGATCTCCTTGCACACCGCCCGGATCTCGTCACGGGAGGTCCTGCCGGTGGCGGCGTGGGAGGTGACGGCGTAGGCGGAGTGGTCATCGATGAGCTGGAAGTTCACACACTTCCGCCCGCCGACCAGGACGTGCGCGGTCGCATCCAGCTACCAGCACGCGTTCGGCGCCCGATACGCGAACCGGCGATACGCGGCCCGCACCCCGAGAGGCTGCTTATTCTCCTCGCCGACGATCATCGACGTACTGCTCCTCAATCGACGAGACCGAGGCTCCAGGGTTGCGGCCTGACGTTCCTCGAGTGCGCGGTTGCGGATCGCGTGGAACGTCTTCCTCGAGATCGAGTGCCCCACGCAGAACGTGGTCACCGTCGCGCGGGCCGCGTCCGGCGGGCAGAGGGCCATCTGTCGCGAGACGGATGCTGGGATCGACGTGCTCAACATGACTCATCCCTCGCAGATAGACGAGAACTGTCACCACCAGCTGCCGCGGAAGCCTTGCCGATGTCCCGACGCAGATTCGTCACCGATGTCCTGAGGCGTCACAGACGAGAGATCGCGAGCGCTCCATCCGCCGACGAAGCCAATTCATGTCACGGGGACTGACGTCATTTGCCCTCCTGTTGCGAGGCGACCGGTGGTTAGGCCCGTGCGGTCAAGCTCTCCTGCACGCGTTCTGGAAGGTACTGCCAGACCTGCTTCCCGACCGAGGTCAAGTGCTGCAGGTGATCGGGATCATGACTGACCAGCGCGCGGTAGATCTTGCCGTCGACGAGTGCGAGGATGCGGTCGATCGCTAGCACTGCATCGATGCGATTTAAGGCATCGGGCGGCGTCTCCCGTTGAACGAGGTTGTCATAGGTGTCGGCGAGGTCGCCGCAGATGACCGCCGAGGTGCCCCCAACGAGTACTTCGACTACCTGGCTGCCCGGCGTGTGCCCGCCGACGTGGTGGACTCGTAATCCGGGCCGGATGTCGCGACACCCCCCCAGGCGTGAGAACCGCCCGGCAGAGTCCAGTTCGCGGATTTCGTGAGGATTTCCTCCCGCCGACCCGAGGCTTGGGTAATGCTCGCCTATGCCAGTGAAGAACTCGATGTCCTCACCCTGGACGAGGAACTCTGCAGCGGGGAATGCGCCCCATGCTGAGAAATGGTCATAGTGCAGATGTGTGAATAGGACGGTAGTGATGGCACTTGCATCCACCCCAATTTGGGCGAGGAGGCTATCAGGGCTCGCGAAGTTCCGAAAGTCGCGCAGTTGGGCGTCGGCAAGGCTCGCACCGGCATCGACGATGAGGGTCTCATGAGTAGAGCGCAGGCACCAGAACAGATAGGGCAGATCGATCACCTCGTCGGATGCGCCCTTCAAGATGACGCTCTTGGGCATCGGTCGATCGCCAACCTTGCAGACAAACAACTCCCAATCGAGAGCATCAGCGACTTCCGAGGAGAGAGGTGTGCAGGTGCAGTACATAGTGGAACTCCTTCTCGATTTATGGCAACGTCACCGGACATTTCGGTCAGGGCAGCAGGCCAGCAGCCTGATATCGCCCTAGGTCAGTGAGGAAGCTCTCCGGTGCCTGTCATCTCGCAGGAGCCTGTCTTCCAGAATATGACGACCGACGTGGTGTCGCCTTTCGCCGTGTTGAAGCGATAGTCGCCGTAGGCCCAGTCAGCGATGGGAAAGACCACCTGATTTTCAGCCGATGCGCCTTGACGATCTGTTTGAAGTTGACGCTAAGTTGCGTTCGCGATAGCGTACGAACGTCTGTATCCACGAACGACGCGACTTGTCAATGTCGTCCCGGGCGCTTCCGTATGGCGAGGCCGAGAGACGAAGAGAGGGGCAATGATGCCCGATATACGCGAAGGACCATCGAGTCAACCATTAGCGCTCAGCGTATTCATGCGAGTTGAAGGCGTGGCGCGGGGGATCATGGTGGCGGTGGCTGGAGCCTCCGTAGTGGTGTTGATGCTCATGACTGTCGCCGATGTCGGTGCGCGTACTATCTCTGGGCGCAGCCTCAGCGGCGTGTACGAATTCACATCCATATTTCTCGTCGTCGCCGCGGTAGGTGGCATGAGCCTCGCTGAACGCGACGAAGTGCACGTGCGGCTCTCACTGGTCACCGACAGGCTCCCGCGGGCCGTTGGTGCGGTGTGTTCGATCATCGGCCTCGCGTTGGCAGTCGCGGTCGTACTTGTTCTGACCTATCTGAATGTGGGGCTCGCGGTTGACTCATTCGAGCGGAACGAGGTTGCGCTCGGACTCGCTCGGATACCGACCTGGCCCGCGAAGGCGTTTATACCGATCGGGCTCTTCGTATTGGCGCTGAGCCTGGCTCTCACCTTGATCGGCGAGGTCCGGCGTCTTTGGGGCACCGCGCCGACGCTCGAGCGTCCAGACAATCTAGGAGGCGCGATATGAGCATCGAACTCACCGCGATCATCGTCTTCGGACTCTTGTTCAGCTTGATGGCTATTAGGATGCCAGTCGGCCTCGCACTGTTGGTTGCGGGTGGTGTGGGAATCGTTCTGAACAGCGGACTTCACGTCGGAATGAACGTCGCCGGCCAGAGCGTGTACAAGGCGACGTCGAACTACGTGCTTTTCGTGATCCCCATGTTCATCCTCTTGGGAGCGATTGTCCTGCACGCCGGGTTGGGTGCTCGACTGTTCAGCGTTGCCAATCGTCTCGTTGGTCGGGCTCCTGGTGGCCTTGCAGCATCCACTGTTGTGGCTGTGACAGTCTTCAGCGGTGTTTCGGGTTCGAGTGCTGCAGACGTTGCGGCGTTCGGTAAACTGTCGGTTGGTCAGATGCGTCGGCACGGGTATGACCCCGCGGTGGCAGCATCGGTAGTCGCTGCTGCCGGATGTTTTGCGGTGTTGATTCCGCCAAACGTAGGCATTGTGGTGTACGGTATTCTGTCCGAGCAGTCCATCGGTGCGTTGCTCCTCGCGGGAGTTATTCCCGGGCTCGTGTCATGCGCTGTACTCGCAGTTGCGGTCATCGTGCGGGCGAAGTTGTGGCCGACGAAGCTGGGCAGCGAAGCCGTACGCCCGGAGAAGCGACTCTCTACCGGGCTAAGCGACGACGAACGATCGCTCCGAACGATCTCGCTGCGCAGTCAAGTTGTCGCCGCGCTGTACGCGCTGGTCCTCTTCGTGATCGTTATGGGCGGCATCTACAGCGGCAACTTTACGTCTGCCGAGGCGGGTGCGATGGGCGCCTTCACAGCGGTCATCATCGCGCTATTTACGGTGCGGGGACGCCTTCGCAAGTTCGGCACCCTGATGTGGCGCTCGTTGGGCGACACTCTTTCGACATCCAGCATGATCTTTCTGCTATTGATCGGAGGGACCGTATTCAACTACTTCATCGCTTCGTCGGGACTGGCCTCAAGGATCGTTGTGGCGATGTCCTCGATCGACATCCCACCGCTGCTCCTTGCTGCCGTATTCCTCCTCATGCTCCTTGTTCTTGGCATGTTTCTCGATGGCCTGAGCACGATGCTGATCGTCGTACCACTGGTGACTCCCGTCGTCATGGCCGTCGGGCTCGATCCGCTCTGGTTCGGTATCCTCGCGCTGAAGGCGATCGAAATCGGGCTTCTCACGCCGCCTCTGGGAATCAACGTCTTCGTGATATCAGGGCTCCTCAAGGACGTGTCCGCGGAGTCCGTTTTCCGCCAGGTGACACCGTTCATCGTTCTCGACCTGGCGGTTACGGCCGCCTTCTTCACATTCCCGGGCCTCATTCTGTGGCTACCACAGATGGCGGGAATCACATGAACGCAATACCAAAACCTCATTCAATGACGAAATGGAGCCACACAATGAAAGCAGCGCGGTCCACTGCCCTACGCGCCGGGGTGACCCTGCTCACGGGAAGCGCGCTCGTTGCGCTCGCCGCGTGCAGTTCAGGTCCGAGTTCGAGCGATGGTGGTGGCGGCCTTGAACCCATCACGATGTCCTATGCGACCGCCAATGCTGAGACATCCGGTGTTAGCCAGTTCGACACTTGGTGGATGGACGAGGTCACAGCCTGCACTGACGGTAACGTCACCTTCGACAAGCACTACTCGGGATCTCTATACACTCAGCCGGAGATGCTGGGCGCAGTGCGCAACAGTGAATTGGATCTCGGCTTCATCGCCTCCGGGGTTACTCCGAACGACCTCCCAGTGTTCGAGGCCACAGGCATCCCCTTCACCGCGAACAATGGTGTGGCCCATGCCCAAGCCCTGGCGAAGTTGAACACACCCGGCAGCCTCTTGGCAGCCGAATTGGAGCGCAACAACGTGCATGCGCTCTTCTACCGAGCGATCAGCGGTGCGGCGACCTTCGTGAAGGAGCCGGTTGAGACCCTAGCTCAACTGAACCGACAGAAGCTTCGGACCGTCGGTCCTGTTGCGATCGCGTTCGAAGGTATTGGCGTCGCACCCGTAGCCGTTGACTCGACCGCGATCTACGAATCGGTCCAGACAGGGGTGGTCGACGGCGTCGGTTCCTGGCTCTTCGATCTCGGGCCGGCAATCGGCCTCGACGAGGTCGCGCCGTGGGTTGTGGACACTGGTCTCGGCACGTACTCGAGCAACCTAATGGGGGTTCGACTCGACTTGTGGGAGACGCTCCCCCAGGAGTACAAGGACTGCATGGAGAGTGCCTCCATTACGCTGATGGACGGGGTTCAGGCCGGAATTCTGGAGGAAGCCGACATCGATGCCTGTGATGCAATGCTGGCCGCAGGTGGCGGTGTGACGCTCATCTCAGAGACCGAGACCGCGGAGTGGCGTGACAATACCCGCGGTGACCTGGAGTCGAGCTGGCTCGAGAACGCGAAGGCCGCTGGGTACTCCGAAGGCGAGCTGAGTGCATTCCTCGACGCCTATGTCGACGCGTACATTGCAGCGGCTGAGGCATCGGACTTCGTCCCGGGAACCATACTCTGCGCTGAGCGCACGCGCTGAGCACCTTCACTAAGCCTTCGGCGTCGAGTGTCCCCTACGCAAGAGACAACACAGCGCTTGGGGGGTGTGCTCATCTCTGCATTGGTTTGAGTACTACGGCGAGGGCTGGCTCGATGAAATCGCTATCAGGAATGGCTTCACCGAGGAGCTTGTAGAAGCACAGGAGCAGCCACAGGCAGGCGAAGCGAACTGTTCGTGACTTGTCTGTGAAAACCTGCCCTACCGGCGGCGTCAACGCCGCGGGTGCATGGGATCGGCCTGACCGGACCCGTGCACCCGTGCCACCTTCAGCGCGATGCTCTACCCGGAGGCCGAGGCATCCGGCTCACATCTGTCGGCGGCATCGTGGGTCGACCCGCGGCGAATGTGTTGTGATCTATCAGGACATCTCTGACGTTGGCGCATCAATAGTTCTCTGACGCTTCGGTGTCGTTTGGTCCTGACACTTCTACCTCTATGTGTGAGGTATGAGCCGTGTCGAGCCTGTTGATCCCCGTGTCCGCCTCGCGATCGCACAGTGGCCGCCGGATGCGCCGCGTGGGTCGGTGACGACCTTCTGTTCGGAGCACGGGATCTCGCGGGAGACGTTCTACGCGATCCGGAGAAGAGCCGCGGCCGAGGGGCCGGCGGCGGCGTTGGAGCCGCGGTCGAGGCGTCCGAACCGCAGCCCTGGCAAGCTGAGCGACGGGATCGCCGCTCATGCGGTTGCGGTGCGTGCGGCGTTGGAGCAGTCCGGTTTGGATCATGGGCCGATCAGCGTGCACGAGAAGATGCGGTCGCTCGGGATGGAGCCCGTTCCGTCGACGGCGTGGTTGGCGCGGATCTTTCGGGACGCCGGGGTGGCGAAGATCGAGCCGCGGAAGAAGCCGAGGGCCGCGTTCCGCCGGTTCGTCTATCCCGCGCCGAACGCATGCTGGCAGCTCGACGCGACCGAATACGTCCTCACCGGCGGCCGCAAATGCGTGATCTTCCAGCTCATCGACGACCATTCGCGTCTCGCCGTCGCTTCCCACGTTGCGTGGGGGGAGACTTCCGAGGGCGCGATCGTTGTCGTAAAGAAGGGCGTCGCGACCTGGGGGGTTCCGCAGCGGCTGCTCTCGGACAACGGCGCCGCGTTGAATCCATCCCGACGCGGCGTGCTCGGACAGCTCGTCGCCTACCTGCGATCCTTGGGCGTCGAGCCGATCACCGGAAAGCCGTACAAGCCGACTACCCAAGGCAAGAACGAGCGGTTCCACCAGACCCTGTTCCGCTACCTCGACAAGCAGCCACTCGCCGAGAACCTCGAACGGCTGCAGGCCCAGGTCGACGCGTTCGACGCCATCTATAACGTCGAGGGTCCTCACCAAGCACTGCCCGGACGGATCACGCCGCAGCAGGCGTGGGACGCGATACCCACCGTCGATCCTCCTCGACCCGCGGCGCCGATTCCGCCTCCGGCCGTCACCGACGACATCCGGGTCAAGATCGTGCAAGACAGCGGCTCGGTCGAGTTCCGCGGCATCAAGTTCGGCATCGCCCGCGCACTCGGCGGGCACCGGGTCTGCGTCATGGACGCCGGAAAGACGGTGATGATCTTCGACCTGCAAGGCACCCTCATCATCGAGCACCCATGGCCCAAGCCCGGCGTCACCTACGTCAGCAACCGCCGACCCCGCGGCCCTCGGACGAGCCGATCGTCAGAGATGTCCTGATACATCGACTGTCAGAGATGTCCTGATACATCACACCGCGGCGAATGTGTGCCAACAGGAACCGTGCCCACATGGTGCCCACGGATGGTCACGAATGAGGGCGATCGAGACAAGAAAATGTGGGCGTTCGGCAGCTTCGGATCCGCGAGATTATGCGGATCCCGGGCGCACGAAGAACGAGCAAGAGCGAGAAGGATATCGCTCGACGGGGTTCAAATCCCTCCGTCTCCGCCACCGTATCTGCCTTAAGTTCGTTGATTTTCCGCGGTTATCGAGGGCCGTGTTCGCGGCTGCGCCCCCGCGTGCCCACCGTTTGCCCACATGTGTTTTCGGCGAAGGCTGGCGCGCTGATTGTCATGTCTCAGGACATGGGTGACGAAAGTGCATCAGGACATCGGTGACGCTTTGGTGGTGTCTGGTGGTGACACTTCTCCTCTATCTGTGAGGGATGAGCCGTGTTGAGCCTGTCGATCCTCGTATCCGTCTCGCGATCGTGCAGTGGCCGCCGGACGCGCCGCGTGGGGCGGTGACCACGTTCTGCGCCGAGCACTCGATCTCACGCAAGACGTTCTATGCGATCCGGAGGCGTGCCCTCGACGAAGGGCAGGCCGCAGCTCTGGAGCCCCGATCGCGCCGTCCGAAGCGCAGCCCGACGATGATCACCGACGAGGTGAAGCAGCGGGCGGTGGCGGTGCGGGCCGCGTTGGAGTCGTCCGGACTTGATCACGGGCCGATCAGTGTGCACGACAAGATGCTCGCGCTGGGGATGACCCCGGCGCCATCGATCGCGGCGTTGGCGCGGATCTTCCGGGAGACCGGTGTCGCCCGGGCGGAGCCGCGGAAGAAGCCGCGGGCTGCGTACCGGAGGTTCGTCTATCCGGCACCGAACGCATGCTGGCAGCTCGACGCCACCGAGTACGTCCTGGCTGGTGGCCGAAAGTGCGTGATCTTCCAACTCATCGACGACCACTCCCGGTACGCGGTAGCCTCCCACGCCGCTACCGGTGAAACCTCGAGGGACGCGATCCGGGTCGTGCGCAAAGCGATCAGGGCTCACGGGGTGCCGCAGCGTCTGCTGTCTGACAACGGCATCGCGCTGAACCCGTCGCGGCGCGGGATCGTCGGGCAGCTCGTCGAGTACGTCACCCGACTCGGTGTCGAGCCGATCACCGGGAAGCCGTATAAGCCGACCACGCAAGGCAAGAACGAGCGGTTCCATCAGACCCTGTTCCGCTATCTCGACAAGCAGCCCATCGCAGGCGACCTGCGGGAGCTGCAGGCGCAGATCGACCAGTTCGACCACATCTATAACACTGAGCGTCCCCATCAGGCGCTCCCCGGCCGGATCACGCCGCGAGTGGCATGGGACGCGACGCCGAAGGCCGAGCCACCGAGGCCCCGCCCGTTGCCGCGGAGATCGGGCGACCCGCTGCCCCCGGCGCCGTCGCCGAACGGCCGCCTCCGCGAGGGCATCCGCGTCGCAACCATTCACCCGAACGGATCGATCAAAGCTCGCGGCATCATCTTCAACGTCAGCTACCCGCTGCGCGGGCAGGACGTCTACCTGATCTACGAAGCCGCCGGCATCATGATCTTCGACAACCGCGGCACCCTCCTCGCCGAGCACAACTGGCCAGCGCCCGGCATCAAGTACATCGGTAACGGCAAACCCCGCGGCCCCCGAGGACGAGAACTGTCACCGAAGTCCTGAGACACCAACTGTCACCGATGTCCTGATAAAGAACTGTCACCGATGTCCTGAGACATCACAGGCTGGCGCGCTGATTCCTGAGGGGCATCCAGAGCGCGCGCCTGTGGCCTGCTCTGCGGTCCGGTCGGCACGCACAGCGGCACAGTCAAACGGCCGTCACCACGATCACCGAGCTGTCCTAGTCTCCGTGGCGGGCCCCACCGAGCTGGCTTGAGCGGCTGCGATCGAGTGCGGCTGAGACTGCGTCCAGATCGTCGTCGAACAGGTCGGCATAGACATCGAGCGTCATGGCGGCGGAAGCGTGACCGAGCATGCGTTGGATCGCCTTGACATTGGCGCCGGCCTGGACAGCCAGCGACGACGCTGTCGTGTGACGCAAGTCGTGAATCTTGATCCTGGGTGCACCGGCTGCGGCTGCTGCGTTCTTGAACCATGACTTCGAGTTCTTGCTGTTGCGTACACGCTTCATGAAGTCGCCTGCGCGGCTCGGGAACACCAAGTCATCCGGGCCGAGATCTGCGATCCGGTCACGGATCTCTTCGCGCAGGAACGATGGCATCGGAACGTGCCGGATCTTGTGGGACTTCGGAGTTCCCTCAATGATCTGTCCGCCGACCTCCACCGCGTTCTGCACGACCCAGATCCGTGATCGCGTGAGATCGACGCTGTGCGCCCGTAGCCCGATTGCCTCTGCCCAGCGCAGGCCGGTGTAGGCCAGTGTGCGGATCAACGTCCCGTACTCACCGCTAGCTGCCGCGAGCTGCTCTACCTGAGTGTGGGTGAGATAGACGTGCCTCGATGCAATCTTTCGGGGCAGCCCCATCTTGCCGCCGCGCGCGGGGTTGACCGACAGGCGTCGATCGTGAACGGCGTCGTCCAGAACCGAAGCCAGAACTCCGTATGTACGGATGACAACGGACGCGCCGAACTCGGCGTTGAGTGCGGCGATCCATCCCTTGACATCGGAGTGGCTGATCTCGGTGATTGGAACCTTGCCCCAGCGCGGCTGGACTCGGAGTCGCCACGCCACTTCCAAGGGAGCGAAGGAAGCTTCCGTAGCTCCTGAGCGGTGAGGGTCTGGAGGGGATGCTGCGACGACACGCGTTCCAGGATCCGGTCGTCCATCAGCCGGTCAAAGCCCGCGCTGTAACGCTTGTTCGCTCCCACACCCGGACATCCCTTCACCCGGTCCCGCAGGCAACAATAGATCATCTCGAATAGAGATTCGATTGTTGTGTCTCATGAGTGAGGTGACAGTCGAACGCCCAGGTGACGCTGTGGATGGTGAGCGAC
The DNA here is from genome assembly GCF_030246885.1 of Microbacterium sp. zg-B185. Classification (NCBI taxonomy): domain Bacteria; kingdom Bacillati; phylum Actinomycetota; class Actinomycetes; order Micrococcales; family Microbacteriaceae; genus Microbacterium; species Microbacterium sp. zg-B185. Next base: position 413,033 of record NZ_CP126739.1, read on the forward strand.
GTCCCTAATCGCATGTCCGCGCCGGTCGGCGGTGGCGCGTCAGCGGCTCCGATCCGGTTGCGGCCACCGTAGAACGAGCTGGCCTCGATGCGGATGCCGACGCGATTCGCGTGACCTTGCTCGTCTGAGGCTCCGGGGCATGCGCTACTAGTTGGATCGGCGGAAATGCCTCACCGCTGACGCGAGCGCCGAAAGACCTCGACAACATGCGACGGGCCGCATCCGTGAAGGCGGCATGCAAGACGTATATCCAGGGCTACACATGAGCGAAGTTTCATACTCGAGCCCCCAGCGGGACGCCCTATGGGTGTGTTCCGGAGGAACGTTCGAGCCCAACTCGTCATATTGCAAGTGGGGGAGTATTCGATACCTGGTCAAGGTGTCAGTTTCTCCCTCTTATCTAGTTTAAAAGTTAACCGAGTAGGGACACCACATGCCGCCATGGAATACTCGCGTTTGGGGGACTACGCGTAATCCATGGCGAAGTGTGCTCCATCTCCGTGCCGATCAGTCGCGGAGTGGTTAAGCAATCGGGGGAAAAGAATGAAGAACTCAGTACGCGTAGTAATGGCGATTGCAGGAGCGGCTGTGCTGGTCGGCGGTATTTCCGCGCCGGCCATGGGAGCAGCGGGAGTCGGCGAGGGTGCTGTACTGGCCGGCGTTCTTTCCGAGCCGGTGTTGGAAGATCCGGGACACGTCGGTGGTGATACAGGCACAGCGGTGCGGATGATCGTTGCCGCGGGTGGGCTTTCCATAACAGTTCCGGACTCCGTGCAGCTCGCCGCCGGTACCCCGGGCGGAGGCGCCAAAGGCACCGTAACCGGAGCCACAGTGACGGACCGCCGAGGAGGCGTGGATGGCTGGAATGTGACCTATTCGATAGGCCCGTTCACGCACACCGAGGATGAGACAATCCGGCTCACAAAAGTCCAGGTGATACCTCGGGGCGGGGGGAGGACCGGCGGCACCGGCACGTTTGTGCTGGCATCCTCCAGTAGCGGGACGAGCGGGCCGATCGCGAGCATGACAGACGTGTACGGTTCCAACAGCGCGACATGGAACGTGGATCTGAATGTGTGGATCCCGGACACGGCGCTAGCTGGGGAGTACACCACGACGTTCGTTCAGTCAGTGACCACAGCAGGCTGATAAAGCCCAACGTTTCGTTCAAGCAATTCCCGGCCTCACGGGGGCAGCATGCCGCCCCCGTGAGCCGATGACCATTCGCACGCTGAGAAACGGCCCCGTCTTGATGCAATCCGCCGCCATCGTTATGGCTCTCGTAACAATGATGGGGTCACCTGCGCCGAGCCCATCACCAGTCGACGGCGGCGGCGCGGGCGTCGGGATCCGTCTGCTGGACATTCCCGCTGCGACCCAGGACGATCCTCGCGCTCGCGCGAACATCGTCGATAATGTTCCCCCGGGTTCGATGATCCAACGCCGCATCACTGTCTCCAACTTCGACGAGGTGCCCCGGGACGTAGAAGTGTTCGCTGCGGCCTCCGCCATCGTCGGCGGCGAGTTCCTCCCCGACGACGACAACCCGAACGAGATGCTCGGCTGGATCACTATCGATCAACCGGTCGTGCACCTTCCCGCCCAGCACGCGACAGACGTCCTGGTGACGATCGCAATCCCGGCGGATGCCCCGGAGGGTGAGCAGTACGCCACCGTCTGGGCACAGATCAGTTCCCCGAAGGCGACGGGTATCAACACCGCCAGCCGGGCCGGCATCCGGATTTACCTGTCGGTAGGAGCCGGGAACGGTCCTCCCGCAGACTTCGCGATCCAAAGCCTGTCCGCGTCGCGAACAGCTGACCGCGTGCCACAGGTCCACGCCGTCGTCATCAACACCGGTGGCCGCGCAATCGATGTCTATGGGACCGTGTCGCTCACTGGCGGCCCAGGCCGAACGTCGGCCGGACCCTTTGACACACCCACCGCGACAACCATTCTCCCCGGACAGACCGAAACCGTCACGATCTCCCTCGACGCAGGACTCTCGGTCGGCCCATGGGGCTCCACCGTGGCGCTGACAAGCGGCCTCATCGCACGAGACGAAACCGCGACGCTCACCTTCCCCGACGCTGATCAAAATCCACAATCTCCCGCGGACGCGACGCCATGGTGGGTGCCCGCGAGCATCGGGGTCGTGGCCGCTCTGGTCGCAGTAGGCTGCGTCCTATACGTAGCCCGGTTTAGGAAGCGCAGGGCGCGTGACGAGAGATGGACTCGGGTCTGACTTCGACCCGCGCATGACACATCCGGACCCCTGTCATAACCGCAAAGAGTCGCACACGGTCGAGCTACTGCGAGTGCTTCCGCGGTGTCACCGCTCTTAGCGCTGACCGGGTGCGTTTCGTCGTCGACTAAAACAGGCGATTCTGTACGAGAGCTCTGATGTGGCGCGCCTTGCGCGTCGGTACTGTTTCCCGTCAGGCGGGAAGGGAGCCTGACGCGGGTGCTAACGGGCAGCATGCCAGCCTGCACGGCGCTGATCAGTAGGTTCGTTGGAACGATCTTTCGTGGTGTCGGCTTGAGCACTCCGCCTGCGCTGACACGTTTGATATGTCTCAGGTTCGGCTCGGAAAAGCGGCCGGTCCTCTGCTAGAGGGACAACTTCGCAGCCATTTTGCAACCCCGGTCGTCGATCGAACCCTACGCGCCGCTGCAGATCGCCCGAGAGTCGACGTGGATGATCGTGCCCAGGCCGATTTGTTAGTCCCTCCGCGATTCTGCGGAGTGGCCATTGACGGGCGGGGTTCAAAGAGGTAGTGCCTGTAGATGCAGGCGGAGCCCGATCGCCCGGCACAGGAGCCCTTTGCAGGTCGACCTCCGACGACGAATCCGACGATCCGGGGCCCGATCATCAACCCGCACACGGACCGGCACGCATTCATCGCTACACTCAACCGCCTCACGGGCGATTAGCGCCGGTCGATGGGGCAGCTTCGTTCGGGCCTGGGCACAAGCGATCGTTTCTGGCTAGCTCGCCTCTCGCGGTCTGCATGAGGCTTCGATCCCATTGATGTTCAGCTCGTGCGTCCGGGGTTTGTCGAAGCTGAAGCGCCGCGGAATCCAAAAGGTGCAGCACAGTGACCGTGGAAGATTCAGTGCTGAATCAGGACGGGCGCCTCATCTTCTGTCGGCGCGGGTCGTCGCACGAAGAACGCCAATACGACTGCAGCGGTGGCCACGCATGCACCGAGCAGGAAGGCTGCGTGCACGCCCGCGTTCGTCGCTGTGACCTCGCCGGCACCGGCAGCGGCGGCATCCGCCGCCCCCACTGACATCAATGTGATGAAGAGCGCGGTTCCTGCGGCGCCGGCGACCTGCTGGATCGTGCTCACGATGGCGCTGCCATGCGAGTACAACTTTCGCGGCAGCGAACCCAGCGCGGATGTGAGGAGCGGGGTGAAGACGAATCCGAGGCCGATGTTGAGTGTGACGTGCACCGTGACGATCCAGCCGATCGAGCTCTGCTCGTCAAAGGTCGCCATCCCCCACAGCGCTCCTGCAGCTACGATCATCCCCGGAATCACCAGGGGCGTCGGTCCGTATCGGTCGAACAGCGACCCGACGATCGGTGCAACGATCCCCATGAGGACACCGCCCGGAAGCAGCATGAGCCCGACGGTCAGCGTGTCGAGCGAGAGAACCTGCTGCAGGTAGATCGGCAGCAGGATCAGCGATCCGAAGAGAGCCGCCATAACAACGACGACCAGAACCACAGCGAGGCTGAACGACCGAGAGGTGAATGTGCGCAGATCCAGCAGCGCGGTGTCGGTCTTCTGCAGGGCGAGCTGTCGCAGCACGAACATCGCCAGCGAGAAGGCTCCGATGGCGAGCGGGATCCACACGGGTACCGGTGTGTGACCCGATGCGGATTCACCGATGGAGCTCAGTCCATAGATCAGTCCACCGAAGCCGAGTGCGGAGAGCACCACAGACAGCACATCGAAACGAGCGGGCCGCGTCTCAGTGATGTTGCGCACCCAGACGGCCCCGAGGCTCAGGGCGATGACGGCGATCGGAAGCACAAGCCAGAACATCCAACGCCAGTCCAGGGCAGAAAGGATGATTCCCGACACCGTTGGACCGACAGCGGGAGCGACGGCGATCACGATCGAGATGACGCCCATCATGCGGCCGCGGTGGGAAGCGGGCACGACATTGAGCACGGTCGTGAACAACAGGGGCAGCATGATGGCAGTTCCCGAAGCCTGGACGACTCGACCGGCCAGAAGCACTTCGAACCCTGGCGAGAGTGCCGCAATCAGCGTGCCGAGTGCGAACAACGACATCGCGGTGAAGAACAGCGACCGCAGCGGGAACCGTGCGAGCAGAAAACCGGTGAGCGGAATGACGATCGCCATGGTGAGAAGGAAGCCGGTCGTCAGCCACTGTGCTGTGGCCGCCGTGATATCGAGGTCCACCATCAGTCGCGGCAGCGCCACGCCCATGATCGTCTCGTTCAGGATGACGACGAACGCTGAAGCCACCAGCAGCGCGATCACAGGCCCGGTGCGCTGCGATGTGGAATCGACGGTGGAGACCGACGCGGTGTCCGAATCTTCTTGAAGAGTCACGAAAAGCTTTCTGGTGCGGGCGCAGAAGCGCGGATGACGACACGACGGCGGGCCACAACCACACAACTATATGGCAGAAACTGCCAGTTAGACAGACAGTGCAACAATGTTCCCATGGTCGATTCGCACCGCTCGCCATCCGACGACGTCCCGCTCGGCTTGCGGGAACGACGCCGACAAGTGACTCGTCGGGAACTCGCTGACGCCGCCCTCGACCTGTTCGAGCGCAACGGGGTACACGGCACCACTGCTGATGACATCGCAGCGGCCGCAGGCGTCTCCGCACGGACCTTCTTCCGCTATGCCGAAACGAAAGAGAACGTCATCTTCCTCGACGATGACGGCTTTGATGAACTGGTCACACGCGTACGCCACGATGTCGACGGCGGGACTCCCGTGATCGCCGCAATTGAACGGGCACAGCGCGACCTCCTTGAGGCGTTCGACGATGAGCACCCTGACCAACACGAACGGGTGCTCAGAGTACGCCGACTGGTCATCTCTGAGCCCGCTCTCCTGGCCATCGCTCTCGCAATCGACGCCGAGCATGTTCGCCAACTCGCCCAGATCGTGCTCGAAGCCAACGGATCCGACAGCGAACTCGAAGCACGCATACTCGTCACCGCGCTGGGCACGGCCCATCGTCTGGCGTTTGATGAATGGGTGAGACGTACGGAAAACGGTGAGCAGGCCTCGACACGCGCGCTCTACGCAGAGATCCTCGACGGCCTCAGAAACTATTTCTCCGCGACGCCTACGGAGTAGGCCGACAGCTCCACCCGCCTCCACAGCGTAGCCACCCGCTACCTCAGAACCCCCGGAACCATGCAGTTCCTATCAGCCTGGGTGCCATCCGCGCGATTTCAAATCCCTCCGTCTTGTCCAGAAAATACCGGTCACGTGCTACTTCTCTTGGCTACTGCTCCGCGATCTGCCATTTCTGCCACGGAGGCTTAACCGGTCGACCGGACGTCAGATCATGCCACGTCGTCCTCGGGCAACAGGTCCGCGATGAGTGCTGCTACCCGCCGGCGGATATCGTCGCGGATGGGTCGTACCGCGTCGATCCCCTGGCCGGCAGGGTCGTCGAGCTCCCAGTCCTCGTAACGCTTGCCCGGGAAGATCGGGCAGGCGTCACCACAACCCATGGTGATGACCGCGTCAGACTCCTTGACCGCTTCGACGGTGAGCACCTTCGGAGTGCTGGCGCCGATGTCGATCCCTTCCTCGGCCATCGCCTGGACCGCGACGGGATTGATCTGGTCCTTGGGAGCCGATCCGGCAGAGAGCACCTCGATGCGGTCGCCCGCGAAGGCTCGGAGGTAGCCGGCGGCCATCTGCGAGCGCCCCGCGTTGTGCACGCAGACGAACAGGACGGTGGGCTTGTCGGTCATCGAGGTCTCACTTTCTCTCAGTCGGAATCGGACCGGGATCCATCGCTCATGAAGACCGGCAGGGGAAGGTTCTGGGTGGGCTAGGTCGGCGTGTGATCGAGTCGACAGGCGTATCGCCCAAGATCGGTCATGACCCACACCTGCTGGCGCTGCTCGATCCACCCTAGATTCCGCAGCTGCCACAGCAGCTGTGCCGCCATCCGGGGCAGCCGCCGGGCGTGCGCCGGGGAGAGGTCCGCGCGGCGGGCGGACCACACGCGCGCGACCTCGTCCGCGTCCCGCACGCGCTCCGTGTCGATGATGTCCAGGACGGTTGTGCGGGAATCGCCGAGATATCGGCGGATCGTCGCGTCATCCATCGTGCTCGCCATGCACCAGCGAGCTGCGCCGCTCGATCAGGAGTGTGTCGCGCCAGTGGCCGGCGTGCGGGCCGGCTCCGGACCGGGCGATGCGCTCGCGTCGCCCGACGACCCGGAACCCCGCTGCCTCGTGGAGCGTGAGGCTGGCGGCATTCTCCGGGAAGATGCTCGACTGGATCGTCCAGATGCCGGCTGCCTCGGCAGCGCCGATGAACGCGTCCAGCAGGAGGCGCCCGATCCCTCGTCCTCGGGCGTTGCGATCGATGTACACCGAGTGCTCAACGACACCGCTGTACGCCGGACGAGCCGACACCGCGGACCCTGCTATCCAGCCCAGGATCGTGCCGGCAGTGTCGACGGCCACCAAGCGCAGAGCGGGCAGCTTTCCGGTGTCGAAAGCCGGCCAGTCCGGGGTGGCGACCTCGAAGGTCGCCTCTCCGTCCTCGATCCCCTGGGCGTAGATCCGCTCGACCGCCGGCCAATCCGCCGGTGTCATCTCACGCACCTGCGTCATGAACAGCATCCACCGCCGTCGCCGACGTCGGTCGAGCAGACCCCGGTCGCCGGGAGGACCAGCTCCACCTGCGCCGCCGCCGCGGCGTCTCCCGCCAGCCATGCCGTCACGGAGCGGACCTGCTCGTACCCGGTGGCCAGCAGGAAGGTCGGGGCGCGGCCGTACGATTTCATGCCGACGATGAAGAACCCCTGCTCGGGGTGGGTCAATTCTCGGAAGCCGTGCGGTTCGACGGTCCCGCACGAGTGGACATTGGGGTCGATCAGCGGGGCCAGCCGCTTGGGCGCCTCCACGATCTCGTCCAGCTCGAGGCGGATCTCGCGGAGGATCTCCAGGTTCGGGCGGAATCCGGTGGCGTTGACGACCAGGTCGGTGGTGTGCGTCACGACCTCGCCGCGGCGGTGCGCCACGAGTTCCACGGCGGTTCCGGCTCGCCGTCCTCGGATGATCTCCACCCCGTCCAGGACCGTGATCAGCCCGTCCGCGACGGCCTGGTCCACCCGGTTGCCCAGCTGCGCACGATCGGCGAGTTCATCGTCCACAGAGGACGAGACCCGCACCGCCTGCCCGTTGCGGATCAGCCAGGTGACCTCGGCGCCGGGCTCCTGTCGGGCAAGTTCGACGAGCCCGAGCAGCGTGTTGGCGGCGGAGTGGCCTGCGCCCACGACGGTCGTGTGGCGGCCGGCGAACTGCGCGCGATCACGGCCGAGCACGTCGGGCAGCGCGGCGGTCACCGCGTCGCCGATGTCCGCCATCCCGAGCAGATCCAGCCCGCTCGAGGACAGCGGGTTGGGGGAGAGGTAGGTGCCCGAGGCATCGATGACCGCGCGGGCGGCGAAGTCCTGCACCTCGCCGCCGGCGGTGCGGGTGCGCACCACGAAGGGAGCCGCGGCGCGAGCGCGGGTCCGGGTGCGGTCCATGCCCTCCCGCGAGACACCGATGACCTCGACACCCCGCCGAACCCGTGGTGCGATCTCGTCGAGTTCGGCGAGCGGTGCGACGTACTTCTCGACGAGCTCTGTGCCCGTCGGTGCTCGATCCGGATCCGGCAGCTCCCAGCCGCGGTCCGCGAGGAGTCGGCGCGACGCCGGGTCCACGAGGTGCTTCCACGGCGAGAACAGCCGAGTGTGACCCCATGCCCGCACGCTGGCCGCGACCTCGTCTCCGGCCTCGAACACCACGAAGTCGATGCCGCGCTCGACGAGGTTCGCCGCGGCCGCCAGACCGACCGGCCCCGCGCCGATGACCGCCACGGGCAGCGTGGAAAGACGGTCGGATGCCGATACGCGTGGCGTCAGATCGAGCAGGGTCACAGCATCCTCCATGAGATATCGATGAACTTCGATACCCAGTCTGAGCGCATCTATCGACATCTGTCAATATCGACTACGCTCGATATATGCCGACGATGCTCGAGATGACGAACGTGAGTGGCCGCGACACTGAGGCCTGCTGCGCGCCCCTCGTCCGGGAACCGCTCACCGCCGACGAAGCGGAGCGTCTCGCGACGACTCTGAAAGCCCTGGCCGATCCGGCCCGTCTGCGGCTTCTGTCGATCGTGGCCGCGTCGCAGAACGCGGAGGCCTGTGTCTGCGACCTGACCGAACCGGTGGGCCTGAGCCAGCCCACGGTCTCGCATCACCTGAAGGTGCTCACCAGTGCGGGGTTCCTGACACGCAGCAAGCGCGGGACCTGGGCGTACTTCGCGCTCGTGCCCGGCGCGCTGGATCGGGTGTCGAGTCTCCTCGCCACGGCCTGACCCATCGCCTCCCGCCCTTCCACGCGACGGCAGAATCGAAGCGCCGCCCAGCCCGTCTTCGCGATCCTTCCGTTCGCGCATCCGTCTCGAGGAGCCCTGTGAACACTGCTGCCGACCGCGCACGATTGGGCCTGCTGGACCGGTTCCTGCCCGTCTGGATCCTCCTCGCCATGGCGGTGGGGCTCGTCCTCGCGGTCATCGCGCCCGGGTTCGGTGCCCTGCTGCACGCTGCTTCGGTCGGGACGATCAGCGTTCCGATCGCCGTCGGATTGCTGGTGATGATGTATCCGGTGCTCGCGAAGGTGCGCTACACCGACGCGGCGGTCGTCTCGTCCGACAAGCGCCTCCTGGTCTCTTCGCTCGTGCTGAACTGGCTGGTCGGACCTGCGCTGATGTTCGCTCTCGCCTGGCTGCTGCTGCCGGACCTGCCGGAGTATCGCACCGGGCTGATCATCGTCGGCCTGGCGCGCTGCATCGCGATGGTGCTGATCTGGAACGACCTCGCGTGCGGCGATCGGGAAGCGGCGGCATTCCTCGTGGCGCTGAATTCCGTCTTCCAGGTCGTCGCCTTCGCTGCGCTGGGATGGTTCTACCTCCAGGTGCTGCCCGGGTGGCTCGGGCTGTCCACGACCACTGCGGACTTCTCGATGTGGGCCATCACCGTGAGCGTCTTGGTGTTCCTGGGTATCCCCCTTCTCGCCGGATATCTCTCGCGCCGGATCGGCGAACGTCGTCGTGGGCGCGACTGGTATGAGGCCGTCTTCCTGCCCAGGATCGGCCCCCTTGCCCTGGGCGGACTGCTGTTCACGATCGTCATGCTCTTCGCCCTGCAGGGTCGGCAGGTCATCGCGCATCCCGTGGACGTCGGCCGGATCGCGCTGCCGCTCCTGGCGTATTTCGTCGTCATGTTCCTGATCGGACTGTCCACCGGCAAGCTCATCGGGCTGACCTACGCGCGAACGGCCACGCTGTCCTTCACCGCCGCCGGGAACAACTTCGAGCTCGCCATAGCCGTCGCCATCGGGACCTACGGTGCAACCAGCGGTCAGGCGCTCGCCGGCATCGTCGGCCCGCTCATCGAGGTGCCCGTCCTCGTCGGACTGGTCTACGTCGCTCTCTGGGTGCGCCCACGGTTCTTCCCGGCGTCCCTCGCGGCCGTCGGCTCCGACGATCAGCAGCGCCGCATCCCCACGAAGGTCTGACCGCGTGATCCGTCCGCTGTCGATCGAGGCGTCGTGCGGACGTGGATGATTTCGGGCGGAGCCAGGTAGCGACGTCTCGAAGGGGTGGGGGCGATGCGGACGTTGTCGCTGTAGAGCGCGGAGGGGCCGCGCCTCCCAGCGGGATTCGGGATCGGAACGGAGTGCGGGATCGGACGCGCGCCTGCGGGCACGACCGAGGCGTTTCTGCGAGCCCACGCGCACGTCGCCACGTCCTGGTGAGCCGTCGCTGCGGTCCGGTTCGTCCGCCGGTCAGGCGGTCTCGGCCCAGCGTCGGACGATCATGTCGGCGGCCCGGGCGGCCTCGGCACCCTTGGCGGCGAAGTGCGCGCTGAAGAACGCGTCGTGCTCGGCCGTCGGCTGGTACTGATGCGGGGTGAGGCTGATCGAGAGCACGGGGACGTCGGTCTCGAATTGGGCGCGCATGAGCCCGTCGATCACGGCCTGGGCGACGAATTCGTGGCGATAGATGCCGCCGTCGACGACGAAGGCGGCCGCGACGACCGCCGCGTAGCGCCCGGTGCGGGCCAAGCGCCGCGCGAGCAAGGGCATTTCCAGGGCGCCCGGAACGTCGAACGACTCGACCGCGAAGTCGGGGCGGAGAGCCGCGAACTCGCGGATGAACCCGTCGACGGCCTGGTCGACGACATCCTGGTGCCAGCGTGCACGGATAAGGGCGACGGAGTTCTGCTGCACTCAGCCCACGCTACTGGACGGGCGGTTCCCCACCGCGCGGGGCACCGCTACGCGGAAGGACTTGACTGCCATACCGCCGCGTGACAACGTCATCACCGTCGTCCAGGGCACCCCGTCGGTCTCACCCACCGGCCGGCGCAGTGCCCTGGCGCGGAGCTGGATGCACTCGTCGGGCTCACCGGAAGGAGCGCGTTGTGCGTGGAGTGATGATGTACGGGCCCGGCGACGTGCGGGTGGAGCAGCGCGAAGCGCCGCAGATTCTGGAGCCCACGGATGCCGTTGTGCGCCTGGCCGCGTCGTGCATCTGCGGGTCCGACCTCTGGCCGTACCGCGGGGTCGAGCCGCTGCGCCGCACCCCGCAGGCGATGGGGCACGAGTATGCCGGCGTCGTCGAGCAGATCGGGCCGGACGTGCGCACCGTGCAGGTCGGCGATTTCGTCGTCGGGTCCTTCGTGGCCTCCGACAACACCTGCGAGATCTGCCGGGCCGGGTACCAGTCGCGGTGCATCCACAGCGTGATGATGGGCGGGCTCGGAACGCAGGCGGAGCTGACTCGCGTGCCGTGGGCCGACGGCACCCTCGTCGCGGTCCCCGGGCGACCCGATCCCGATCTGATCCCCGCGCTGCTGGCAGCGTCGGACGTGCTGGGCACCGGCTGGTACGGCGCGGTCTCCGCTGGGGCCGGACCTGGCAAGACCATCGCAGTCGTCGGTGACGGCGCCGTCGGCCTGTCGGCCGTCCTGGCAGCGAAGCAGCTCGGCGCAGAGCGGATCATCGTCTTCAGCAGGAACCCCGCGCGGCAGGCCCTCGCCCGCGATTTCGGGGCGACCGACATCATCGAAGATCGGGGCGAGGAGGGCGCAGCGAAGGCGAAGGCGCTCACCGGGGGATACGGCGCCCACGGCACGGTCGAGGCGGTCGGCACGCAGCAATCCATGTGGCAGGCCATCGATTCGACTCGCCCCGGCGGCTACGTCGGCTACGTCGGCGTCTCCCAGGGCGTGGAGCTCGACGGACACACGCTGTTCTTCCGGAGCGTGCACCTGCACGGCGGACCCGCCCCGGTGCGCCAGTACCTGCCCGAGCTGATCGGCCTCATCTGGGATGGCACCATCGACCCCGGCATGGTGTTCGACCTCGTTCTGCCGATCGAAGACGCCGCCGCTGGCTACCGGGCGATGGACGAGCGCACCGCCATCAAGGTGCTGCTCACCTTCTGACCGGGGGCGGATGAGTGATCCCCCGCAGCCCGGCGGTGGTCCCGCAGGGAAATGGGCGTTTCCACGGATGCCGGCGATCGCTCGGAGGGGCGAGACTCCCGGCAGCGCCTGGACGGCGCGCGACGGGTCACGGACGGAGCCAGTCATGGAACAGCCTGGATCGAGGATGCTGTTCGGAGACTTTTCCCTCACCGACCCGCGGTCACTCCGCCGAAACCGGTGGTGAGCCCGCAGTGGCCAGGTCCGCGTGGCTTACTCTGATCGGCGGGCCGACCGTGGTGCTCGAGGTCGGTGGGCTGCGATTGCTGACCGATCCCACCTTCAGCCCGCGCGGTCCGCAGGGATCCGGCGGATCCCTTCTCACCAAGCTGCGCGGACCGGCTGTGCCCGCCGAGAGGATCGGTCGCATCGACGCCGTCCTGCTCTCGCGGATCAGCACCCGGACAACCTCGATGCGCGCGGTCGGCGGCTGCTGGCGAGCGTTCCCCTGGTCTTGTCCACGCCGACTGCCGCCGAGCGTCTGCCGGGCGCGACTGTGACGGCGATGACGGGGACAACGCCTCCACTCGCGTCGTCCACGACATCGAGCACCATCTCGGACCGATCCGGGTCGCGGTCGTCTTCGCCGGATCGACGCGTACGTATCGCTGACGAGCAGTCAGGTGGTTGAGCTGACGGGCGCGCTGCCCTCCGCAGTCGTCGTTCCCGTCGATGCGGAGGGATGGGCGCACTTCACCGAAGGGCCGGCGGACATCGCCGCCGCGGCGGTGGCGGCGGGAGCAGAGGACCGCGTCGTGATCCTCTCACCTGGGATCCGCACGATGATCGAGCACGGACCGCGGTGAGCTCGCAAACGAAGGCCAGGAGCGATCCTCAGGCGTTCTTCTGCCTCTCGATCAGAGCCGCGGCGTTGCCGCCGAGGATCCGCCGAGTGGCGTGCTCGGGCAGTTCTGCTTCCCGGATCTTCGCGACGGGATCATCGAGCCCCATGTCGAAGGGGTAGTCGCTGCCCAGGACGACGCGATCCTCGCCGGCCACCTCGACCAGAGCCCGCAGCGTTCGCGTGTCGTGCACGACGGTGTCGAACCAGAGCTTGCGAAGGTAGGTCGACGGCGGATGCGCGCAGCCGCGCGCATCCGGGCGCACGTGCCAGGCGTGATCGGAGCGCCCGATGACGGTGGGGAGGTATCCCCCGCCGTGCGCAGCCACGACCTTCAACCCGGGATGCCGATCCAGCACCCCGGCGAAGATCAGGTGTGACAGAGCCACCGCGTTCTCGACCGGTTGGCCGACGGTGTTGGCGAGGTAGAACCGGTCCAGCCGCTCGTCCAGGCTGCACCCGAACGGGTGGAGGAAGATCACGGCGCCGAGTTCGGCTGCGCGTGCCCAGAAGGGCTCGAGCCGCTCGTCCGACAGCTCGACATCGCCGGCGAAGGACGAGATCTCGACTCCGGCGAGCCCGTGACCGAGCACCGCGTCATCGAGGTACTCGACCATGCGGCCGGGATGCTGCATGGGAACCAGGCCCAGGCCGGTGAGCCGGTCCGGGGCCTGGGCCACGTACTCGGCGATCAGGCGGTTCGCTTCGCCGGCGGCCCAGACCGCCAGTCCCTCCGGTGCCCACGGGTAGAAATGGTTCGGGGAGGCGCTGACCCACTGTCGCTCGACGCCCTGCGCGTCCATGTCGGCCAGCCGCACGCCGACATCGGTGAGCTTCGGGATGCGCACGCCGATCATGGGACCCGACACCGCCTGGCTGGCGGCACCGTTGCGGCGCAGATCGAGGGCGGCCGCCTCCGCGACGAGTTCGGGTGCGCGCCGCTCCACCTCGGCGTGCAGGGAAGGCAGCAGCACGTGGGCGTGGACGTCGATGACGCCCGTGTCAGCGGCGGTCATGCCGGCTGCGCCGTCGTCAGGGCGTCGCCGAAGACCAGGCCGCGGGTGTCGGCGTCACGACGTCCGCCGAGCCGCCGTGGACCGGGCTGAAGTTGCTCGGCGAGGTGGCGGTGTGGGGTCAGCAGTTCGGTCAGCACGTGAGAAACCTCTTGTCCTTGGGCGGGCCCCCGCCGATCGTGGGCGGGCAGCTGTGGGCGGAACAGGCCATGCAGCTGTCGCCGCCACGAACTTCGGCGAGGTGTCATCAGCGACATGGGCTGCCGCCAGCTAACCATGATTCCCGGGTCGTGCGTTCGCGGCGCCGCGCACTCGCCGCACGATCAGAACGGATAGCGCTCCACTCGGCTCTGCATCGTGATCCACTGCGTCTCGGTGAAGGTATCGAGGTTGGCCTGCGGACCGCCGAAGCGACCGCCGACACCGGAGGCCTTGGTCCCACCGAACGGGATGACGGCTTCGTCGTCCACAGTGGCGTCGTTGATGTGAACGGCGCCGGACTCGATCCGGTCGCACAGTTCGTAGGCGGCGTAGGGATTCGACGTGATGATCGACACCGACAGGCCGTACTCGGTGGCATTGATGATCTCGATCGCCTCGTCGATGTCGTCGTATACCTGCACCGGCGCCACCGGGCCGAAGATCTCCTCGGTCCAAGCGGGGTTCTCCACGGCGACGTCCGTGAGCACCGTAGGGCGGTAGTACAGCCCGTCATACTCACCGCCGGCGGCGAGCGTGGCGCCGTTCTCGACCGCGTTCAGCACATAGCCGTGCACTCGATCACGCTGCCCTTCGTCGATGATCGGCCCCAGCGGCAGGCCCTCGGCCGGGTCGCCCACCGGGATCCCCTTCGCCTTCTCGGAGAGGGCGGCGATGTACTCCGCGGCGATCGAACGGTGCACCAGGTGACGACCGGTGGTCATGCAGATCTGTCCCTGGTGCAGGAACGATCCCCACGCACCGACGGACGCGGCGGCCTGGACGTCGGCGTCGGGCAGCACGAGCATCGCGTTGTTGCCGCCCAGTTCAAGGTGCACGCGCTTGAGCAGCGGAGCCGCGGCGGCACCGACCTTGCGGCCCGCCTGCGTCGAGCCGGTGAACGAGATGCAGGGCACCCCAGGGTGCGTGACCAGCGCGGCACCGAGTTCGCCTCCGCCGGGCAGCACGTGCAGCACGCCTCCGGGCAGTCCGGCCTCCTCGAACAGCGCGGCCAGCGCGAGGCCGCCGGAGATGGAGGTGCGCGGGTCCGGCTTGAGGATCACGGCGTTGCCGAGAGCCAACGCCGGAGCGACCGAGCGCATCGACAGGATGGCCGGGAAGTTGAACGGCGAGATGACCCCCACAACGCCGAGCGGGACCCGCCGCGCGATGGACGTGCGCTCTTTCACGCTGCGCAGCAGCTCGCCATAGGGGTGGGATGCCAGCGCCGCAGCCTCCTGCAACTCGGACACCACCAGTCCCACCTCGAAGGCCGCCTTGCCGTGACCGGAACCGCTCTCGGGGACCAGGACGTCCGCCAGGCGGGCCGGGTCGGACTCCAGCAGCTGCGCCGCTTTGAGCATCACTGCAGCGCGCACGGCGTAGGAGAGCTTCGACCAGCGCTTCTGCGCGGCCGTGGCTGACTCGACCGCGCGGTCGAGGTCGGTCGGGTCCGCCTGGGCGATCGTCGCCAGGGGGGTGCCGGTGCCCGGGGCCGTGACCGTGATCGGCTCGGCAGCGCCGGCGCGCCAGCCATCCGAGAACAGCGTGTGGTGCCAGAGGGGGGTGGTGGTGTCGATCGTCATGATGCTCCGTTCTTCATCGAGGGTGGAGGATGCCGCGGAGCCGGCCACGCGACGGTCGGGGTCGCCCGCGTCGAGGTGTGCCGGTCGGCATCCCGCTTCCTTCGCTTCCAGGGTGGTGCTCTTTGCGGAACGGCACCACCCTGAATCTCTTCCGATTCCGTCAGGAGTCCGCCGTGGCGACCGCACGCTCGCCGTGGGCTCAGCTCAGGACTTGTCCACGTCGTTCTGACAGGACACGCACGTCTCTCCGTACGGAAGCACTTCGAGACGGCCGGCCACGATGGTGTCCCCGCAGCGCACGCAGCGTCCGTAGGTGCCGCCGTCCAGCCGCTCCAGGGCCGCCAGGATGCGGTCCACGACCTTGCGGGTCGCTGCCGTGGTCGCCCACGCGACGGGGTCGATGTTCGGGGCGGCTCGGGGTGCCAGGTCGCTGATCAGCTCTTCGCGCTCCTTGAGCTGCTGTTCCAAGGACCGGCGGATGGCCGCCGCGTCGATGTCGGGAGCCGGGACGGACAGGGATGGGTTATCGGTCAGCATGACCACTCCTCAGGTAAAAAAAGAGCGCCGCAGATGCGACGCGCTGGGTAGCCGGACGGCCCGTATTAAGGACACGGATCACGGTGGAGCGCGCAACGGCGAACGGAGGGGCAATGTGCTTCCGTTCAGGACCATCCGGGGCGGAAGGACCTCGTGCCGGGCTCCGGCGATATCCATGGCACGCACGACGACGGTGGCGTCGGCGGGACGCTCCGGGGTGCGCGAAAGGACAGCCATGGACATAGCCTCACCATAGCCGGGACGGGGAAAAAGGCAAGTCACGGGCTTTTTCCGGTGTTGCAGGTCCTCGCCAAGGGGGCGAGCTCCTCGAACGGTCCGGTCACCGACCTGGAGGAGTTCCACGCGGCGTCGCTGAGCCTCGTCGCTGAGCCTCGTCGCGTAGCCGCCGCCGCGGTCGGCGGGCGTCAGCGCAGACGGATCGCCGCGGGCTGGAGCGACACGGTGAAGGACCGGGTCTCCCCGATCTCTTCGCCGTCGATCTCGAATGCCCGGGGCTCGGGAAGTGTCACGACGATCTTCCTCGCCCGGCCGTGATGAACCGTATCGGTGTTCGTCAGCTCATCGTCCTGGGAGATCAGCCGCTTCAATGCGTTGTCCCAGATCATCGTCTTGAGGGTGCCGGCCCACTGCGCGAAACCTTCCGCGCTGAGCACAAGGTAGTTGAGTTCGCCGTCCGCCGGATCGGCGTCCGGAAGAAGCGTCAGCCCACCCTGGATCATCCCGCAGTTGGCGATGAGCAGAGTGTGCCCGTCTTCGTCCCGCCCGGGCTGCTCGTCTGTCGTGATGTGGAAAGGAACGATCTCGCTCGCGGCCAGGGCGCGGCCCAGCGACTCCGCATATGCCAGCCACCCGGCCTTGTCCTTGAGATCATCGTTCGTCTCCGCCAGCATGTGCGCGTCGATGCCGAACCCCACCATGACCACGAACGCGTGTCGCTCCGAGCCGCCGACCAGGTCGATGTCGACCCAGCCGACGTCCAGCGGCCTGGGATCACCGCTGAACGCCTGCGCGAGGGCTGCGGTGACATCGTTGATCGGCACGCTGAAGTTCCTGGCGAGCAGGTTTCCGGTGCCCAACGGCACGATCGCCAGGTCGACGTCTGCGGAGACCTCCGCGAGGTGTTGGGCCACGGCACGGACCGTGCCGTCTCCGCCGGCGACGATGACCAGCTCCGCACCCGCCGCCAGCGCCTCACCGGCCGCTCCCTGCCCGGGGTCCTCCTCCGTGGTCTCCCACCACCCGATCTCACCGGTCGCCGCTTCATGGCCGGTCTGGGCGAGCCCGGCCTCCAACGTCTCTCGCTCGGTCTTGGTCGGGTTCCAGATGACGGCGGTCTTCGGACTCACGATGGCTCTTCTCGGATCGAGGGTGGGGGGTCGATGGACTGACCGTCGCGCGGAGACAGATCGGGCAGTGCGCGCGTGCCGAAGTCATGCCGCAGCGCGCTCAATGCGGCGTGCCATCCGCCCAGTCCGTGCACACCCGGACCGGGGGCGACGGATGCCGAGGCGAGATAGACCCCGGGAACCGGCGTGCGCCACGGGTCGGGGCGCAGCACCGGGCGGCGCAGGAGCTGCACGAGCGAGGGCGCACCGGCGGAGATGTCCCCGCCGATGTAATTCGGATTGTGCTGCTGCAGCTGGACGGCGGTACGCGAACTGGTCGCCAGGATGGTGTCGCGGAACCCCGGTGCGAAGCGCTCGATCTGCCGGATGACCGCCTCCTGCCGATCTTGCGGGCTGCCGGCCGGAACATGCGTGTACGCCCACAGCGTGTGCCGGCCGGCGGGGGCGCGCGAGGCATCGAACAGGGACTGCTGGGCGGCCAGCACGTAGGGCCGATCGGGCAGGCGTCCTCGGTTGACGTGGTTCTCGGCATCCGCGATCTCTGCCCTTGTGCCGCCCACGTGCACCGTGCCCGCGCGCCGCAGGTCGCCGTTCGCCCAGGGCACCGGGTCGCTGAGCGCGAAGTCGACCTTCGCGACGCCGCCTCCGTACCGGAAGCGCTGCAGAGCGCGGCGGTACGGCGCCGGCATCCGGGAGGCGGCCATGCGCAGGAACGCACGGGGGGTGACATCCAGCACGGTGACCCGGGCGCTGGGCAGTTCGGCGAGTGACGTGACCTCCACTCCCGTGACCAGTTCACCGCCATGAGCGCGCAGATCGTCGACCATGGCGTCGATGATCGCCTGGCTTCCGCCGATCGGTATCGGCCAACCGCGCGAATGCGCGTATGCACCCAGCACCAGCCCGGCGCCGGCGGCGGCGACGCTCGGCTGCGGCAGGATGGTGTGCGCCGCGACGCCGGTCAGCAGAGCGGGTGCGAGGTCGGTGCGGAAGCGGGCGTTCCATGCCGGCCCGCCCTGCTCCAGCGATCGAATGCCGAACGCGATCGCGGCGCGCGGGTCGGCGGGCACGCGCAGCAGGGAGGAGCCGGTGAACTCGGCGAGCTGCGCGGTGCGCTGCACCAGGGGTCCCATGAGGCGTGCGTAGGCGGGGCCGTCGACGCCCAGTCCGGCGCTGGTGCGCTCCAGGTCCCGGTAGGCGATCCCGGCGCGACCTCCGTCGAGTGGGTGCCCGAACGAGATGTCGGGCGTTGCGAATCGCACTCGGTTCTGCAGGCCGAACTCGCGGAAGAAGCGGGATTCGAAGGCGAGGGGATGCACCGCGGAACAGACGTCGGAGAGGTAACCGGGCAGCGTGAGCTCACGGCTGGCCGCCCCGCCGCCGGCACGCTCATCGCGCTCGTACACGCGCACCTGCAGGCCCGCGCGGGCGAGGGTGACGGCCGCGGCCAGCCCGTTGGGGCCGGCGCCGACGACGACGGCGTCCAGCGCCACGGCACGAGGGTGCGACCGCCGACCGTTCACCTGGCCGAGGCCTCGTCGCTTCCCCGCTCACGTTCGGCCGTCGTCGCCCGGGACGGCGCTTCGGCCCTGCCTTCGGCCCTGCCCTCGGCGAGGTAGGCCAGGCGATGGAGCGTCTCCGCATTGCGCCAGTGCAGCCCGAGATCCAGCAGCGGAGCGGGTACGAAGCGTCCGGGTCCGGCCACCGCTTCCTCCTGGATGCGGACAACGGTGGAATCCCCCCGCGGCTTGACATCCAGCGTCACGCGCGCCTCACCGATCGGCCAGCCGCGCGCACGCATCACCATCCGGTGCGGCGGGCGGTATTCCTCGACGAGCGTCGCGTCGTTGATCAGCACCGGCCAGACCCCGAAGGAATGGTGCAGGCGGGATCCGGCGCGCGGCCAGGACGGGTCGACCTCGCGCATCCGGGACGCTCCGACGACCCAGGAGGGGAAGAGCCAGCCGTCGCCGAGAACCTCGAAGACATCCTCAGGCGCACACTGCAGCAATCTCACGTTGCGAGACATCGCTGAATCCTTCCGTCAATGACATCCACTATCCGGGTTCGGCGGACTTTCCGTCCTGGGCTGGTCAAGATCGGCCGGAACCGCTACGGGACATGTCGCACCGCGCGCAGATCAGATCGCCCACTCCGGGACGGGGAGCCTGTTCTCTTGTCAAGGCCTTCCCGCCCGCAGCCCGATGCGAGTGAATAGAGGCAGGGCAAACGCCGACGCGCCGACCGTGCGCAGAGAAGGGCAGGATTCGATGAAGTCAGCGGACCACCAGGGCCAGAGCGGGCAGACGGCCGCATCGCCGCGCATCGAGGATGCCGGGAGCACAGCGATGGATGCCGCGGCGGGCGGGGTCGAGGAGATGACCGACGAAGAGAAGCGCCGCGATCAACTCCTGCGCGCCGCCGGATCGACCGAGGAGGATGCGGCTCCGAGGATCGACGTGAGCAAGCGGGAGGGCGTCACGCGCATCGACATTGTCCCCGACGCCGTCGTGCGACCCGGATCCTCCGACTGAGGCCCAGAGGCGGCGCGCCGCGTCGGCGCACCTGCGCTGAAGCCGCCGCGGCCTCTGACCGGCCGATTCAGGCGCGGCCCTTGAGGATCATGTGCCAGTACACCCAGGGCAGGATGTGGCGATCCAGTACCCACGTCAGCCGTCGCTCTCGCGCGAGTCCTTTCCAGAAGGGGATCGTCGGCTTCAGTTCGCCGCGATCGTCGAACTCGGCGAACACGACGGTGGATCGCGACACGGTGAAGGGGCACACCGAGTAGCCCTCGTACGCAGCGACGGCAGGCTTGCCTTTCAAGGCCGCCGCCAGGTTCTTGGCCAGCGTGAGGGTCTGCTTGCGCAGCGCGCCCCCCGACTTGGAGTTGGTGGTCGCCGCCGCGTCGCCCAACGACCACACGTTCTCGTACCGTTTGTGTCTCAGCGTCCGCGGGTCGACCTCCACGAACCCTCGGGTCTCGTCGGCGGAGGGAAGGGTGCTGCGCTTCAGCCAGTCCGGGGCGGACTGGGGAGGCTCCACCATCAGCACGTCGTAGGACAGCTTCTCGCGACCCGTTCCGTCCGGACGGCCGACGAGCGCGGTGCGCTCCTCGGCATCCACGTCGAGCAGCTGCGTGCGGGTGCGCAGTTCGATGCCGTATTCGGTGATCTTGCGGTCCAGCTCGGCGTCGATCTCGGGGATGCCGAAGACGCTCTCGTCGGGCACCAGCAGGATCACCCGGATGTTCCCCAGGACGCCGGTCCTGCGCCAGTAGTCGCAGGCCAGGTACATCGGCTTCTGTGCGGCGCCCGCGCAGGACGCCGGGCCGGGGGGCTGGCTGAAGACGACCGTGCCGCGGCGCAGGTCCCGCAGCAGCGGCGAGGCCTTTGCGGCCAGCTCGAACTCGTAGTTGGAGGCGCCGGACCTGGATGCCATCGCGGCGGCCAGACCGGGAATCGCATCCCAGTCCCGCTGGATGCCCGGGCACACGATGACGTGGTCATACCCGAGGCGGGTGCCGGAGGCGAGGAGCAGGCTGCTGGATTCCGCGTCGACGGCGGTCACAGCATCCCGGATCCAGCCGACTCCCTTCGGCATGACATCGGCCTGGTCGCGCAGCGCCATAGCGGCCGGTGCCGTTCCTCCGGCGATGTGGGAGAAGAGCGGCTGGTAGCGGTGGTGCGCTCGCGGTTCCACCACGACGACATCGTCCACCCCCATCCGCCGGAGCCGACCGGCCACCGACAGCCCGGCGTTGCCGCCGCCGATCACGACGACCTGATGGTGCCGAGGCGCGCTGTGCATGTGTCTTCCGTTCTTCGGTGCCCGCGGTCCGCTGAGCAGACGCTGCCGCACGGTCACCGCACGTGCTCACACCACCCTGCATCCCGGTCAGGGCGACGACGACGGCTTGACCGATCGGCCGTGGCGTGCTTGTCGCGCCACTCGTCCCGCGTCCGTTCCGATGTCTCGGAGACAGGTCACCGCGCCAGGGCCGCGCGCAGTCCCTGGGCATCGCGCACGGCGTTGCCCCCGCCGTCGTTGTTGAAGTATGCGTAGACAGTGTGACCGGCGGCCTCCCACTCCCGGATGCGGTCGGCCCACCATGCCACCTCGTCACCCGAGTAGGAGCCCGCGTACAGGTGCGCGGTGTCCGGACCGTGCAGGCGGACGTACACGAGCGGCGCGGTCGCGCGCAGGATGCAGGGCAGGCCGGCGCCGCTCATCACGCAGTACGCCGCGCCGCGGCGCTCGAGCAGTGCGAAGACGGCCTCGTCGTTCCAGGACGGATGCCGCAGCTCGACCGCCGGGCGCATCCATTCGGGCACGCGCGCCAGGAACCAGTCCAGGCGGTCATCGTCGCGCTCCAACGTCGGGGGCAGCTGCACGAGCAGCGGGCCACGGCGTCCGGCGAGCTCATGCAGCCCCGTGCTCATCCGTTCCAGCCACTGCTCGGGCTGGAACAGGCGGCGGGCGTGCGTCAGGCCGCGCGGCGCCTTCACGGTCAGCTCGAATCCCTGCGGCAGACGTCCGCGCCACGAGGCGAAGGTCTTCTGAGGCGGCCAACGGTAGAAGCTCGCGTTCAGCTCGACCGTGTCGAACGCGCGGATGTAGTGGGAGAGACGGTCGCGGGGCGGAAGGCGGGGCGGGTACAGCACACCCTCCCAGTGGTCATAGCTCCAGCCGGAGGTGCCCACCCTGGCCATGGGACCCCCTCAGCGTGCGCGAAGCGACTTCCTCATGAACACCTGAGCCGTGCCGTCGCCTTCGTCCACCCGCTCGGTCTGCACGTATCCGCAGCTCTCATAGAGGCGGATGTTCGCTTCGCTCAGACTCCCGGTGAACAGCTCGGCTTCGGCGGCCGAGGAATGCTCCTCGGCCGCCTGGAGGAGCCGTCGGCCGATGCCCGCCCCCTGCATGTCGGGAGCGATCGCGATGCGCCCGATCAGGAGCACCCCGTCCGCCTCACGCGTCCGGATCGCGCCGACCATGCGGCCGCCGACGCGAGCGACCCAGCCGTCGGCGTCCTGCAACTCCGCCGCGAGCTCCTCGAGGGTCTGCACCAGGGGCGGCATATCCGGATCGCCGTAGATGAGCGCCTCGGAGACGAACGCGGCGCGCTGGATCGTGAGCACTTCGCCGGCGTCAGCAGGACCGATCGGAGCCAGCACGACGTCCTCGGCCGTCTCTGCTCCGCGGGATTGCGGGGTCACTTCTGCTGGGCGTCACGGTCCCCGCCGGCGGCGACGGCATCGGCCGCGGCGCTGTCGACGAGGTCGTCATTGACGTCGGGATCGAGAGCCTTCTCGCCGTCCACCTCGGTCGTCGGGGCGGCCGGGTCGCCGTCGGGAAGGTGCAGTTCGGGCGTGACGTTGGACATGTCGAATCCTTCCGTTCAGGATGCCACTGTAAGCGCGCGTGGGACGGAGGTGGACGGGCTTGACCGCGCGCGGCTCGCCCGCTATCGGTCGGGGTGCGGCGCGCCCGCCCCGGCGACGCCCACGACGGCGGGGCTTGTCAAGCTCTGTCGGCGCCGGCGCCGGACACGTAGCCTGACGCGATGGCAGTGACTGAACTGTGGTTGGTGCGGCACGGTGAGAGCATCGCGAACGCCGCCGCGTCCCGAGCGGAGCGCGAAGGACTGGAGGTGGTCCCGATCGACATCCGAGACGCCGACGTTCCGCTCTCCCGCACCGGCGAGGATCAGGCCGAGGCGTTGCGCGCGTGGATCGGCGAACACCGCTCCGCGCTGGACGCGTTCTGGGTGTCCCCGTACGTCCGCGCGCGCGAGACCCTCGCCATCGCATTGGCGGGCAGTCCGGCCGGTGCCGTCATCGCGGTGGACGAGCGTCTCCGCGACCGTGAACTGGGCATCCTCGACCTGCTCACCACCCGCGGCGTGGCCATGCGGCATCCCGAAGAGGCCGAGCGGCGCCGACGCCTGGGCAAGTTCTATCACCGGCCGCCGGGCGGGGAATCGTGGGCGGACGTGGCGCTCCGGCTGCGCTCCTTTCTCGGCGACGCGCTCCTGAGCCCTGCCCAGAGCGCTCTGATCGTCGCGCACGACGCTGTCGTCATGCTCCTGCTGTATCTCCTGCTGCCGCTGGAGGAGAGAGATCTGCTCGAGTTCGCGGCGGCGCACACCGTCTTGAACGCCTCCGTCACCCACCTGGTCCGCGTGGAATCGGGATGGCAGCTGGTGGAGTTCTCGACGGTGGATCACCTGACCCGCGAAGGCGCAGCGGTCACCGAGCACCCCGGGAGCCCCGATGTCCAGCCCGAGTGAGCTCGTCACGGCGGAGCTTCTTCGCCAGTGGGGGCTGCCCGCCCCGGGGGATTCGAAGAAGACCCGCGGTCGGGTGATGGTCGTGGGCGGTTCCCGCCGCTCGCCGGGGGCGGTCGTGCTCGCCGGCGAGGCGGCACTGCGGGTCGGTGCTGGACGTCTGGGGCTCGTGGTCCCGGCATCCGTGGAGGGTCAGCTCGGCGTGGTCATTCCCGAAGCGGCAGTCCTCTCCCTCCCGCAGCATGCCTCCGATCCGATCGCGGAGCCGGCCCACGGTGAGCTGGAAGCGGCGGATGCGGTGCTGCTGGGTCCGGGGTTCGACAACGGCGACGAGACGAAGGCGACGCTGCTCGCCGTCGGCGACGTCGGTGTCCGGTGTCTGGTCCTGGATGCGTATGCCCTCGGAGTCTTGGCCGACGTTCCCCGCGAACGGCTGCCCCGCGATCTGATCCTCAACCCGAACCAGGAAGAGGCGGAGCTCCTGCTCGGGCGGGAGTTGGGAGAGGACCGCGAATCCGACCTCCGGGAGATCGCGCGTCGCTTCGACGCAGTCGTCAACTGCTACGGCGTCATCGCCGACCCCCACGGTGCCACCTGGCAGGTTCCGGCCGGAGGCCCGGGCCTCGGGACCTCCGGCAGCGGCGACGTGCTGGCGGGCGCGATCACCGGTTTCGCGGCGCGCGGCGTCGACCCGTCACGCGCCGCGGTGTGGGGCAGTTGGGTGCACGCCCGAGCCGGCGATGCGCTCACCGAGCGCCTCGGCATCGGGTTCCTCGCTCGCGACCTTCCCGCTGCGCTCACCGCGTCGCTGAACGAGGTCACCGCCTGAGGAGCCTGCCGGTCGCATGGTGAGCGCGTTGTCAAGCCCCATTCCGTCGCCGTGTCGCCCGGCGGAGAATGGACACGTTCGACACGAGGGGGTGAGCGATGAACAGCGAGAAGGTGCGGGTTGACATCGACGACGATCTCCGCGCCGACGTGTACGTCCTCGACGAAGATCTCCGCGACGATGCGGACGCGTTCGAGGACGCGCTGCTGGCCGAGATGAGGCAGAGGGGCGCGATCGAGGTCTGGTGAGCTCAGCCGATCCGGGTGTCCCCGGGCGGCGAAACGCGCAGCCAGCGATGCCCGAACGGCGCGAGCTCGATTTCGACCTGCCCGCGTGGCCCGACCTCCATCCGGGTCGGGCCACCCAGATCGATGAGGGCAGTGCCATCCTGCACTGTCCCCAGTCGGACGCGCAGACGGACCGGCACCTCGGTGAAATTGTGCAGCGCCACCATCCGACCGACGGGGGAGTTCACCGCGTGCGCGAGGACACCCTCGCCATCGTGGTCGAGGATCTCCAGATCCCCCCACCCGATCTCGGGGGAGACCCGGTAACGGCTGATCAGGTGGCGGATGAACTGCAGCAGTGATCCGTCGTCGTTGCGCTGCTGTTGCACGTTGATGTGTGCCGGGGCATAGCCGTCGCCCGGGATCGGTGCGACGAGGCGTCCTCGCGCCGCGTGGGAGAACCCTCCGTTCTTGCCGTCCGTCCATTGCATCGGGGTGCGCACCGATCCGCGTCCCGGGATCTCGATGTTCTCGCCCATACCGATCTCTTCGCCGTAGAAGAGCACCGGGGTCCCCGGCATCGAGAAGAGCAGACTGTAGACCATGCGTATCCGGCGTGGATCGCCGCCGAGCATCGGCGGCAGCCGGCGGGTGATCCCGCGCCCGTACACCCGCTGAGTCTCGTCCGGTGCGAAGGCGGCGAAGACCTCCTCGCGCTCGGCGTCGCTCAGCTTGTCCAGCGTCAGCTCGTCGTGGTTGCGCACGAAGTTCGCCCAGGCGGCACCCGAGGGCACCGGCGGGCGCGCGCTGAGTGCGGCGATCAGCGGCGCAGGATCGCATCGGGCGAGCGAGAGATATAGCGCCTGCATGGAGACGAAATCGAACTGCAGATCCAGTTCACCGCCTCGCTCGCCGCCGAAGAACTGCAGCTGCTCGTCGAAGGGGAGGTTTACCTCGCCGAGCAGGGCCGCATGGCCGGCGCGTCGCTGCAGGAATCGCTTCAGGTCCCGCAGCAGCTCGTGCGGATCGCCCAGGTCGACGCCGTGGGGCGGCGCGATCAAGAACGGGACGGCGTCGATGCGGAAGCCGCTGACGCCGAGCGCGAGCCAGAACCCGATCGTCTTGGCGATCTCGTCGCGGACTCGTGGATTGGCGATGTTGAGGTCGGGCTGATGCCTGTAGAAGACGTGCTGGAAGTACTGCCCGCTGCGTTCGTCCAGCTCCCACACGCTGGACTCCTCGCCGGGGAAGACCGTGGGCTGCTGGTGCGTGGGAGGCTCGTCGCGCCACACGTAGAAGTCGCGATACGGCGAGGATCTGCTGCGCCGCGCGGAGACGAACCACGGATGCTTGTCTGAGGTGTGATTCACGACCAGATCGACGATCACGCGCATGCCGCGGTCGTGCGCGGTGCGGATCACTTCGACGAAGTCGCCGTGGTTGCCCAGGCGCGGATCGATGCCGTAGAAGTCGCTGATGTCGTATCCGTCGTCCCGATCCGGCGACGGGTAGAACGGCATCAGCCAGAGGCAGGTGATTCCCAGATCCGCCAGATAGTCGATGCGCTGGGCGAGTCCCGCGAAATCGCCGATCCCATCGCCGTTGGCGTCCATGTACGTCTCGACGTCGAGGCAGTAGATGACGGCGGTCTTCCACCACAGGTCGCTGGTGTCGGTGATCCTCACATCGCCCTCCGCAGCGCGGGGAGCAGATCGCGTTCCGCTCGCTCCAGGAAGGCATCCTGATCCTTGCTGATGCCGTGGACGAAGACCCGGTCGAACCCCAGCGCGACCAGACTGGCGACCCGGTCTGCCAGTTCGATCGGGTCGGCGCAGATGAGGGCGCCGTTCCGCAGTTGGTCGTCGGTGGGCTCGCCGGCCAGTTTGTCGAAGTGCTCGGGCTGCTCGATGTCCCAGAGCGACTCGGTGATCGCCGAATGGCGCCACTGCTCCCGAGCAACACGCAGCGCCGCTTCCTCCGTGTCTTCCAGTGAGACATGCACCTGCAGCACGCGGGGACCGGTTCCGCCCGCGTCGGCATAGGCCCGCAGCACGTCGGTCAGCTTCTCGGGCGGCTGGGCCACGGTCGCCAGTCCGTCCGCCCACCGGGCCAGCCACCCGGCAGTCTCGGCGGTGACCGCCGCACCCAGCAGGGGCGGCGGTTCGGCGGGCAGACTCCAGACGCGAGCGCGGTCCACCGTGATTTCGCTGGTGTGCGAGACCTCACGCCCGGCCAGCAGCTCGCGGATCACCCCGACCGAGGCCTCCAGTCGCGCGTTGCGCCGTTCCTTCGACGGCCAGGGGTCGCCGGTGACGTGTTCATTGACGGCCTCGCCGCTGCCCAGCGCCGCCCAGAATCTGCCGGGGAACATCTCCTCGACGGTGGCGATGGCCTGCGCGCTGATAACCGGGTGGTAGCGCTGACCGGGCGCCGTGACGACGCCGAGGGAGAACGAGGTCGATGCGAGCGCTGCTCCCAGCCAGCTCCAGGCGTACCCGGATTCGCCTTGCGCGATCCCCCACGGGGCGAGATGATCCGAGCACATCGCCCCGTCGAAGCCCACCTGCTCGGCGCGGACGACCGCCGCAAGGAGTCTGCTGGGCGGGACCTGTTCGTGCGAGGCGTGATAGCCGACAAAGACCATCCCGACAGTCTGGGGCAGGCCCGGGTCATCGCCAAGGCCTTGCCGCCGGCTGCGAATACCTCTAAGAGGCGGAGGACCGGTCGTTGTGCCTGGGGGGCGGGAAATGCGGGATGGGGATGGGCTTGGTTCCGCCGTGCGGCCGGGATTGCCACATCTCCAGGCTCGTCAGCACATCGCCCGGTGTCGCGTAGACGATCGGGAGCGGTGTCACGGAAAACCAGGTGACGTGCACCTCGTCGTCGTCGTCGCTGACGCTGAGGCGGGCCGCCACGCCGGCGCTGGCCGTACCGGACCGGCGATCGTGGATCACCCAGTGCCGCGCATCCACGCGGGCGAGCACGAAGCGCTGCGGCGCGCCCGCGCCTCCCGCCTGACCGTGCCGTCCCTCGTTCATCGCCTCGGTCTCCGTTCCGCCTGCGGACGCTGCCGTTTAACCGCGACGTGCGGCAGCTCCGATTCCACTGTGCGCCGGAGGTCGCGGACCGGTGCCGGGGTTGACAAAAGCGCGCACCGGTGATGGCGTCGCGAGGGCTGGACCACGCGATGAACGCTGGAACTGCTCGATTCTCAGCGATCCAGGTCGACGTGAGCGCTCGAGTCGAGGGGGCCGGTGGAGGGGACGACGACCGAAGGGTGCAACAGGCTGATGCGGCGATCGAGTTCAGCGACCGCCGCGGCGTTCCCGCGATCGTTCGAGCTGTCCGCTGCCGGCACCGCATACAACTGGCTCGCCGGCCCCAACAGGAATTCGGCATCCACCAGATTGCCGCCCTCGGCGATGACGGGCACGGCGACCACGTCGGACGACTGGGTGTCTGCGAGCGCTCGTGCATAGCGGAGCACCGCATCACATACGTCGTTCGGCATGAGCACGGACCTGCCGGTGTAATGCAGCGTCATCATGAACCCATCATGGGCTACCGCGTCCCCGCACAGTCAGGGGTTGTGCATTCCGCGCGGGACCCATAGCCTCCGTGCCCACACACCCACGCTCAGGCGGTGTCCTGCCCCATCGCGGGCGCGGCGAGCGCCGTGGACTGCAGGTGCAGCGCCGCCAAGGTCTCGCGCACAGCGCCGATGGGCGCCTCGATCCGCTCGTACTGGTGCGAGAACCCGTTCTCGTCCACGACGACCACCGTGACCAGTGCGCATCCGCGTCGCGGCAGCAGGGATCCGCTCCGTGCCGCTCGTGCAGCCATGTCTGTCCCCCGAAGCGAAGGTCGGTCAGGACTTGCGTTGGGAGTGCACGACGAGCCCGAGCGCGAGGGAGACCGCGAGGATGCCGGCGGCGAAGATCAGACCCTGCCACGATTCGGCGTTGAAAGCCGCGCCGAACAGGTAGAACCCGCCGAGAAACAGCACCACGTACACCAGGAACAACATCGCGCCCTCTATCCTCTTCGCCTCCTTCGATCGTATCGACAGAACCGCCGCGCGGACACCAGCGCGGCGCGCCTCAGGTGAGAAGCTGACCGACCAGCGTGTCGGCGAGCCAGCGTTCGAAGCGATCCGGACTCCAGCCGGCATCCCCCACCAGCCCGCCGTATACGCCCGTGGCCGCCAAGGCGCGGTAGATGGCTCTCGCATCCGCCGGGGGGAGCGACAACGCGGGCTCCACCGAGTCGATGAACCTGTCCATGACGCGATTGCGTCCACGCAGTTTCGTGCGCAGCAGCTCGCGGGTCTCGGGGTCCTCGTCCACTGCCGAGTCCAGAATCAGCGCGACATCGAAATCGGTCGAGTAGAGCGCGGTGATCCAACCCGCCGCTCCGCGCAGGCGTGCGACCGGGTCCGGCTCGTCCAGCACGGCTGCGGCGCGCGGGACGGCGCGCGCCCGCTCCAGCCACCGCTCGCAGATCAGCGTCAGGATGTGCCGCTTCGCGCCGACCGCGGCGTACACGGTGCGGTTGGCCACACCCGCCGCACGGGCGATGGCCTCCATGCTCGTCGCGCCATACCCCTGCGATGCGAACAGGGTCTGGGCGGCATCCGCGATCCGCAGCTTCGTCGCCTCGGCCTGCTCCTGGCGGTACGTCGAGCGAGGGGTCTTGACGGGAGCGACCATGGCCAACATACTATCCACTGCAGTGGGTACAGTAGTACTGCACCCACTGCATGAATACTGCAGAAACGAGGAGCCATGAGTGATCAGAGAGCGATGCCCGCCGCGGTGCGGGTGCTGGAGCGGATGCTGCTGGAGGGATTCGCCACCGGCAACACCGCCATCGTGGACGAGCTGTGCGCACCGGACATGGTCGAGCATCAGTTCGGGATGAGCGGGCGGGGGCGGGAAGCGATCGACAAAGTGAAACGTGGGATCACCGAGGTGCATCGGGCGATGCCCGACATCCGCTTCACGGTGGGGGACTGGACGCAGGACGGCGACACCGTCTGGGTCCGTGCGGAGGCGACGGCGACTCAGACCGGACCCTTCATCGGGCCGCCGACCGGAGCGCCCGTCCACCTGACCGTGATCGATATCGCGCGGGTGGTGGACGGCAGGATCGTGGAGCACTGGGGCGTGCCCGACCGGTTCGCGATCCTCGCCCAGACCGGGCAGCTGCGCCGTCTCATCCCGACGCCGTGATCGGCTAGCGCGTCGCTCGGAGGGGCGGCAGGCGAGGGGATGCCGCGACGAGCGACGCGGGATCCGTCTCGTCCCATCGCTGCCACGTCTGCAGCCACCAGAACGTGACGAACGCGAGAAGCGCGACCACCTCCCCGACCAGGATCCACGGGAACATCACGCGTTCGGCATCCCTGGTCGCGATGGCGAACGCGGCCAGGGCGAGCAGATCCGCGATGAGGATGACGGCGAGTCCCAGATAGGCGATACGCAGCCACCTCGGTGGCGTGGCGCTGGTCGTCCGCCAGAACGCGTTGATCAGGGCATCCGCTGCGATCGACCCGAGGAAGAGTCCGGTCGCCACAATGTGCCCCCAGCCGAGGAGCACCCCGGGCGCCACCAGTCCGGTCACCAGTACGACGGCCAGGACCAGTCCCCCCAGGATCAGGGAGAACCGCACACCGCGGATCGCACCCCGGACGGCCAGCACCGTTGCGAGCACCAGGCCTGCCCCCAGGACGATCAGGTAGGTCGTCACGCCGTTGACGACGTCCGCTTCGAACGACGCAGGCACGCACCCGGTGCAGGCCACCGCGACTCCGGGGACGGTCCCGGGCCGGATCACCGACGGGATCAGGGCGACGAGGGGCGCGAACAGCGCGGCCGCGTCGAGGGCCGAGCGCTCGGGATTGCGGCCGGACAGGGCCAGAAGGGCCAGGGATGCCGCCAGCAGCGCGCCCACGAAGGCGCTGCGCGCCGGCGTGTAGAAGTAGTCGCTGAGCGAGGGCAGCCAGCCCACCGTGGGGACGGTGAGGATGATGGCGATGAGAAGGACGACGAGGGTCCCGCCGATGCCGAGCCGGAGGTAGCGGTGGGTCCGCTGCGTCGACGTCGATCCCCCCGTACCCGGTTGCACCCGACGACCTGTTCCGCTCACGCCCGCTCCCTCCGCTCGTGCCGGACTACCACGCTAGGCAGGTCGGCCGCCGCGCGCACTGGGTAGGCTGGGGCGAGACGGAGAGGCGGTCTCATGATCGCGCGGTTCGAAGAGCTCGACTGGCAGCCGACCCGGATGGGTGAGCTCACGCTGCGCCGCCGCGCCGAACCCACGACGGGCCAGGTCATCTACGAGGTCAAGCTCGGTGACGAATACCTGATGTCGAGCCTGTTCACCGTCGCCGAGGAGGAGCTCGCCCGGCTGGGCCTGGCCGCGGCCTCCGGAGCGGACCTCACGGTGCTGGTCGGTGGGCTCGGCCTCGGATACACGGCGGTCGCGGCCCTGCGCGATCCTCGCGTGCGATCGCTGACGGTGATCGATGCGCTGCCGGCCGTTATCGGCTGGCACGAACGGGAACTGCTGCCCGTCTCGGGCGAACTGGTCCGCGATCCGCGCACGAGGCTGGTCGCCGACGATTTCTTCGCCGTGATGCGACGGGAGCCCGTCGGGGATCGCCGCTACGACGTCATCCTGCTCGACGTCGACCACTCGCCTCGTCACCAGTTGGACCCCACTCACGCCGATCTGTACACCGTCGCCGGTCTGCAGGCGCTGAAGCGGCATCTCACCGTCGGTGGAGTGTTCGCACTGTGGTCGGACGACCCGCCGGACGCGGAATTCCTCGACGTCCTCACTGCAGTGTTCGACGGTCCGGTGGCGCACGTCGTCGAGTTCGACAACGCCCTCACCGGCGGTGTCTCCTCCAACACGGTCTATGTCGCTGCACACCGGAGCGCCCCGCCGGCGTAGCGGCCGGCAGTGTCCGGCGTACCTAGGCTGCGGGGATGGTCCCCGTGTCGATGACGAAGCGGTAGCGGACGTCGCCCCGCACGACCCGGTCGTACGCGGCGGTGACCTCGTCCGCCGAGATCGTCTCGATCATCGAGGCGATGCCGTGCTCGGCGCAGAAATCGAGCATCTCCTGGGTCTCGCGGATGCCGCCGATGTTCGAGCCCGCGATCGAGCGGCGCGCGCCGGTCAGCGAGAAGACACGGAACTGCTGCGGAGTCTCCGGAAGCCCGACGAACACCAGCGCCCCGTCCAGGCGCAGCGTCGCGAGGTAGCGGTCGACCGGGATCTCGGCTGACACGGTGTTGATGATCAGATCGAAGCGACCCCGCAGCGTCTTCAGCGTTTCGGGATCCTCAGTGGCGTAGTACTCGTCGGCGCCGAGTGCCCTGCCTTCGTCCTGCTTGGCCAGCGTGCGGGACAGGACCGTGACGTGCGCGCCCATCGCGTGAGCGATCTGCACCGCCATGTGCCCGAGCCCGCCCAGTCCGATCACGGCGACCCGGGTGCCGGGACCGGCACCCCAGTGCCGCAGCGGCGAGTACGTCGTGATCCCGGCGCACAGCAGCGGCGCTGCCCGGTCCAGCGGGATCGCGTCCGGGATGTGCAGCACATAGTTCTCATCGGCGACGATCTGGGTGCTGTACCCGCCGTAGGTGGGGGTGCCGTCGAACAGCCCGGAACCCGGGTAGTAGCGCCCGTTGTAGGTCGCCACATTCCCCCGGAGGCAGAACTGCTCTTCGCCGGCGCGGCAGTTCTCGCATTCCCGACACGAATCCACGAAGCATCCGATGCCCACGCGCTCGCCGACGGCGTGCGCGGTGACCTGGTCGCCGACCTCGCGCACGATCCCTGCGATCTCGTGTCCGGGAACCATGGGGAAGATCGCGCGCCCCCATTCCTCGCGCGCCTGGTGGATGTCGGAATGGCAGATGCCGGTGTAGGCGATGTCGATGAGCACATCGTGCGGTCCGACATCCCGGCGCTGCACTGTCCCGCGTTCGAAGGTCGAGCCGCTCGAGGGGACGAGGAGCGCTGGCGTGGTGATGGGCATTGCAGAATTTTCGCACGTGCTGGTAGTGCCGGCGTCGGTGACGGCGGCGGATCGCACAGCCGCGCGCGGTCCGGCCGGCGGCCTGGATTGTCAAGGCCCCCCTCCCCGGCGGCACGGGCCGATAGCTTCTTCCTTCAGGAGGTTCACACGAACATGGCCACTATTGAAAAGTCCACTGCCGTTTCCCCCAAGAGCAAGCGATCCGCTCGGGGCGGTGCGGGAGCGAAGACCACGCGACGGCAGAACGCCGAGAAGGGCTTCGTCGCATCCAAGGAGCTCGGCCAGAACATGCAGGCGGTGCTGGTGGACCTGCTGGAGCTGCAGATGCAGGGCAAGCAGGCGCACTGGAACGTCGTGGGCCGCAACTTCCGCGACACCCACCGGATCCTGGATGAGATCATCGAGGCCGCGCGGGAGTTCAGCGACACCGTGGCCGAGCGGATGCGGGCGCTGCACCTGGTTCCCGACGGTCGCAGCGACATCGTCGCGGCGACCACCACCCTGCCG
Source organism: Microbacterium sp. zg-B185 (assembly GCF_030246885.1). NCBI lineage: Bacteria > Bacillati > Actinomycetota > Actinomycetes > Micrococcales > Microbacteriaceae > Microbacterium > Microbacterium sp. zg-B185. The sequence continues at coordinate 446,270 of NZ_CP126739.1, forward strand.
GAGTATCCGCAGGGCGAGGTCGACACGTCCGAGACGGTCGACCTGATCACCGCCCGACTCGAGGGCACCGTCGCCACGATGCGCGACGTGCACGACGATGTCGACGACGAGGATCCGACCACCGCCGACATCCTGCATGCGATCATCGAGAGTCTCGAGCAGTTCGCCTGGATGGTCAGCGCCGAGAATCGCAAGCCCGCGGCCGCGCGCGCCTGACGCCCAACAGCGCAGAGGACTGCTGAGTCGCCTCGGCGGTCCTCTGCGGGGGCGTCGACGACGGCACATCGACGACGCCCCCGCAGCACCGACGACACACCCCATCGCACCAGAGGAGCGACTCATGGCCGGTAAGTACGACCTGGACGTCACCACGCTCGGCCAGCTGCTGGACGACCCGGAGGCACGGGCGATCATCGTCGACCTCGTGCCGCAGCTGCCGGATCATCCGATGCTCGGGATGGTGAAGGGGATGCCGGCCAACACGGTTCTGGCGATGGCCGCGAGCCGATTCCCGGCGGACAAGGCAGCACTGCTGAAGGAGCGGATCTCCGCTCTGTAGCGGCCGTCAGCCGGCGGGTGCCCGGGTGGAGGTGCGCACGATCAGATGGGTCGGCAGCGGAGTGTCTTCGGTCACGCTGTCCGGCTCCTCGACGGCGACCAGGACCTTCTGCATGATGAGCTCCCCGAGCGCCGCGAAATCCTGTCGCACGGTGGTCAGCGGGGGGTAAAGATATGCCGCTTCCGGAACGTCGTCGAACCCGACGACGCTGACGTCCTCTGGGACGCGCAGTCCGCGCTCGCGCAGCGCGGACATCAGCCCGATCGCCATGTGGTCGTTACCGGCGAACACCGCCATACCGGCTTCGATCTCCAGTTCGCGGCCGATCCGGTGACCGCTCGCAGCCGACCAGTCGCCGTGCACCGGCTCGACGATCTCCAGCCGGCGCGCCGCCAGCTCGTCGCGCCACCCGCGGACCCGTTCCAGGGCGTCCGGCGCCCGAGCGGCGCCGGCCACGTGCACGATGCGACGGTGGCCGAGTTCGGCGAGATGGCGCACGGCGGCCCGCGCGCCGCGGTACTGATCGATCGAGACGATCAGCGGGCTGCGGCGTGCCGTCGCGGCGGCGGCGACCACCGGGATGCCGAGGTCGAGGCCGCGTACCACCTCGAGCACTCCGACATCCACGACGATGAGCACGATCGCGTCCACGCGCTGGCGCAGCAAGCCCTCGATCACACCCCGCACGCCGGCCGGGTCGGGGTCCAGTGCGCTGACCGTCTCGACGTTATAGCGCTCCGCACGCGCCGCGAAGTTGAAATGCATCGCGATCGACGTGGGACCGTGGTCGGACACCCCCGGCGCCACCAGTCCGATCGTCCGGGTGCGGCGTGTGACGAGCGCCCGCGCGGCCGGGGAGGGGCTGTAGCGCAGCTGGGCGATCGCGTGCTCGACGCGTTCCCGGGTGGCCGGGCGAACGTTCGGCAGATCGTTCAGGACGCGCGACACCGTCTGATGCGAGACGCCCGCGAGCCGGGCCACGTCGAAGATGTTCGCCACGCGCGCCGGCTTCTCGTCGGTCACGCCGGCCCTCCGCGCGGCCGGGTGGTGGACGGCGGCGACTCGGCGGGCGCCGTGATCGAGGCCGGCACCTCGCTGTACTCATCGGGTTGTGCGACCAGCGCCATCAGCGAGTCGACCGTGAGGCTGTCTGACGCAAGCGTCTGGACGACGCGTCCGGCGCGCAGCACGGCGACCTTGCTGGCGACCCGGAGCACCTCTTCGAGCTCTGCCGAGATGAACACGACCGACAGGCCGTTGTCGGCCAGTTCGCCGACCAGGTTCTGGATCTCGACTTTTGCTCCGACGTCGATGCCGCGGGTGGGTTCGTCCAGGACGATGACGCGAGGCGACAGGGCGAGCAGGCGCGCCAGCAGCACCTTCTGCTGATTGCCCCCGGACAGGGTGCCAGCAGGGCGATCGGGATCCGGGGGGCGGATGTCCAAGGCCTCGATCCAGCTGATGGCCAGCTCGCGGCGCTGCTGCGCACGCAGGCGACGCACGATTCCGCGCTCGGCCTGCAGTGCCAGAGTGATGTTCTCCTGAACGCTCAGCTCGCTGATGATCCCCTCGATGCGGCGGTTCTCGGAGGAGTAGACCACACCGAGCGAGATCGCCCGGCGCGGACCGGTCAGCTCCGCCGGCTGCCCGCTGATGGTGATGATGCCGGCATCCAGCCGGTCGATCCCGGTCAGCGCGCGTGCCAGCTCGGTGCGGCCCGACCCGAGAAGTCCGGCCAGCCCCAGCACGTCGCCCTCGGCCAGTTCCACGTCCGCACCCGTGATCCCCGGGCTGCGGGTGATACCGCTGCCGTGCAGAACCGCCTCGGCATCCGGAGCAGCCTCGATCCGACCGCGTACGCCCAGTTCGGCGACGGCGCGTCCCAGCATCTTCTGCACCAGGTCGATCCGCAGCAGTTCCGAGGGCACGTACTCGCCGACGAGTCGGCCGCCGCGCAGAACGGTGATGCGGTCGCAGATCTCGTACACCTGCTCGAGGAAATGCGAGACGAACAGGATCCCGACGCCGCGCTGCGTCAGGTCGCGCATGACGCGGAAGAGCTCGGCGACTTCGTCGGCGTCCAGGCTGGAGGTGGGCTCGTCCAGGACGAGCACGCGCACATCGGCCGAGATCGCCCGCGCGATCGCGACCAGCTGTTGCACCGCGAGCGAATGAGTCGCCAGAATCGAGGCCGGGTCGATGTCCAGCCCCAGGTCGGCGAGCACATCGCGTGCGCGTGTGCGCATCGCCGCCCAATCCAGCGCTCCGAATCTGCGCGGCTCCCGACCCAGGCAGATGTTCTCCGCCACCGTCAGATTCGGGAGCAGATCGATCTCCTGGTAGACCGTGCTGATCCCGGCCCGTTGCGCATCGTGCGGCGTGCGGAACCGCACGCGCTCGCCCGCGACGGCGAGGCTGCCGCTGTCCAGGGGGATGGCGCCGGTTATCGCCTTGATGAGGGTGGATTTCCCCGCGCCGTTCTCACCCATGAGCGAGTGCACCTCGCCGGCGAACATGCGGAAGTCCACATCGTCGATCGCCGACTCCGCCCCGAACCGCACCGTGGCGCCGCGCAGCTGCAGCAACGGGCGAGACTCCTCCATCAGGCCATTATCGCGGGGGAGGAGTCCGCGACTGCGCTGCACCGGCGTGGCGTTCCCCGTCAGAGCGGCCGGGCGGGCTATCTGCGTCTTTGCGATCGCGTGACGATCACGCGCTGCACCACGATGAACAGCAGGAGCAACGCTCCGATGATGATCTGCGTCCACGCCTGCTCTGCCCCCATGAAGGAGATCACCTTCTTGATCGTGCCGTAGACCAGCACGCCGATCAGCGACCCGAGCACGTAGCCGGTCCCTCCGGACAGGAGCGTTCCGCCGATGACCACCGCAGCTATCGCGTCCAGTTCCGTGCCGATTCCGTTGCGCGGGTATCCGGCGCCCGAATACGCGGTCAGCAGCAGCCCGGCCAGTCCGCCGCAGACGCCGCTGATGACGTAGACCATGACCTTGGTGCGCGCGACGTTCAGTCCCATCAGTCGCGCGGACTGCTCGCCGCCGCCGATCGCATACACGGTGCGCCCGAAGCGGGTCCACAGCAGCACGTACGCGGCGATCGCGACGGCGACCAGCGCGATGATGCCCGTCGGGGTGATGTACCACCCGGCCACCTGGAACCGCGTGCGCTGCAGCCAGAGCACCGCCGGGTCCTCCACGCGGATGGATGAGAGGCTCACGACGAAGGCGAGCCCGCGGGCCAGGAACAGCCCCGCCAAGGATGCGATGAACGGCTGCACGTCGAAATAGTGCACGAGGACCCCGATGAGCAGACCGATGAGCGCGCCGGAGACCAGCATGATCGGCACGACGATCCCGGCGGGCATCCCCTGTGCGAGCAGGCTGGCGCCGAGGATGCCGGTGAAGGCCATGACGGAGCCGACCGAGAGGTCGATGCCGCCGGTGAGGATGACGAAGGTGAGTCCGACCGCCAGGACGACGAGGTAGGCGTTGTCCAGCAGCAGTGCAGACAGGTTCCCGGGACTGAGGAACTTCGGGAACCGGGCCTGAGCGCTGATCAGCAGCACGATCAGGATCGCCACCGCCGCGAAGGTCGGCATGAGCGAGGCACGCCTGCTCATGAACGTCGCATACCGGGATCTGGCGTCGGCGCGGCGGGGCTCGAGTTCCAGGCTTTTCGTCATGAGGCCACCCCCGCCCGATCGCCCGCATCGGACCGGCTCCTGCTGCCAGCGGTGCTGATCGCGCGGCGTCCCCAGCGGTGCAGCCGGGGGGACTGGACGAGCACCACGATGATCACGACCAGCGCGAAGAACACCGGGCTCTGTGCCGACGGAACGCCGAGGAAGAGGATTGTGGCCTCCAGGGTCTGGATCGTGAGCACGCCGATCACGGTTCCGGCGATGGTGAACTTGCCGCCCATCAGCGAGGTGCCGCCGAGCACGACGGCGAGGATCGCGTACAGCTCGATGAACAGACCTGCAGCGTTCGCGTCGGCCGCGCGGATGTTGGAGCTGTAGATGATTCCCGCCATGCCGGCCAGGAGGCCGCTGACCGCGTACGCGCTGAAGACGATCCCGCGGGCCCGCACGCCGGCCAGCCGGCTGGCTTCCGGGTTGATGCCCACCGCTTCGGTGAGCACCCCCAGTGCCGTGCGTCTCTCCACCAGCGCGATGGTGGCGATCGCGGCGAGGGAGATGAGGAATGCGAACGGGAGGCCGATCAGGTACCCGGTGGCGATGAACTCGTACGGGCCGCTGTTGACGGTCGTGATGAAGCCCTCGGTGATCAGCAGCGCGACTCCGCGACCTGCCAGCATCAGCACCAGGGTGGCGATGATCGGCTGGATGCCCACGACGGCGACGAGGAAGCCGTTCCAGACGCCGAGCACGAGCGCGACGAGCAGCGCCACGGCCAGTGCCACCAGAACAGTGCCGAGACTGCCCGGCTCGGACGAGGCGTCGATGATCGTCAGGGCGACGGCACCCGAGACGGCCATGATCGCTCCCACGGAGAGGTCGATGCCGCGGGTGGCGATCACGATCGTCATGCCCAGGGCGACCAGCATGAGCGGGGCGCTGTTGCGGAGGATGTCGATGAGCGCCCCGTACAGCTCGCCGTTGCGCACGGTGATGAGGATGAACTGCGGTCGCGCGATCGTGTTGATCGCGATGAGCGCGACCAGCGCGACGACCGGCCAGAACAGCCGATGCTTCACGATCGTCTTCACGCGACGCTCTCCTGTCTCTCGTCGGCGATGTAGTCGATCAGCCCCTCGATCGAGACGTCGCTGGAATCCAGCTCGCCGATCTTGCGGCGGTCCCGCATGACCACGACCCGCTGCGCCAGGCGGAGCACCTCCTCCAATTCCGAGGAGATGAAGACGACCGAGAGCCCCTGAGCGCTCAGCTCGGCCACCTTGCGCTGGATGTCGGCCTTCGCGCCGACGTCGATGCCTCGGGTCGGCTCGTCCAGAACGATCAGTTTCGGGGCTGTCGCCAGCCACCGGGCCAGCAGCACCTTCTGCTGGTTGCCGCCGGAGAGGTTGCCGGCCAGCATTCCGGGCACGGCGGGACGGACGCCGAGGGCGGCGATGTACTCGGCGACCACCGCTTCGGCCTCGGCGCGGCTCACCTTGCGCAGCGCGCCCCGGCGGGCCTGGATTCCCAGGACGATGTTCTCGGCGACGGTGAGGTCGGCGATGATGCCCTCGGCGCGGCGGTTCTCGGACGAGAAGGCCACCCGGTTCTCGATCGCGTGACGCGGTGTGGTGTGCCTGGTGGCACGGCCGCCGACCTCCAGCTGACCGGAGTCCGAGCGGTCGGCACCGTAGAGCAGGCGCACCAGTTCGGTGCGGCCGGAGCCGAGCAGTCCCGCGATACCGACGACTTCGCCGTCGTAGACGGCGATGTCCGCCGGTTCCAGCACGCCCCGACGTCCGATCCCGGTCGCCTTCAGGACAGGCGTTCCGGTGCGATCGATCGTCCGGTCTGCGACGGAGGCCAGGGCGGCCAGCTCGTCCAGTTCGCGGCCGATCATCTTCGTCACCAGCGCACCGCGCGGAAGCCGGCCGATGGCGTACTCACCGACCAGCTGTCCGTTGCGCAGGACGGTGATCCGATCGGAGATCTCGTACACCTGGTCGAGGAAGTGGCTCACGAACAGGATCGCGACTCCGCGACCGCGGAGGTCGCGGATGACGGTGAAGAGCTGCTCGACCTCGCCGCGATCCAGGCTCGAGGTGGGCTCGTCCAAGATCAGCACCTTCGCATCCAGCACCATGGCGCGGCCGATCGCGATCAGCTGCTGGATGGCGATGGAGTGGCTGGAGAGGGTCGATTGGGTGTCGATGGCCAGTCCGAGGCTGCCGAGGTGCTCCGCCGCCTCGCGATGCGTCGCCCTCCAGTCGATTCCAGCACCGCGACGTCGCTCGTGTCCGAGCATGACGTTCTCCCCGACCGAGAGGTTCGCGCACAGGTTCACCTCCTGGTACACCGTGGAGATGCCGGCGGATTGCGCATCGGCCGTGCTGCTGAACCTTCGCGGCCCGCCGCTGACCACGATGGTCCCGGCGTCCACCGCCTGCACTCCGGTGAGCGCCTTGATCAGGGTCGACTTGCCGGCCCCGTTCTCGCCCATCAGTGCGTGCACCTCACCGGGGCGGAGCGTGAAATCGACGGCATCCAGGGCGAGCACGCCGGGGAATCGAACGGTGATTCCGGTCATTTCGACGACCGGGCCGACTGCGGTGTCCGCGGACATGGTGACTCAGTGCCTTTCCGAGCTCATCGCCGGCACGGTCGCCGGGGACCTGGGCGGCCCCCGGCGGCGTGCTCTGACCTACCTTGATACAGGATCGGTCCGGCTCTGCGGGTGGATTCGGATCGGATCAGTACAGACGGTCGTCGATGACCTCGGCGGCCTGGTCCTGGGTGAAGGTCTGGTCTTCGACGTAGACCTCCTTCTCCACCTCTTCGCCGGCGAGGACGTCCTTGACGAGGCCGGCGGCCAGTTCGCCCAGCAGCGGGTTGCACTCGACGATGAAGTTGATCTTGCCGTCCACGAGAGCCTGCATCCCGTCCTTGACGGCGTCGATCGACACGATCTGGATGTCCACTCCCGGCTCGCCACCGGCAGCCTCGATGGCCTCGATCGCACCGAGGGCCATGTCGTCGTTGTGCGCGTAGACGAGGTCGATGCCGTCCACGCCGTACTTCTGAAGGAATCCCTCCATGACCGTCTTGCCCCCGTCGCGCGTGAAATCACCGGTCTGCGAGTCGATCTTCTCGATGGCGGTTCCTTCGATGGCCTCATCAAAACCCTCGGCCCGATCGTTGGCCGGGGCCGAGCCGGTCGTCCCTTCCAGGACCACCATGTTGGTCGGGGTGTCGCCGAAGGTCTCCGCCGCCCACTCGCCGGCCATGACCCCTTCCTTCTTGAAATCCAGGCCGACCCAGCTGGCGTACAGATCGTCCGAGGCCGACACCGTGCGGTCCTCGAGGATCACCGGGATGCCGGCATCCGCAGCCTCCTGCAGCACGTCGTCCCAGCCGTCCTCCACGATCGGGGCGATCACGATCGCGTCGACACCCTGATTGATGAAGTCCCGCACGGCGGCGATCTGGGCGGCAGTGTCGTTGTCGGCCGCATTGAAGGTCAGGTCGAAGCCGTTCTCCGCGGAGAAGGCGGTCTTCATGGACTCCGTGTTCGCACTGCGCCAACCGGATTCCGAACCGGTCTGCGCGAAGCCGACCGTGATGGGCTCGTCGCCCCCGCTGCCGCCGCCATCGCCGCTGCCGCCGCTCGAACCGGCACAGCCGCTCGCCACCAGCGCCAGGGCCGCCAGCAGCGCACCGCCGGCGAGAATGCTCTTCTTCATGTCCAAACCTCCTCGTTCGGGTCCGGCACCGCTGCCGGTCGTCGCCGCCGCGAGCACGGGCGGTCGTGTGAGTGAATGTTAGCCTTCACAATCACGACGAGCGCAACATGTTAGCGGTAACATTTCGGTAACGAGCGGCTGCCCGCAACCCTGTCGCGGAGGACCTCCGACGCGCACCGACACCTCGGGAGTGAGCGATCACATCTACGCCCGCCGCGCGGGAGCCGGTCAGGGAAGCGGGCGCGCGCACAGCGCGGATAGCCTGGGCGCATGAGCGAATCCGCCCGGCCCCGGTCATCCGATCGCGTGGGCGTGCGGGACGTCGCCCGCGTCGCGGGTGTCTCCACGCAGACCGTCTCCCGCGTGCTGAATGAGCACCCCGGCATCCGCGACGAGACACGCCGGCGTGTGATCGAGGCCATGGCCGCACTGGACTATCGCGTGAACAACGCCGCGCGGGCCCTCGGCACCCGCCGCACCCGGACCATCGGCATCCTGGCGTCCGACGCGAACATGTACGGGCCGGCGATCGGCATCCTGGCCCTGGAGGCGGCCGCGCGCGCGGCAGGCCGCTGGATCACCGCGGCGTATGCGGACGCCGGCGACGAGGCATCCGTCGTCCACGCCGCCCGGCACCTGTCCGCACAGGACGTCGACGGCATCGTCGTCGTCGCGCCCCATGCGCGCACCCTTGCGGCGCTGGGTTCGGCGCGCGTCGGCGTGCCCGTGGTCGCCCTGCACGGGCCGGACGCCGCGGAGCTGCAGCGGGACGCCGCGATCAGGGCAATCGATCACCTGGTCGATGCCGGGCATGTGCACATCGCCCACCTCGCCGGGCCCGAGGAGTGGCTGGAGGCGCAGGCCAGGGCGGACGGCTTCCACACCGCCCTGGGCGCACACGGGCTCGTGGCGGCCGGTGTCTGGGGAGGGGACTGGAGCGCGGCCTCCGGTATGGCGGCGGCGGCCGGGATCGCGGACGCCATCCGAGCCCGCAGCGAGGTCACCGCCGTCTTCGCCGGCAACGACCAGATGGCGCTGGGGCTCATCGCCGGGCTCGTGGATGCCGGCCTCTCCGTTCCGGGCGACGTGAGCGTCGTGGGGGTCGACGACAACCCGGATGCCGCGTTCTACCGTCCGCCGCTGACCACGGTGCGCCTGGACGTCGCGGCCGAGGCGGCGCGGTGCATCGCCGAAGTGCTCGCCGAGCCGCAATCGGCGGCATCCATCGTCGTGGCCGCACCCGAATTGGTCGTCCGGAAGAGCACGCGCCGGCTCTGATGCCCGCACGCGCGGCGATCGGATGTGGCGCAACACGTATGTTACCGGTAACCTTCACGGCATCCGGCGCGGTTCGGTCCGCCGCGCTGCACATACCCGATGGAGGGTTCCCGTGACGACATTCAGCCCCGACCTCGAGGCGACGATCGCCGCCGTGCGCACAGAAGTCGCGCGTCTGCACGGCGAACTGGTCCGCTATGGGCTGGTCGTGTGGACCTCAGGCAACGTCTCGGGCCGCGTGCCGGGCGCCGACCTCTTCGTGATCAAACCGTCCGGCGTCGCCTACGACGACCTCGCACCGCAGAACATGATCCTGTGCGACCTGGACGGATCGGTCGTGCCGGCCACGGCCGGCAGTGAGCGCGGCCCCTCCAGTGACACCGCCGCGCACGCCTATGTCTACCGTCACATGCCCGAGATAGGCGGGGTCGTGCACACCCACTCGACCTACGCCGTGGCCTGGGCGGCGCGGGGTGAGGAGATCCCGTGTGTGATCACCGGGATGGCGGACGAGTTCGGCGGTCCCATCCCGGTGGGCCCGTTCGCGATCATCGGCGACGACTCGATCGGACGCGGCATCGTGGAGACGCTGCGCGGTCACCGGTCACGGGCTGTGCTGATGCAGAACCACGGTCCGTTCACGATCGGCGTCTCGGCGAAGGACGCCGTCAAGGCGGCGGTCATGTGCGAGGACGCCGCGCGAACCGTCCACATCGCGCGTCAGGCGGGCCCGCTCATCCCGATCCCGCAAGAGCGGATCGACTCGCTCTACCGGCGCTACCAGAACGTGTACGGCCAGCCCACGGATGAACGCCGCGACCTCGGAGGGCGCAGATGAGCGCCGAGGTGATCCGCGCAGGCCGCACGGCGCTCGGCATCGAACTGGGCTCGACGCGCATCAAGGCGTGCCTGATCTCCAGCGATGACCCTTCCGATGTGCTGGCTGTCGGCAGCCACGAGTGGCAGAACCGCTTCGAGGGTCGGATGTGGACGTACTCGCTCGAGGACGTGTGGGCGGGGATCCGCGCCGCCTACGCCGATCTGCACGCCGATGCCGAGCGCTGCCACGGCGAACCTCTCGAGACCATCGGCGCCATCGGGGTGTCGGCGATGATGCACGGCTATCTCGCCTTCGGAGCAGACGACGAGTTGCTGGTCCCGTTCCGCACCTGGCGCAACACGACCACCGGACCGGCGGCATCCCAGCTGTCCGCGGCATTCGGCACGAACATCCCCCTGCGGTGGTCGATCGCACATCTGTATCAGGCCGTCCTGGACGGTGAGCCGCACGTGCCGCACGTGCGGCGCATCACGACACTCGCCGGCCACGTGCACTGGCGCCTCACCGGGCGGCCGGTCCTCGGAGTCGGCGACGCCTCGGGCATGTTCCCCATCGCCGCAGGCACGAGCGACTACGACGCGCAGCTGCTGGACCGCTTCGACGGGCTCGTCGCCGATGTCGCTCCCGGCCTGCGCATCGCGGACCTGCTGCCCATCGTGCTGGTGGCCGGACAGCGGGCCGGAGAGCTCACCACCGCGGGCGCCGAGCTGCTGGATCCCTCCGGGACGCTGCGCCCCGGCATCCCGTTCTGCCCGCCGGAGGGAGACGCGGGCACCGGAATGGTCGCCACCAACGCGGTCGCGCCGCGCACCGGCAATGTCAGCGCCGGCACGAGCATCTTCGCGATGACCGTGCTCGAGCGGCCGCTGCACCGGGTTCATCCCGAGCTTGACCTGGTCACCACCCCCGCGGCGGATCCGGTGGCCATGGTGCACTGCAACAACGGCGCGAGCGAGCTTGCCGCGTGGGCGGGCCTGTTCGGCCGGTTCGCCGCCGCGAGCGGAAGCCCGGTCGGCGCCGACGAGGTGTTCGACACGCTCTTCAGCGAGGCACTCGAGGGCGACGCGGACGCCGGCGGGCTGCTGGCCTACAACCATCTCGCCGGCGAGCCGATCGCGGGGCTCGACGAGGGCCGGCCGCTGTTCGTCCGCACCCCGGACAGCCGTTTCTCGCTGGCCAACTTCATGCGTTCCCAGCTGTACGGCGTCTTCGCGACCCTCGCACTCGGGATGCGGGTGCTCGACGGTGAAGGCGTCACCATCGACCGGATGCACGCCCACGGCGGCATGTTCCGGACCCCCGGTGTCGCGCAGCGGCTCCTCGCGGGCGCGCTGGACGCCCCCGTCGCCGTCGGAGGGACGGCGTCCGAGGGTGGCGCGTGGGGCATGGCGGTCCTGGCCTCCTACCTCGGGCACGCCGCACGCACCGATCTGATCGCGTACCTCGGCCGGCGCGTCTTCGCCGGCGCCGGCATCCACATCGCCGCACCGCAGCCCGAGGACGTGTCGGGTTTCGCGGCCTACCTCGACCGGTACCGCGCCGGACTGCACGTCGAGCGAGCTGCCGTGGAGTACCTGTGACCCCCGCGGCGATGTCCCCATCGTTGTGGCCCGGAGCGTCCGGGAGCAACAACGGATGGGACCGGACCGAGACGAACGCCGCATCACACGCCCGGCCCGGGGCGCACGACCGAGAAGAGACCAGATGAGCAGGACACCGCTGAGCACCGCCCTCGAGGGCTACGAGGTCTGGTTCGTCACCGGCAGCCAGGACCTGTACGGGGAGGCGACGCTGCGACAGGTGGCGTCACAGTCGCTGGCGGTGGCCGAGGCGCTGGCCGGTCTTCCGGTGAAAGTCGTGTGGAAGCCCGTTCTGAAGGACCCGGACGGCATCCGCCGCCTCGCTCTCGAGGTGAACGCGCGCGACGACGTGATCGGCGTGATCGCGTGGATGCACACGTTCAGCCCGGCCAAGATGTGGATCGCCGGCCTGGCCGCGCTGCAGAAGCCCCTGCTGCACCTGCACACGCAGGCGAATGTCGAGCTGCCCTGGGCGGACATCGACTTCGATTTCATGAACCTCAATCAGGCGGCGCACGGGGACCGCGAGTTCGGCTACATCCAGACCCGTCTGGGCGTCGCCCGCAAGACGGTGGTGGGACACGTGTCGCATCCGCCCGTGCGTCAGCAGATCGAGGACTGGCAGCGCGCCGCGGCCGGCTGGACTGCGGCGCGCACGCTCAAGCTCGCCCGCTTCGGCGACAACATGCGCTACGTCGCAGTGACCGAGGGTGACAAGACCGAGGCGGAGCTGCGGTTCGGCGTACAGGTCAACACCTGGGGGGTCAACGAGCTGGTCGAGGCGGTGGATGCCGCGACCGCCGCCGACATCGACGCGCTCGTAGCCGAATACGAAGACCGCTACGACGTGGCCGCAGAGCTGCGTCGCGACGGCGCCCGCCACCAGTCCCTGCGCGACGGCGCGGCGATCGAACTGGGTCTGCGCTCCTTCCTCGAGGAGGGCGGCTTCGGCGCGTTCACGACGTCCTTCGAGGACCTGGGTGCGCTCAGGCAGCTGCCCGGCCTCGCGGTGCAGCGGCTGATGGCCGAAGGCTACGGTTTCGGCGCGGAGGGGGACTGGAAGACCGCGATCCTGGTGCGCGTCGCGAACGCCATGGGGGCCGGCCTGCCCGGCGGCGCGAGCCTGATGGAGGACTACACCTACGACCTGGTCCCCGGCCGGGAGCGGATCCTGGGCGCGCACATGCTCGAAGTCTCGCCGTCGCTGACGACCGCGACGCCGCGCCTGGAGGTGCACCCCCTCGGCATCGGCGGCAAGGAGGATCCCGTCCGCCTGGTCTTCACCGCCGACCCCGGTCCCGGTGTCGTCGTCGCGCTGAGCGACATGCGCGACCGGTTCCGCCTGGTCGCCAACGTGGTCCAGAACGTGACGGCTCCGGATCTGCCGAAGCTCCCGGTGGGCAGGGCGGTGTGGAGACCGGCGCCCGATTTCGCCACGAGCGCGGCCTGCTGGCTCGCCGCCGGAGCGGCGCACCACACCGTGATGACGACCGCAGTCGGGATCGAGGTGTTCCGGGACTTCGCCGAGATCGCCCGGACCGAGCTGCTCGTCATCGACGACGAGACGACGGTGCGAGCCTTCCAGAAGGAGCTTCGCTGGAACCAGGCGTACTATCGACTGGCCCAGGGCTTCTGACCCGTCCGGGGCACTCCTCCTCATGCGCACAGTTCTCTCAGGTACCCAGCACGCCCTGCGGGCGGGGGATCACCAAGCCGTCATCGCCAGCGTCGGGGCCTCCCTGCGCTCGTTCACGTTCGGCGGACGCGATCTCGTCGTCCCCTTCGACGCCGACCAGGTCCGCCCGTCCTATCGGGGTGCGACCCTGGCGCCGTGGCCCAATCGCATCGTCGACGGCCGCTATACCTTCGCCGGCGCGGAGCGGCAGGTGGCACTGACCGAGCCAGCCCGCCACCATGCGATGCACGGCCTGGCGGGGTGGCTGGACTTCCAGCCCATCGACAAGGGCCCGAGCCACGTCACCCTCGCCGCGACGATCGAACCGCAGACCGGGTATCCCTGGCGCATCCTCGTGGCGACCACGTTCTCGCTCGGCCCGGACGGTCTGACGCAGACCGTCCGGGCGACGAACGAGAGCCCGGATGCCGCGCCCTGGGGCACCGGGCCGCACCCGTACCTGGTGGCCGGGCCGGGAACCGTCGACGACTGGACGCTCGAGCTGCCTGCCGGGGAGGTTCTGGCTGTGACGCCCGATCGCCTCATCCCCACCGACCTGCGCGCGGTCGATGCCGATGATCCGGCACGGTTCGACTTCCGCGAGCCGCGTCGCATCGGCTCGGTCGAACTCGACCACGCCTACACCGCCCTGACGCGAGACGGGTCCGGATGTGCGACCGTGCGTCTGACGGATGCCGCCGGCTCGGGTGTGGAGATGGTGTGGAACGAGGCGTGCCCGTGGGTACAAATCCACACCTCGGACAAGGGAATCGGCAAGCCGGGCCACCGCGCCGGTCTCGCCGTCGAGCCGATGACCTGTGCGCCCGACGCGTTCAACGCGGCATCGTACGACTACGACACCGGTCTCATCGTGCTCGACCCGGAAGCCTCGACCGAGGCATCCTGGCGCATCGCCGCCATCTCCTGACCCCGCTCGCTCCGCCTCGCCTCGCTCCGCCCTGCCTCGGTCGTCTGACCCCGTGCCCCTGCCTCGCCCGTTCGCCTGACCCCGCGCCCCTGCCCCGCCCGCTCGCCTGTCACGACAGGCCGCGCGGGGCGGCGGATTGCGACAGCTGAGCCACGCACCGCGGCCGTTCGCCTGTCACGACACGCCGCGCGGGCCGCGGATTGCGACAGGGGAGCGGGCGGCGGGGCAGACAGAAGGCCCCGGAGTATTCTCCGAGGCCCCCCGTTGTGCCACGGCCGAGCCGGGCAGGTCGCTGTGCGTCAGCTGTTGCGCATCTTCTCCTTAAGAGAGTTGCGCGTCTCGACGGAATCGCGTTCGGCTTGCGCCTTGTCCACGTCGGCTTCCGCTTTCTTCACGTCCGCGTCCGCCTTCGCCGCGTCCATCTTGTCGCCGATCGCGTCAGTGGTGTCTTCCCACTTGTCCTCGATCTTGCGTCCCGCGGTCTCGGCCGTCTCTTTGGCGTCATCCATGAATCCCATGTGTGCGCCTCCTTTCGTGAAGGTAACGCTGCCGACGTTACGCCTGCGATGCCCGACGGGAGGGGGGGGTTGCACGTGCCCGGGGAGGTCGCTAGAGCGCGGAGGTCCCCGCGAATGCGGAACGGCCGGGCGGAAGAATCCACCCGGCCGTTCCCGTCACTGCTGCGATTCAGCCGCGGGGTGCGCCGGAGCGCGTTCCGTTGTGCTGCGCGCGACGGTTGCCTGTGGGCCGGGCCGCCTGGCCGGCGCGCGGGTTGTGCGCGGCGGCGGCGGGCTGACCGGTTCCGGTCGAGTACACCGGACGCGCGTGCGGTGCGGATCCCGCCGCTGCACGATCGCGGCCCCCGGCTGCGCCTCCGCGACCGGCGGCTGCGCCGCCGCGGCCCGCGCTCGCGCCGCCGGCGTTGCCGCCACGGCCCTGACCGCCACGGCCCTGACCGCCACGACCCTGCGAGGTCTGACCAGTGCGGGGCTTGCCGGAACGCTGCGGCTCGGCCTGGATCGGAGCGGGGCGGACGTGCTCGGCCCGCTCGCCGACGAGCTCGGTGATGGGTGCGGACTCGGCGGTGACCTGCTCGAGCGGTGCCTGGATGCCGGCCTTGCGGAGCAGGTCCGCCACGTCGCGTCGCTGCGAGGGGATCACGACGGTGACGACCGTGCCGGCGGCGCCGGCCCGAGCGGTGCGGCCCGAGCGGTGCAGGTACGCCTTGTGCTCCATCGGCGGGTCGACGTGAACGACCAGCTCGACGTCATCGACGTGGACGCCGCGAGCGGCCACGTCGGTGGCGACCAGCACACGGACGCCGCCCTTGGCCGCGTCGGCGCCGAAAGCCGCGAGGTTGCGCTCACGGGCCGCCTGCGACAGGTTGCCGTGCAGATCGACGGCCGGGATGCCGGCTGCCGTCAGGAGCTTGGCCAGCTTCTTGGCCTGGTGCTTGGTGCGGGTGAACAGGATGCGACGGCCACGGCCGGAGGCGAGGTGGCGGACCAGCGCGGGCTTCTCGTCATCGCTGATCATGAACACGCGGTGGGTCATCTCGCCCTGCGGGACGCTCTGGTCGTCCACCTCATGGCGCACCTCGTCGCGCAGGAAGCGCTTCACGAGGCCGTCGACACCGCGATCCAGCGTGGCGCTGAAGAGCATGCGCTGCCCGCCCTGCGGCGTGGCGGCCAGAATGCGCGTGACGCCGGGCAGGAACCCGAGGTCGGCCATGTGGTCGGCTTCGTCCAGCACCGTGATCTCCACGCGGTCGAGCTTGACGACACCCTGCTTCATGAGGTCTTCGAGCCGGCCGGGGCAGGCCACGACGATGTCGACGCCGTTGCGCAGTGCCGTCTCCTGCGGCTTCTGGCTGACGCCGCCGAAGATGGTGGTCACGGTCAGGCCGGATGCCGCGGCCAGGGGCTGGACGGTGGCGGCGATCTGGGTCGCGAGCTCACGCGTCGGTGCCAGGATCAAGCCGCGCGGGCGGCTCGTGGTCCGGCTGGCGGCGTACGCGCCGGAGAGGCGGGCCACCAGGGGGAGGGCGAACGCGATCGTCTTGCCGCTGCCGGTGCGGCCGCGGCCGAGCACGTCACGGCCCGCAAGGGAGTCCGGCAGCGTGTCGCGCTGGATCGGGAACGCTTCGGTCTTGCCTTCTGCGGCGAGAACGTTGGCCAGCGGCGCGGGCACGCCGAGGTCGAGGAAAGTAGACATAGAGAAGGAGCTTTCAGTCCGGGCACGCCGCAAGATGGGCGTTGAAGGGGCGACGGCGCGGGTTCGCGCATCGGTTCGCCGTGTGTAAAGAGCCGCGGCACAGAAGCTGCGGAGCGTGACAACGACGCTGGGCGGAATAAACCGCCAAGACCACGCTAGCACGCCAGGTTGCGCATCCCCTGTGGGGGACACGCGTCATATGTCAACCCCCCGTAGCACATTCCTGACGGCGCATGTGCCAGCACGTATTGTGGGGTACCAGCGATAGGCGCCCGCCCTTCGCTTTTTCGCCCTTCCCGCCTGTGCGGGAACCCGATCAGGTAGGTGCCGCAATCACTACACTCTCCGCACCCGGGTCCACTCTCGGCGCCGTACGCCAGACGTACGCCCGCAAAGAGGACTTCCCGCCCATCACGCAGGCGTACACGAAGGTGTCCCAGGTTGTGCGTGAGACCGGTCTTCTGGACCGCACTCCGTGGTTCTACATCGCCGTCGGCAGCGCGATCGCGCTGGGCTTCGCTGGAGCCATCACCGGATTCATCCTGCTCGGCGACAGCTGGTTCCAGCTCCTCATCGCCGCCGCGCTCGGCATCCTGTTCACGCAGGTCGCGTTCCTCTCGCACGAGGCCGCCCACCGCACGATCCTCACGTCGGGCAAAGCGAACGACAGGCTTGCGCTGATCCTCGGCAACGGCATCGTCGGCATGAGCAGGGACTGGTGGGGCTCCAAGCACACCCGCCACCATGCCAACCCGAACCGCGTCGGCAAGGACCCGGACATCGAGATCGACACGATCCGCTTCCTCGAAGAGGACGCCGTGAAGGTGCACGGGGCGATGAGCTTCATCACCCGCCGTCAGGGCTGGCTGTTCTTCCCGCTGCTGCTGCTGGAAGGCCTCAACCTCCACTACATCGGCCTGCGCCACCTCCTCGATTTCCGTCAGCCGGTCAAGGGCCGCTGGATCGAGCTGGTCCTCATCGCCCTCCGCTTCGCGGTCGTACTGACCCCGATCTTCGTGTTCCTGCCCCTGGGCCTGGCCTTCGCCTTCCTGGGCGTGCAGCTCGCCGTCTTCGGCGTGTACATGGGAGCGGCGTTCGCGCCGAATCACAAGGGCATGCCCATCATCGACGCCGACGCGAAGCTCGACTTCTTCACCAAGCAG
Source organism: Microbacterium sp. zg-B185 (assembly GCF_030246885.1). Taxonomy (NCBI): domain Bacteria; kingdom Bacillati; phylum Actinomycetota; class Actinomycetes; order Micrococcales; family Microbacteriaceae; genus Microbacterium; species Microbacterium sp. zg-B185. The sequence continues at coordinate 463,903 of NZ_CP126739.1, forward strand.
GTGCGCACGTCCCGCAACGTGTCCGGTGGCTGGTGGGCGACGTGGCTCATGGGTGGCCTCAACTACCAGATCGAGCACCACCTGTTCCCGAGCATGCCGCGCCCGCACCTCGCGCAGGCCCGCGAGATCGTGATCGAGCACTGCCGGACCCTCGATGTGCCGTACACGGAAACGACGCTTCTGAAGTCCTACGGCATCGTGATCCGGTACCTCAACGAGGTCGGCCTCGCGGCTCGGGACCCCTTCGAATGCGGGATCGTCCAGAAGTTCCGCACCAAGGGAGTCTGACCCCTGCGGGGCCGCCGTCCCCGCATACCCACGACGCCGATCGTCTGCTGTGCTCTCGAGCACTAGACGATCGGCGTCGTCGTGTCCGTCGCCTCCCGCAACGGCCGCCGCATCGCACTCCAGTAGCGCGTCGGCGCCAGCCGGGTCAGGACGTCCACAAGTCGCGCCTCGCGTCCCACGAAGGTGCGAGCTCTGCGTCGCACTGTCGCCTCGACGATGCGATACGCGGCATCCTGCGGCTCGGTGTGATACATCCGGGCCTGCGCGGCAGCCGCCCGCTGGGCCACCGCCGGCTCGATCGCCGCGGCGAACCGACCGTGGAGGATGATGCCCGTCTTGACCCCCGCCGGATAGACGGCCCCGACCGTCACCGTCGAACGCTCCAGCTCGTGCCGCAACGACTCGGTGAAACCACGCACCGCGAACTTGCTCATCGCGTACGGGATCCGACCGGCGGGCGCTGCCAGGCCGTAGATGCTGACCAGGTGCGTGATGTGCGCGGCCGGCTCGAGCCTCAGCGCCGGCAGCAGCGCCTGGGTGATGCTCACCGTGCCCCACAGGTTCACGTCCATCAGCCAGCGCATCTCCGCCATCGTCAGCTGAGTGATGTCGCCCAGCATGGACGAGCCCGCACACGTGATCAGCGACTGCACGTGGGGGTGGGATGCCGTGATCGCGGCGCCGAGCGCCGCAACGGCCGCATCATCGGTCAGATCGAGGATGTGCGCGCTGTGGCCGGTGCCGGAGAGCTCGGCAGCCAGGGCGCTCAGGCCGGCAGCATCCCGGTCGATCAGAACCAGCCGCGCACCTCGGCGATCGAGCTCCCGGGCGATCTCGGCACCCATGCCGCTGGCTGCGCCGGTGATGACGCTCGTCCTGCCGTGCACGTCCAATCGCCGCGTTCTGCCCACGTTCGCCCCCACCCCGTCGTCGTCGTACGATTCTTGCCGACTTCGCCTCGACGCCGCTGACGGTAACCTCGTCCTGAGGGGAGTGCGTCGCATGGGAAAGACCTCCGATGCCGTTTTCGAAGGCGTCTCGATCGCTTCGGCTGCTGCGCGCCTTGCCGTGCGCAACCACATCCTGATGGAGACGATCGCCCACGACGCGCAGTTCGATGCGGACGCCGTCGCCGGGTACGCGCGCGACACGCTGATCGCGCTGGCCGACGAGCAGGAGGCGGCCGCGGATCTCGCGCGCCGTCAGCGCAAGACCGCGTGGGGCAAGTTCTCCGACCCGGACAGCACCCACGACTACCGTGACCGCGACACCCGCAACCTGCGCAAGCGCGACAAGCAGTACCGTGGCGTGGCGCAGGAACTGCGCAACCGCGCCGCCGACCCCGAGGCGGTCAGCGAACTCGTCGAGCAGGCGCGCGATGCCGCGTGGGGAGACGTGGAATCCAATCTCCAGCGCCGACTGCAGGTCGAAGGCATGCGCGCGGACAACGACCCCGAGTACGACACGATGCGTGGCGCGCGCATGCAGGCGCTTCGCCTGGTAGACCTGCCGCGACTGGCTGCCCACCGCCGTCGCCTGGTCGAGGGGGAGAGCCTGCAGTCGGCCGAGCTCGAGCGGGAGTGAATGCCGTGGCGACAGAGCCCCACCCGATGCGGTTTCCGGTGGACCACCCGCTGGTCCAGCGGATGCGCACGCTCTGCATGTGCTACCCCGAAGCGGCCGAGGTCATCGCCCACGGTCGCGTCACCTTCCGGGCCGGCAAACGACAGTTCGCCATCGTCGGCGCTGCCCACGACGATCGCGACGCGGTCGAATTCCTGCCCGATCTGGCGGAACGCGACGCGCTTCTCGAGCGAGAAGACGTCTTCGTGCCGGCATACGAGGGCGCGTATGGCTGGCTGGCCATGCGCGTGGACTCGGATGCCGCGGACTGGGACCTGGTCGCAGAACTGCTGGATGCCTCGTACCGCCGGGTCGCGCTCACCCGTCAGTTGCGCGCGCTGGACGCGGACCCGGTGGTCCCGTTCGGTGACTGACGGCGCCGCCTCGCCAGTGCCCTTATCCGCCCGATCCGCCCTCGCGGCGGCTCGATTCGGCGGGAGCGCCATGCTGAGGTATTCTGGACGCTGGCCGCACGCGAGTGCACGCCATGCGCCCGTAGCTCAATGGATAGAGCATCTGACTACGGATCAGAAGGTTGGGAGTTCGAGTCTCTTCGGGCGCACACTGTGTTGAGACAGTGATTAGGGAAAAGTGCCGGGAAACCGGCACTTTTTTCTGTTTCCGGACTCTTCTGATCCGCCTCTGACTCGAATCAGAAGAGTCCGAGGCCGGTGCGGGCTGGTACGCCCGCGTGATTCCGCGGAAGAGTGGCCTCGCAGGCAGCGAAGTCCGTCTCGAATCAGAAGCTTTGTGTGCACCGAATGTGTGCACCCATGTGTGAACCTCGACACTGCGTGAACCATATATTTTGAAGACCTGCGCCCGAGCCTCGCCATCGTCGCCGACGTCCGTATGCCCGCTCAACCGGCATCTCTCTCCAACCACGTCGCTCGCTTCAAACGTGTACGTCGGGCCCCGCGCTAGCTAACCGATGCGCCCGTCACGGGTCAGCGTGACCTCTGTGTTCATCGTCTGGATGCTGACTCGTCACGTCGACACAGCCCCAAGTGGGCACGGAGCGCCCCACGTGGGCAGTGGACAGCAGCGGGTCGATGTCGGTCGAAGAGGGGACATACACCGATCGGCGTGGGTCCTACATTTGGCATGGAGCCCCAGCAAGTCGCGGGGACTTCAGCCGGTGAGTCGAGTCGCTTGTCACCAGTAGGAGGAGTGAACGACTCGGCAAACATCCGGGTGCCGGTGACACGCTGGTGACGAAGGGGCCATAGCTTTCAGTCGGCGGACGGGGTTATCCATGACTGGGCATTGGAATGGGTCGCAGACGGCGCTTTCTGAGCCATCTAGGTCCTTCCCTCACATCGCTTTCGATCGTGCCTGCATCGGCGACTCGCAGTTGTGTCTGCTCGGCGGGCCATACGTTGTCCAACATGACCGACGTATTGGGGTCCCGGAGGGAAGCAAACGACTGCTCGCCTTCATCGCCCTTCATGACGGGCCGGTAGACAGGCGCCAGGCCGCGGGAACACTTTGGCCCTATGGCGACGACGAGCGTGCCGGTGGCAACCTTCGATCGTCGCTATGGCGCCTCAAAGGAGCGGGAATCGATATCGTGCGCGCGGACAAATGCGGCCTCTGCCTCGACCCGCAAACGGACTTGGACGTGAACACGATCGAGAACTGGGCGGGACGTGTCATAGACGGCGTAGCGCCAGACGAGGATTTGCGGCTCCCGACCTGGGGAGCAAGCGCAATGGACCTGCTTCCCGGTTGGTACGACGACTGGATCATCTTCGAACGGGAACGCCTACGTCAACGCCTGCTCCACGCCTTCGAGGCCCTCAGCCGACTGCTCGTTCAGTCTCGCAGATACGCAGATGCTATCGACGCCGCCCTCGAGGCGGTGCGCGTCGAGCCCCTTCGGGAGAGCGCCCATCGCACCCTACTTGAGGCGCACCTTGCTGAGGGGAACCTCGTCGAAGCGCGCAGGATACATCTCGGGTACTCGCGCCTCTTGAGGCGCGAACTCGGGGTGGATCCGGATCCAGCACTTGCCGCGCTGGTCGGCCTGCGTGTCACGCAGGTGTCGACGCGACGTTAGCTTGCGTGTTCGACTGGCGCGGGAAGTCCGCTCTCGGGTGCAGCTGGTCCTCATTATCGCCGTCGGGCCACCCGCAGAACGCTGCTTGGCTTCGCAGCGCCCCGAGCTGCGATGGCGGCATCGCCCAGCGTGCTTGGTCCGTTGTGGCTTTCAGGTGATCCGACAGTCGGGTTTGCCATCAGGCAGCTGGGGAAGCGCCCTAGGTGACTTGTTGACCTCTGGCAGCTGGTCCGGAGGCGCGAGGCTCCTTGGCGCGGCGACCCGCTGCCCTAGAACGACGATTGGAGCACTTGCAAGACGCGGCCCCCGGAGGGCGCTGGCAGCGCGGGTTCGCAAGGAACGCCTACGGAAATGGCCAGCTCCCGACGGAGCTTTCCGGTCGAAGACGCGCCAGTGACGCCAGGAGTGTGGGCTAGCGGCGTGGAGACACGTGAGGATCCCGCTGGAGGTCTGATGGTGCTTGCGCTGTGGGTGGAGCGCAATGGGGTCGTCCGTGTGCGCATTTCGAAGTCGATGAGCCCTCTCCTCGAGGATCCCGAGCCGACGTACGCGTCCACCAAGACCAAGGTCCTCCGGGAGGTCGAAGCCTGGCTAAACGCCTTCGTGACGCCGGTGTGACGCACGGAAGCGTCACGGCTGTTGTCGCCGTTCATCGTATTTCGCCCGGGAGGCGCTTCGCGAATGGCGCCGTTGAGAGACGGTGCCGGATCGGGTCTACGTGGGACAAGTGGCTGCAGTCCCCAGTGCACGCGTGACGCATCGGTGACACCTTCCGCATTAGCCTCCCGTCAGGTGGTGATGACCGATGAGCATGACCGGCGAGTACGCCAACTTTTCTGACGACGAACTCGGTTCTGACGCGGAATCGGGCGAATATGGCGACGATGAGTTGTGGATCGATGACCTTGCGGACTCCCTCTACGACGATCTCATCGATGAAGACCTCGACGGGATGGGCGAATCATTCGACGGGGATCCGGCGAGCTGTCGGAACGTTCTTCGCTGGACCCTCAAACAGGACTACGCCGACATGGCCGACGACCAAATCGCCGATGTCATGAATCGCATGCTCGGCTCGATGACGCCCGCAGAGTCACTCAACTTTGCTGCAGCGCTCAATAGAATTGGTCGCTCAGCAACCCAAGCCCTATCGGACCCGACCGTGGCATCGATTGCTCGGGTAGCCCTGCCCATCGCGGGCGGCGCGGCGGGCACGGTTATTGGTGGGCCTATCGGTACCTCGCTCGGAAGCCAACTCGGCACGCTCGCGGCCGGGTCGCTGCGGTCAGCGACAGGTGGACCCGCTACCACCAGCCCCAAGACGATCCCCGCAACCGCTTCCCCGCGTGCCGCACCGCCGGCGAGCGCGGGCGCCCCCGCTGCTGCGGGTGCGTTTACGTCCACACCGCCAGCGCCGGGCTCCCCGTCACCCATTGCCGCCGGATCGGCCGCGGCGGCGCAGGGTCTCGTACTGAGCCAGCAACCCCAAATGTTGCAAGGACTGCTGGCCGCCGCTCTGGGACAGCAAGGACGCTCAGCGGTCGGAGGGGTCCCAGTGGCACAACTACTGGCCCTGCTCAGCAGTGTGATCGGGCAGGCTGCAGCCGACGCGGACGAACTTCAATACTTATCCAGCCCGGCCAGTGACGATGAATCGGCGTTGCCGGACGGCACATTTCCCGCTCGGTCGCTCTACACCGGATTGATCGACGCTGACAACATAGAGATCACCGAAGCGCTCCAGGAGTTCACATGAGTGCCACGGAACTCGAGGCCGTCCTATCCCTCGCGCAACGCGTACTACCCGATCCGACCCGGTTCGCCGAAAAGCTGTTCCAGCAGGCCGTCGTGTTATGGGCGGATACCTCTGGGCAGGGCACGCAGCCGGCCTGGCCAGTCCGCACGAAACCCCACCCCGACGACTCTGACGGCACTCAGCACACCGTCGTCGATACCGAATTCGATGCAAGTGCATACACCGCCATGTCAGACACGAACCAATTGCTCGCCGCGGCGCTCGGAGGCTGCGAATGCTGGGGCGCGAACGCCGCCTGCCCCTCCTGTGCTGGGAAGGGCACGTCCGGTTGGACCGTGCCGGATGCAGAGCTCTTTCAACTGTTTGTGAGTCCCGCCGTCGAACGACTCACTGACACCGACGACACCACTTAGGCGAACAACACCGACTCCGATCGGACCGGCGCAGACGATCGCACAATACGAGGAGAAGCATCATGACGACATGGCTCGACGACTTCGATTCCGAAGATCTCGACACCGACGCGGACTACGACAGCGAGGACGTTGACTTCGACAGCGAGGACGCGAGGTCCGATGCTGCACGGCGCGCCCGGGCGCATCGTCTGGCACTCGCGCGACGCAATCAGATGATCACCGCCCAAAGGGCGCGCTCCACCCGTCGTTCCGCCTCAGCACTAACGACGCCACGCCAAACCGTCGCGGCAATACGATCACTCGATCTGCAGGCAAAGGTCAGCGCTGACTCCCTACAAAGCGCGCTCGCGCGAGCCAATCGACGTTCGCAACGGGCCAACTTTTCCGCCGTCGCGGCCGTCGGCGCCGGTCAAATCCTGGATTCGTTCGGCAGCGATCTGGCCGGACACGAATACATCCGCGCGGGCCTGCGCACGGCGCCGTTGCTGTTGCTGACTCCAGAACGCAAACGTCGAGGGGTCGAAGGATTCCTGCTCGACCCCCGCGTCATCGGCGTTGCGGGCGTGGCGGCCGTTGTAGCAGCGGGCAAGCTGCGTCACCGCAACCAAGACGTCGCGTCCATCTCGATCCTGGAGGAGAACACTACGGTCCCGGGAGCCGGAACGTTCACCGGAATACCCCGCGACAAGAGCGGCGGCGTCGTGAACGGCGTCGTCCCCACTTACCGGTCCTTGAACAGCGCAGTCCTGACCGTCACCTCGGACGGCACCTTCAACGCGGTCAATCCCGGCGGCGGCGCCCCGGCGTTCGTAGAGGCCACTGCGGGCGGAAGGACCCAGGTCTTCCGGGTCGACACGTAGCCGGCGACATTCGACACAAAGCAATGGATCCGGCCCTGTGGGAACTGCTCCGCGCTACGGGCAATCCGAATGACGACATCGAGGCGATCATCCGGCTGGCCCGACCCGGGATCCACATCCCTGGGGTGCGGATCATCTCCCGCTTCGGCCAGGTCGCGACGTGTCGCCTGCCCGCGTCTGCCGTCACCAAGGTTCACGCCCACCCCGACGTCATTAGCCTTAAGGCACCGCGTCCCTACCTGCCGGACCTGCCCTCCGATCCCGTCGACGAAGTCTCTGCAGCCGAAGTGCTCCGAGCAACCGATGTGCGTCGTCTGCCGAACCTGTCGGCAACCGGCGCCGGCATAGTGATAGGCGCGGTCGACTGGGGTATCGACGTCGACGCCGCCTGCTTCCGGCGGCCGCTGAACCGGGGCAAGGGCCAGTCAGACCCCGGGGGCACCCGCCTCCTCGCGTTCTGGGATCAGCGCGACCGCCACGGTGCCAGCGGAACCGCTCCGTCACCCTTCGGATATGGCGCAGTCCACAGCCAACGTGAGATCGATATGGCGCTGCGTACAGGTCGCCCTTACGACGCATTGGGATATCACCCATCGATAGCGGACCGCGGCACCGGAAGCCACGGCACCCACGTGCTCGATATCGCTGCCGGTAATGGGCTCGGCGGGGCGCCGGTGGGAATCGCACCGGAGGCTGATCTGGTCTTCGTGCACCTCGCCGACCGCAACACCGGCGGCCTCGCCAACCTGGGCGACTCAGTAAGACTTCTCGAGGCGGTGGACTTCGTCGCCCGCACAGCTGCCGGTCGCCCCTGGGTCGTCAATCTCAGCGTGGGGCGGCACGGGGGGCCCCACGACGGAACAACTTTGACCGAACTCGCGCTCGATTCCCTGCTCGACCGAACACCGGGATGCATAGCCGTGCAAAGTGCCGGCAATTACCGGCAGGCATTCACGCACACCAGCGGGACGCTGCAGCAGAATCAAACGAGGTCCTTCGAATTCGTCGTATCGCCACGTGACATGACGGCCAATGAACTGGAAATCTGGTACGACGGCGCCGACGAGTTCATCGTCCACATCGACCCGCCAGGCAGCACCCGCGCGCCCGGGGTTCGCCTAGGCGAACGCGCCAATCTCACAGCGGAGGGGCGAATCGTCGGCCGCATCTACCACCGCCGCGATCCCAACCAGGCCAACCACATCGACGCCTTCTTCGATTCCACGGGATTATCGGGGACGTGGAAGGTCACCCTCCACGCGCGCCGCGCCGTGCGTGGACGTTACGACGGCTGGCTCGAACGCGATGACGCGTGTGGAGACTGCCAGCCGCGCTTCATCCCGCGAGACAACGACCGGACAACAACGACCGGAACCATCGCCAACAGTCACCTACCGCTCATCACCGGCGCCTACAACGGGCATCAAGCATCCCGCCCGCTAGCGGCCTTCAGCAGCATTGGCCCTACCCTCGACGGCCGCGACAAACCAGACCTCGCCGCGCCCGGGGTCGGCATCGTAGCCACCAGATCTGCCCCCGCCGGCGCTGTGCGCAACCCCGGAATCTTGGTCCGAAAATCTGGGACCAGTATGGCTGCGCCCCATGTCACCGGAGCCGTCGCGATTGCCTTGGCTATTTGCGGCGGCACCCTGCCCGCCCGAACCATCCGCGAGCTGGTGTTATCGAGTTGTGTACCGTCCGCACCCGGCCACGAGATGGGGCTCGGCCACGGCTATCTCGACGTGACAGCGCTCGCCGAAGCTGCGCGGTCGGCCGCCAAGACAGCACGGACAAGGACAGTACCCAGCCGTCCCCAACACCAGGAGTCAACCATGACCGATGATGATCTACGTCGCCTTATCGACGACCCAGGAACCGCCTACCGGGAGTTCCTATACCGCCCGGACGGTGATCTCGCCACCTGGATCGGTCGACGTTATGCGACCGTGGCGAAACCCGGCCGCGTCCCCGCTCGTGCCCTGCGTCCTGGCGACGTGCTGCTCGAGATCGAACTTGGCCGCCCCACCGGCGGGAGGTGCACCCCGCTAGACGATGCGAACATCGACGAGGTGACTCGGCGGTCCCGGCTCCCTCAGGGCAGGCTCGTCCTGCGCCGCCGCCGGTCGTCAGTCATGCCCAACCGCGACCCGATCGAACCCTTCCCCCCACCATCATCTGCCGATCCCGATCCCGACCCCGACCCCGACTTCGAGCCCCCCTATGGCGAGTCCGTCTTCGAGATGGAAGCCGAGCTTTCTCCCGGCAATTGGGAGGGCAAGCCTGAGATCGGGTTACCTCTCGGATCCGAGAACACGTTGTCTATGTTGGATCCCCAGGCGCTCTACGAGAGCTTCTTGAATGGCCGGTCATCTGTCGTCGCTGAATCGCTTGAGGACGAGTTTGCGGACGGCGAATCGCCGTTCCACCCACGGGCCCACGACCAGAAGTTCCGAGAGTTCACGTCTCTGTTCCTGGCCGAGACACTCGACGAGATCGTTCCCCCAGAACTCGAGGCCCATACCGTCGAGTCCGAGTTCGGGGCCGGCTCGTTCGAAACTGAGTCCCAGAGCGACGCCAGTGATTCAGAGGATCAGACCACCAGCGAAGCTGATCAAGGTCAGGGTGGGGGCGAGGAGATGCCTCAATTTGCGGAACTCGAGGCTGATGCCGTACTCGCGGAGGCGTTCGCCGATGCGAGCAGACTTGAAGCGTCCACCGAGTCGCCGGTCGCCCCCGAGTCGCTCGCGCCGACCGAACTGCAGGCCGTCGGCGGTCTGGAGACATTCGAAGCCGTCGCCTGGCCGACCGCTGCGGCTGAGGTCAGCATGTCACTCCGCCCCCCAGACCCGGCTGCTGAGCGGTGCAGGCGGGCTTGGTTCACAAAGATCCGACAGCTGGACGCGCTCATTCAGGAAGCGCTCGACGTTGAATACCAGTTGTCATGGCTCGACGCATTCGAGCGGGTGCAGCGAGCGATCGACCTCGGTGAGCGGGACGCAAAGCTATTGACAAACTTTGCCTACTTCGCAACGCAGGCGTATCCGGTGAGCTATTGCCCGATCAAACGTGGTGACGTCAACGAGGCTCGAACCTGGGCCACGCTCCAACGAGAGGTCCTGGCGCGCCTCGCGGGTATGAGACCTCCCGTCGCGCAAGGTGGGCCCATCGCCTGCGAAGGCCCCCGCGAGAACCGGCCCGCGGTGCCGCAGGCCGAGGGTGCGCCGAGCGGGATGACCGGCCGGTACGAGTACACGATCGCCGGCCACACTTTGCCAGCCGGGGCCATGGCAGTCAACCAGGCCGGACGGCATCTCGAAGTCAGCCTCTCGCCGTTCGTCTACCCCGGCAGCGGATTGGCGGACCGCGAATTGAGGTTCTACGAGTGCGATCTCGACGCGTCGGGCGTATACCTCGCCGTCAATCGAGAGAATCACGACAAGCGCTTCGTCATTCAGCCACAGCCGGGCGGTGTCCTTGTGCTTGCGCAGCCGAAGGAGAATACCGGGTTTGCGACGGCTCGCCGCATTGACGCGCGAGCCACGTTGTTCCCGGAAGCGCTCGTCAGCATAAGCGAGTCGCGGGATCCGGGCGGCGTCCAGCGTGGTCCAATCGCGCGTCTCGTCGAGGCCGCCCACCGCACGGTGACGACGCAACAGCTGGCTCCATTCCTGCTTCAGCAGGAACACCAGCCGCTCGCAGCGCATCAAGCGAAATTCCTACGCGAACGGTTCCAGTCAACCGAGTGGATGGAGCTACTCCGTTCTGCGATCGCCGCGTCTGGTCATCGTTTCGCCGAGGTCCGCGGACGGGAGCAGCTTGTCTGGCGGATCGAGGCTTTCGTCAGGGGCGTCGTAAATGACCGCGAGCACGGCGTGGACAAGTCTGACTTCAGGCTCGCGCGAGCCCTCGTCCGGAGGACGTTGACAGAGACGGTTCTGGCTTACGGGGGACGCAGGCAGAGCAGCCTGGACTGGCTGCAGATGCTTGCGCAGATCACGAAGCAGCCGATCGCGGCTCATTCGGTCATCGGTATCAAACCATTGCCGAAGGAACTCGGAACGTATGAGTACGAGATCAGCCTCGATGTTGTCGAAGCCGCGTTCTTCATAGGTGGTGGTGCAGGGAAGCTGACCGTTCGACAGGTGAAGCCGGACCGGTGGACGAGGCCAATCGAACTGCGCGTCTGGTTCGCCAGCGCCGGTGGCTTCGTTAAGGTCGGGACTGACTCTTTCAGCGGCCGGGCTACGTCACCGCTGCCCTGGACTCCGCGTGACTTTCTCGGTCGCGTGGAGCGAGTCAAGGGCGGCGCCGAGGTGTCCGTGGGCGTGTCCGGAGCTGGCCCCAGCGCCGGCTTCTTACATATTTACGGCTCGGAGGCGCTCCCGCCCATGATGGTCCTCAGCGCGGAGCTCTTTGATACGTCATGGGGCATCGACGATCCCAACCAGAAAAAGCCCGGGTTCGACGTGTGGAAGCTGAAGGCCGAGATCGCGATTGGGATCCATGGGCTAATGGGTTGGACGAAGGAGATCGATCGACTCCCGATCCGCGACCTGACCGTGGTGCGCCCCGAGATGCTGTACGGCGTCTCCGGCGGCGGCCAGCGGAGGGCGCATTTCTGCTTTGATAGCGCGCTCCTGACCCCGGCCGCACGACAGAGCCTCCGAGTCTCGGCCGCGAACTGGTTGCCATTCCTGCGCGACTCACGAAGCAGCCTGTCGATCATCGCGCATGCAGATCAGGCCGGGAAACCCTCCTACAACCAAAAGCTCTCCGACAACCGTGCGCAAAACGTCCTCCGAGCTTTGCGTGACATCGTGGGCACGGATCTGGCGGTCGGTAAGGCCGAGACGAAGGGGATGGGGGAGAAGGAAGCCACCGGTGGCGGAGTTCGAGCCGGCGCCAAAGATCGGCGGGTGGAGGTCGCGCTGAATGGATTCACCGTTCTTAGCCTAAACAGCGAATGACTGCAGGGTCTATGCCGATGATTGGTAGTCGTTCGTGAGCGGAAACGCGCGACCGGTATCCCAGCTCGGGCGTTCGTCCAACAAGCCTGGCTCGTAGATGGGGAACGCGAGATACCGCACGTTCTCGCTCGGCCCATCGTCAGTGGGGCAGTCACACTTCGTTGAGCTCCGTCCCGCCCCCATGTCCCTGACGCTGCCAGCGGGAAGTGGCGGGGTGAAACAACGGTGTGGACGAATGAAGAGATCGAGTGCAGTCGAGCGCAGTGTTTGAGAACTCGACGTCCGGGGATCGCGGGCGCGTGGAGGTTTGCGATCGAGTGCAGGCGTGGTGACGTCCGCACAGCAGGGTTCAAACTCCTCCGTCTCCGCACTTTCAGGGTGGTTTTGGGGACGTTTAGTGAGGTTGAGGGACACTCCGTCCTAATTCGTGCCTGATCCGGGCCGTACCGACGGCCGCCTTCTTGAACTGTTTGCGCCTTCAGTCTTCAGATCTATCCATATTGCTCAGCTGCGTTTTGCCTGCGTGAGGAGACCGAGGGACCATGTGACCTCCGTCTCCATCATCGGGACTGGACGAATCGGGCGCTGGGTGTACAATAGTTCCGAAATTTGACCGTCACCGCGATTTGGAGCCGGATCGACCTCCTTTTCAAGCGGTCTCGGTCCGGCTCTTTCCTCTTGAATCCGTTCAGCCCATCCCAGCCGTGGGCACGCCCGTGGTCAGGGGTTTTCTCACGCCGACGGTCGTGCTCTGGCGATCCGGGTCAGGCGGACCGAGCCGGATTCGGACGGGTCGACAACGACCGGCGCGGACGCCGGATCCCCTGACTCGTGCACGTGCCCGAACTTTGCCCACAGAATCTCGCGCTTGGGTGGGTCGCCCACCGCAGGTGGTCGGTAGGTGGGCACCGCTGTGGTCTCCGCCTCGTGGGTCGGTGACCGCTGTGCGTTGCGCTCCGGCATGCGTGTACACGTATACCCGAAACGTCCTACACCGGGTGGCGGGATGTGAAGCATCCCGCATCCCCGGAACTCACAGATTGTCTTCGCTCGACGTCAAGACTTTCAGTCACACATTGCCGCGCGCGGCTCGCAAGACACAAGTACATGAGCGGGGGAGCGTTCACCGTGGCGCGACGGCCATCGCTGCGCCAGCGGCGAGCGTTTGCAATTTCGCAAAGACGATGTCCGCATCCGATTTTGCCCGAGATCGTTGAGTTCGAGTCCGATCGCACGCGGTTGGTTGTCGTTCCATAGAGGGTGGCATCAGCATGTGTGAACTTATGTGTGAACCCGGCCCCGAACTCCCGCAAACGACGCGGATCTCTACCGACAAGTCGTTGACTACGGATCAGAAGGTTGGGAGTTCGAGTCTCTTCGGGCGCACACTGTGTTGAGACAGTGATTGGGGAAAAGTGCCGGGAAACCGGCACTTTTTCTGTTTCCGCACTCTTCTGATTCGCCTCTGACTCGAATCAGACGAGTCCGAGGCAGGTGCGGGCTGGTACGTCCGCGTGATTCCGCGGAATTCGGCCCTTCGGGGCTCGTCGCCTGCGGTAAGTCAGTCGTCGCCTGCGGCAAGTCAGAAGGTCTTGTGGGCGCCACATGCCTGCACCGTCGCCAACTGCCCGGGCCGGAATGGGTCGTCGCTACAGGTGTACCGGGGTGCGGCTGAAGGCGCGGAGCGCGGTATCGCCGCCATCGAGACGGAATCGATTGCGCAGATCCCAAGGGGTCGCGCGCGCCCAGACGAACAGCACCAGGTCACCGACATCCGGTCGAAGCCGGTCTAGGCGATCAAGGTTTGCGTGGCGAGCTCCATGTGCTGCGCCACCGCTGCGGCCGCCGTGTCGGGGTCGCCCGTTGCAATGGCGTCCACGATCTCGAGGTGGCGGGGCACGTCCATGTTCCGCACCGCCCGTTCGATCCCGGATCGGGTGATCGACATCAGGATTGACCCTTCCAAGGCGCTCCAGGCGCGCATGAGCGTGTCGTTGCCCGTCAGCCGGCAGAGTTCGCGGTGAAAGTCGAGGTCGGCACGCATACGCGCGTCGAGCGATTCATTCTCCGCCGCGCTCATCAGTCCGACTGCCGCTCGCAGACTTTCGACGGCCGACTCGCGCTGCGGGCTCTCAGCGACAGTGCGGGCGGCCAAAGCCTCGAGGGCAGCACGGACGAGGAACAGGTCCCGCAGCTCTTCGTCGTCCATGCGGCGGACCAGGAGCCGTCCCCGTGATCCCTCGGTGAGGAGACCTTCGATCTGCAGAGTGCGCATGGCCTCGCGGAGGGTGCCGCGGCTGATCTGCAGTCGTTGAGACATCTCGATCTCTGAGACGTGTGACCCGGGCGGAAGCTCGCCGGTGGTGATGGCACGTCGGAGGACCTCGATCGCCTGCATCCGCAGCGTATTGCGTTGCAATCCGAGAATGGCGGGACTATCGGTCATCCGCTATCCCTCCCGTGGTTTGCGTGTCGAGTCTACGAGAGCGGCGCACGTGTTCGGGTGCGCCGCTCTCGTATGCGCCGAGTCAACTCAGTTGGCGCGTTCGAGCTCGCGTGCCTCGGCGGATGCTTCCTTCGCGTACTCCCGCTGCGCCTTCGTCCAGGTCTCAGGCGTCACGACGGCCGAGACGAGTCCGATGAGTGCGTATAGCGAGAACAGGGCTGCCGGGCCGACCCATCCGAAGGCGCCGAACAGCAGTGTCGTGATGAAGGGGGTGAATCCGGACACCATGGCCGAGATCTGGTAGGCCAGCGATGCCCCCGAGGTGCGGGTGTTGGCGTTGAACAGCTCAGGGAACCAGGCGCCCTGCGCACCCGCGAGTGCGTTTTGGAACACCGCGTAGGAGAGCACGATGACGATGATGACCATGGGGTAGACGGCGGTGTTGACGCCGAGGAACATCAGGAATCCCCAGAACACACCCAAAGCGGTCACCATCAGGTACAGCGGTCGCCGCCCGATCTTGTCGGTGAGTCGTGCCCAACCCCAGGTGGCGAAGATGCCGATCCCGGCCGCGAGGGACAGCGCGGTCAGTGTCTGCCAGCTTTCGGTGATCTTGTTGGTGTTGAGGTAGGAGATCAGGTAGGTGATCGAGATCGCGTAGCCGGCGGTTTCTGCGACCCGGAGGCCGATGCCGCGGAGGATGTTGCCCCAGTCGGTCTTGATGACCTCGATAATCGGAGCTCGGAGGACCTTGCCCTCAGCCTTCACGTCTTCGAAGACCGGGGACTCGGGAACCTTCGCGCGGATGATCAGACCGACGATGACCAGGATGATGCTGGCCAAGAACGGCACGCGCCATGCCCAGTCGCCAGGCAGGTGGACGCTGACGAGGAAGACGAGGTTCGCGAGCAGCAGTCCGACGGGGAAGCCAGCTTGGACGATACCGGTGAAGCCACCCTTGAAGCGCCACGGCGCATGCTCATACGTCATCAAGATCGCGCCGCCCCACTCAGCACCGAATGCGAGGCCCTGGACGATGCGGACGAGCACGAGCAGGATCGGGGCGACGATGCCGACCATCGCGTAGGTGGGAAGAAGGCCGATGGCGAAAGTGGCCAGACCCATCAGAATCAGCGATGCGACGAGGACCGGCTTCCGCCCGACGCGGTCGCCGAGGTGTCCGCCGATGATCCCGCCAATGGGGCGTGCGGCAAATCCGGCACCGAGGGTGGCGAACGACAGCAGTGTTCCGGTTATCGGGTCGGACCCGGGGAAGAACGCGGTGCCGAAGTACAGGGCCGCGGCTGTGCCGAAGCCGATGAAGTCATACGTCTCGATGACTGCGCCGACGCCGGAACCGACGGCGACTCGCTTTCTCTGGGGTGTGCCGTTGACGACACCCCGCATGGTGATGGCTGCTTCGCTCATCTCTCTGCCTTCCTCACGTCATTGTGACCGACCCGCGGCGCGAGTGGCAGAACCCAGTATCAGGACAATCCCGGCCATTGTCAACAGTCGAACAGCTAACTATTGAACTGTCGGCAATTTCAGGTTACGATCAAAACCGCCGCCGCGATGGAGCGGCTGAGAGCAGGAGATGATGACTTCCACACGCACCGCAGTCCTGACCGGCGCAGCCGCCGAACGGGGAATCGGACAAGCAGCGGCCCGCGAGTACGCGAAGGCAGGATGGGCGATCGCCGTCCTCGACCTCGACGGAGAAGCAGCTGCCCGGGTCGCAGCAGACATCGCCGCCGAGTATGACGTCCCGGCTTACGGCGGCCCGGTGAACGTGGCCGACGAGGCGTCCGTCACCGCAGCACAGCAGGAGGTCGCGAGCCGAGTGACCGACGGCTCGCTCCCGCCCGTCGGCGCGCTCGCGAACATCGCGGGCATCACCTCACCGGTCCCGTTCCTCGAGACCACGCTCGACCTGTGGAACAAGGTCATGGCCGTCAACGCGACCGGCACCTACCTCGTGACGAAGGCCTTCCTGCCCGACATGATCGAGAACGGGTTCGGCCGCATCGTCAACATGTCGTCGGTGTCCGCCCAGCGGGGTGGCGGCGTGTTCGGCAAGGTCCCCTACTCCGCAGCGAAGGCCGCGATCCTCGGCTTCACCAAGGCTCTTGCCCGCGAACTGGGGTCCACCGGAGTGACTGTCAACGCCGTGACGCCCGGTGCCGTCGACACCAACATCCGCGTGGGAACGACCGACGAGATCGAGGCCGCGATCGTCGGAGCCATCCCACTCGGACGCACGGCAACTCCCAAAGAGGTCGCGGACGTGTTCGTGTTCCTCTCCAGTGACGAGGCCAGCTATCTGCAGGGCACCACTATCGACATCAACGGTGGCAGCCACATGCACTGACCGGTGCTTTCGCGTCTACCGAGTATCTGCGATCGAACGAAGGAGTTTCATCCATGACTACCGCCACCACTGACGTCGACCTCGCCAGGCGGGTCTCCCGCGTGCGCGCGGCTGCGCAGCGCATCCGTCTCAATGCCCTGGCGATGGGCGAAGTGCAGGGCCAGGGCTATGTCGGCCAGGCCCTGGGTGCCGCGGACATGCTTGCCGCGGTCTACGCCGACCAGCTTCGCTTCCGCCCTGACGACCCGCACTGGGAAGAGCGCGATCGATTCCTGCTCTCCACCGGACACTATGCGATCGCCCTCTACGCCGCCCTCGCTGAGGCGGGCATCATCCCGATCGAAGAACTCGACACCTACGGCTCCGACGACTCGCGACTGCCGATGTCGGGCATGGCCAGCTACACGCCGGGCATGGAGATCTCCGGCGGATCGCTCGGCCACGGCCTCACGGTCGCGGTCGGCATGGCCCTCGGCCTGCGGCACCTCCAAAGCCGGTCCCGCATCATCAATTTCCTCTCCGACGGCGAGCTGAACGAAGGCTCGACGTGGGAGGCCGCGATGGGTGCGGCATCCCACCGGCTCGGAAACCTCATCGCCCTCGTCGACATGAATGCACTTCAGGCTGACGGCCCGACCGCCGGAGTCCTCAACATCGAGCCTGCCGAAGACAAGTGGGCCTCGTTTGGTTGGCACACGCAGCGAGTCAACGGAAACGATCCCGAGGCACTGCTCCGCGCCTTCGACGCCATCGGCGAGAGCGACCCCGTGGGTGCACCGCACGTCCTCGTCTGCGATACCAAGGTCGGCCGCGGTGTTCCGCTGCTTGAGACGCGCGAGAAGTCGCACTTCATGCGCATCGAGGAGCGCGAGTGGGCCGTCTGCCGCGAGCAGCTGATTGCAGGATTCGAAGCGGCTGCCGCAACCGTGGCGGAAGGAGCGGCATCATGAGCACCCCCACCAAGCCGAAGCTCAAGACCTCGGCAATGATCGCCTCCTTCGCCGACCCCGGTCAGAAGACGGCGCCCGCTCCGTTCGGCCACGCCCTTGCCGCGCTGGCCGAGTCCGACCCGCGGATCGTGGGACTGTCCGCGGACCTCGCGAAGTACACCGACATGCACATCTTCCGGGACGCGCACCCCGAGCGGTTCTTCCAGATGGGGATGGCCGAACAGCTCCTCTTCGGTGCCGCCGCGGGCATGGCTGAGGTCGGGCTCATCCCGTTCGCATCGACGTACTCGGTCTTCGCCACCCGTCGCGCGTACGACTTCATCGCCCTCGACATCGCTGAACCCGGCCTCAACGTCAACATCGTCGGCGGGCTCCCGGGCCTGACCACCGGCTATGGCCCGAGCCATCAGGCGACGGAGGATGTCGCCATCTTCCGCGGCATCCCGGGGCTCACGATCGTCGATCCCTGCGACTCGGTCGATCTAGAGCAGGCGGTGCCGCAGCTCGCTGCCGCGCCAGGACCGACCTACCTCCGCCTGCTGCGCGGGAACGTGCCGACGGTCCTCGACGAGTACGACTACACCTTCGAGCTAGGCAAGGCGAAGGTACTGCGCCCCGGCGCGGACGTCGTCTTCGTCTCCAGCGGACTCATGACGATGCGTGCTCTGGAGGCTGCCGAAGCTCTCGCCGCCCACAAGGTCGATGTCGCCGTTGTGCACACCCCGACACTCAAGCCGTTCGACGAGGAAACGGTGATCCGAGAAATCGACACCCCACGTCTCGCCGTCACACTCGAGAACCACACCGTGGTCGGCGGTCTGTTCGAGACCGTCGCATCCTCGCTCGTGCGCCGCGGAGTCGCGCGCAAGGTCGTCCCCGTGGCACTGCCCGACGAGTTCCTGGATGCCGGCGCACTTCCGACGCTCCACGAACGCTACGGACTCGCGGTCGACACGATCGTCGCCAGAGTCCTCCGCGAGCTGGGCTGACAGGGTCATGGACGACCCAATGACGCGCGAGGATGAACTCGAGCGCCGGCTGAGTGCCGTTGCCTTCGGCGAGCGACGCGCGCTCCTCGAGCAGCTGCTTCACCAGCACCTCGATGGCAATGACGGAACGACGATCACCGCGCTCGCCGCGGCGACGGGAACCAATCGATTCACGGCCTCACGGCATCTGAGCGTGCTGCGTGATGCCGGGCTCGTTCGTGCGGATGCTGCAGGCACACGGCGTCTCCACCGGATCGATCTGGACGCCATGTGGTCGCTCGATGAGTGGCTGTATCCATTCATCGATGCCGCGGGGCGCGACGCGTTAGAGGCTGACACGAGCGTCGGGCAGAGAGCGTGACCAGCGCGGGAACCAACCGCTACACCGTTTCCGCGGTGCCTTCGGCGATACGACCTCGCACAGGCGCCGGCGGCTGCCGGGGGCTCGGCTTCGACACGGTCGACCTGGTCGGCCTCCGAGGGCTTTGCGAACACGTGCCGTCAACGGCAGCCGCGGCGACGTGATGCGCCGTTCGGAAACTCCTCACCGCGACGTCGACCCGCAGATCTGATGGTTGGGAGTTCGAGTCTCTTCGGGCGCGCACTGTGTTGAGACAGTGATCAGAAAAGGAGTGCCGGGAAACCGGCACTCCTTTTCTGTTTCTGCGGCCTGGGGCACGTGCTCCGGCCAGCCTCAGGGTCAGGCGTCGACGGCTTCGGCGATCTTCTCGTCACCCTTGTTGATGGCTTTGACGACGGCGTCATAGTCGCCCTTTTCGATGGCCTTGTTGATTCGCTTCGTGGCCCGCTCCAGGGCCTTGTCGATTCGGTCGAGAGCCTCCTCGTCCACCACGGCGACTATCGCTGAGGAGCCGGGGACAAGCCATTCCTCGGCGTCGACGCCGATGGACTTCTCTTCGTGCCGTTTCACGATCTCGCCGATTCCGGCACCGGCGCCGAGGCCGACGACACCGGTGACGAGAAGCAACGGCGGGGCGAAGAGTCCGATCACCAGGCCGGCAACGACGCCGATCGCTGTTCCTTTCGCAACGAACTTCCCGCCGTGCTCTTTAACGTGAACGTTGCCATCGGTGTCGCGGGACAGAACGACCGCCGCCACGAGCCTGACATCGTCCAGCGACTTGATGGATGAGAAGTCTTCTTGCGCCGACTGCTCATCGTCGTAAGAGGCGACCAGGAGCTCGTAATTTCGATCAGTCATTCATCTGCCTTTCATGTTGTTCTCGCCGCGTGGTATGGACCCACTCTGCGACGAGCGGTATGGACCCACTCTGCGACGAGCGGTATGGACCCACTCTGCGACGAGCGCCGGCCGCTTGCCAGAGCAGTAGGTCCCGTCGCGGCCCGGAGGACGAAAGCCCCTATGAGGCGTACGTCCCTCCGACGGCATGGCGCTGCCGGTGCGGCGCACGGCGCGAAGTTGCAGCACACACGGGTGGAGCCTGCGCCGGGCGTCGAGCACCGGTGACTCTTCGCGGGACCTTCGGCAGTACCGGGGCGGTCGTCACAGACGTACGGTTATCCATTACGCCGGAGACCAATCAGCTCGGAGGGGCCACATGTGCACGGGAGCGAATTACACCACGCGGGATCACTACTTCGGCCGCAACCTGGACCTGGAGTTCTCGTACCACGAGACCGTCACGGTGACTCCTCGGAACTTCCCCTTCGAATTCCGGAAGGCGGAACCGCTCCCGACACACCACGCGATCATCGGGATGGCGACGATCGCGGATGGATACCCGTTGTACTACGACGCGACCAACGAGAAGGGCCTCAGCATGGCGGGGCTCAACTTCCCGGAGAACGCCGACTACAAGCCCGAGGCGCAGGACAAGACCAACATCACTCCGTTCGAGTTCATCCCGTGGATCCTCGGGCAGTTCGAAACGGTGGACGAGGTGAAGACGGCGCTGAAGACGCTGAACCTCGTGAAGATCAATTTCAGTGAGGCCTTCCCGCTCTCACCGCTGCACTGGATCATCTCCGACCGGAATCAGTCCATCACTGTGGAAAGCGTCAAGGAGGGGCTCAAGGTCTACGAGAACCCGGTCGGGGTCCTCACCAACAACCCGACCTTCGACATCCAGTTGTTCAACCTGAACAACTACATGCACCTGTCGAAGAACCCTCCCGAGAAGCACTTCTCCGATGGGCTGGATTTCGACGTCTACAGTCGCGGGATGGGCGCGATCGGCCTCCCCGGAGATCTGTCGTCCTCATCCCGGTTCGTGAAGGCCGCCTTCACGAAGATGAACTCGGTCTCGGGGGAGTCCGAGTCCGAGTCGATCAGCCAGTTCTTCCAGATCCTGGGGTCCGTCGCACAGCAGCGAGGATGCGTGGAGGTCTCTCCAGGAAAGTTCGAGATCACGATCTACTCCTCGTGCTGCAACACCGACAAAGGGATCTACTACTACACGACCTACGAGAACAGCCAGGTGACCGGGGTCGACATGCACAACGAAGACCTCGACGGTACCGCCTTGGCGGACTATCCCCTGATCAAGGGACAGCAGATCCGCATGGATAACGCACACACCGAGCCGGTATCGGCGCTCGGAGCGACCGTCGCAGCAACGTAGTTCAGCCGCACCCCTTTTTCACGCTGGTGCCGAAAGATCGCGGTGCGCTTGTCGGGCGTGCTGTTGGTCACTTGTGGTGCTCCCGCAGCAGCGGCATCCGCGACGCAGCTTCGGTGGCCCGGCGTTCTTCGCCGCCGCGCAACGAGGCAGATGAACCGGCAGGCCCCGTCGAAATCTGTCCGGCCACTGGCGCGGCACACGCAGACGGCCGTGACGCAGGCTCCGCATCACCGCGATCACCGACCTGAGAAGCACAGCACCGCGCCGTTCGCAAGGGCCTGTGGCGGGGTCGTGCCCGGCGCCTACCATCGGCTCGGGACCGTGCCGGCCACTGCCTACTGCAGGATCCGGGCCGCGAGAGAGAGGTTGCGTACGAGCGCGGTCCGGCCGTAGAGACCAGCCTGTGGCAACGATGCCACATCTTGAGGTGGAGAATCGAGATGACGAGTCGGGATCGCCGAAAGGCATCACCGCGCGAGGTGCGGCGATGAGCCTCGCGACACCGTCGGATGCGGTCGTGGTACCCGCCGAGGAAGACGCCGAGGCGCGGCGCGCGCGGATGCCCAAGAAGCCGCGACGCGGCAGGAGCAAGGTCAAGACCAAGGTCCACTACGACAAGCGGGAGGCGCTGGCGGGATACCTGTTCATCCTGCCGTGGGTGATCGGGTTCCTCGTCTTCACCGCCGGGGCGATGGTCTACAGCCTCTACATCTCCTTCAGCAACTACAACCTCGCCACCAACAC
Source organism: Microbacterium sp. zg-B185 (assembly GCF_030246885.1). NCBI lineage: Bacteria > Bacillati > Actinomycetota > Actinomycetes > Micrococcales > Microbacteriaceae > Microbacterium > Microbacterium sp. zg-B185. Next base: position 485,975 of record NZ_CP126739.1, read on the forward strand.
CGCGCGCCCCGTCGGCGTCGACAACTACGCGCGCCTCTTCGATGACCCGCGCGTGGGCGTCTCCCTGGCCAACACCCTTTTCTACGTCGTGATGGCCGTGCCGCTGGAGATCATCTTCGCGCTCACACTGGCCCTGCTGTTGAACCGCATGAGCCGTGGTGCCGGCCTGTTCCGCACCCTCTACTACCTTCCCAAGATGACGCCCGCCGTCGCGACGGCGGCGGTGTTCTTCCTGCTGCTGAACGGCAACACCGGTGCCATCAACCAGGGGCTGCGGTTCTTCGGGATCCAAGGGCCGCAGTGGCTTGTCGATCCGGACTGGGTCAAACCGAGCATCGTCCTGATGACGCTGTGGGCGGTGGCCGGCACGATGGTGATCTTCCTGGCCGCCCTCAAGAATGTGCCCCTCGAGCTGTACGAGGTCGCCTCCCTGGACGGCGCCGGCCCGGTGCGCAAGTTCTTCTCCATCACCATCCCGATGATTTCGGGTGCGATGTTCTTCAACGTCATCGTGCTCTCGATCGCGGCGTTCCAGGTCTTCGACCAGGCATACCTGCTGTTCTGGCGGGATCAGAGCAACTCGTCACCGGAGGCGTCGCTTTTCTACGCCATCTACCTCTTCCAGCAGGCCTTCCGTCAGTTCAACTTCGGGTTCGCCGCCGCGATGGCGTGGCTGCTGTTCGTCATCATCATGGTGATCACGGTCATCCAGGTGAAGTTCGGCAACAGATTCGTCTACTACGAGGGAGACCGCTGATGTCGGCATCGCTGCAGACCCCCGGTATCGCCCGGCCGACCCCGGAACTGGCGACGATCACCGCCACGGTGCCGCCCAAGAGGTCACGCTGGCGCCGCAACCTCGCCCGCCCCAAGAGCCTGTTCGGGCGGATCATGCTGGCGCTCCTCGGCATCGGCTTCGCCCTGCTGTTCCTGTACCCGTTCGCCTGGCTGCTCGCGGCGAGCTTCAAGCCGCGCGGCGAGGTTTTTGACAACTCCCTCATCCCCCGTACGTGGGTTCCGGACAACTACGTGGAGGTGTGGAACCAGCTTCCTCTGCTCAGCTGGATGTGGAACAGCATCGCGATCGCCGTGCTGGCAGCGGGAACCGTGGCCATCTCCAGCTCGATCGTCGCGTTCGGATTCGCGTACTTCAAGTTCCCCGGTCGCGGCATCCTGTTCGGGCTCGTGCTGGCCACGATGATGCTCCCCGGTGCGGTCACCATGATCCCGATCTATCTCATCTGGAAGCAGACCGGCCTGCTGGGCACGTGGGTCCCGCTGTGGGGAATGAACCTGTTCGGGTCGGCCTTCTACATCTTCCTGCAACGCCAGTTCTATCTCGGTCTGCCCAAGGAGCTGTTTGAAGCGGCCCGTCTGGATGGTGCCAGCTACTGGGGGCTGTTCTGGCGGATCGCGATGCCGCTGTCCGTTCCGTCGTTCATCATCGTGTTCCTGTTCGAGTTCCAAGCCAGCTGGAACAACCTGCAGGCGGCCCTGATCTACCTCAATGCCGGCTCCGTCGAGGATTTCACCGCCCCGCTCGGGATCGCCTACGCGATGACCAAGTACAGCCCGACGGCGGGCGGGCAGGGCGACTACCAGTACGTCATGGTCGCGTCGCTGATCGTGACCATTCCGATGCTCATCCTGTTCGCCTTCGGACAGCGCTACTTCATCGAGGGCGTCGCCACGCAGGGCAGGAAGGGCTGAATCCCGGACTCGTCATCACCGGATACATCACAAGTCAACGAAAGACGGACGGCACCCGTAGTCGGGCCGACCTCGCAGGGCACTCGCCCTGCCGCAGGTTCGCACGGGGGACGTCCGGCGGCGGCGAGGAAGCCGCCCCGATCGAAAGGGATGGACATGCGCAGGCGCATTCTGGGAATCGCCGCTCTCGCGGCAAGCGCGGTCGTGCTCGTCGGCTGCGGCGGCGGGGGCGGGGGCGAGGGCAGCGACTCGGCTGCCGACTTCAGCACTGAACCCACCGGAACCATGAAGGCATGGGGATTCGAGAACGCCGACGACGTCGGTCAGTCCCGCGTGGACTTCGCCGAGGAGCAGCTCAGTGATGTCGAGGTCGAACTGGACGCCACGGCCTTCGATGCGCAGAAGTTCACGACGCGGATCGCCAGCGGCGACGTGCCCGACGTGGTCCAGATGGACCGTCGCTACGTCACCACATACGCGGCGCAGGACCTGATCATGCCCCTGGACGACTGCTTCGAGGCGCACGACGTGTCGGCTCGCGACCACTGGTACCCGTTCGTCGTGGATGACGTGACGTATGAGGACGCGGTCTGGGCCGTGCCGCAGTTCTACCAGCCGCCGGCGGTGCTGCTGAACACGCGCGTGCTGGATGGCGCCGGGGTCACGGCGGAGGAGTTCGACACCTCGGATATGGACGCCCTGCTCGGCGCGATCGGCAAGATCTACCAGGAGTCCGGCGGCGTTCCCACGCGGCTCGGCTTCGACCCGGTCGCGACCGGCCAGGGCGGGCTGTGGGTGCTCGGGATGGGGGGACAGCTGACCGACGCTGACGGTGCGCCGACCCTCGATGACCCCAGCAACCTCGCCGGAATCGAGGCGTTGAAGCAGATCACCGACGCGCAGGGCGGCTTCGCCTCGGTCAAGAGCTTCACCGACTCGTTCGACACCTTCGGCGACAACAACCAGTACGTCGCCGACCAGGTGGGCGCTCAGGTCAACGCGCAGTGGTACCCGAATGTGCTGTCGCCCTACGTCGATCAGGTGCAGCTCGAAGCGGTGCCGTTCCGCAACGCCGATGGTGAGCCGTTCTCGGTGGCTTCCGGGACTGCGTTCGTGATCCCGATGGGCGCGGAGAACCCCGCCGCGGCATGCGCATGGATGATCAACCTGACCTCGGACGACGGCTGGACGGCGGCCGGTGAAGCGCGCGCGCAGACCCGCGCCGAGGACGGCGGCATCAACACGGGGCTGTTCACCGGATCGCCGTCGGCCGACCAGATGATCCGCGAGAAGTGGGTCGTCGAGACCGGAAACCCGGGCTTCGACCAGGTCATCTCCGCGTACTACGACGTCGTGGACTACGGCCAGTCGTTCGGCTCGTCGCCTGCCGGCCAGGAGATCCAGAACGAGCTGAACAACGCGATCACCGCGGCGCTGCTCGGCGACAAGACCGCCGAGGAGGCACTGCAGGACGCGCAGCAGGCCGCGATGCGCGCCTACGAGAACACCACCGCGGGCTGATCACCCGCCCCGACCACGATGAGCGGGATGCCCACGAAAGCGGCGGGAACGCGGAGATCACGACGGCCAGCGACACGACATAGGCGACGCTGAGGAGCACCGCCACGATCGCCGACTTTCGGGTCAGGCCTCCCTTGCCTGTCAACCCGAAGAGCATCATCACGCCCAGCAGCGCCAGCAGAACGCGAAGCGGTGCTTCCGCGCCCGCGACCGCGGACGGAACGGTGGAGTGACGCTGAGTGGTTCCCGTTCTGACCCGCGGGCATCCGCGGAGGGCTTGCGCAGAATGACGGGAATACCCCGGAGGGGTATCGAGTTCTATACTCCTGACCATCGTCGGCTGGTGCGCGAGCGCCGGGAGGACCCTGATGACGAACCCGCACGCGGCGCACGACATGACATCGCACCAGACCGAGCACACCGGTCACTCCGCTGCCACCGGTCATCACAGCGGGCGCGACGCCCACGCGGGGCACGGTGCCGACCACGTCGCACAGTTCCGGCGGCTGTTCTGGGTCAACCTGATCCTCGCGATCCCGGTGGTCGGGTTCTCGGGCATGTTCGCGATGCTGATCGGGTACAGCCTGCCGCTGTTCCCCGGCGGGCACCTGATCTCGCCGCTGCTCGGGACCGTCATGTACGTGTGGGGAGGACGGCCGTTCCTGCTCGGCGCGGTCAGCGAGCTGCGCACGCGCACACCCGGGATGATGCTGCTGATCGGGCTGGCGATCACTGTCGCCTTCGTCGCCTCCTGGGCTGCCGCCCTGGGACTGCTCGATCACGAACTCGAGTTCTGGTGGGAGCTCGCGCTGCTGATCGTCATCATGCTCCTCGGTCACTGGATCGAGATGCGATCCCTCGCTCACACCACCTCCGCGCTCGACTCGCTGGCCGCCCTGCTGCCGGACGAAGCCGAACGCGTCGAGGGGGACCGGGTGGTGACCGTGTCGCCGTCAGCCCTCCGCGTCGGCGATGTGGTGGTGGTCCGCCCCGGTGGCAGCGTGCCCGCGGACGGCCGGATCGTGGCCGGTCGTGCCGACATGGACGAGTCCCTGGTGACCGGGGAATCCCGCACCGTCGCGCGCGGAATCGGCGAGACGGTCACTGCAGGCACGGTGGCGACGGACTCCGGCATCCGTGTCGAAGTCACCGCCACCGGCGAGGACACCACTCTTGCCGGTATCCGGCGGCTTGTCGCGCAGGCGCAGAGCTCCACCTCGCGCGCGCAGCGGATCGCCGATCGTGCGGCGGCATGGCTGTTCTGGTTCGCCCTGGGCGCCGCCGCACTCACTGCGCTCGTGTGGACGCTGCTGGGCAACGCCGACGCGGCCGTCGTGCGCACGATCACGGTGCTGGTCATCGCGTGTCCGCACGCGCTCGGTCTGGCCATCCCGCTCGTCGTGGCGATCGCGACCGAACGCGCGGCCCGCGGGGGAGTGCTCGTCAAAGACCGCCTGGCGCTGGAGCGCATGCGCACCATCGACACCGTCCTGTTCGACAAGACCGGCACCCTGACGAAAGGAGAGCCGACCCTCATCGACGTCGCACCCGTCGGCGTTCTGGACGCGGACGCCGTGCTCAGCCTGGCTGCCGCGGCCGAAGCAGACAGCGAGCACCCGCTGGGCAGGGCGATCGTCCGGTCGGCGAAGGACCGCGGCGTGACGGTTCCGCCGGCGAGCGGCTTCGCCTCCTCACCGGCGGTCGGGGTGGTCGCAACCGTGGGTGGACACGAAATCCGCGTCGGCGGGCCGCGTCTCCTCGACGGCATCGGCGCCGGCGAGGTGGCGGCGGCCGCGGGATGGCGTACCGACGGGGCGATCATCCTGCACGTCGTGCGTGACGGCGAGGTCATCGGCGGGCTGAAACTGGCCGACGAGATCCGACCCGAGTCACGGGAAGCCGTGGCCGCGCTGCACGAACTCGGCATCCAGGTCGTGATGATCACGGGCGACGCCCATGCGGTCGCCCACTCCGTGGGCGCGGAACTGGGTGTTGACCGCGTCCTGGCCGAAGTCCGCCCCGAGGACAAGTCCGCGAAGGTCGCCGAACTCCAGCACGCAGGCCTGGTCGTCGCCGTGGTCGGCGACGGCGTCAACGATGCGCCCGCCCTCGCGCGCGCCGACGTCGGCATCGCGATCGGCGCCGGCACCGACGTGGCCATCGCCTCCGCAGGGGTGATCCTCGCCAGCGACGACCCTCGCTCGGTGCTGTCGGTGATCGAGCTCTCTCGGGCCGGCTACCGCAAGATGACGCAGAACCTGTGGTGGGCGGCGGGCTACAACCTGATCGCCGTGCCACTGGCCGCGGGCGTCCTCACCCCGTTCGGGTTCGTGCTGCCCATGTCGGTCGGCGCCTTCCTGATGTCGCTGTCGACGGTCGTCGTGGCCCTCAACGCGCAGGTGCTTCGCCGCCTCGACCTGCGACCCGACGCGAGCGTGCGCGCCATCCTGGACCGGCGGGCGTGAACTCGGCGGCGATCCCCACCCACCGTGGAGCGTGATCGCCGGCCGGGACGGATGCCGGTCGCCCCCGCCCCCGGATGCGGGGTGGGCACGCTAGTGGACGCGGACGTACCGGGGTGAGAACCTGACGTGATGAACACCTTGCGGATCCGCGAGGGGGGTGACCGGCTCGTGGTCGAGCTGCATCGTCCCGATGTGCGGAATGCGATCGACGATGAGATGGTCGCCGAGCTGCACGAGCTGTGCGCCCGGCTGGAGCGCGACCCTCGCATCCTGATCCTGACCGGCGCGAGCGCAGGAGAGAAGGGCATCTTCGCCGCCGGCGCCGATATCCGCAGCCTCCTCGGCCGCGGCCGCGACGAGGCGCTGGCGGGGATCAACTCCGGCTTGTTCACGCGGATCGCGCGGCTGCCGATGCCCGTCATCGCTGCCGTGGACGGCCACGCGATAGGCGGCGGGGCCGAGCTGGCCTACGCCGCGGACATCCGGATCGCCTCGACCCGTGCCGTGTTCGGCAACCCGGAGTCGGCGCTCGGGATCCTGGCCGCCGCGGGTGCGACCTGGCGGCTCCTCGAACTGGTCGGAGAGCCTCTCGCCAAGGAGATCCTCTTCACCGGCCGTCGGCTCACCGCCGAAGAGGCGCTCCGGGTCCACCTGGTGGCGTCCATCCATGAGCCGCCGGATCTGCTCGCCGCCGCCGACGCCCTCGCAGACCGCATCGCCGAGCAGGATCCCCTGGCCGTCCGGCTGACCAAGAGAGTCCTGGCCGCCCCGCGCTCCGCGCATCCGCTGGTGGACGATCTCGCGCAGGCGATCCTGTTCGAATCCGATGCGAAGACCGAGCGCATGTCCGGCTTCCTGAACCGTCCGAGGGAGTCCACGTGATCGCCGTTCCGGCTGCGGTGGGCGTCATCGGCGGTGGACGGATGGGCGCAGGCATCGCGCAGGTGTTCGCTCGCGCGGGCTCCTCGGTCATCGTCATCGAGCGCGACGACGCCTCGGTCGCAGCGGCCCGATCCCGTCTTCAGGACGGCCTCGCCAAGGCGGCCTCGCATGATCGGTCGATGGATGCCGCATCCGTGCTCGCCCGCGTCGCCGTGAGCGAGAACTACGCTGCGCTCGGCGGTGCCGAGCTGGTGATCGAAGCCGTCCCCGAGGTGGTCGCTCAGAAGATCGCGGCGCTGGCGGAGGCGGAGCGGGTGATCGGCGCCACCGCGTGGCTGGCGACGAACACGTCGTCGTTGTCGTTGTCCGGACTTGCCGAGGCGCTCCAACGACCGGAGCGATTCTGCGGACTGCACTTCTTCAACCCCGTCCCTCCGTCCGCCCTCGTCGAGATCGTGGTCACCCCGCGCACCGCTGCCGAGCTGCGTGCCCGCGCCGAAGCCTGGGTGGCCGCGCTCGGCAAAACGCCGATCGTCGTCACCGACGCCCCCGGATTCGCCAGCTCGCGCCTCGGCGCAGCGATCGCGCTCGAGGCGATGCGGATGCTGGAGGAGGGCGTCGCCAGCGCCGCCGATATCGACTCCGCGATGGTGCTGGGCTACCGTCACGCCACCGGGCCGCTGCGGACGTCGGATCTGGTCGGTCTGGACGTGCGACTCGGGATAGCCGAATACCTGCACCAGACCCTGGGCGAACGGTTCGCCCCGCCGCAGATCCTGCGCGACAAGGTCGCCGCGGGCGAGCTGGGACGCAAGAGCGGCCGGGGGTTCTTCGACTACTCCCACGTCCCCGGATAGCCCCGGCGCGCGCCCGTATGGATTCCGTGAGGATGAGTGCTCGGAGCGATCTCCGGGACTCCGGTCGGCGTAGTGTCGCGTCCCGTGACTGATGGAACAGAGCAGGTCGACGATGAGCACCCGCGCGTCAAGCGCCTCATCCTCGGCGAACCGCTGACCTCCGAGAAGCTGGACGAGCAGCTGCTGCCGAAGAAGCGCGCGCTGCCGATCTTCGCCTCCGACGCGTTGAGTTCGGTCGCGTACGCTCCCCAGGAGCTTCTGATGATCCTCCTCATCGGAGGGACCGCATTCCTGGCGTTCTCGCCGTGGATCGCCGCCGGCGTCGTGCTGCTGCTGATCGTGGTGGTCGCCAGCTACCGTCAGCTCATCCGGGCGTATCCGTCCGGCGGCGGCGACTACGAGGTCGCCCGGACCAACCTGGGTGAGCTGCCCGGGGTCGTGGTCGCATCGGCGCTGCTCGTGGACTACGTGCTGACGGTGGCTGTGTCGGTCGCATCGGGAGTCGACAACATCATCTCGGCGATCCCCGAGCTCGACCCGGCCCGGGTGGAGATGGCCGTGGGCTTCGTGATCCTCATCGTGATCGTCAATCTCCGGGGGGTGCGTGAGGCGTCGTTCGCATTCGCCGTCCCGACGTACGTCTTCATCGCATCGGTCGCGGTGATGATCGTGGTGGGTCTGACGCGCACCGCGCTGGGCGACCCGCCGGTGGCATCGAGCGCCGAGTTCGCCGTGCAGGCGGAGTCGCTCACGCAGGCGGCCGTGATCCTCCTCGTGCTGCGCGCATTCTCCAGCGGATGCTCCGCGCTCACCGGGGTCGAGGCGGTCTCCAACGGCGTGCCCGCCTTCCGTGCTCCGAAAGTGCGCAACGCACAGATGACCCTCACCCTGATGGGGGGCATCGCGATCCTGCTCTTCTCCGGCCTGGTGGCGATCGCGCTCGTCTCCGGAGTGCACTACGCCGAGAACCCGTGCCATCTGATCGGCTTCGACTGCGAATCGGCACCGCAGCCGAGCCTCATGGCTCAGGTCGCCGCGGCGACATTCGGGATGGGGTCCGTCCCGTTCTTCATCATCCAGGCGGCCACGGCGTGCGTCCTGCTGCTGGCCGCCAATACAGCGTTCAACGGATTCCCGCTGCTGGGGGCAGTGCTCGCCCGGGACGGATTCGCGCCGAAAGCGCTCAACACCCGCGGCGATCGCCTCGTCTTCTCGAACGGAATGGTGCTCCTGGGCATCGCCGCGATCGTGGTGCTGGTCGTCTACCGGGCCAACCTCACCACGCTGATCCAGCTGTACATCATCGGGGTGTTCGTCTCGTTCTCCATCGGCCAGATCGGCATGGTGCGGCACTGGCTGCGGGTGCTGCGCCAGGAGGCATCATCGGATGCCGCGGCCGCGGCATCGGCCCGGCGGGAGCGCCGCTCGGCATACCGCGGGCTCGTCATCAACGCGCTCGGCGCGGCCATGACCATCTCGGTTCTGCTGATCGTGACGATCACGAAGTTCACCCACGGCGCGTGGCTCGTCTTCATCGCCATCCCGATCCTGGCCACTCTGATGATCGGTGTGAACCGCTACTACCGCGACGTCGAGCGCGAGATCGAAGTCGATCACACGACCCACTTCGGCGCGGACGGCGACCTGGCCATCGTCCTGGTCAATCGTCTGCAGAAGCCCGTTCTCAAAGCCGTGGACTACGCGCTGGCGGCCCAGCACGGCAGGGCCGTCGCGGTCCACGTCGCAGTCAGCGACGAGGAGTCGGCGGCGCTGCAGCGGCAGTGGGAGCAGCACCGGGTGCCGATGGAACTGGTGATCATCGCATCCCCTTACCGGTCGTACACCGCGCCGGTGGCGAAGTTCATCAAGCAGTACCGCGAGAAGTTCGGCTCGGCCGTCGTCACCGTGTACCTCCCGCAGTACATCGTCGGGCACTGGTGGGAGGCGCTGCTGCACAACCGCCGCTCGCGGCGCATCGCGCAGCAGCTGATGATGGTGCACGGGGTGTCGATCACCCTCGTGCCGTGGCTGCTGGACTCGTCGCAGCTCATCTACGGGCGCCGATCGCGTCCCCTTCCCGGAGACCAGCGCGCCGGGCGACCCGTCCCCGAGGTGGAGAGGACAGCGCGGCGCGCCCATCGTCCCGCCGGACCTCCCGAACCCGAGCCGGAGAAGCGGCCGGCCGAGGCGCTACGCTGACGCCGGTGCGCCGGTGCGCCGGTCCGCTGAGACCGCCGCAGGTGATTCCGAGGGGCAGGGGGTGAGCGATCCGATGATGGACCGTGTCGACGAGCCCGCGGACCCCCGACAGATCGTCGTGGTCGCGCTGAGCGGCGGTCCGGAAGGGGAGGTGCTGATCCGCCGGGCGGCTCGCGTCGCCGAGCGTTCCGGCGGGACACTCCTGGCGGTGCACGTGGCCGGCGAAGAGCATGGCCGCACGGCTTCTCCCGGCGAGCTTGCCCGTCAGCAGGCGCTGACGGAGTCGGTCGGCGGAACGTACCACCAGGTCATCGGCGATGCCGTGCCGCGCGCCATCCTGGAGTTCGCCCGCTCCGAAAAGGCGACGCAGCTCGTGATCGGCGAAAGCAGCCGAGGCCGCCTGCTCGCGGCGCTGTCTCGACCGGGCGTCGGTGCGTCCCTGATCCGAGAAGCGGGTCAGATCGACGTCCTCGTCGTCGCCCACGCCGCCGTGGGCGACCGGTTCGCGCTTCCTCGTCTCAGCGGCGGCGCGCTCAGCAGGCAGAGAGTCGCGCTCGGGTTCATCGTCACCCTGATCCTCGGCCCCGTCGTCACCTGGCTGCTGTACCTGTTCCGCACACCGGAGTCGATCACCACCGAAGTGCTCACATTCCAGCTCCTGGTCGTCGTGGTGGCGCTGGTCGGCGGGATCTGGCCGGCGCTCCTGGCGGCCGTGCTGTCCGGATTGACGCTGGATTTCCTCTTCGTGGCGCCGCAGTTCTCGGTGGAGGTGTCCGACCCCCTGCACCTGTCGGCGCTTCTGCTCTACGCGCTGATCGCGATCCTGGTCAGCTACATCGTCGACACCGCTGCCAGGCGGGCGCGCATCGCGCAGCGTGCCGCGGCCGAGGCTGAGCTGCTTGCGACCGTGGCCGGCAACGTCCTCCGGGGTGAGAGCGCCCCGCTGGCCCTGGTCGCACGGACGCGCGAGGCCTTCGGTCTGTCCGGAGTGCGCCTGCTGGATGAGGGCGGGGTCGTCCTGGCCACCGACGGAGAACCGGTCCGCGACGGGCGCTTCGCCGCGGTGCGCGTCGGACCCGGCGGTGGGGCGGCGCGGGCAACACTGGAACTGCACGGACGGGCGCTGGACGACTCAGAGCGCCGCCTGCTCGAGGTCATCCTGGCGCAGCTGAATGTCGCCCTGGAACGGGCCGAGCTGGCCGAGATCGCCCGAGCCGCCCAAGCCCTCGCGGTCGCGGATCAGGTGCGCAGCGCGCTGCTGTCTGCGGTGAGCCACGATGTGCGTCGACCGCTGGCCGCCGCGATCGCGGCAGTCGGCGGACTCCGTGCCGCCGGAGAGAGCCTGTCGGGCGAGGACGCGCGCGAGCTTCTGGAGACCGCCCACGTGAGCCTTGCCGCTCTGTCGAAGCTGGTGACCGACCTGCTGGATGTCAGCCGGGTCGAGGCGGGCGCGCTGGGCGCATCGCTCGGACCCGTCGACGCTGCCGCCGTCGTGCTGTCCGCCGTGGAAGAGATCGGGTTGGGTCCCGACGTGGTCGACCTCGCGCTGGATCCGCACCTGCCCGCGATCTGGGCCGACCCCGTCCTGCTGCAGCGGGTGCTGGTCAACGTGCTCAGCAACGCAGAACGCCACGCGCCCGCCGGTACGCGGCTGAGTGTGACGACCGCCGTCGACGGGCAGAGCGCACAGCTGCGCGTCATCGACCATGGAACCGGCATCGCCCCGAACCGCCGGGAGGAGATGTTCGCGCCCTTCCAACGCTTCGGGGACACCGAGAACACCACCGGGCTCGGCCTCGGTCTGGCGCTGGCGAAGGGCTTCACCGAAGGCATGGGTGGCACGCTCATGGCCGAGGAGACCCCCGGAGGCGGGCTCACGATGGTGATCGTCCTGCCGCTGGCTGCGGGGTCTTCATGAAGGTGCTGGTCGCGGACGATGACCCTCAGCTCGTCCGAGCCCTGCAGATCACCCTCTCCGCCCACGGCTACGAGGTCGTCGTGGCAGCCGACGGGCACGCCGCGGTGGCCCTCGCGGCACGCGAGCGTCCTGACCTCGTGATGCTGGATCTCGGGATGCCGCACCTGGACGGCGTGCAGGTCATCGAATCGCTGCGCGCCTGGACCGGCATCCCCATCATCGTGGTCTCCGGCAGGACCGGCTCGGCCGACAAAGTGGAGGCGCTGGATGCCGGCGCGGACGACTTCGTGACCAAGCCGTTCCAGGTCGATGAGCTGCTGGCGCGGCTGCGGGCCCTATCCCGGCGCGCCGTGGCTTCACCCGACGAGCCTGTCGTCTCCTTCGGCGGTGTGCGGATCGACCTCGCCGCGAAGGCGGTCACGCGCGACGGTGCCCTCGTGCATCTCACCCCGACCGAGTGGCGGATCCTGGAGCTCCTGGCCCGCAACCCGGGCGCGCTCGTCACGCGCCGGGCCCTGCTCGAAGACATCTGGGGCACCGCTCAGGTCACCGACACCGGCTATCTCCGGCTGTACCTCTCGCAGCTGCGCAAGAAGCTCGAGCAAGATCCGGCACGCCCCGTGCACCTGTTGACCGAAGCGGGAATGGGATACCGGCTGGTCACCGGCGGACCGGGCCGGCAGGGCTGAGTTCAGCGGCGGCGCCCGCCTGCCCCAGGTATCTGATGAACAGCGAGATCCATCCGAAGATGAGGGTGAACACGATGATCTCGATCGCCGTGAGGGAGAACAGCCCCAATGCGAACATGACCGCCGACAGCAGCGTCGTGGCCAGAATGGCCCATGACCAGATGAAATAGTGCCGCGGCATCCCGCGGAGCAGCTTCGCTCCGCCGCCCAGCAGCGCCAGGAACATCGAGGCCAGTCCCAGCGCCGCGATGTCGTGCACCAGGCGGTTGACGTCGACGGAGAAGATGCCCACCCCGGCGAACGCCGCACCCATCCCCACGAACAGCGCCGATACGACACGCGGCGAACGCCGTGAGGACAGCACCCCCGCGTCCACCAGCGTCTGCATGTCGTGTGCGATGTAGACCGCGAAGGTCGTCACGAGCAGGCCGGCGGCGACCAGTGTGCCGTTGAACAGCAGGCTGGACAGATCGTCGAAGGTGCCCAGATGGCTGAAGTGCACCTTCCACCAATCAGGCTCCGGTGCGATCACCATGGCGGTGATGATGCCGAACGCGATGAACGTCCTCAGCAGTGACGACATCCGCTGCGTGGTCATCTCCGAGACGGACGCGTACACCAGCTGAGCCGTGAGCCCGACCGTGACCGCCATCAGGACCACCGACCACAGCGTGTGCACCGGCAGACCGACGAAGCCGAGGCCCACCAGGCGATAGATGACGTAGGTCTCGATGAACGCGAGCACGGTGTGCACGATGACCACGGAGAGCGTGTTGATCAGGAACTTCCAGGTGGACAGCGATTGTCGCCATTCCTGCCCCGGCAGACTGCGCGATCGCCAGTACCCGATTCCGGAGGCCGCAGCCGCGGAGATCCCGGAGCCGGCCGCCGCCCAGAGCGCGAATGATGTCGGACCGTCGGCGAACAGCTCGTCCGGTGCGGCCAGCGCCAGGATCAAGCCGTACACCGCGCCGAGGACACCGCTCGCGTAGGCGAGGCTGGTCGCCTGCGACCGGGTGACGGCGGCGGGTTCGGCCGCAGACTCGTCGGCGGGTGGACGGGTTGCGGCGCTGGTCATGGCTCAGTGTATGGGCGCGCACGCGCGTCGTGGCGGGTGGGCTCAGCGACGTGTCGGCTGATCCGGCGATCGGGATCTGGCGGGTGGATGCCGCGGGAGCCGGTCTGCAGACCCGGCGCCGGGTCCGCGGGGTATTGGGAACGCCAATGGAACGCATCGGCGAACCCGTCTTCCCCGATGGCTTCACTGATGCGGATAGTGGGAACAGGTCGGGGTGGTCCCACCCCCGCCGCAGAAGTAGATGACGCATCAAAGGAGATGAAATGGAACATCACCGACCACTTCGCAGACTGCGTGGTGCCGCGCTGATCACCGCGGCAGCTCTCATCGTCTCGGCCATGGCAGGCTGCTCGAGTCCGGCAGCGCCGGCCGACCCCTCCGCCGGTCCCTCGGCCGGCGGCGAGGAGGAGCTCATCACCGTCCGGGTCGCCCGCGGCGCCGTGAACCTCGAAAGCGCGATCATCGCGCAGGAGCAGGGCTTCTTCGAACAGGAGGGTCTGGACGTCCAGCTGCAGGAGACCGGCGGCGGCGGCGGCGCCGCGACCAACTCCGCACTCATCGCGGGCGAGTTCGACATCGCCGCGACGGACGCGGTGACGGCGATCCGCGCCATCAATGAGCGGATGCCGATTCTGGTGGTGGCCGGGACCAAGTCGGCCAAGCCGGACTACGAGGGCGAGGTCTCGGACGGACTCATCGTCCCGCCGGGCAGCACGATCACCGACTGGAAGGACCTCGAGGGTAAGAAGGTCGGGGTTCCCGAGCTCGGCGGCCTGCCGTATCTGACGGTCGTGACCGCCCTGGAGGAGAACGGCGTGAGCCTCGATTCGGTCGAGATCGTCCCGGTGCCCATGGACGCGCTCGTCGCCGCCGCCCAGAACGGGCAGGTCGACGCCGTCTTCACCTTCAGCATCTTCATGCTCTCGGCGCTGGATGCCGGCTTCACCCGCGTCGGCACCGGCGTTCGGGAGTTCCTTCCCTATGCGCCGCAGTCGCTCTGGGTGTCCACGGTCGAGTTCGCGGAGAAGAACCCCGAGGCGCTGGAGCGCTTCCGCGCCGCCCTGACCCTCGGCACGGAGTACGGCAACGAGAACCCCGACGCGGTGCGCAAGGTCTACCACGAGAACACCGAGCTGCCCGCACCGTTCATCGACAACGTCATGATCCTCGAGCCGCTCGATGTGTCGTTCAACCCCAAGGGCTGGGACGTCGTGCTCTCCGCGATGAAGCAGACCGGCGAGGTCCGAGAAGACCTGACCGTCGAGGACATCGTCTGGGAAGGGGCGCGCTGAGGCCGGTTCGGTTCAGGGCGGGGGTGAGATCGAGATGACGTGGACGCAATCCATCCGAACGAGTGCGGCGACGGCACGGCGCGAGAGCGCGACGCGGGGCGTGGCGCTCTGGCGGGTCGGTGTCTTCGTCGCGGGGATCGCCCTGTGGGCGATGATCGCCGCGGTGGGGATCGTCCCGGCAGGTCTCGTCCCCGCCCCTTCCGCCGTGGTCGTTGCCCTGGCGCAGGAGGTCGTCACCGCCGGATATTGGCAGGCGCTGGGGCTGACGCTGTGGGGAGCCCTGGCCGGGCTTCTCGCAGCCGCGGTCGTCGGCATCGCGATCGGTGTGATCACCGGCGCATCCGCTGCCGCTGAGCTGTCCACCCGCTTCCTGGTCGACTTCGGTCGGGCCTTCCCGGCGATCGCTCTCATCGCGGTGCTGGTCCTGATCCTCGGCCGTGGCATCGAGCTCAAGTCCGTCCTGGTGTTCGTAGCGGTGGTGTTCCCGATCATCCTGCAGACGCAACAGGGGGTGCGCCAGGTCCCGTCGTCGGTCATCGAGACGGCGCGGTCGTTCCGCATTCCCCGGGCGCTGCTGGTGCGCAGGGTCATGCTGCCGAGTGCCACACCGTCGATCCTGACCGGGCTGCGCCTGGGCGCATCGGTGGGCATCCTGGTGGCGATCGCCACCGAGGTGCTCAGCGGCTCACCCGGCATCGGCAACCAGATCACGGAGGCTCAGATGGGGGCGAACTCGGCCCTGTCCTTCGCGTACATCGTCACCGCCGGCCTCCTCGGGTTCGCCGTGAACGCCGGACTCGAGAAGCTGCAGACCTCGCTTCTGAAATGGCGTCCGGCGATGGGAGGGGATGACTGAGATGAAGACGAAAACGTATGGCCCCGTGGCGACCGTCCTTCTGCAGGCGTGGCTGCCGATCGCGCTGGTGGCGCTCTGGTTCGTCGCGTCGGCGGCCTCCACCTCCGCGTTCTGGCCGTCGCTGGCGACCATTCTGCAGACGGTCGTGGATTGGGCCGCCTCGGGCCAACTGTGGGGAGATCTTCTCTTCAGCTTCGGCAACTACTTCGCCGCCCTGGCCCTCGCGATCCTGGTGGGCCTGGGATTCGGGCTCGCGATCGGTCTGCTCCCGTACGTCGGCGAAGTGCTCTCGCCCTACCTCGACTTCTTCCGGACGCTCCCGATCGTGGTGTTCGTCCCTATCGTCATCCTCGTCCTGGGGGTGGGCCGAGGTCCCAAGGTCTTCCTGATCTTCCTCGCGTGCGTCTGGCCCATCCTGCTGAACTGCATCGAGGGCGTCCGCTCGATCGCACCGAGCGTGTTCGAGACCGCGCGCGGGTATCGGATCCCCCTCGGATTGCGGATCCGCCGAGTGGTCCTGCCGGGCGCTGCTCCGCAGATTGCCGTCGGCATCCGTCTGGCGGTGACCATCGGCCTGGTGATGCTGGTCGTCAGCGAGATGTACGGTTCGACCGAAGGCGTCGGCTACTTCATCCTGCAGAGCGGGCAGCGGTTCCAGCTCGCCGCCGCATGGGGCGGGACACTGCTCGTCGGCGTCATCGGCTGGGCGTTCACGGTCGTCTATGTCCTCATCGAGCACCGGGTGCTCGCGTGGACGCGTGAAGATGCGGACGCGTCGCGTCGCGTCCGCATCAGTGAAAGGAGAAGCAAGTGACTCATGACCTGACAGCGGAGGTGGCGCTCAGCGCCGCGCATGTGGGCAAGTCGTTCGGCACGGGCGCCGATCGGGTGGCGGTGATCGAGGACCTGCACCTGGAGATCCGCACCGGTGACATCACGTGCCTGGTGGGGGCCTCCGGTGTCGGCAAGACGACGCTCCTGCGCCTTCTGGCCGGCTTGGCGACTCCCAGCACCGGGGCGGTGTCCCTGGCGGGCAGCGTCATCACGGAACCGGTCGAGCAGATCGCGGTCGTCTTCCAGGACTACCGCGGATCGTTGCTGCCCTGGATGCGGGTGGCGCAGAACGTGGCCTTCCCCCTGGAAGGCCGCAAGGTCCCCAAGGCCGAGCGGCTTCGCCGCGCTCAGGACGCGCTGGAGGTGGTCGGCCTCGGCGAGAGCGCAGACAAGTACCCCTGGCAGCTGTCCGGCGGCATGCAGCAGCGGGTGGCGATCGCCCGCGCGCTGGCGTACGAGGCGCCGATCATGCTGATGGACGAGCCGTTCGGTTCGCTCGACGCCCAGACCCGCTTCGAGCTGGAGGATCTCGTCCTCGGGCTGAGGGACCGGCTGGGGATCACGATCGTCGTGGTCACGCACGACATCGACGAAGCCGTGTACCTCGGTGATCGCGTGGTCGTGCTGGGCGGGCGCCCGTCGCGGATCGTCGACGATGTCGAGGTGCCCCTCGGCCGGGAACGCAACCAGCTGGTCACCAGAGCGACGCCGACGTTCGTGCAGCTGCGCACCCGCGTCCTCGAGGAGATTCAAGAGCACGGATTGGTCCAGCAGATCGCTGCGACATGAGGGTATGCGCCCCGCGCGGAAGCGTGCGGCGCTGATGAGAGGAACACGATGACCAGCATGGGGCCCGAGGCACCTTTTGCGCTTGCCCGTTACCACGACGGCGCGGGCGTGCGTCTTGGTCTGGTGGCAGGCGACCGCATCCGTCCATTGGACAGGGAAGACCTGGGCGCCGCGGACCTGAACGACTTCCTCGCCGCCGATGACTGGGACCGGCTGGAGAGGCTCGTGGACGCCGACGGTCCGTGGCGGCCGCTGGCCGAGGTGACGTTGACCGCACCCGTCCAACCACGTCACGTGCTGCAAGCGGGCGCGAATTACCGCACCCACGTGATCCAGCTGATCATGGGCGGCATCGCCAAAGAGGATCGTGGCGTGGCGCCGGACGTGCTCCGCGCACGGGCCGAACGGGTGATGGACGCACGCGCGGCCAGTGGCAAGGCGATCATCTTCCTCGGGCTTGCCGGCTGCGTCGTCGGAGCCGATGAGCCGCTGGTGCTTCCGGCATACAGCGACCAGCATGACTGGGAGCTGGAGCTCGCGGTCGTCATCGGACGGGAGGCGTTCCGCGTGACGCCGGAAGCAGCGCCGGCGCACATCGCCGGTTACACGATCGCAAACGACATCACCACCCGCGACCTCGTCTTCCCGGGTGGCCCGGGAGACCTGGGAGCGGACTGGTTCCGTTCCAAGAACGCCCCGGGCTTCCTGCCGACCGGCCCGTTCCTGGTTCCGGCGCGGTTCGTCGATCCGCGCGACGCCCGAGTGGTCCTGGAGCTGAACGGCGAGGTCATGCAGGACTCGACGACCGCGGAGCTGATCTACGACGTCCCCGCCCTCGTCTCCGACGCCTCCCAGACCACGCGTCTGTTCCCCGGCGATATGATCCTGACCGGCAGCCCGGCGGGGAACGGTCAGCACTGGGGACGGTTCCTCAGGGACGGTGACGTGATGACCGGTCGGATCTCGATGCTGGGCGAGCAGGTCGTCCGGTGCGTCGCCGCGGGCGATCAGTGAGGTCTCCGGGCGTACGCTCCATCCGCCTCGGCAGCGCCCGCTACCGCGAGGTCCGAGCCGCGGAGAACGTCAGTCCAGCTCGCGGGCGGCTGCGGAGAACACCCCACGCATCCATTCGTGCCCGGGATCGTTGTCGTGTGCCGGATGCCACCACAGCGCCTCGATCAGGGGAACGGCTTCGAACGGGAGCTCGTAGGTACGCAGGCCGCCCATCCTGGTGACGAGTGGGACGAGCTTTCGCTGGATGAGGGCCAGTCGCTCGGTGTACTCCACGAACAGATGCAGCAGGGCGAAGCTCTCCGCGACCACTTCCACACGCGGCTGCAGGCCCAGCTGTTCGAGCTGGCGACCGACAGCGGTGAAGGCCCCTCGGGTCTGATAGGTGAAGACCCAGGGCAGCGCCGAGAGATCGGCGAGGGTGGGAACGGCGTCACCGAGCGGATTGTCCGCCGCCGCCAGGAGCACCCAGTCGTCGCGCCACAGATCCAGGCTGGGCCGATCCTTGACGATCCCGTGCGGGAGGAGGATGCCATCCAGTGAGGCCAGGCGGACGATGACATCGTCGATGGCCGGGCTCGATGTCGGCACGAAGCGAAACCTCACTCCCGGAGCCTCGGCGCGGGCGGCCCGGGACACCAATGGGGCAATCGTGGCAAGGGCATAGTCGGAGCCGTGGATCGTGAACTCGCGGGTGGATTCACCGGCATTCCAGCGGGCCTGGCTCTCGAACACCCTCCGCACCGTGCTGAGTGCGACGGTCGTGTGTTCCAGCAGACGGGTCGCGAGCGGCGTCAGTTCGTAGGTGTTGCCGCGGCGGGCCAGCAGTTCGTCATCGAAGTGGACTCGGAGACGTGCCAGCGCGGTGCTGAGGGACGGTTGGCTCAAGTAGAGCCGCTCGGCTGCGCGCGTGACATTGCGCTCTCTGAGCAGAGCGTCCAGGGAGACCAGGAGATTCAGGTCGAGCCTGGACAGCAGCGGATCCTCTTCCACGTCGACCCCTTCCGGTCGGCGCAAGCCTATCGGGGATACCGATGCCTGACATAGGGATTATTCGGTTGTCCAATAATCCTGCGCGTCGAATGATGGAGGGAAGCGCCACCTGCGCCGCGAAAGGCTCGAAGATGATCACTCTGCTCTCACACCTGTCCTATGTCGCGCTGACGACCCCCGAGGTCGAGGCGTCGGTGGACTTCTACGTCAACCAGGTCGGCATGACCGTCGTCGGACGCGACGACCACGGCGTTTACCTGCGCTGCTGGGGCGACTACTACAGCTACAGCCTCGTCATCGTGGCCGGCGATGAGGTCTCCCTCGACTCGATGGCCTGGCGGACCACGAGCGCCGAGGCGCTGGACGCGGTCGTCGAGCGTGTCGAGGCGGCCGGCGCAGCCGGCGAGTGGTTCGACGCGTTCGGCATCGGGCGGGCATACCGTTTCGTCGGCCCCTGGGGCCACACCATGGTCCTGCACTGGGAGGCGACGCACCATCGCTACACCGGGGGCGATCTCGCCTCCACGTTCCCGGACCGTCCCCAGCGCCGCTCGAAGATCGCCGGAGCGCCACGGCAGCTGGACCACGTCACGATCTGCGCCAGCGATGTCGACGCGTTCGCGCAGTGGTACAGCGATGTGCTGGGCTTCCGGCTGATGGCGCGGACCGAGCTCGAGCAGGCGCCCATCTCCGTCTTCTCCGTGTTGACCACGAATGAGAAGTCCCATGACCTCGGCGTCGTCCTGGACGGTTCCACCCGAGCCGGGCGGGTCAACCACTTCGCGTTCTGGTACGACACGCGTGAGGAGATGCTGATCGCGGCGGACCTGCTCATGGAAAGCGGTGTGCACATCGAATACGGCCCCACCATCCACGGCATCGGAGAGCAGTCGTTCCTGTACTACCGTGACCCCTCGACGATGCGCGTCGAGCTGAACACCGGCGGCTACCGCAACTACGTCCCGGACTGGGAGCCGCAGACGTGGGTGACCTCGCAGGGCTCGTTCGACATCTACCGGAACACCACGATGCCGTTGTCCCTCAGCGAGTCCTTCCCGCCGGCCGACGGCCCGACCGCGACCGAGGAGGGCGTGCCCGAAGAGATCCGGGCCCAGCTGCTCAAGGGCAAGGCGTGACGCGCATCGTGGCGTCACACGGACTGGAACGGGGCGCGTCGTGAGTTCACTGTCGGAGGACCCCAAGGATTTGAACCGTGCGGACGCCCCGGGCGAGGTGTTCATCCGCGCCGAGGCCTATCGGAACTGGGGTCGCTGGGGTGAGGACGACGTTCTGGGCACCCTCAACTTCATCGACGAGGCGAAGCGGGTGCACGCCGCACGTCTGGTCACCGAAGGGCTGAGCGTCTCGCTCGCCCAATCCTTCGACGAGGACGGCCCGCAGCGCGGTTGGAAGAAGCGCAACAACCCGGTGCACACCATGACCGGCACGGGGCTGGACCACGAGCGGGATCCGGACGCGAATCCGCACGGCATCGGCGGGGCAGACGACGTCATCATGATGCCGCTGCAGTGCTCGACGCAATGGGACGGGCTCGGGCACATCTTCGACCGGGGGCTGGCCTACAACGGCCGTCCGGCCGGCGCCGTCGTCACGACGCGAGGCGATCTCGTCACCGGCATCGAACACGCAGCCGGCGTGATCCTCTCCCGCGGTGTCCTGCTGGATATGGGCCGGCATCTGCGTCCGGACACCGGCGAGCTCGAAGACGGATACGCGATCACGGTCGACGACCTGACCGCCTGCATCGAGGCGCAGGGCTCCTCGTCACAGGTCGCCCGGGGCGACATCCTGCTCGTGCGCACCGGGCAGCTCGCCCGTGCTCGACGCGACGGCTGGGGAGAGTACGCCGGCGGGCCCGCGCCGGGGCTGTCCCTGACCACCGCCGGCTGGCTGCACCGCTCCGAGATCGCAGCGATCGCCACGGATACCTGGGGCTTCGAAGTGCGGCCGAACGAATTCGATGAGTCGTTCCAGCCGTTGCACCAGATCGTCATCCCCAACATGGGGCTGACGGTGGGGGAGATGTGGGATCTCGAGGAGATCGGCCGCCTCTGCGCCGCGCGGGGACGATACGAGTTCCTCCTCTCCGCGCCCCCGCTGCCCATCACAGGCGCCGTAGGGTCGCCGATCAACCCGATCGCGCTCCTCTGACGATCGGCGCGCCCACCCTGGAGCACCGTCGCACCACGAACAAGGAGGTTCTGACGTGACAGCAGTACAGAAGGTCGCCGTCATCGGCGCAGGCATCGCCGGGTTGGCGACCGCGATCCGACTCGCCGACGCCGGCGTGGCGGTGGACCTGATCGAATCGCAGCCCGAACTGACGGCTCTGGGGTCGGGCATCTCGCTGCAGAGCAACGCGCTGCAGGCGTTCGCGACGCTGGGGGTCTGGGACGAGGCCGCGGCGGCAGGCTACGCCTTCGACGGTCTCACGCTGCGCGCGCCCGGTCCCGATGCGCCCGTGATCGCACGCCGAGCCGAGGGAGCCCCGGACGCTGAGGAGCCTGCCTCCGCAGCCGAGCAGCGCACAGCGGGAGGGCTCCCCTCGGCGATGGGCATGCCCCGCCCGGCGCTGGCGCGCATTCTGCTCGATCGGGCAGAGGCGGCAGGTGTTCGCACGCGGTTCGGCATCCGTGTGAGCGGCACGCAAGAACGGGGTCAGCTCGTCGCGGTGTTCTCCGGTGACGTCGAGGTCGGTGAGTACGACCTCGTGATCGGCGCGGACGGGCTGCACTCCGCCGTCCGCGCGGGCCTGGGAATCGAAGCCGGACCCGAGCCGACCGGCATGGGGATCTGGCGGGCCTTCGTCTCGCGGCCCGCGGAGGTGCAGACGACAGAGCTGTACTACGGCGGACCGGCCTACATCGCCGGCTACACGCCGACGGGCGAGAACTCCATGTACGCGTTCCTGGTCTTCGACGCGGAGAAGCACTTCGACATGTCCGCCCCGGATGCGGCCCGTTTCATGGTGGAACGCTCCCGCGCTTACGGCGGTCCGTGGGACGCCATCCGCGCTGATCTGGAGGCCGGCGCCGCGGCGGTGAACTACACCTGGTTCACCCAGCACGTCCTCCCGGCGCCGTGGAACAGAGGGCGGGTCGTGCTGATCGGTGACGCGGCCCACTCCTGCCCGCCGACGATCGCGCAGGGGGCGGCGCAATCACTCGAGGACGCACTGGTCCTCACGGAGCTGCTCGTCACGCGCGCCGCTGTCGACGCTGAGCTGTGGGACGAGTTCCACCGCCGGCGGGTCGCACGGGCGACTGCCGTCGTCGACGCGTCCGTGCAGCTCGCCGAGTGGCAGCGCGACGGCCAGGACCATTCCGCGGACATGCCCAGGCTGATCGGGGAGCTCGCCCAGCGACTCGCCGAACGCGTCTGAGCCGGAGAGAGGAACACACGATGAAGATCGCGCGATGGACGCACGGCGAGACCCTGGGCGAGGGCTTCGTCATCGAAGATCAGGTCGTCGCCTTCCCGGACGGACAGACGGTGGCGGACGTGCTCCGTGGCGGACTGCGACGAGCACACGACCTGTACGCAGCGGGCGATCTCAGCGCCGGCCGACCGCTGCGGGACGTCGCGCTGCTGCCGCCCCTCGTGCCGGCATCCGTGCGTGACTTCGCCGTCTTCGAAGAGCATGTGGAGGGGATGAGTGCGGATGCCGACGGCCTCAGCCATGTGCCGGAGCAGTGGTATCGCGCTCCGACGTTCTACTTCACCAACCCGCACGCCATCTACGGCACCGAAGCGGTAATCCGGCCTCCTGCCACCGTCCGACTCGATTACGAGTTGGAAGTCGCCGCGGTGCTGGGTGGCGACCCGGGGGAGGACCTCGATCCGGTCGCAGCCCAGGAGCGGATCTTCGGCTACGTGATCATGAATGACTGGTCTGCGCGCGATCTGCAGTCCCAGGAGATGAACGTGCGGCTCGGGCCGGCCAAGGGCAAGGATTTCGCCACGTCCCTCGGACCATGGATCGTCACCGCGGACGAAGTGGCCGATCGCGTCGACGCCGATGGCTTCCTCGCCCTGCGCGCTGAGGTCTACGTGAACGGCCGGCTCCTCGGAGCGGACCTTCTCTCCAACATGGCCTGGACGTTTGCCGAACTCGTCTCCTATTCATCGCGGGCATCGCGTGTTCTCTCGGGTGACGTGCTGGGCTCCGGAACAGTGGGCAACGGCGGATGCCTCGGCGAGCTGTGGGGACTCGCCGGCGGCGCACTCACGCCGCCTCCGCTGGCAGAGGGGGACGTTGTCACAATGCGAGTGGAGCGACTCGGAGAGTTGAACGGCACCGTCGGGCCCGCGCGTGCGCACCCGCACCTGCTGCCGACCGCACGAGCGCGGCCGAAGCCCCGCGCGCGCACATTCGCCGGGCCATCGGCGTAGCAGCCCCCCGCTCTCAAGGGAAACCCCACCGGGGTGTGAAGGCGCACACCACCGAGTGTCTCGAGCGGGGGTGGGCATCCGCGGTGCCGCGTCAGAGGACCCGCGCCGCGGATGCCGCGTCCTGCCGGACCGCATCGGCGACGTGAGCGAAACCCGTTGATTCGCGCCGAACGATGCGAAAGTCCGGCTTGATCCGCCGGGGCGGCATCGGGGTGCCCTTCTCGGCGATGCGCTCCACGAGCATCTCGACGGCGACCTCAGCAATGATCTCGCGGCCGGGGTCGACGCTCGAGAGCGAGGGAATGGTGAATCGCGTCGCGTCGATGTTGTCGAAGCCGATGACCGCCGCATCGTCCGGCACGCGAACGCCGGCCTCGTCGAGGGCGCGCAGTGCGCCGATGGCCAACGTGTCGTTCAACGCGAAGAGTGCATCGAAGGCCGTTCCCGACGCCACCAGCGCCCGGGTGGCGGCTGCGCCCGTGTCGTAATGCCATCCGCCGACGGCGCGAACCAGCGCCGGTTCGTAGGCGATTCCCGCCAGGGCGAGTGCCTGACGATACCCGCGCACCCGCAGTGCTGCGGACCCGACGGACGCCGTCTCGCCGGAGTCGTCGGCACCGATGAGGGCGATCCGTCGACGCCCGATCTCCAGCAGATGCTGGACGGCTGCCTGCGCCGAGGACACATTGTGCATGGTGACGTGGTCCGTCGGTCCGCCGAAAACGCTCTCGCCCAGAAGCACCAGCGGGAACTGTGCATTGAGCAGCTCCGCGTCCTGCTCGCCGATGTGAACGGGGCTGAAGACGATGCCATCGGTCAGGCGGAGGCGCCGACCCGCGATGACATCGAGTTCCGACGTCCGCACCCCGTTGGTCTGGTCGACCACGACCCCGAGGCCGCGCTTTTCCGCCGCCACGATGATCGAGTCGGCCAGCTCGGCGAAATAGGCCTCGCGCACCGACGGGATCGCGAGTCCGATCACCCCGGTCTTTCCTGACCGAAGACCGCGGGCGGACAGATTGGGCTGATATCCCAGCTGCCCGATCGCAGCGAGCACCCGCTCGCGCGTCGTCGGGCGCACGTGCGGGTGGTTGTGGACGACATTGGAAACCGTCTTGATCGATACGCCGGCGACGCGGGCGACATCGTGCAACGTGGGATTCATCTCCCGGCCCTTCTGGGTCGCCCCACCGCCGTGTGCGTAGCCGCCAGCCTATCGGCGGCCGGTTTCCACGGCGGGCGGCGGCGGGCGCGCGCCGCGGGGGATCGTGAACTTCGCAGACCCCGTTGACACCTCCGCCGGCATCCGCAATCATCTCTTACAACGTTGAATATACAACGTTGCAAACGCGTTCGAGAAGCAAGGCTTCCGCGGGAGCAGTCACACGCGGAGTCCGTGCGAAGAGCGGAACCGCATCGATCGTGGGCGCCCGACAAAGATGTCCAGCATCCGAAAGGAAGACACAGTGAAGACGACACCGGTCATCGCTGCAGCAGCCACACTTGTGCTCGCAAGCGCCCTCGTGTCCTGTTCCGCAGACGGAGACGAAGCCGACGGCGGCGGGGGCGGCGGAAGCGACGCCACCAACTGCACGAACACGATCACGAAGGACGACCTGCCTGTCGTCACCATGTGGGCGTGGTACCCGAACATGGAGCTCGTGGTCGACAACTTCAACGAGGCCAGCGACGAGGTCCAAGTGTGCTGGACGAACGCCGGCGCGGGTGGTGACGCGTACGACAAGTTCCAGACCGCCATTTCTGCCGGCAGCGGTGCTCCTGACGTGATGATGGTGGAGGCGGACCGCATCCCGACCTTCCAGGTTCAGGAGGCGCTCGTCGACCTGAGCGACCTCGGCTACGAGGATGTCAAAGCGAACTTCAGCGACGGCGCGTGGAAGGACGTCTCGGTCGGCGACGCCGTGTACGGCGCCCCGGTCGACGGCGGTCCGATGGGCATGATCTACCGCACCGACATCTTCGACCAGTACGGTCTCACTCCCCCCGCGACGTGGGCGGAGCTCGAGACCACCGCCCAGGCGCTCAAGGACGCGGGAGGACCGGTCTTCGCGAGCTTCGCGGCGAACCAGCCTGCCACGACTACCGCGTACTTCTACGGGAACGGCGCCGAGCCGTTCACGTACGACCCCAGCAGTGAAGGCGAGATCGGGATCAACCTCAACAGCCCCGAGATCAAGGAAGTCCTCGACTACTGGGACGGCCTGGTCGACAAGGGCCTGGTCGGCACGGAGGACCAGTTCACTCCCGAGTACATCGCGGGCGTGATCGGCGGCAACTACGCCACCTACCTGTCGGCCGCGTGGGCTCCGGGATACCTCCAGGGCGCCGGCGTCGGCGAGGGCGCCGACGCGGGTGTGTGGGCGGCAGCCCCCATGCCGCAGTGGGACGCGGCAGACCCGGTCGCGATCAACTGGGGTGGCTCGGCCTTCGTCGTGAGCAGCCAGGCGCAGGATCCCGAACTGGCGGCCAAGGCGGCGTTCGGCGTGTACGCGGACCAGGCATCACTGGATGACGGCTGGCAGAACCAGATCATCTTCCCACTGAACGTCGGCGTGCTCGACTCGCCGGAGTTCCAGGACTACGAGGTTCCGTTCTTCAGCGGTCAGCAGGCCAACAAGGAGGTGTACGTTCCGGCGGCGAATGCCTACACCGGCATGACGTACACACCGCTCGGACAGTACTACTACTCCGCATTGACGAACCAGATCGCCGCCATCATCGATGGCTCGGCGACCGGTTCCGAGGCTGCGGACGCCCTCCAGGCGGACGTGGTGGCGTACGCCGAGGAACAGGGGTTCACCGTCAAGTGACCTGGGCCGGGGGCCGGTCCGTGCACGTGCGGACCGGCCCCCGCTGCTTCCCTTCACAGACCCGGAGAAATCATGACTGCCACTCTCGCCCGCGCTGTGCCCACGAAACGCCGCAGATCCGTCACGGCTCGTCAGAACCTCACCGGGTGGCTCTTCGTCGGCCCGTTCGGCATCGTCTTCCTTGCGCTCCTCGTGCTTCCGATCGGCTTCGCCCTCTACCTGAGCATGTTCCAGAAGTCCATGATCGGCGGCACGAAATTCGTGCTCTTCGGCAACTATCTGAAGGCGTTCAGCGACCCGTCGTTCCTCGACGGAGTGTGGTTCGTGATCAGGTTCTCGCTGGTGCTCATCCCGCTGCAGATGGCGGTCTCGCTGGCGATCGCGCTCATCCTCGACATCGTGATCACCCGGTACGCACGCTTCTCGCGCCTCATGATCTTCCTGCCCTACGCGATCCCGACGGTGATCGGCGCCCTCATGTGGGGGTTCCTCTACAGCGACAACTTCGGCCCGCTCGCCGAGGTCTTCGAAGCCTTCGGTCAATCAGCCCCTGACTTCCTCAGTTCGAGCCTGATCTTCTACGGGCTGCTCAACATCGTGACGTGGCAATGGGCCGGCTACTACATGATCATCATCTACGCCGCGCTGCAGGGGATCGACCCGACCCTCTACGAAGCGGCACGCATCGACGGTGCGTCGCAGTGGCAGATCATCCTCCGGATCAAGATCCCGCTCCTGACCCCCGCACTCCTGCTGATCCTCGTGTTCGCGCTCATCGGCACCCTGCAGTTCTTCAACGAGCCGCAGATCCTCCAGCAGCTCGCCGCGGGAGCCATCCCAAATGATTTCACCCCCAACATGTACGCCTATCAGCAGGCGTTCTCGCTCGCGAACTACAACTACGGCGCGACGATCTCGTTCGCACTGGCCGCCGTGGTGTTCGTCTGCGTCTACATCTTCCTGTTCGCGACCCGCAAGCGAGGGAGCTTCACGTCATGAGCGTCACGCCCATCGAGAGCACGCGCGCACGCCGGCCCACTCGGAAAACCATCGAGCGCCGATCGATGCCGCGGACGCCCGGCCGCGTGCCATTGAACATCGTGCTCGGGCTGCTGATGGTGTACTTCCTGATCCCGTTCTGGTGGCTCATCGTCAACAGCTCCAAGAGCTCGGCGGGCCTGTTCGGCGGCGGCAGCTCGCTCTGGTTCGCCGGCGACATCAACTACGTCCAGAACTTCATCGACCTGTTCACCTACGGTGGCGGGATCTACGCGCGCTGGCTGGCCAACTCGGCGCTGTATGCGCTCGTCGGGGGAATCGGAGCGACGGTGCTCGCGGTGCTGGCCGGCTACGGATTGGCCAAGTACAGCTTCGCCGGTCGGCGCTTCTCGTTCGCGATCCTGCTCGGCGCCGTCATGGTGCCCACGACCGCCCTCGTGATCCCGACCTTCGTGTTGTTCGCCCAGGTGGGATGGACCAACACGATCTGGGCGGTGATCTTCCCGACGCTGCTCAACCCGTTCGGCGTCTACCTCATGAACGTCTACGCGCGCGACGCGGTTCCCGACGAACTCCTGGATGCCGCCCGGGTCGACGGTGCAGGCGAGTTCAGATCGTTCTTCCAGGTCGCCCTGCCGCTCCTGCGCCCGGCCATCGTGACCGTGCTGCTGCTGTCGGTCGTCGCGTCGTGGAACAACTACTTCCTGCCGCTGGTGATGCTGTCGGACAATCGCCTGTTCCCCGTCACAGTAGGCATCGGGCTCTGGCAGTCGACAGCGTCCACGTACGGTGCGGCGGGGAGCCAGAGCCTGTGGAGCATCATCGTCCTCGGCTCGCTCGTGTCTGTGATTCCGCTGATCATCGCGTTCCTCACGCTCCAGCGCTACTGGCGAGGCGGGCTCGCGATCGGGAGCCTCAAGTGATGCCGCCCGCTTGATCGCTGCATCCGACCACTCGACTCCGCTTCCGCCCTCGACACTCACTGAGGATCATGACTTCCGCGCATCTCACCATCGACCCCCACTTCATCGTCGGACCGGTCAATCGCCGCCTGTTCGGCTCCTTCGTGGAGCACCTCGGGCGGTGTGTGTACGACGGCATCCATGAACCCGGCCATGCGACTGCGGACGAGCACGGCTACCGCGGTGATGTGATCGAGCTGGTCCGCGAGCTGGGTGTGTCCACGATCCGCTACCCCGGGGGCAATTTCGTGTCGGGCTATCGATGGGAGGACGGCGTGGGACCGCGCGAGCAGCGTCCGCGACGCCTCGACCTGGCGTGGCATTCGACCGAGACCAATCAGGTGGGCCTCGATGAATTCGCGGTGTGGGCGAAGAAGGTCGGCAGCGAGCTGATGTACGCCGTCAACCTCGGCACTCGCGGAGTGCAGGACGCACTGGATGTCCTGGAATACGCCAACATCCGTTCCGGGACCGCACTGTCGGATCAGCGCGTCGCCAACGGCACCGCGGAACCGCACAACGTCCGGATGTGGTGCCTCGGAAACGAGATGGACGGCCCGTGGCAACTCGGGCATGGCACGGCACGCGACTATGCCGAACTCGCGTCGAAGACGGCTCGTGCGATGCGCCAGGTCGATCCCGATCTGGAACTCGTCGTGTGCGGAAGCTCGGGCGCTCAGATGCCCACGTTCGGCACGTGGGAGCGCGTCGTCTTGGAAGAGACCTATGACGACATCGACTTCATCTCGTGTCACGCCTATTACGAGCCGAAGGAGGGGGACTACGGCAGCTTCCTGGCGTCGGCGGTGAACATGGATCGGTTCATCGACTCCGTCGTCGCCACAGCCGATCACGTCAAGGCGGTGCGCGGCAGCGACAAGTCGATCAACATCTCGTTCGACGAGTGGAACGTCTGGTACCAGTCGCGGTACAACGACGTTGACCGGATCACCTCGGTCGATGAATGGCCGGTCGCCCCGCGACTGCTGGAGGATTCGTACTCCGTGGTGGATGCTGTCGTGTCCGGCAACCTGCTCATCTCTCTGATCCGCCACTCCGACCGAGTCACCGCTGCGAGCCTCGCCCAGCTGGTGAACGTCATCGCACCGATCATGACCGAGCCCGGCGGGCCGGCATGGCGGCAGACCACGTTCTTCCCGTTCGCGGTGACATCGCGGCTTGCGCGCGGAGTGAGCCTGGAACTGAAGCTGGACTGCCCGACGTACGACACGGCCAGCTATGGTCATGTCCCCGTGGTGGACGCTGTGGCCACTTTCGACGAAGAGGGCGGCGAGACGTCTGTCTTTCTTGTGAACCGCAGCATGGACGAGCACGTCGCGATCGACATCGACGTTCGGATGCTCGGAGAGGTCGCTCTCGGTGAGCTGCGGTCGCTGCACGACGAGGACATGCACGCGGCCAACACGCTCCAGGACCCGGACCGCGTGCGGCTGCGCGGCAACGACACGGCACGTCTGCGGGACGGGACGGTCGCTCTGTCCCTCCCTCCGGTGTCATGGACCGCGCTCACCCTGGTCACGCCATGACCCACGACTACTCGTTCAGCGCGAACTGGCCGATCGCCGCGGCCATGCTGCCCTTCGCTGCCAGCCACGATGCCGGCGCCGACGTGTGGCTCGACCAATTGGCGCAGGTCGCCTTCGAGGGGCTCGACTGCGTCGACATCACCGACAGCTGGGTCCGCCCCGGAGACCTCGACCAGGCCGCGTTGACCGAACTGGGCGCGGCGATCGCTCAGGTCGGGCTTCGCGCGGTGGCCATCTCCGCGATACGGCGCAGCGTGATCGACCCCGTCGACGGCACGGCGAATCTCGCCTACAGCCACCGCACGCTCGACGCGGCGGCCGCGCTCGGCGTGCCTGTCGTCAGCTTCGGACTGCATCGACCCCTTCTCCCCGACCAGAAGAAGGTCCAGTGGTTCTGGACCGAGCCCGGCGCCGCCGATGATCAGGATGCCGCCACGTGGGCGCTGGCGACCGCCCGCCTGCGTGAACTGGGCGAGCACGCCGCGATCCTCGGTATCGACGTGTCGCTGGAGATGTACGAGGACACGCTCATCGGAACGGTCGACGGTGCGCTGCGCCTCGTGGAATCCGTCGGCCTCGACAACGTGGGCCTGAACCCGGATCTGGGAAACATGTACCGACTGCATCGGGATGTCGAGGATTTCCTGGAAGCGAGCGCCCGGTGCGCGCCGGTTGCCAACTACTGGCATGTGAAGAGCTATTCGCGCGACGAGGATCGCCGCCGAGGGTTCATCACCGCGGTCCCGGCGCCGATGGAATACGGCTCGCTGGACTACCGATCCGCGATCACGACCGCGATCTCACTGGGGTTCGCCGCTCCGTTCTGCGTGGAGCACTACGGAGGAGATGGACTTTCGGTGGCCGCCCGCAACGCGGAGTACGTGCGACGCATGATCGCGGTCTCGCTCGGCGAGGCCACCGCCGCGGTGCGCGAGGGGAGCGTGACCCGATGACCAACGTGACCGTGATCGGACTGGGTGCCATGGGGCTGCCCATGGCGCTGCACCTCGGGCGGTCGTTCGCCGTTACGGTGTACGACATCGACCCCGTAGCCGTGGATGCCGCAACACGGGGCGGCGCGACCCCGGCCGGAACGCTCAGCGACGCGGGCAGCGGGGCCGATGTCGTCGTGCTCGTCGTCCGCGACGCCGGTCAGCTCGAGGAGGCTCTCTTCGGCCCGGACGCTCTCTCGCCGTCGCTCGCGGAGGGCGCCGTCGTGGTGATCACATCGACCGTCGGCGAACAGGCCCTGCTCAGCTCCGCTGCGCGGTTGGCGGAGCGCGACGTTCTCTGCGTGGACGCCGCACTCTCGGGTGGGCCCGTGCGCGCCGGGACGGGGGACCTGCTGGTCATGGTGGGCGGATCGCCGGAGGCGCGCGCCGCCGCCCACGACGTGCTCGATGCGCTCGCCTCGACGCTGTGCCTCGTCGGCGACCGGGTGGGGCAGGGACAGCAGCTCAAGGTTGTCAACCAGCTGCTGTGCGGCATCCATACTGCGGCGGCGGCGGAGGCCCTCACGCTCGCGCACAGCTTCGGTCTCGATTTGGACATGGTCATCGACGTTCTCGGCGCGGGTGCGGCGGCGTCGTTCATGCTGGCCGACCGTGGTCCGCGAATCGCACAGCGAATCCGCGGAGAGGAACCCCCACTTCGATCCCGCCTCGATGTCATCGGCAAGGACATGGGAATCGTGGGAGACGCGACCCGGGCGCACAAGGTCGGTGCGCCGGTTGCCGGCGCTGCCGAGCAGCTGTACCGCGTCGGCGAGGCGGCCGGCCTTGCGGCCGAGGACGACTCGATCATCGCGACGATCCTGGCCGGAGTCAGAGGATGACGGTCATCTTCAACGATCCCGCGTCGTTTGCGGACGATCAGCTCGAGGGTTTCGCCGAACTGTACGCCGACCGCCTGCGGATGGTCCCAGGCGGTGTCGTCGGGCACCGTGAAGGGCCACCGCGCGTCGCGGTCGTGATCGGCGGCGGCTCGGGTCACTATCCCGCGTTCGCGGGTCTGGTGGGGACCGGGTTCGCCGCCGGCGCCGTCGTGGGCAATGTCTTCACCTCTCCCTCCGCCGCTCAGGTCTACTCCGTGGCGAAGGCGTCGGATCAGGGTCGGGGCGTCATTCTGAGCTTCGGCAACTATGCCGGCGACCTGATGAACTTCGGCATCGCCGCCGATCGGCTGCGCAGCGAAGGAGTCGACATCCGGATCGTCACCGTCACGGATGACATCGCGTCGTCGCCGACGGCTGCTGGCCGCCGCGGGATCGCGGGCGACTTCACGGTCTTCAAGGTGATGGGTGCGGCCGCCGAACAGGGGAGCTCGCTCGATGAGGTCGAGCGACTGGGTCGCCTCGCAAACGACCGGACCCGTTCGTTCGGCGTCGCGTTCACGGGATGCACGATGCCCGGCGCGACTGCCCCGTTGTTCGCCGTCCCGGATGGCGCGATAAGCCTCGGCCTCGGCATCCATGGTGAGCCCGGGGTGCGCGACACGCCTCGACTGACGTCGCGGGAGCTGGCGGCCGTCCTCGTCGACGGGGTTCTCTCCGAGCGCCCGTCCGCGGGTTCAGCCCGCGTCGCGGTCATCGTCAACGGACTCGGCTCGACCAAGCACGAAGAGCTCTTCATCCTCTGGCGGGACGTCGCGGAGCTGCTTCGCCGGCATGCGCTCACCCCCGTCGGGGCCGAGGTCGGCGAACTGGTCACGAGCCTGGACATGGGCGGATGTTCGCTCACCCTCATGTGGCTCGATGACGAGTTGGAGGCCGCCTGGCAGGCGGACGCCTACGCGCCCGCCTACCGCAAAGTGGGCGCGGCCACCGCGGGATTGCGCCCGGCCGACATCGGGGCGGTCGCGGACGAGCGTGGCCGCGTTCCCGAATCGACCGCAGCCGCTCGCGCGCTTGTGCCCGCTCTGCGCGCCGCCGCGGGGTTGGTCAGCCGGGTTCTGCACGACAACGAAGCCGAGCTCGGCCGCATCGATGCCGTCGCCGGCGACGGCGACCATGGCCGCGGCATGGTCAAGGGCATCGACGCGGCCGCTGCCGCGCTGACCGCCGTGAACGGCGGCGGTCTGGCATGGAACCTTCACCGCGCCGGTCGGGAGTGGGCAGCGCAGGCCGGCGGCACCTCCGGGGTGCTGTGGGGCGCTGGTATCGAGGCCGCCGCAGCGCTGATCGGGGACGACCGCGAGACGTACGACGCGACGATCGCTCCGGCTGCCGTCGACGCCTTCCTCGCTGCGGTGACCGAACTGGGCGGGGCTCATCCGAACGACAAGACCATGGTCGACGCGCTGACTCCGTTCGCGGCGACGCTCCGCGAACGGGTCGAGAGCGGCGTGCGCCTCGAGCGGGCGTGGGCGGACGCCGCCGCCGCCGCAGCCGCAGCAGGTCAGGCGACCGCGGCCATGCGGCCCAGAAAAGGCCGAGCGCGACCACTTGCCGAACGGAGCCTCGGAACGCCGGATGCCGGGGCCACATCGTTCGCGCTGATCGCGGCGGCGCTCCGTCCGGTGTTCGCGACGGAGGGATGAACGTGACGAACATGACCCCGGATGCCGAACCACTGCGCATCGTCGTCGGCAGCGACGAGGCAGGCTTGGAGTACAAGGAGCTGCTCAGGGCGGACCTCGAGGCGGACCCGCGTGTGGGATCGGTCCTCGACGTCGGAGTGTCCGGCGCTGAGTCGACCGACTACCCACACGTCGCGGTGCGGGCCGCGCGTCGCGTCGCTGCCGGGGAGGCCGACCGCGCGCTGCTGATCTGCGGCACGGGACTGGGTGTTGCCATATCGGCGAACAAAGTGCCGGGAATCCGGGCGGTGACCGCGCATGACTCCTATTCGGTGGAGCGCAGCGTACTGTCGAACGACGCGCAGGTGCTCTGCCTGGGTCAGCGCGTCATCGGCGCGGAGCTGGCCCGGCGGCTCGTCCGAGAGTGGCTGGGATATCGCTTCGATTCGTCGAGTCCCTCAGCCCAGAAGGTCGCAGCGATCCGCGGCTATGAGGCATCACCCGACGCAACGTAGGTCGGGTTCAGTCCGTCGAGATTCGACGCGTTCGAGCCAGCGACCGGGCGGCGCCGTTGGGCGTGTAGCAGAGGTCGCGGATGGCACGCCCGACGGCTGCGCGGGAGTCGTCGCTGACTCGCGGGTCGTCGTTGATGACGCGCGAGACGGTCGAGCGCGATACGCCAGCGGTGGCGGCGACATCGTCGATGGTCGGCGGGGTATCGGAGTTCATGGATGTCCTTTCCGGGAGTGCGCCTGTTCGATACGTCGAACGGCACGCCGCGCGATCGACAATCCGGCTCGAGCCCACTGTGGATGCGGGTCCGCGGTCGCGTGTCATCGTGCGCACGATACAAGCAGGGTCTGACACCTGTGCACTTCGGCCAGATCTCGCGAGCCGAGGCGGCCGATGTGCACGGCGCGTCGTCGCGGCCGCTGCCCCGCAAACCAAAACGTCGCGATCTACTCGCTGACCGATCACGCGAAGTGCTGCGATGTCAGCGGCACCGGGGCGTGCCCGGTGATTCAGCTTCCACTGACATCGCTGGCGCCGGCCACCGATCACCCCGGGGCGACCGTGTTACGCGTTGGCGTCGATGAACCGGCTCAGCAGCGGCCCGAACGCATCCCACGGGGAGCCGATGGCGTAGACCGGGGTCAGGTGGTTCTGCGAGTAGAGCAGGTGCAGTGGGGCGAACGTGCCCTTGCGTGCATGCCACTCCGCGGCGAACTGCGTCGCGTGATCCTGGAACTCCGGCTCATCGAATTCGCTGACCGTGCACAGGAGGGGCAGGTCGGTGTCGATAAGGCCGCCCAGAGTGCCCCGCTCCGCCCAGGCGGAAACATCCTCGCCCCAGTAGGCCAGGTGCATGTCCTTGCGCGTCGCCCGTCCGACGTCGTAGAGGCAGGAGATGATCGCCGCGCCGGCCAGGGCGCGGCCGTGCGGACCGTAGCCGCCGTGGCCGACGACGTAGTCGGCGACGTGCATTGCTCCGGCGGACTGGCCGCACAGGAACACCTTGGAGGTGTCCCCGCCGTATTCGCGGATGTGATCGATGACCCAGGTCACCGCGGCGGCGACGTCCTCGGCGCCGGACGGGTAGGCGAACTCCGGCGCCAGCCGGTAGTTGATTGCCACCGCCACCCAGCCCTGCTGGACCGCCCACGAGCCGACGTTCTTGAAGTACGGCGTCTGCTCGGAGTCGTTCGCGCCGCGGACGAAGCCGCCGCCGTGGACGTAGACCACGACGGGACGCTTCACGTCGTCCCCGGCCGCAGGAGCGTAAACGTCGAGGACGTGGCGCTCGTGCGGGCCGTACGACAGGTCTTTGGTGACGGCGACTGCGTTGTAGATCGCCGGATCGATATCGGGTGCGGTCAGGTTGATGGTGCCGGCGACCATCTCGGGGGTCAGATCCAGGCCGAGGGCGACAAGCGCCGCCCGGCGCTCCTTGAACGACTGCGTCATGCGGTTCCTAACGGACGAGAGCGAGCACTCCGACCCTAGTTGCGTCCGCGGGACACACTGCCCATCACGCGATCGAGTCGTCGCGCATGCGGATACCGACGATTCGGGGTGCCTTCGAAATCAGGATTGTGCGAACAGGCGCGGGCTCCGCAAGACTGGCTCCGGACGATCCCCGCCGGCCGCCGGACTGGCTGGCGTGGTCGTCGGCAGGAATTCAGAGAGGACGTGGAAAGTGGTTGATCTCGACTTCGGGGTGTTCGATTGGCTCGACGTGAATCGCGATCGGAGCATTGCGGACACGTACGACGACCGGATCGCCATCGCGCGGAGGGCGGACGAGGGCAGCTTCGTCCGGTTCCACCTCGCCGAACACCACGGCGCGACCCTCGGTCTGGCCGCGTCGCCCGGTCTGTTCGCAGCCGCACTGGCACGTGAGACGCAGCGGATTCGGCTCGTGCCGACCACGTTCATCGTTCCCCTCTACGATCCGCTGCGGCTCGTGCAGGAGATCGCAATGATCGACCAGCTCTCCCACGGCCGGCTGGAGCTTGGAATCGGCAAGGGCTCATCGCCGCACGAGAGCGCGATGTACGGGTTCACCCCCGCGCAGATGCAGTCCCGCTACGAGACCTTCCTGCCCGCGATTCTGCACGCGCTCAAGACGGGCGTCTTTCTTCCGCCGCACGGCGGCGACCCTGTCGAGCTCACGCTGACGCCGTCCGGTGACATCCCGGTGTGGTACCCCACGTCCAACCCGGAGTCGATCCGCCGGACGGCGGAGAACGGTCAGAATACGATCTTCGGCTTCGCGTTCAAGTCCCCCTCCCTGCCCGTGATCCGCGAGCACAGCGACCTGTTCTCCGAGGTGCACTCCGCGACGAGGCCGGGTTCGCCGCTGCCGCGGTTCGGCGTGCTGCGACACGTGGTGGTCGCGGACACCGACGAGCGGGCGTTCGAGATCGCCGAACGCGCGTTCGTCGACCACTACGACAACTTCACCTGGCTGTGGCGCAAGATGGACGCGGAGCAGCCTGCTCAGCCGGACCTTCGCCGACTGGTCGAGGAGCACCTGTTCTTCGTCGGCTCGCCGGCGTCCGTGGCCGACCAGGTCGCGCACGTCGTCGAGGCGGGCGGAGTGAACTATCTCGCCGGCGCCTTCTCGTGGGGCACGCTGTCGCGCGAGGAGGCGCTGCGGTCGATCGATCTGTTCGACACCGAGGTGATCCCGGCGGTGCGCGGACGCCTCAGCTGAGGCGACGCGCTGTCACGCTCGCGGTGGATCGAGTAGACCGGGCAGAGCGTGCACCAGCTGCAGCGCCAGCAGCACCTGCTGGGAGCGTTCGGCGACGGGACGGCCGAGGAGCTCGCTGGCCTTGCCGACGCGGTACGCGACGGTGTTCGGCGCCAGATGCAGTTCCTTCGCCACCAGGACCCGGCTGTTCCCGCTCTCGAGGTAGCGGCGCACGGTATCGCGGATCTCCCCGAGCCTCGGGCCGGGCCCGGCCAGCGCTGCCAGTTCGTGGCGCACGTACCAGGATGCCGCTTCCCGGTTCTCCACCAGCAGCGCCAGATGACCGACCTCCTCGAACCGCCACACCGACCTCTCCGCCGCCTCGGGCAGCCGTGCCATGCGCTCGGTGAGTCGTGCCCCGCGTACCGCCGCCCGGAAGCCCTGCACTGTCTGGCCCTGCGGGCCGATGGCCAGTCGCATCCAGTCGGGTCGGTGGAAGGTCGCCAGCAGGGCCGCGGCGTCGGCGGCCAAGGCCGCCGACGCACTCCACCACAGCTGGGTGGTGCCCTCGTAGTCGATCACGACGACCCGCTCGGCGCCGATCAGCTCGCCCACGCCGTCGGCGAACTCGCTGATCGCCTGCTCGACGTCGGGGATGCCGGACTGCTCTTCGAACCAGCTGAGGGCGTAGAGGTGGCCGCCCGGCCAATGGACATCGAGCGGTCCCCCGTCGCGGTCGGGCGGTGCGGAGCCGTCGACGACTGCGGCGATCGTGCGACGCTGCGTCTCCGTGCGCCACCCGCGCCACGCCCGCTGCTCTTCCGCGTACGCCATGGCGACGCGGTAGGCGTGCGAGTTGGCGTAGTCCAGCATTGCGGCGCCGAGTTCACGCAGCGTGGCTGCGCGCTCATGCTCCGGGAGGATGCGCTGCAATTCGGCGATCATCTCATCGCGGGTCACGGTGTGGATCCCCCAGACCCGGTTCAGCAGGACATCCAGGGGGAGACCCCGTCGTACCCCGAGCCGGACGATGTCGAGGAGGTCGTCGCTGAGCGTGTGGTAGACCTCGTCGGCGGGGTCGGCGGTGACGGCGATGAGCAACTGGAGGAAGGCGACCTCGCTCGCTCGCCGCACATGGCCGGACGAGGTGGTGGGGAATCCTCCGGTGCGCTCCAGGCCGCGGATCTGCTCGGCGGCACGCGCGGACACGTCCACTGCCCACGACGTTGCCGGCAAACCCACGATCTCCACCGACCGGGCCAGGAGCTCGGGCGGGCTCAGCGCGCGCGATCGCAACTCGTCCTCGGTCCATGCGCCACCGTGGGGCGTGAGCATCCGGACCGACTCCATCGTGTCGAGTCTAGAGGGCTGTCGCACGCGCCATTCGTCGCTCCCGCGACTGTCGCCCACGGCGGTGCTCACCGCCGTCCGGATTGACGATGATGAGGAGACACAGCGGTGTGCTGCGCTGACGCGTGCACCGTGTGAAAGGAAACCACGACATGAGCACTCGCACGCTCCCGGTGCGCAACCCGCGCACCGGTGACATCGACTACCAGATCGACGTGGCGGACGCGGCAGAGGTCGCGGGCAAGGCTGCCACCCTGCGCCGGAATCAGCCGGCCTGGGCGGCGCTGTCGATCGGCGAGCGTCTCGATGTCATGCGCCGCTGGGCGGGGGAGTTCGCGAAGATCGCGAAGCAGTTCGGCGAGCTGGAAGCGGTGGACACCGGGGGGACCCACACGTCGTTCGTCCAGGGATACATCACCCTGGAGACCGTCAACGGCTGGATCGCGGACGCCGAGTCGTCGCTGGAGTCGGCCGCGGTGCAGCGCACCGCGGTGTCGATGCCGACGGTCGAGGTCCGCTCGCAGCTGGTCGCGTACCCCTTGGTCGGAGTGATATCCCCCTGGAATGCGCCGACGATGCTCGCAATGCTCGATGCGATTCCCGCGCTGTGCGCCGGTTCCGCGGTCCTGTGGAAGCCCTCGGAGGTCACGCCGCGGTTCACCCGGCTGTTCTTCGAGTCGGTGGCCGAGGTCCCCGAGCTCGCCGCGGTGTTCGACTTCGTCCTCGGCGACGGTCTGACCGGCCAGGAGGTCGTCGCCGGCGCGGACATCGTGTGTTTCACCGGCAGCGTGGTGACCGGCCGCAAGATCGCCGTCGCCTGCGCCGAGCGTCTCATCCCGTGTTATCTGGAGCTCGGCGGCAAGGACCCGGCGATCGTCACCGAGTCCGCTGACATCGATCGGGCGACCACCGCGATCCTTCGGGGCGGCGCGTACGCCACGGGCATGGTCTGCTTCTCGGTCGAGCGGGTGTACGTTCACGAGTCCATCCACGACGAATTCGTCGCCGAGCTCGTGCGCAAGGCGCAGCGCGTGCACCTCAGCCACGACAACGCCAAGGCGGGACACATCGGGCCGTTCACGTTCGCGGCGCAGCCGCAGACGGTGCTGGCGCACATCGCCGACGCCACCGCGAAGGGCGCACAGGTTCTCACCGGGGGAGAGCTCGAGGAACACGGCGGCGGCTTGTACATGCGTCCGACCGTCCTGACCGGCGTCGACCACGGCATGCAGATCATGGTGGATGAGACCTTCGGACCGTGCCTGCCCGTCATGGCGTACCGGGACATCGACGACGCGATCCGGCTGGCCAATGACACGGAGTACGGCCTGACGGCATCGGTGATCGCCGGGACTGCGCAGGAGGCTCTGGAGATCGGCAGCCGGATCGACGCGGGCTCGATCTTCATCCAGGACACGTTCCTGATGGCTGGCAAGGGCCGCACCATCGGGACGAACTCGTTCGGCGTCTCCGGCGTCGGCGGGGGACGCACCGGACCGGAATCGATTCTGCGGTTCGTTCGCCGCAAGGGCCTGCTCATCCAGAACGGTGAACCGGCCGACCTTCTCGACGACAAGTACGAAGACCGCTGACACAGGAGATCGCAAATGGCACATTGGAAGCTCACGGCAGAAGACCGATTCGAGATCGAGGACCTCTACTCCCGCTACGCGTGGGGGATCGATCTGGCGGATGAGGACCTGGTGCGCAGCGTCTTCGCGCAGGACGGATGGTTCGACCACCTGTGGCAGGGGAAGGTGCAGGGGCACGAGGCGATCCTGGAGAACTTCCGATCCCTGTGGACGGACCGGCAGTCCTGGTGGTACGGCCGTCAGCACATCCAGAACACCAAACTGTTCACCGAGCGCGAGGAGGAGGGCGAGGTAGACGCCAAGCTCTTCTTCCAGATCCTGCAGTTCAACGTCGATTACAACAACAACTTCGTGTTCGGCATCGGAACCCGCCAGGACCACCTCACCAAGAAGGAGGGCCGCTGGCTGTTCCAGTCCCTTCACGTGAACGCATGGAATTCTTTCGACCAGGTTCCGTGGAACGGCCCGCTCGTGATCAAGGGGCGCCCGAAGTACCAGATGCCTCCGGTGCCTCAGCACGCCGACCGCGCGTAGCCGGGCGACCCTCGCCCCCCGCCCGGGCACACCGAGCCCGGGCGGGTCGACGGGCGCGCCGCTCAGAGGACGCCGTCCAGCTGCCGGTTCCAGCGGCCGGGCTCGCGCAACGCGCGATAGCGCACCTGGATGTCGTCGGCGGTCACGGATGCGACACACACCAGCAGCGATTGCGTGGGGTAACCGTGCGGGCGATTGTCCCGGATGATCGCCTCGTCGTCGGTGCTCTCCAGCGCCGAGGAGCGTTCGAGCAGCTCGATCCAGGGCGTCCACCAGGTATCGGTCTCGGGCAGCTCCACGGCGGCGAACTCAGCCAGCCAGCGCGCGATGCGAGGCGTCGACGGGTCATCGACGTCGTCGTGGGCGACCATGTGCGTTCCCGGAGTCAGCTCCACTCGGGACAGTCGCTGCCCGTCCCACGAGACCACGCTCGTGCGGGCGCCTTCCACCTCGACCAGATTGAACCCGTGCGTGCGCGGCTGCGCGGGCGTCCTGCCCGCGACGGAGTCCAGAGCCAATCCGCCGCGCGAGACCAGCTGCGACTCGGGCAGCGTCGAGACATCGGCGCGGTTGAGCAGCACGGCCAGTCGCCCCGCCGCGGAATCAGCGGCCAGCCATGCCCCGCCGGCGCGCAGGTCGCGCACCCCGACGACGCCGCCGTGGGATTCAGGCCACCAGCGGCCGAGCGGACTCCACGGGCGTTCGGGATCCTCGTCGCGGATCGCGAGCACGCGCGTGGGCAGACTCGAGGATGTGGGGACGCGGACGATGACGGTGCAGATGGCGGTGCTCCCGGTTCACTAGGTGGCTCTCAGATCGTAAGCCGCTGAGAGTCGGGGTGGCCCGGATCACGCCTCCTCCAGCAGCACGACCACCTGGTCCAGGACCGCGTCCGCGACGGCCCGCTTGCTGCCGGACACGTCGGCGAGGATCTTGCCGGATGCTGCCACCACGACGGCTTCGTTCACGTCGGCTCCGAAGCCGCGGCCGCTGCCCACGGGATTGGCCACCAGCAGGTCGGCGGGCTTGCGAGCGAGCTTCGCCCGGGCCAGAGAGACCAGTTCGTCCCGGTCCGCCGCCGTCTCGGCGGCGAAGCCGACCACCACGCGGCCCGCGACCGGGTGCGCGACCAGTTCGCCGAGCACGTCCACGGTCCGGGTGAGCACCAGTTCCATTCGCTCACCGCGCTCGGTCTTCTTGATCTTCCGCTCCGAGACCTCGGCGGGCGTGAAATCCGCGACGGCCGCAGCCATGATGACGACGGATGCTGCGGCCGCCGCCTCCGCGACCGCCCGAGCCAGGTCGGCTGCGGTCAGGACCTCGATGGTCGTCAGCCCCGCGGCAGCGAGGGCGGACGCCGGTTGGTGATCCAGGTGAGCGGCGATGACGGTGACGTCGGCGCCGCGCGCGGCCGCGGCGAGCGCGAAGGCCACGCCCTGCTTGCCGCTGGAGCGGTTCGCGAGGAAGCGGACCGGGTCGATCGGTTCGCGGGTGCCACCGGCCG
Organism: Microbacterium sp. zg-B185; assembly: GCF_030246885.1. Lineage (NCBI taxonomy): Bacteria > Bacillati > Actinomycetota > Actinomycetes > Micrococcales > Microbacteriaceae > Microbacterium > Microbacterium sp. zg-B185. The sequence continues at coordinate 527,513 of NZ_CP126739.1, forward strand.
TGACCACGACCCGTCGGCCGGAGAGGTCCCGGCGTGACGCCGATTCCGACGGCGCGGCGCCGTCCTGCTCGGCGCCGACCGCGGCGAGGACCGCCGAAACGATGTCGTCGGGCTCGCTCATCCTCCCCGCGCCGATGTCCGCACCGGTGAGGCGGCCGGTGCCCGGCCCCACGATCCTGACGCCGCGCGCGCGGAGCGTCTCGATGTTGGCGGCGGTGGCCGGATGCTGCCACATCTCCGTGTGCATGGCGGGTGCGACCACGAGGGGTGCCCGGCTGGCGAGCACCGTCGTGCCCAGCAGGTCATCGGCGATCCCGGCGGCGAGCTTCGCGATCGTGTTCGCCGTCGCCGGAGCGACGAGCACCACATCGGCCCGCTGCCCGAGGGCGACGTGGCGCACGGCCGCGACATCGTCGAAGATCGACGTATTCAGCGGCTGCCGACTGATCGCCTCCCAGGTGGGGGCGCCGACGAAACGGAGCGCGGCATCCGTCGCGATCACCCGCACCGTGTGCCCGGCCAGCACCAGGTCGCGCACCACCTGCACGGCCTTGTACGCGGCGATGCCGCCGGTGACTCCCACCACGATCTCCAGCGGTCGGTTCATGTCCCCTCGATCCTTGTGGACGGCGGATCAGCGCCCGGACGCTCCCGCGCCATCGTATCGGGCCGGTTCGAAACGCCGAGTGCCGCCCGGCGACCGGGCACACCGGTTAACTTGCCGGAAAGTTCGGCGATTCTTTTCGTGACACGGGCCGCGAGGAACTGACACACCTGCATACGTTCGAAGAGCGAGCCGGTCACGACACCGGTGCCGCGGAGGAGCGGAGCGTGGCGAACCCACCGAGCAGCACGGCAGGGCCGACCGGCGCGCGCACGGTCGCCCGCGCGGCCTATTTCGTCTCGGACAGCACGGGAATCACCGCGGAAACCCTCGGCAGCGCCCTGCTGGCGAATTTCCCGGGCGTGACGTTCCGCCGCCACACCATTCCCTTCGTGGACACGGCCGGAGGCGCCCGCGACGTCGTCGCCGACATTCAGCGTTCGGCCGAGGGCGGGGCCGAGCCGATCGTGTTCGCGACGGTCAAATCCGCGCAGATCCTGCAGGAGCTGGTCGGCTCCGGTGCCGTCGTCATCGACCTGCTGGGGGGCCACCTGCGCGAGCTGGAGGCGGCGCTGGGCAGCACAGCGTCCGAGCAGCTCGGGCAGTTCCACGGCGTCGGTGACCTGGAGCGGTACTTCGCCCGGATGCGGGCAGTGGAGTACGCCATCGAGCACGACGACGGGCAGAGCATGCGGGCGCTGGATATGGCGGATGTCATCATCATCGCGCCGTCCCGGTGCGGCAAGACACCGACGACGATGTATCTGGCACTGCAGTACGGACTCCTGGTGGCGAACTATCCGCTCACCGACGACGACTTCCCCTCCGACGGACTGCCCGCCGCCGTGTCCCGGTATGTCGACAAATGCTTCGGACTGACCACGACGCCGCTGCGGCTGAGTCAGGTCCGGCACGAGCGGCGACCCAGCTCGACATACTCCAGCCTCGCCCAATGCACGCTGGAGCTGCGCCGCGCCGAAGACCTGTACCGGCGCAACCGGGTGCCCTTCCTCAACTCCTCGACGAAATCGGTCGAGGAGATGTCCGCCGTCATCATGCAATCCATGCGCCTGCGCAGTTGACCATCCGCCCCGCCTCACGCACGACAATTCAGGAGACCTCATGACGAACATCCTCTGGTTCACGCAGATGGGCATGGCCGACGTCCACCAGGTCGGCGGCAAGAACGCGTCGCTGGGCGAGATGGTGTCGAACCTGTCCCATCTCGGGGTCAGCGTGCCGGGCGGTTTTGCGACCACCGCGGACGCCTACCGCGACTTCCTCGCCGCGGACGGACTCTACGACCGCATCAAATCCACTGTGGAGGAGCTCGACGTCGCCGACGTCGCAGAACTCGCCCGCGTCGGGGCCAACGTCCGGGAGTGGATCGAGCAGCAGCCGCTTCCGGCGGCCTTCGAGGCCGACATCCGCACCGCCTACGCGGCGCTGGTCGCGGCCGACCCGCAGCCGGACACCGTGTCCTGGGCGGTCCGCTCGAGCGCGACGGCGGAGGATCTGCCGGACGCATCGTTCGCCGGTCAGCAGGAGACGTTCCTGAACATCAGCGGCATCGAGAACATCCTGGCGGCGGTGCGCAGCGTGTTCGCCTCGCTCTATAACGATCGGGCGATCGCCTACCGCGTGCACCACGGATTCGAGCACCACGATGTCGCCCTCTCTGCGGGGATCCAGCGCATGGTGCGATCGGATGTCGGAGCCTCGGGTGTGCTGTTCACGGTGGACACCGAATCGGGCTTCGACCGGGCCGTGTTCATCACCAGTTCCTACGGTCTGGGCGAGGCGGTCGTGCAGGGGGCGGTGAACCCCGACGAGTTCTACGCGTACAAGCCCGCCCTCCGCGAAGGACGCCCCGCCATCCTGAAGCGCTCGGTGGGCGAGAAGGCTCTGAAGATGGTCTACGCCGACGGCACCCACATCGGAGCGAGCACCGTCTTCACGGATGTTCCGCGGACGGAGCGGGCGCAGTTCAGCATCACGGATGCCGAGGTCGAAGAGCTCGGCCGGCAGGCGCTGACGATCGAGGAGCACTACGGACGCCCGATGGACATCGAATGGGGCAAGGACGGGATCGACGGCAAGCTCTACATCCTGCAGGCGCGACCGGAGACGGTCGTCTCGCGCACCGATGGCAACGTGACCCGCCGGTTCGTGCTCGGCGAGCCGGGCACCGTGATCACCATCGGGCGGGCCATCGGTCAGAAGATCGGCGCCGGAGCGGTGCGCGTGATGACCTCGTTGGCGCAGATGGACCAGTTCGTCGCCGGTGACGTCCTGGTGGCGGACATGACCGATCCGGACTGGGAGCCGATCATGAAGCTGGCGTCCGCGATCGTGACCAACCGCGGTGGCCGGACCTGCCACGCGGCGATCATCGCGCGCGAGCTCGGCATTCCCGCCGTCGTGGGAACGGGCGATGCGACGCTGGTGCTGCAGGACGGACGGGATGTGACCGTCTCGTGCGCGGACGGCGACAACGGCTTCGTGTACGAAGGCATCCTGGGATTCGAAGAGGTGGTGACCCGTCTGGACGAGATGCCGGAGAGCCCCACCAAGATCATGCTGAACGTGGGCACCCCCGACCAGGCGTTCGCGTTCTCCAAGCTGCCGAACAAGGGCGTCGGCCTGGCCCGGCTGGAGTTCCTGATCAACCGTCAGATCGGCATCCATCCGCGCGCGCTGCTGGATCACGACAGTCTCGAGCCGGCGCTGCGCGCCGAGATCGCCGACCGGATCGCGGCGTACCCGACGCCGCGCGACTACTTCGTGCAGCGCGTCGCGGAGGGAGTATCGATGATCGCCGCGGCCTTCGCGCCGGAGCCCGTGATCGTGCGCCTGTCGGATTTCAAGTCCAACGAGTACGCGAACCTGATCGGCGGTGAGCTGTACGAGCCGCACGAGGAGAACCCGATGCTGGGCTACCGCGGCGCGTCCCGGTACATCTCCTCGGACTTCCGCGAGTGCTTCGACATGGAGTGCGAGGCGCTGAAGTTCGTCCGCGACGAGATGGGTCTGACCAACGTCGAGATCATGGTCCCGTTCGTCCGCACCGTCGGAGAGGCGCACGCGGTCATCGAGCTGCTCGCCGAGAACGGGCTGCGCCGGGGCGAGAACGGGCTTCGCGTGATCATGATGTGCGAGCTGCCCTCCAACGCGCTGCTGGCCGATGAGTTCCTGGAGTACTTCGACGGGTTCTCGATCGGCTCCAACGACATGACCCAGCTCACGCTGGGCCTGGACCGCGACTCCGGCCTGGTCGCCGCCACCTTCGACGAACGCGACCCGGCCGTCCTGAAGATGCTGGCGATGGCGATCGACGCGTGCCGTCGCGCCGGCAAGTACGTCGGCATCTGCGGGCAGGGGCCCTCCGACCACCCCGATCTGGCCGAGTGGCTCGTGGGCCAGGGCATCGAATCCATGTCGCTGAATCCCGACACCGTCGTGGAGACCTGGCTGCGCCTCGCGAAGCAGCAGGCGGCGCTCGTGCGATAGAATGGCGGTCTGCTCGGCCCCCCTGGGCCGAGGCGGTCGAGCCTCCTCGTGAGACTCGATCCGGGGCTAGAAACCTCCGGCATCCGTCAAACGATTCGGAGGTTTCTCCATGTCTACGCCCATGCCCTCCCGCCGCAAATGGTGGGTTCTCGCCGTGGTCTCTCTGACCCAGCTCGTCGTCGTCCTGGACGGCACGATCGTGAACATCGCCCTGCCCCAGGCGCAGGCGAGCCTCGGCCTCACGGACAGCCAGCGTCAGTGGGTCGTGACCGCCTATGCGCTCGCATTCGGCGCGCTGCTGCTGCTCGGCGGGCGAGTCGCCGACTACTGGGGACGCAAGCGCACGTTCATCGTGGGAATGGTCGGCTTCGCCCTCGCCTCCGTCTACGGAGGCATCGCGCTGACCGGCCCCGACCTGATCATCGCGCGGGGCCTGCAGGGCGCGTTCGCCGCTCTGCTCGCCCCGGCCGCGCTGGCCCTGCTGACCGTGACCTTCCCCACCGGCAGGGACCGCAACGTCGCCTTCGCGGTTTTCGGAACGGTCGCCGGTGCCGGCGCCTCGGTCGGCCTCGTCCTCGGTGGCGTGCTGACGGAGTTCCTGGACTGGAGATGGTGCCTGCTGGTGAACGTCGTCTTCGTCGTGGTCGGCCTCGTAGGTGCCTTCGCCGTTCTCACCGAGAGCAGGGCCGAAGGCGAGAACCGTTACGACGTCCTCGGCGCGGTCACCGTGACCCTCGGGCTCGGATCGCTCGTCTACGGCTTCAGCCTGGCCGAGACCGGGTGGGGCAGCCCGCTCACGATCACCTTCTTGGCCGCCGGGGTCGCGCTGCTCGTGCTGTTCGTGTGGATCGAGACCCGCACCGCCCAGCCGCTGCTTCCCCTTCGGATCGTCACAGACCGCGTGCGCGGTGGTGCGTTCCTGATCCAGGCGATCGCCGGCAGTGTGATGATCGGGTCCACCCTGTACCTGACCTTCCACCTGCAGATCGTGCTGCAGATGTCTGCGCTGCAAGCCGGTCTGGCGAGCCTGCCCCTGCCGCTTGCCACCATGGTGGTGGCGCCGCTGGTGGTGCGATTGCTGCCGCGCATCGGCGCTCGTCCTCTGCTGACGACCGGCCCCCTCATCGTGGCCGCGAGCCTGTGGTATCTCAGCTTCATCACTGCAAGCGGCGCGTACGTCGTCCAGGTGCTCCCCGCGCTCATCGTGATGGGCGCGGGAATGGCACTGGTGTTCGTGCCGCTGCAGAACGTGGCGTTGAGCGGCGTGGCCCCGGATGACGCCGGCGCGGCCTCGGCGGTGACGAACTCGGCGATGCAGATCGGCGGCTCGATCGGCCTGTCCATCTTCACAGCCGTCTACGTCGCTGCCCTCGGCAGTCAACCCGTCACCCAGCCGGCTGCCCTTGCCGACGCGTACTCGGCGACGTTCATCGCCGCGGCCATCGGGATGCTGGTGGCCGCGGTCATCGCGGTGACGATGATCCGTGCCGCCAAGGCCGAGATACCCTCCTCGCCCGAGGAGGCGCCGCAGCTCGCGCACGCGGGTTGAAACAGACCGGGCGCCCGTCTCGGCGCCCGGTGTGTCCGCCGCGGAGGCGCCCGTCGCGCCCATCCGGATCGGCTGGCAGACTGGCGTGAATTCGATCCGGGAGGTCGCGATGCGACTTGTTCAGGTGGCCGTCCACGCCGAAGATCTCGACCGGGCCGCGGACTTCTACACCGTGCTGCTGGACGCGCCGCCGCTCGCCCGCTTCGATCCGGGGCTGGTCTTCTTCGATCTGGACGGCGTCCGGCTGCTGCTGGACCGGAATGCCCCGGCATCCCTCCTGTATCTGCGGGTCGACAACGTGCACGAGACGCTCGACAAGCTCGACAGCCTCGCGGACGTGGTCGCGCCGCCCCGGGTGATCTTCTCGCACCAGGACGATTCGCTCGGGCCGGCCGGCCACGACGAATGGCAGGCGTTCATCACGGATTCCGAAGGCAACACCGTGGGTCTCGTCGCCTTCCAGGTGCCCTGAAGCCCGCACGATTCCCGGCGTCGACGTCCTCCGCCTGCCGCCCGGGACCGCTGGGCATGCGTCCACTCCATCCGCTCCGAGTCTTGGCGCTCGTCGAGGAGGAGTGCTAATCTGAACGCAGTTGAGCCGACACGACTCAACTCCCTCGCAACCCTCGCGCCGGACAGTCATCCGGGCCGAACGACAAAGGAGACGAATCATGGCCGCATACGACCCGTTCCGTGAACTCGACCGCTTCGCGTCGACGCTCTTCGACGCCCGCCGGGGTCCCCGTCGCATGCCGATGGACCTGTACCGCGATGGGGACCACTACGTGCTCACTGCCGACCTGCCCGGCATCGACCCGGGCTCGGTCGACATCGACGTGGACGGTCAGCTGCTGACGATCCGGGCCGAGCGGACCCTCTCCGCCGGCGAGGGGGTCAAATGGATCACGCGTGAGCGCGACGGGGCGAGCTTCGTGCGCCAGCTGAACCTCGGGCAGGGAGTGGACACCGAGCACATCTCCGCCACCTACAACAACGGCGTGCTGACCGTGACGATCCCGGTCAGCGAGAAGGCCAAGCCGCGCAAGATCGAGGTCTCCAGCGAGGACTCAGGTCCGGTCCTGCAGGCGCAGGAGAGCTCCGAGGGACCGCAGCCGGTCGAGCAGTAAGCCCTCAGCCGGCTCCGACGAACGCCCCGGACCGGACCGCCCGGGGCGTTCGGCGCCCGGCGCGCGGATCAGGTTAGCCTGGACCGTGTGAGCGCCTACGTCTCCGCGTTCGAGCTGTTCTCCATCGGCATCGGACCCTCGAGCTCCCACACGGTCGGTCCGTTGCGCGCTGCCGGCGACTTCGTCGTCCGACTGCGCGGCGCCGGCGTGCTCGACTCCGTGGCACAGGTGACGTGCACGCTGTACGGGTCGCTCGGTGCAACCGGAATCGGACACGGTACGCCGGACGCGGTGATGGCCGGACTGCACGGACACTCACCGGAAAGCGTCGACCCGGATGCCGTGCGGGGCCTGTGGACCGGGTGGCCGACCGGGCGGACGCTGGCGCTGGACGGCACGCACCCCGTGCCCTTCCACAAGGCCGACATCGCCTTCGCCCCCCGGACCCGACTGCCCGGCCACCCCAACGCGCTGACGCTGGAGGCGTGGGCGACCGCACGGCCGCACGCGGCCGACGAGGCCGGGCAGCTGGCGGCATCCGGCATCCGCACCACCGGCAGTGCGCCGGCACCGGCAGTGCGGCGGACCGGCGATGAGGATCTCCTGCTCCGCGAGACGTATTACTCGATCGGCGGGGGCTTCATTCGGCGCGACGGCGAACCACCGCAGCTGTCCTCGTCGGCTTTCCCGTTCGCCTTCGACAGCGCCGACGCCCTCCTCCAGCTGTGCGACGAGCATGGCATCACCATCGCCGAGGCGGCGCGCATGAACGAAGAGGCGCTGCGCGGCGACGACGAGATCGCCGCCGGACTGGACGCGATCTGGGACGCGATGTCGCAGTGCGTGGAAGCCGGTCTTCGCCACGATGGCGTGCTCCCGGGCATCCTGAAGGTCAAGCGCCGCGCACCGGCCATCCGCGTGCAGCTGGAGGCGGCCGAGCAGGACGGACGCCGGGAGCTGCCGGGGGAGTGGCTCGGAGCTTTCGCCCTCGCGGTGAACGAGGAGAACGCGGCCGGCGGTCGCGTCGTCACGGCCCCCACCAACGGCGCAGCCGGAATCCTGCCGGCCGTCGCGATGTACTGGTGGCGCTTCCTGGCCGACTCCGGCCTCGGGGCCGGCAATGCGGTCACGCCCTACGGCGAGCTGGTCGGCAGCGCCCTGATGGGCTTCGCCGGCCGGCAGCAGCTCGGTCCGATCGTGCCGGACGCCGTGGACGAGGCGCTGATCGCCGAAGCGAACAGCCGGCGCGGCATCCGTCGATTCCTTCTCACCGCGACCGCGCTGGGTTCGCTGTTCAAGGCGAACGCGTCGATCTCGGGCGCCGAAGGGGGTTGCCAGGCCGAGGTGGGCTCGGCGTGCGCGATGGCGGCGGGGGGCCTGACCGCCGTCATGGGCGGCACCAATCGCCAGATCGAGAACGCCGCCGAGATCGCGATGGAGCATCATCTCGGTCTCACCTGCGACCCGGTCGGCGGGCTGGTGCAGATTCCCTGCATCGAGCGGAACGCGATCGCGGCGTCGACCGCGGTGACGGCGGCGCGTCTCGCGCTGCGCGGCGACGGAAGCCATTACGTCTCGCTCGACACCGTCGTCGAGACGATGCGCCAGACGGGCATCGATATGTCGCACAAGTACAAGGAGACCAGCGAGGGCGGGCTCGCCGTCAACGTCATCGAATGCTGACGGGCGCGGAGACGCGAGCTGCGGCATCCGCCCGGTCGTATTCCGCGCTGGTGATACGCCGTTCCGACGTAGCGCCGTGACTGCATGACCTCGCCAGAAGGCTCGCGGAGGGCTGGTAGTTTCGAGGGAAACTTCAGATTCGGAGCCCCCTGCGTGACATCTCGCCGTGTACCCGCCCTGTTCGTCTCCCTGCTCACCGCGATCGCACTTCTCGCGACGGGGTGTGCCTCAGCCGCCACGACTGCGGCACCGCCGACCGGGTCCGTTCCTGGCGTGAGCGTGCCCGACACGTTCACCGCACTCACCCTGACCGCGATCGGCAACCCGCCCCTTCCGTTCCGCGGAACCGACGGCAAATACCACGTCGCGTACGACCTGCACCTGATGAACGCCACGCAGGTGCCGGCGACCCTCGACACCATCGAGGTCGTCGACGCAGCGGACCCGGCGAAGATCGTGGCCAGCTTCTCCGGCACAGCACTCATCGACCCCACCTGCGCTTTCGGCGACTGCAACCGATTGCGGGATCTTCCGGCCGGCTACATCGACAGCGCGACCGTCCCGCCCCAGGAGAGCCGCGTCGTCTTCATCGACTTCGCCTTCGACTCGCTGGACCGCGCACCCGCGGCACTGCTTCACCGCATCGTCGGAACGGGCGCGCTCTCGCCCGCGTTCGGCGCGCCCGGACCGATCGACTACCTGACCACGCCGGTGGCCTTCTCGAGCCAGGCCGTGCCGGTCATCGCACCGCCCGTGCGCGGAGAGAACTGGATCGCGCTGAACGGATGCTGCGAGCCCGGCTTCCCGCACCGCAGCTCCCTCATGTCCGTCAACGGAAAGCTGAACAACAGCCAGCGCTTCGCGATCGACTGGAAGCGCACCGACGACAAGGGGCAGTTCTACTCGGGGGACAAGACCAGCAACGAGAGCTACGTCGACTACGGCACCGACATCCTCGCGGTCGCCGACGGCACGGTGGTCTCGATCCTGGACGGCATGCCGGCCAACGCACCGGGCGTCCTGCCCGCGCACGACCCGGAACTGGCCGCGAAGCTGACCGTCGAGAACGTCGACGGAAACCACGTCGTACTCGACCTCGGCGACGGGGTGTACGCGATGTATGCCCACATGATCTCCGGATCCCTCACGGTCAAGGTCGGAGACACGGTCGTCGAGGGCCAAGTGCTCGGGCACCTCGGGAACACCGGCAACGCCAACGCGTCCCACCTGCACTTCCAGCTGATGGACGGACCGAGCCTGCTGGAAGCGGACTCGCTGCCGTACGAACTGAAGAGCTTCGACTATGACGGGCAGGTGTCGCCGCAGTCGATCGCCGATGCGGACGACTACCTCAGCGGCACGTTCCTGGCGGGCAAGCTGCCGAAGCCCGATGCGCGAACCACGCAGCTCCCGCTGAACCTCGCGATCATCGACTTCCGGTAGCCCGGACCGACGGAGGACCATGAAAGCGCGCATCGCCGCCCTCGGCGTCACCCTGCTGCTGTGCTGTGCGGCGTGCTCGTCGCCGAGCCCGGACATCGCGCCGACCGTCACCGAGTTCCCGATCGCCTACCCGGACCGCGATCCGGCGCAGCCTGCCATGCCCAGCGCACCCGCCGCGGGAGGGCACGAACACGGCGGCGACGGCTCGACTCACGAGATCGCCTACGATCCCGACACCGGAGAGGTCCTGGTGACCGGCCAGAACGAGGGCACCGTCACGCGCGTCCGCGACGACGGCAGCATGAGCTTCACCGAGCTGCCGGCGGGGTCAGGGCCGCACGGCATCGTGTTCGATACCGCGGGCCGGCTGTTCGTCGGGCTGGAGTTCGCCGGCGCGGTCGTGCAGCTGGGCGCGGACGGCGGAATCGCGCGCACCTTCGACCTGGTGGGCAGCTGCGCGACCTGCGTCGTCAGCAACCCTGGCCCACACGGGCTGGCGGTGGCGCCCGACGGCGAGACGCTCTGGTTCACGGGCAAAGAGGGCGGCAACGTCGGCCGGGTCGACCCGGATGGCACGGTCACGGCGTTCCCGCTGCAGGACGCCGACAGCAAGCCGATCTACATCGTCGCCGGGCCCGACGGGGCGATGTGGTTCACGGAGCTGATCGCCAACCGGATCGGCCGCATCGACGCCGACGGCACCCTCGCCGAGTACGACATCCCGACTCCGAACTCCCGCCCCATCGCGCTCGCGGTCGATCCCGCCGGTGACGCGCTCTGGTTCACGCAGGAGGCGACCAACCGCCTCGGCCGCGTGAGTCTGGACGGCACGATCGTGGAGGTGGCGCTGCCGGCCTCGCAGGAGAACCTACTGCTGGCCGCCCTGTCGTTCGACGAGAACGGGGATGTCTGGGTCCAGCAATACGTCGACGGGAACAATCCCGAGCCGGCCGGCCCGGACAAGCTGCTGCGCGTACGGGGGGAGGCGCTTCGCGAGGCCGCAGGCTCCGCCACCCCGCTGCACGTCGACTCGGTGACCGCGTTCGATGTGCCCAGCACCGGTACGATCATGCACCGCATCCGTCCCGGCGCGCAGGGCGTGCTCTGGTTCACCGAGCTCGCCACCAACGTCATCGGCAAGCTCGTCGTCCCCGCGACCCGGTGACGCCGGCGCGCGGTCATCCTCCCGCGCTCGAAGACGCGCGACGGGCCTCGACGAGCGGCCATCACGGTGCGGCGGGTTGCGCGATGCGTCGACGTGCGGAATCTAGGATCAACGGATGATTCCCCGCGAACTGACCGCGCCGGTCTCGCTGACGCGGGCCGGGCGCCTGGAACCGGACGCCGTCGGCTGGGCCAGGCAGCCGATCATCGACACGACCGGGCTCGGCCGCGGACGGGGACGCAACAAGCGGTGGGAGTACTGGAACGTCACCACCCCCACGCACATCCTCGCGCTGACCGTATCCGCGATCGACTATGCGGCCCTGCATGAGGTGTGGATCTTCGACCGCCGGACCGAGACGGTGTGGAGCGAGGCGGTCACCGTCATCCCCGCGCGCGGCGTCCGGTTGCCGGGCTCGCTCGAGGACGGGCCTGCGCGCGCTCGGGCGAAGGGACTGGAGATCGACATCGATCCGGTCATGAGCGCCGGCGCCGTGCCATCGCAGACCGGGACGCGCCTGCGGGCGAATATCCGGGATGCCTCATTCGACGTGATCGCCGAGCTTCCGGTCGGCCATGAACGGCTCGCTGTCGTGGTGCCGTGGAGCGATGCGCGGTTCCAGTACACGGTGAAGGACATCGCCCGGCCCGCATCCGGGAGTGTCACGATCGCGGGCGTCACGCACGTGGTCCCCGCCGGGGAATCCTGGGCGGTGCTCGATCACGGAAGGGGGCGCTGGCCGTACGACATCCGCTGGAACTGGGGCGCCGGCTCGGGCCGCAGCGACGGACGGGTGATCGGCATCCAGGTCGGCGGCGGGTGGACGGATGGCACCGGCATCACCGAGAACGCGATGCTCGTCGACGGGCGCCTGCACAAGATCCACGACGACCTGCACTGGGAATACGACCTCGCGCAGTGGCGACGACCGTGGCGCATCCACGGCGGAGGGCTGACGGCGTCCTTCGCACCGTTCTACGACAAGGTGACCCGCACGAACCTCGGCGTCGTGGCGTCGCGGACGGATCAGTGCTTCGGGCATTGGAGCGGCTCGTTCGCGACCGCGGCGGGTGAGGTCATCCCCTTCAACGGGATCCTCGGGTGGGCCGAGGAAGTCCACAACCGCTGGTGAGGGGTGCCGCCGGCGTGGCCGCGGGTCCCGCTTCGGTACCGGGGATTCCCTCCGTGACGGCGGACGATATGGTGGAGCGGCTCGCACCCACCGTGCGGCTCCACCGGGCTGATCGAGCGAACCGCAAGAGCGGCGGAGAGGACAATGACATGTCGTTCCAGGCATACCTCGACACCATCGAGGACAAGACCGGTCTCACCCCTCGTCAGTTCATCGAACTGGCGTCGGAGAAGGGGTTCGGGCCAGGCACCAAGGCGGGCGAGATCGTCAGCTGGCTCGCGGATGACTATGGTCTCGGACGCGGTCACGCGATGGCGCTCGTCCACGTGATCACCAAGGGTCCCGCGATCAGCGCCAAGCATGTGGACTCAGGCGGCACGCACAGCGACGCCTCCGACACCCTGTGGCTGGATGGCAAAGCGTCTCGTCCCGCCGGCTGAGGTTCGGACGGGCCGATGCGGACGGGCGCGCTGGATTCGGATGCCGGCGGGCACAGCATCCGAATCCATGACCGATCTCCGATTTCGCTGTGATGAGTGAACTGCGTTCGTCGAGGGGGGCGACGCCTGCTGCCGGCGCGGTCGCGGTGCGCGGCCTGACGGTGCAGCGCGGCTCGCACACGGTTTTCGACGGACTGGAACTCGACATCCCCCGCGGCCAGATCACCGGGCTTCTCGGGCCCTCCGGGTGCGGTAAGACGACGCTCATGCGCGCGATCGTGGGTGTCCAGCGGATCCGTGCGGGCACGGTGTCCGTGCTCGGGCATCCGGCCGGCACCGCGTCGCAGCGACGTCGGGTCGCCTACGACACGCAGGCGGCGTCGGTGTACGACGACCTCACGATCCGCCAGAACCTCACCTACTTCGCCCGCCTGATCGGCGCACCGCGCCGGGACGTTGATCGCGTCCTGGCCGAGGTGGGACTGGCAGCGCAGCGCCATCAGAGCGTCGGCTCGCTCAGCGGCGGGCAGGAGAACCGCGTCTCGCTGGCCGTCGCGATGCTCGGCGCACCGGAGCTGATCGTGCTGGACGAGCCGACGGTCGGACTGGACCCGGTGTTGCGCGCCGAGCTGTGGACGCTTTTCCGCCGTCTCGCCGACGCCGGGACGACGCTGATCGTGAGCAGCCATGTGATGGACGAGGCCCTGCGCTGCGACCGGCTCCTGCTGATGCGCGCTGGTCGCATCATCGCCGACACCACGCCGGACGGCCTGCGGGCCGAGACCGGTGCGGACGATCCGGATGCCGCTTTCCTCACACTCGTCGAGCGCGACGCCGCCGCGCACCCCCGCGCGGAAGCAGCGGCTCGCCCGCTCGCCACGCAGGGGCATGACCTCCCCGAACCGGACGGCCGCCGGCGCAGACGCGGGCCTCGCGGATGGGGGGACGGGAGATGACCATCACCCGCACGTTCTCCACCGCCGGCCGCGTACTCCGGCAGCTGAGCCATGACCCGCGCTCGATCGCCCTGATGCTGATCGCGCCGAGCCTGCTCGTCGGGCTGTTCGCGTGGCTGTTCAGCGATCAGGACGGCGTGTTCGACCAGTTCGGGGGCGGCATCCTGGCACTGTTCCCGTTCATCGTGATGTTCCTCGTCACCTCGATCACGACGCTGCGTGAACGGCGGTCGGGCACGCTCGAGCGGCTGATGACGACACCGCTCGGCAAAGCGGACTTCATCATCGGGTACGCCCTGGCTTTCGGGCTGATGGCCATGCTGCAGGCGATCCTCACGGTGACCTTCGCGGTGCTGGTGTGCGGGCTGCAGGTCGACGGACCGGTGTGGCAGCTTGGCGTGGTGGCGGTCCTCGACGCGATCCTGGGGTCCGCGCTCGGCCTGCTCGCCAGCGCGTTCGCGCGGACCGAGTTCCAGGCGGTGCAGTTCATGCCGCTGATCGTGTTCCCGCAGATCCTCCTCGGCGGGCTCTTCATGCCGCGGGATCAGATGCCGGATGTTCTGTCCGCGATATCGGACTGGCTGCCCCTGAGCTATGCGATCGACGCGGTCAACGCGGTGACGGCAGGGGAGGAGGGATGGGACCTCTACCGACCGCTGCTGGTCGTGGCGGCCTTCGCAGCCGCATCGCTGGTCGTCGCCTCCGCTACACTCCGGCGACGTACGCCGTGACGGCGTGCCGTTGCGCGGCAGCGGTCAGGCGTCCTTCTTCTCGCGGAGCTTGGCGGTGAGGTCCCGGAGCTGCTGCAGTTCCCCGTCATCCAGCCGCGACATGCGCTCCGCGATCGACCTGCCGTGCAGTGAGGCGACCTTGCGGAACGCGGCGGCGCCCTCGGCGGTCGCGCGCACCAGGGATCCGCGACCATCCTCGGGGTCCGGCCATTTGGAGACCAGTCCGCGGGCGGCCATCTTGTCCACGAGGCGGGACACGCTGGGCTGGCTGATCAGCATGTTCGCCGTCACGTCGCGCAGCCGCGCGGTCATGTCCTGCGCACGCGTGACCGTCAGCAGGACGTCGTACTCCGCTTGGGACAGACCGGTGTCGTCGAAGTCGCAGCTGATCACGCCGAAGACCTCGTGCTGAGCGCGGAACAGGCTCTCCCAGGCTTCGATCGCGAGGCGGCGGTCGGTCATACGCACCACTGTAGGCGAACCTCCCGGGCTACTGGGTATCGCACGGCCCCGCGCATAGGCTGACCGATATGGGTTCAAAGCTGATGCGCGTGCTCGGGATCGCTTTCATCGCCGTCGGGCTGCCGCTGGCCCTGCTGGCGGCGCCCCCGGACCGGGCCTCCGCTGCGGATGTCGTCGCCTCCGTGTCCCACGACGTCGAAGACTTCTCCTTCGAGAGCCTGGACGTGGAGTACACCCTCGGCCGCGACCCGGACGGGGCGAGCACGCTCCTGGTGCAGGAGCGGTTCGTCGCGCTGTTTCCCGAGGCGGACCAGAACCGTGGCATGCGCCGCACCATCCCCGAGACGTATCTGGGCGCGCCGCTGCACCCCGAGCTGGTCTCGATCACCGACGGCAATGGCAACCCGCGCGAGGCGGAGACCGATTCCGAGGACGGCGAGTACAGCATGACCTCGCGCGCCGACGACTACGTGCACGGTGCTCAGACCTACGTGTTCACCTACAGGCTGCAGAACGTCACACGGTTCTTCCAGGACACCGGCGTCGACGAGTTCTACTGGGACGTCAACGGGACGGCGTGGCCGCAGGAGTTCGGTCGCGTCAACGTCCGCGTGACCGTTCCGGCCGACCTCGCCGGCTCCCTGACCGGCTCCCAGGCCTGCTACGTGGGTTCCCAGGGATCGGAGCAGACGTGTCCGATCAGTACAGAGGCGGCCGCTGACGGGGCCGCGGCGATCGTGGCCGCTGCGGCCCCGGTGTACGCCTACCAGACTGTGACCCTTGCGATCGCATTCGAGGAGGGCACCTTCACGGCGTTCGACTCGTCCTATCTCGCCTCGCCATGGGGCTGGGTGCAGGGGATCGGCGGACTCGGTGTGCTGGCTGCGGTGCTCTTCGCCATCGTCACGCGCGCACGCCGGCTGCGCGACGCCCCAGGGCGGCGGACGATCATCGCCGAATACACGCCCCCACCCGGGATCGACTCGCTGGAGAGCGCGGTGCTGCTCGGGCACACCACCAAGGCGATACCGGCCGAGGTTCTCGAGCAGGCGGTGGTGGGCAGCATCCGCATCATCGAGGGAACGCGGAAGCTGTTCGGAGGCGTGAAGCTCAAAGCGCAGCTGATCGATCCCTCACGCGCAGACGGCGACGGAATGCTGCTGCTGGAAGGTCTTTTCCCGGCTCTGGAACCGGGCGCCGAGTACGAGTTCGGCGGCACCGACACCCGGTTCTCTTCCGCGGCGCAGAAGATCCTGAAACTGGCCAATCAAGAACTCACGCAGCGTGGGCTGCGCCGCGAAGTTCCGGCTTCCGTGCGGGCATGGCCGGTGCTGATCGCCATCGGCGCGCTGATCCTCGTCGCTTTCGCCGGAGCCTTCGCCCTCGGCAGCGCGGTCGATCCCGGCGTGCCCATCCTGATGATCATCGGAGCAGTTCTGGGACTGCTGATCGTGATCGGATTGATCTCCCGGAAACCGCTCACCGCCGCGGGCGCCGAGGTGCGCGATCACCTGAAGGGACTCAAGGAATTCATCGAATGGGCTGAAGCCGACCGCATCCGGATGCTTCAGTCGCCGGAGGGCGCGGAGCGCGTCCGGATCAACCCGCGGGATCCTGCCGAGATGCTCAAGCTGTACGAGGTGCTGCTGCCGTACGCGGTCGTCTTCGGCCAGGAGAAGCAGTGGGCTGAGCAGCTGGCCGTGCTCTACGAGCAGAATCATTCGCCCGGATGGTATGCGGGTTCGCACGGGTTCAGCGCGGCGTCCTTCGCCGCCGGGATCAGCTCGCTGTCGGCGAGTTCGTCCTCGTCGGCGTCGACCTCCGGCGGCTCCAGTGGCGGTGGCTCGGCCGGTGGTGGCGGTGGTGGCGGAGGCGGCGGCGGGGTCTAGGGCCGCCTGCGCCCGGCCCGATCGGAGCGGGCACAAGTCAGGGCCGGTCGGAGAGGCTTACCGACCGGCCCTTGTCCCTTGCACCAAGAGTTTCCTGCAATCACATGCGGTCGTTGCCACAGCAAAACAACTTCCGTAGCTGAACTCTATAACGACGAGGTAACGGAAGGGAAGGGGTTTCCGTTATCTTTTTGTGATTCTTTGAACCGGTGTTCGGCGCACGCAACTGCTGGGCGACGGGCGAGTGACAAACCGCGGCGCCGTGCTTCGTGTGCAGCCCGGCGGAGGTTGGGATGACTGGCAGATCGTGAAGCGACCTGCCACAGTTGACGCGTCTCTGCTGCCGGCTACGTGGCGTACAGAGTGACCTTGAGGAGTTGAAGGCGGCTTGCCATGCGGAAGGCGTCGGGTCGTTCGGACGCGTCCGCGAGGAAGACGGGTAGGTCGACGGTCGATGAGAATCTCGTTGGTACGTCGGCGTCGACCAGCACGTCGATGAGGTTGATGAAGCGCTGCTGAGCCTCCGCGTCGGCGTCTCCGAATGCGGGGATGTCGGTGATGGCCCATCGGGAGAAGGCTCGCGACCAGTGCAGGTACTCGATCGTCGACGTTGCTGTTGCGCACAGCTGGTCGAAAGTGGCGAGCAGTTCGTCGTCATCCGCTGACGTCACCGTGAACGCCCGTCCATGGACGGCGATGATTTTCTCCTCAGTCGGCGCGACACGGGCGGGCATCATTGTCCACGTGCCGGCAGCGAAGCCGCGGCAGTGGTCTTCATTGACAGTGCGGTAGTCGACGGGACCGTCGAGATCCCACACGTCCATATGTGTCTTGATGAGCGCGATGCCCGGTTCGAAGACGTGGTGCCAGATCGCATTCGGCAGCAGATCGTCCGGGGCATAGTTCGAGGTCGCGAGGACGGTCAAGCCGCGCTGGAAGACATGATCCAGCAGACGAGTCAGGAGCCGCGCGTCGCCGGAATCGTGGACATGGAGCTCGTCGAAGAAGAGCAGGCGACTGTTCTGAGTAATGTCGTCGATCGCGCGTTCGACGGCATCTCGTTCACTTCGGTGATCGTGGATGCTGCGGTGCAGCTCGTCGAAGAAGCCATGGAAATGCACGCGAGTCTTCTGAGCCCGCGGAAGCTCCGCGTAGAAGGCATCAGCGAGCCACGACTTGCCACGTCCTGCGTCGCCGTGGATGTAGAGGCTGCGCGGGGAGGATCGGCGTAAGGTGCCGCGATCGAGATATGCGCCGAGAGTTGCCAGCCGCTCGAGTAACGCTCGCTGATTGGCATCGAGCGCGAAGCCATCGCGGGCTGCCGCGTTCTCGACGCCGACAACAAGCCTCTCCTTCGACCGCACTCTTTGAGAGTGCCACATGACCACCTGCCGTCGATTTCCGGGAGACGGACCGATTGGTCACGGCCGCGCCGCCGCATCCGCGGCGGAGCCGACTGTTATCCCGTCGCACACGCGCCCTGTGCCTGCAGCAGGCGGCGGAACGGGACGACGATCGCCATCATGAGTCTCCGATAATGGAGCAGATTGCGGCGCTGCGTGACCGGTTCGACCTGCACCTGCGTGTGGAGCGCTTCGTCTCCGATGCGATGGGTGTGACAGGCATCCACGGCTTCTGCGACTCACACGGCTGCGCCCGCGACGGTGCGGCTCAGCCGCACTCCGCTGGTCAGATCGAAGACGTGGATCCGGCCACGCTTCGGGGTCACGGTGACAGTGTCACCGGTGCTCGGGTGGACCCGCCCGTCGACGCGCGCGATCACGTCGATGCGCTCGCCGTCGACGCCGGCATGCCCGTAGAGGTAGCCGTCAGCGCCGAGTTCCTCGACGAGGTCGACCGTCAGCGGAAGCCCCGAACCCCCTGCGCCGGCGACCGTGATGTCCTCCGGTCGGACGCCGATGGTGACACGAGGGCCGGTGGTTGCGAGAAGGTCGCGGCCGATCTGGACGGTGTCGGTGCCGAACCGCACACCGTGCTCGGTCACGTCCGCGGTGAACAGGTTCATTGCGGGCGAGCCGATGAATCCGGCGACGAAGAGATTGGTCGGGTTCTCGTACAGGTCCCGCGGCGTGCCGACCTGCTGCAGCGCACCGTCGGCGAGCACCGCGATCCGGTCTCCCATCGTCAGCGCCTCCACCTGGTCGTGCGTGACGTACACGGTGGTGACGCCCAGGCGGCGTTGCAGCGAGGAGATCTGGGTGCGCGTCTGCACGCGCAGCTTCGCGTCCAGGTTGGACAGCGGCTCGTCCATCAGGAAGACCTGGGGCTGGCGCACGATCGCGCGACCCATCGCGACGCGCTGGCGCTGGCCGCCGGAGAGCGCCTTCGGCTTGCGTTCGAGGAACGGCACGAGATCGAGCAGGTTCGCCGCCTCCAGGACGCGTTCGGCGCGTTCGTGCTTGCCGACGCCGGCGATCTTCAGGGCGAAGCCCATGTTCTCGGCGACGGTCATGTGCGGGTAGAGCGCGTAGTTCTGGAACACCATCGCGATGTCGCGGTCCTTCGGCGGGATATCGGTGACATCGCGGTCGCCGATCAGGATCCGGCCCGAGTTGACCTCTTCCAGACCTGCCAGCATCCGCAGCGAGGTGGACTTGCCGGAACCGGAGGGTCCGACCAGGACGAGGAACTCGCCGTCGGCGACGTCCAGGTCGAGCCTGTCGACGGCCGGGCGCGGGACGCCGGGATAGGCGCGCGTCGCCTGGTCGAAGGTCACAGTTGCCATTGCTTCTTTCCTTTCACCGGCAACCACGTGCCGGACGATCGTTGTGACGGGCGGTGGTTCCCAGCGGCTCAGGCCGCCGCCTGAACGTCCGCCGGGTGCCTGACCCCTTCGAGGGCCTCCGACCAGGCGATGAGCTGGTCGAACTGCGCGTTCAGGAGGGTGGCCTGGTACTCGCCGGGGGTGAATGTGGAGTAGTTCTCGAACTCCGTCATGAGCGACAGGGTGAGGGTCTGGCGCACCGTCGCGACCTGGAGCTCGGCCAAGACGAGCCGCAGATGCTCGATCGCGCGCGCTCCGCCCACCCCGCCGTATCCCACCAGCGCGGCGGCCTTGTTGTTCCACTCGGCGTGCAGATAGTCGATCGCGTTCTTGAGGACGCCGGACGTGGAGTGGTTGTACTCGGGGGTGACGAAGATGTACCCGTCGAACCCGGCGATCTTCTCGGACCATGCCCGGGTGTGGTCGTTGCGGTACTGGCCCATGGCCGGCGGCATCGGCTCGTCCAGATGGGGCAGGCGTAGTCGGCGAGGTCGACGAGCTCGAATTCGGCATCCTCCCGCTGTGCGGCCTGCTCCAGGACCCAGTCGGCGACCTGCTTGCCGTTGCGTCCGGGACGTGTGCTTCCGAGGATGATGGCGATCTTGGTCATTTCTGCAGTGCTCCTTCGTGGTGTGGTCCGTGCGTTGTGGTGCTGTCGGGGCGGGTGATGAGCGGCCGGGACCGAACCGTGGCAGAGGTCGCGTCGATCAGCGAGTGCAGGTCCTCGGCCGGGAGGTCGGCTCCGAAAGTCGGATTGCCGGGCTGCAGGACCACGCCCGCCCCAAGCGGGCCCGCGACGACGGGGTCGAAGCCCAGATCGTCGACGAAATCGGCGATGCGTGCCAGGTCGCCCGGACGATCGCCGGCGATCGCGATCGCCTTTCGCCCGGCGACCCCGCCGGGTCGGGACTCCTCCTCGAGATCGTGGTAGCCCATATGGTTCAGCGCCTTCACGACGTGTGCACCGGCCAGGAAGCCCTGGACGATTTCGCTCGTGGAGGTGCGCGGGTCGTTCAGGTCGTCGCGGATGCCGTCCGTCTCCCACCAGTAGTTCATCGCGTCGACGACGAGCTTGCCGTCGAGGTCCTCGACGGGGAGGCGGCGATACCTGCCCAGCGGCAGCGCGAGCACGACGATGTCGGCCCCGCGGGCGGCCTCTTCCGGGCGCACGGCGGCCGCGCCGGGCGCGAGCACCTCGACCGTGAGGGCGATCCGATCCGGATGGCCCGAGCCGGCGATGAGCACCCGGTATCCGGCGGCCAGCGCCAGGCGGGCGATGACCGTGCCGACCTTGCCGGCGCCCAGGATGCCGATGGTGGTGCGGTCGCGCATCGTGACGTCCCCGTTGCGCTGGGTCATCGCCGGAACGACGCGCCGGCCATGACCGACCGGGCCGGGCTCTCGGCGAGCAGCTCCCGGACCATGGGAACCACCTTCGTGCCGTACAGCTCGACGGCGCGAAGGCGGGCGCTGGCGGCCAGGGCGCCGCCGGCCGTGTAGATCAGGTCGAACCGGCCGACATCGAGCGCCCTGATCGCATCGGCCATCTTCCGAGCGACGGTCTCCGGCGAGCCGATGTAGAGCGAGCCGCGCTCGACGTCGGCCTCGAACTCGGAGCGCTGCACGGGCGGCCATCCCCGCAATGCCCCGATCCGGTCCCGGATCACCTTGTAACCGGGGTAGAAGATCTCTCTGGCCTCGGCATCCGTCTCGGCGATGAAACCGGGGGAGTGCATGCCCACCGGATATGCGGTCGTTCCCAATTGCTGCGCGGCCCGCCGGTACAGGTCGACGTACGGGGCGAAGCGGGCGGGTGCGCCGCCGATGATGGCGAGCATGAGCCGAAATCCGTACTGCGCGGTGCGCACCACGGACTGCGGCGTGCCGCCGACGCCGACCCAGGTGCGCAGCCGCCCCGAGTCGGTCTTGGGGAAGACATCGGCCTCGTGCAACGCGGCACGCGTGGTTCCTTCCCACGTGACCGGCTTCTCGTCGAGCAGCGCGTGGAACAGGTCGATCTTCTCGTCGAAGAGCACCTCGTAGTCGGAGAGGTCGTATCCGAACAGAGGGAACGACTCGGTGAAGGACCCTCGGCCCAGGATGACCTCGGCGCGCCCGTGGGACAGCGCGTCGACGGTGGCGAAGCGCTGGAACACCCGTACCGGGTCGTCGGATGACAGCACGGTGACGCCTGATCCCAGACGGATCCTCTCGGTCGCGGTCGCAATCCCGGCGAGCACGGTCTCGGGGGAGGAGATCGCGAACTCGGGGCGGTGGTGCTCGCCGATCGCAATCGCGTCGATGCCGAGATCGTCGGCCAGCACCGCCTCCTCCAGGGTGGCGCGGATCGCTTGCCCGTAGGAGACGACGGCGCCGTGATCGTCGAGCGGCAGGTCTCCGAATGTGTCGATGCCGAACTCCAGTTCGGTGAAATCGCTCATGGTCTGCGTTCCTCCTCGTCGCCGGTCCCTCCGGATTGACGTGTCAATGCTCTAACATCGGTATTGACGTATCAATTCCCGAGGAGACAAGATGGGTCAGAACCGTCGGACGATGCCCACGCGCGAGCAATTGCGCATCTGGCGCGACTACGTCGAGACGGCGGACATTCTGCGCACGCGCCTGGGCAGCCGCCTGCAGAGCCGGTCGTCGTTGTCGGCCGGCGACTACCAGGTCCTGCTCGCTCTGACCGAGGCACCGCAGCAGACGCTGCGGTCCTCCGCACTGGCGGCGCTGATCGACTGGGAGCGCAGCCGTCTCTCGCATCACCTCGGACGGATGGAGAAGCGTCGGCTGATCCGAAGGGTCCCCTGCGCCGACGACGTGCACGGTGTCGAGGTGAGCGCGACCGAATCGGGCCGCGAGGCTTTCCGCGCGGCATCCGTCCCGCACCTGCAGGCCGTGCGGGAGTTGTTCCTGGAGGCATTGACCCCCGAGCAGCTCGCCGAGGTCGACGACGTCTCCACCGCCCTGCGCCGCCACCTCGGTCTTGGCGCGGTCGCCGCCGCGGAGGAAAGCCCGCCTGAGGGCAGTGGCACGACGCGGCCCGCACCCGAGTCCGGCGACGGCCGGCGGGCGAGCACGGCGGCTCGGCACCCGGTCGCGGTCTGCCGACGGGCGGCGACCGCCTACGCGCGCGCATCGGTGCTGTCAACCGGGCACCGGGCGTCCGCGGTGCTGGCCAGAATGGCGGCGACGAGAGGAAGAACCCATGAGCGATCCCACGCCGCACACCAGACACGCCGACGACGCCCGTGCCGACGATGCCCCGCCCACCGACGCCGTCACCGATGAGGTGAGAGAGGATGCCGCGGCGGCCGAGTCGGATGCCGGCGAGCGCTCGCCGGAGGACTCCGCCGCGACACCGGGGGACTGACCCGCGATATCCGGGTTGATGCCCGGGCCCACGCAGCGACATCGCGATTCCGTGTCGCGGCGGACGCGACGGTCGTGCCAGCCGAGCGCGCTGCCGTCAACCCCTTTGTGCGTCGCTCTCCGGCAGCGGACCCTTATCGGCGAGCGACCCGACGAGAGGACACCATGACCCCGCCCACCCGCGGCCGCTGAGCACCGAGGACGCGACGTGACCTACGCCCCGGAAAGGCTTCAGCGCGGATCGGCCACTCTGGCCCGCTGGCGGATCCGCCTGCGCGTCGCGGCTTCGCAGTTGCTGGTCCCACGTCGTGAGCAGGTTCCCCTGTCCCGCGGCTGGGCCTGGCCGGTGCTGCTGCTGTGGGCCATCGGCCGTGCGGTGAATCTCGCCTTCCTGTGGGCGGCCTTCCAGCTCGCCAGAGCGGGGAAGTGGACCTTCGGGCCCGACAGCGAGCCGGTGTCCACATTCCTGCGCTTCCTGACCGGGTGGGACGCGGACCGTTACGGTGTCATCGCCACCCAGGGCTACCCCGTCGTGCTCCCTGTCGACCTCGAGGGCGATATCCAACGCAACAACTGGGCGTTCCTGCCGGTGTTCCCGTTCCTGGAGCGCGCCCTGTCCGACGCGGCCGGCATCTCCTGGCACCTCGCGGGCGTGCTGATCAGCGTGGGCGCCTCGGCGGGCGCCACGGTGGTGCTGTATGCGCTGCTGCGGAGCGTCACCGCGCCCGGCGCGTCGTGGTGGGCCGTCGTGCTGTTCTGTCTCGGCCCGCTGTCGTTCGTCTTCGTGATCGGCTACGCCGAATCGCTCTACCTTCTGCTCATCTTCTCCGCCCTCCTGCTCGCCGTGCGCCGCAGATACCTGTGGATCGCACCGATCGGCGCCATCGCGGCGTTCACGCGGCCCGGGGCGGTCGCGCTGGCATTGGCGCTGGGCATCCTGCTGCTGGCGCGATGGATGCTGCGGGCGCAGGATCCGCTACCCCGATCGCAGCTCACCGGGCTGGCCGTTTCGGGTGCGGTGACCGCCATCGCCGGCCTGATGTGGCCGGTCGTCGCCGCGGTCGTGACGGGCGAGCCGGGGGCCTACGTCCGGACCGAAATGGCGTGGTGGGTCCCGTTCCTCGGCGACGCCGATCTCCTTCCGCTCACGCCCGGCCTGGTCATGGCCTGGACCTGGCTCGGGGTGGTGGGCGTCGTTTTGGCGCTGTGCGCGCTGTTCGCAGTCTTCTGGTGGATCCTCTCCGCGCCGGTGCGCGCGCTGGGCCTGGAGATCGTCGCGTTCGCGCTGAGCTACGTCCTGTACCTGTTGGCCGTGTTCCTGCCCACCCAGAGCCTGTTCCGGCTGGTGCTGCCCCTCAGTCCGCTGCTGGCGGACGGTCGGCTGTCGCAGTCGCGCCGACGTCAGTGGTGGTGCGTCGCGGCCTGTCTGACGCTGCAGGCCGCGGCGGTCTGTCTGCTGTGGACGATCGGGAACCCCTGACTGCCCGCGGCCTCGGTTCAGGCGGGATCAGTACCAGTCGGTGGACTGCGAGTGGCCCCACGCGCTGCACGGCGAGCCGTACACCGCGTCGATGTAGCCGAGGCCCCACGCGATCTGGGTCACCGCGTTGGTCTGCCAGTCCGAGCCGGCGCTGGCCATCTTGCTGCCCGGCAGCGACTGCGGGATGCCGGTGGCGCCGCTGGAGTCGTTGTACGCCTGGTAGTTCCAGCCCGATTCCTTGTCCCAGAGCGAGACGAGGCAGGAGAACTGGTCCCCTCCCCAGCCGTAGGTGGCGGAGGCCATCTGCTGAGCGATGACCTTCGCGCCGTCGGGGGTGTTGGCCGCGGCGAGCGCGGCGGCGGCGGCCTCGGCCTGACGCTGCGCCTCGGCGGCGGCTTCCTCGGCTGCCCGCTGTGCCGCGGCCGCGGCGGCGGCGGCCGCTTCTTCGGCCGCCTTCTGCGCCTGCGCCGCTTCGAGACGATCGCGCAGCTCGGACACCTCGGCACGCACCTCGCGCGTCTCGGCGGCGGTCTCCGCGGTGAGTCCGGGCAGCATCAGCGCCGGGACGATGTTCAGCGCGGACAGCCGATCGATGTCCGCGCGCAGGGCGGCGGTGTTGATGATCGTGGAGTCCACGCCGAGGTCAAGGCCCGATGCCGCGATGTCGGCCGTCACCGTGCCGGTCGTCGCCAGCACCGCGCGTGCGGCACCGAGCGTCCCGTGCGCGTCCGTCGAGATCTCGCGCAGGGTCTCCGCTGCCGCGCCCTCGGGGGCGACTGCGGCCACGGCCGGTGTGAGCGCAGCTGCGGGCAGGGCGGTGGTGATACCGGCCCCAGCGACAAGCGCGAGCGCGACGCCGAGGGCGGTGGCGCGAGGGGTGAGGAGCGGACGGCGGGCACGGCGAACTTGCTTCGGGTGGAGCATGGGGAGAGAAGGTCTTCCTTGGGGATCAGCGGCCGACGCAGCGGCCCATGCGCCCTCGGGTCGGGCGCGAAACCTCTACTCTGCTCTCCCGGTCTGGACGAAACCTCCGCGCCCGCTGGCAGAACCGTGAGAACGGCTCCGCGGGAAAGTCCTGATCAGCACGGTGCGGGGGTGCGCGCGAGGTGCCGATCCGCCCGCTTCGGGCCACGTCGATGCAGACCCGTGATCGTGGCTGGGACCGGCCGGGGGGACTACCGTGGGGTGCATCCGCGGCCTCGTGTCCGCGGAACGAGATGTCGCTCTCCCGCCGGGCGCGCATGCCGGCGCGGGTGACCTCGAGAAGGGGTCCGCACATGCTGAAGACGTCGTTGATCGCCCTCGCCCGGCACGAGCTCGGACACGCGCTGGAAGCGCCGAGCGGTCGCAGCGCGAAGACGGTGGTGGGCGGGCATGAGCGCCGGCTGCGGCAGACCGTGATGGCCTTGCGCGCGGGCGAGGCGCTCTCGGAACATGAGAATCCCGGCGAGGCGACGGTGCAGGTGCTCACCGGACGGGTGCTGCTGAGATTCGCAGACGCCTCGTGGAACGGCTCCGTCGGAGATCTGCTGACCGTTCCGGACGGTCTGCACTCGCTCGAGGCGGTCGAGGATTCGGTCATCCTGTTCACGGTGGTGAAGAGGCTCTGACCGCCGCGTCGCGCCGGCGTCGGCATCCGCTCGGCCTACGCTGGCGAGCATGGCCGTCTCCCAGTCCCGTCGCGCGCGTGCCGCGCGTCGGCGGAAACGGCGGATGGATGCCGCGGACAACGATCTGACCCCGCAGCAGTGGGCGCAGATCCGGGCATCGTGGGCCGGCTGCGCATACTGCGGCGCGGCGGCCGCGGCTCTGCAGCGCGACTGCGTGCTGCCGCTGTCGCGAGGAGGTCGATACACGGTGGAGAACATCGTGCCGGCCTGTCGTTCCTGCAACGCCAGCAAGAGCAACGACGAGGTCACCAGCTGGCTGCGCCGGAAGCGCCTCGACGAGCGCGCCTTTCTGCTGCGTCATCGCGCGTTCCTGGACGGCCTCACCGCGCCGGTTGAGGCGCCCGCCAGCTGAGACGGTCGCTTCAGCGGCGCCGGTGCGCGGCGTAGTACTCCAGCAGCGCGCGGGTGGACGCATCCTGCGCGGCGAGCGCGTCCGGGTCGCCCTCGATCGCCGGAGCGATCTGCAGCGCCAGCTGTTTGCCCAGTTCCACGCCCCACTGATCGAACGAGTTGATGCCCCAGATCGTGCCTTGCGTGAAGGTGATGTGCTCGTACAGCGCGATGAGCTGACCGAGCACGCGCCCGGTGAGCGCCGGGGCGAAGATCGAGGTGGTGGGGCGGTTCCCCGCGAAGGTTCGCGCCGCCACGAGCGGGCCCGTCGTGCCCTCGGCGTGGACTTCGTCGGCCGTCTTGCCGAAGGCCAGGGCCTTGGTCTGCGCGAGGAAGTTCGCCAGGAACAGGCCATGCACGTCGCGGCCGTCGTCCTCCAGCGGATACGCGGGCTCGGCGAATGCGATGAAGTCCGCGGGGATGAGCCGGGTGCCCTGGTGGATCAGCTGATAGAACGCATGCTGGCCGTTGGTGCCCGGCTCGCCCCAGAACACCTCACCGGTCTCGGTGGTCACCGGCGTGCCGTCCCAGCGGACCGACTTGCCGTTGGATTCCATCGTCAGCTGCTGCAGGTACGCCGGGAAGCGATGCAGCTGCTGCGCATAGGGCAGCACCGCGTGGGACTGCGCGCCGAGGAAGTTCGAGTACCAGACGTTGAGCAACCCCATCAGCACCGGCACGTTCGACTCGAGCGGAGTGGTCCGCATGTGCTCGTCCACGTCGTGGAACCCCGCGAGCAGCTCGCTGAAGACCTGCGGTCCGAGCGTGATGGCAAGAGAGAGTCCGATGGCGGAGTCCACCGAGTAGCGCCCACCCACCCAGTCCCAGAACCCGAACGAGTTGACCGGGTCGATGCCGAACGCCGCGACCTTGTCCAGCGCGGTCGAAACGGCGACGAAGTGATGCGCGACAGCATCCGTCTTCGACTGGGCACTGCCGTCGATCGCACCCGAGGCGACCAGCCCGGTCCACAGCCAGTCTCTGGCCAGCCGCGCGTTGGTCAGCGTCTCGAGGGTCGTGAACGTCTTGGAGGCGACGATGAACAGCGTGGTCTCGGGGTCCAGGTCCGCGGTCGTCTGAGACAGATCGGTGGGATCGATGTTGGACACGAAACGGGCGGAGATGCCGGCATCCGCGTAGGGCTTGAGCGCCTCGTAGACCATGACGGGTCCGAGATCGGACCCGCCGATCCCGATGTTCACGACGTGTGTGACCCGCTTGCCGGTGACGCCGCGCCACTGACCGGATCGCACGCGCTCTGCGAAGGCGTAGACCCCCGTGAGCACCTCGTGGACGTCGCCGTCGATGTCCTGCCCGTCCACCACGAGCGCCGGCGAGGCGCCGACCGGCCGGCGCAGCGCGGTGTGCAGGACGGCGCGGTCTTCGGTGGTGTTGATGTGCTCGCCGGCGAGCATCGCCGTGAATCGCTCAGCGACGCCCGTTTGCGCGGCGAGGTCGAGCAGCGAGGCCAGGATCTCGTCGGTGACGAGATTCTTCGACAGGTCGACGTGCAGGTCGCCCACGCTGAAGCTGAGCCGTCCCACCCGGCCGGGGTCAGCGGCGAACCAGCCGCGCAGATCCGGCGTGAATGCCGCGCGGGAGGAGGTGAGCGCTGCCCAGGCGGAGGTGGATGTGGGATCGATCGGGCTCGTCATGCGTCCACGGTAGCCCGAGGCGTCCGGTAATAGGCTCGAATAATGGACTCGCGAAATCCCTACGCATCCCGTCCGTGGCTCTCCGCGTATGCCCCGGGCGTGCCGGATTCCATCACGGAAGTCACCCAGACACTGCCGGACATGATCGAGGCGAGCATCGCCCGCTACGGCCGCGGCACCGCACTGGAGTTCTTCGGTGCCACCACCGGGTACCGCGACCTCGGCGAGCAGATCGATCGCGCCGCGGAAGGTCTGCGCCGACTCGGAGTCGTGCCCGGCGACCGGGTCGCCCTCGTGCTGCCCAACTGCCCGCAGCACGTCGTGGCGTTCTATGCCGTGCTGCGCCTCGGCGCCATCGTCGTCGAGCACAACCCGCTGTACACCGCGCGGGAGCTGCGGCACCAGTTCGAAGACCACCAGGCGCGGTTCGCGATCGCCTGGGACAAGGTCTACGACACGCTCGAGGCCTTCCCGTCCGATCTGAAGCTGGAACGGATCGTGAGCGTGGACATCACCGAGGCGATGCCGCTGCCCACCCGGATGGCGCTGCGTCTGCCGATTCCCCGGGCGCGCGCCTCCCGGGCTCAGCTGACGTCGGCGCCGAAGGCACGGCGCGTGCTGACCTGGCGGAAACTCGTCGATAGCCGGCGGCTGAGCAAACGGCATCCGCGCCCCACGCTGGATGACATCGCTCTGCTGCAGTACACCAGCGGCACCACCGGAGCGCCCAAAGGGGCGATCCTGACGCACCGCAACCTGCGTGCCAACGCGATGCAGGGCCGCGCCTGGGTGCCCGGCCTGAAGGAGGGCGAGGAGACCTTCTACGCGGTGCTGCCCCTGTTCCACGCCTACGGCATGACACTGTGCCTGACATTCGCGATGAGCCTGGGCGCGCGACTGGTTCTGTTCCCCAAGTACGACGCGAAGCTGGTGGCGGATGCCGCGGCGAAGAGTCCGCCCACATTCCTGCCCGCCGTACCGCCGATCTACGACCAGCTGGCCCGCTCGGCCGAGCGGGGCAAGATCGATCTGACCAGCGTGCGGTTCGCCATATCGGGGGCGATGAGCCTGCCGATCGATACCGTGGAGCGCTGGGAGGAAGCCACCGGCGGACTGCTGGTCGAGGGTTACGGGATGACCGAGACCTCCCCGGTCGCCCTCGGGAACCCGATCGGCCCGTCCCGGCGCCCGGGCACCGTCGGAGTGCCGTTCCCGAGCACCGAGATCCGCGTCGTGGACCCCGTCGACTGGCACGTCGACCGGTCGCTGGGCGAGTCGGGCGAGCTGCTCATTCGCGGTCCCCAGGTGTTCCAGGGTTACTGGCGACGCCCCACCGAGACGGCAGAGGCTCTGCTGCCGGGCGGGTGGGTGCGCACCGGAGACATCGTCACGGTCTCGCCGGACGGCTTCGTGACGGTCGTCGACCGGCTCAAGGAGATCATCATCACCGGAGGGTTCAACGTCGCCCCCACGGAAGTCGAGGCGACCTTGCACGCGCACCCGGACGTCGAGGAGGCCGCCGTCGTGGCGCTGCCGCGCAAGGGCGGTGAGGAGGTCGTCGCCGCCGTGGTGCTGCGGGAGGGCAGCGAGCTGAACGCCGATGCGCTGCGCGAATACTGCCGTAAGCACCTGGCCGGCTACAAGGTTCCGCGGAAGTTCTTCGCCCTGGACGAGCTGCCCCGATCGCTCATCGGCAAGGTCCTGCGCCGCGAGGTGCGCGAGCAGCTGCTGCGCGACGCCGAGTAGACCCGGCGCGCGCACCGGTCAGCCGATGAGCTGCTGCCACCCGTCCCCGTCGGCGTGCTCGAAGATGAGGTTCGTCTCGGTGTGCGCCACGGCGGGATGCCCGGTCAGGTGGGCGAGCACGAACTCCCGGAGCTCGGCCGCGTCCCGCGCGATGACGTGCAACAGGAAGTCGTCGGCGCCGGCCATGTGGAACAGGCTGAGCACACCGGGCAGGCCCGGAGCGGCCCGCCGGAACGCCTCGATCTCCTCGCGGGCATGCTTGACGAGCCGGATCGCGATGAGCGCCTGAACCGTGGCGCCCAGCGCGAGCGGATTCAGGTCGACCCGGTAGCGCCGGATCACGCCGCTGGTCTGCAGCCTGCGCAGACGCAGGGAGACGGTTGACTCGGCGATGCCCAGCGCAGAGGCCAGGGCTGCGCCCGAAGCGCGAGCGTTGGCGGTCAGCGCGCGCAGCAGCGCGCGGTCGGTCCGGTCGAGGTTAAGGACCTGCGCCATGGTGCTCCTCCGTCAGGGCTCGGGTGCAGCATCTTCGACGAGGACGCCGTTGTAGGCGCCGACCTTCAGATCGGATTGCTGATGCTGCAAGTCTCTGCTGTTCTGGGCGCATGGACAAGAGGCACCCCCGGTTCGACACCCGCGCCGTGCACGCCGGCATGGCGGGCTTGCGCGAAAGCGGGACGCATGTCCCGCCGATCGACTTCTCGACCACGTTTCCGCTGCCCGATGTGGAAAGCGGCGGTCTGGCCTACGAGGAGCTCGCCACTGGGCAGAGCCTCGGATCGGACCGCAGCGCCGTCTATCAGCGGCTCTGGCAGCCGGGCGTTGCCCGCTTCGAAGACGCGCTCGCCGACCTGGAATCCACCGAGGGCGCCGTCGCGTTCGCCAGCGGAATGGCTGCGCTCACGGCCTGCCTGATCGCATCCGTGACGGCAGGCAGGGGCCATGTCGTCGCAGTCCGGCCACTGTACGGCGGATCCGATCACGTCCTCGAGAGCGGACTGCTCGGTACGACCGTCACCTGGGCGTCGCCGGACACCATCGCCGCGGCGGTGCGTGCGGACACCGGGCTCGTGATCGTCGAGACGCCGGCGAACCCCACGCTCGAGTTGCTCGATCTGGATGAGGTCGTCGCCGCGGCCGGCGCGGTGCCGGTCCTCGTGGACAACACGTTCGCGACCCCCGTCCTCCAGCAGCCTGCCCGCCATGGTGCCGCCCTGGTGCTGCACAGCGCGACGAAGTACCTCGGCGGGCACGGCGACGTGATGGGCGGGGTCGTGGCCACCGACCAGGAGTGGGTGGAACGGCTGCGACGGGTGCGGGCACTGACCGGCGGCCTGCTGCACCCGATGGCCGCGTACCTGCTGCACCGTGGACTGCGCACCCTCCCGCTGCGGGTGCGCGCACAGCAGCAGACCGCGCAGACGCTGGCTGAGCGGATCAGCGGGCATACGGCCGTTGCGCGCGTCTTCTACCCTGGGCTGCCCGGGCAGGACCCGAAGGGACTCCTCGGCCGCCAACTGGAGGGACCGGGGTCGATCATCGCGGTGGAACTCGCCGGCGGGTACGACGCGGCCGCACGCTTCACCGAGTCGTGCGGACTCATCGAGCACGCGGTCTCGCTCGGGGGCATCGACTCCCTCGTCCAGCATCCCGCCTCGCTCACCCACCGGCCCGTGGCCGGCCCGGCCAAGCCCGGGGCGGGCGTCGTGCGTCTGTCCATCGGGCTCGAACACATCGACGATCTCACCGACGACGTGATGGTGGCGCTGGCTGCGGCCGAGACAGCCACCGCCGGCTCCGTCGCGCCGCTCGCCGGCGCCCGCTGACTCGCCGCCGCGGCATCGGACACGTCTGCCCGCGTGGCAGAGTGTTCCCGTGCCACTGACAGCCGCCGGTCGCTCCGACGAGGACGCGCTCACGCCCGAACGTCCCTCCCGGGGAAGGGCGACGCAATGAGCGTGCTCCGCGACTATGCGGCCGGGCTGGCCCAGCCGACCCTTCCGTTCACGCCCGCCACCGGCGCGAGGTTCGACGAGGTGGTGGGGGCCGATGGCGCCCTGCGACCGGCGTGGCGGGGCATGGCGGCGATCGCCGTGGACCTGACTCCGGCCCAGGTGGACCGGATCGACACCGAGATCACGACTCTGCTGGCCGACGACGGCGTGACGTACGGCAGCGGCGACGCCGGCTCGCAGCCCTGGCAGCTGGACCCCATGCCGTTGGTGCTGGATGCGGTGACGTGGGGACGCCTGGAGATCGGACTGGCGCAGCGGACCGAGCTGCTCAACGCGCTGCTGGCCGACATCTACGGCGAGCAGCGACTGCTGGCCGAAGGGGTCATCCCCGCCGCGGTCGTGTTCGGCCACTCCGGATTCGTCCGCCCCATCGTGCGCCCGCGCGGCTTCGACCCCCACCCGCTGATCCTCGCCAGCACCGATCTCGGCCGCGATGCGGCGGGCGAATGGCACGTCCTGACCGACCGGGTGCAGGCGCCGTCGGGACTGGGCTACGCCATGGAGAACCGTCGCGTCCTGTCGCGGGTGCTGCCCGAGCTCTACGATGCGGCCGGACTGCATCGCATGGAGCCGTATTTCTCGGCGCTGCGGGCCGCGCTGCTGCAGGCGGCACCGGCGGGGCTCGCCGACCCGCGCATCGTGGTGCTCTCGCCCGGAACACATTCGGAGACCGCATACGACCAGGCCTTCCTGGCCAACATCCTCGGGTTCCCCCTGGTGCAGGGCGAAGACCTGGTCGTGCAGGAAGGATCGGTGTGGATCAAACCCGCCGGTTTCCCGCAGCAGCAGCCGCAGGAGCGCGTGGATGTGATCCTGCGCCGCGTCGACGCGGAGTGGTGCGACCCGCTGGAGCTGCGTGCCGGCTCGCAGCTCGGTGTCGCCGGTCTCACGGAGGCGGTGCGGCGCGGAAACGTGCGGCTCGTGAACGGGCTGGGGGCGGGTGTGCTGGAGAACCCCGGGCTGATGCCGTTCATGCCGGCCGTCTGCGAGCGGCTGCTCGGCGAGCAGCTGCGGCTCCCGTCCGTGCCCACACTGTGGTGCGGCGAGCCCGACGGGCTGTCCGCGGTGCTGGCTGCCGTTGCCGACGACCGCGGAGAGATGACCGTGCGTGAGATCGACGGGCGTGCCGCCGAGCTGTCCGCCCTGGATCCGGCATCCCTCCGCGCCCGGATTCTGGCCGCGCCGCACCGATTCGTCGGTCAGACCCGCGTGCCGCTGTCCCAGGCTCCGGCCTGGGGTTCGTCCGGTCGCGTGTCCGGACGTGTGCAGCCCCATCCGCTCGTGCTGCGCGCGTTCACCGTGCGCGACGGTGCGATCTACCGCCCGCTGGTCGGGGGCTTGGCGACCCTGGTCGACGGCCCCACCGCCGGCCTGGCCACCAAGGATGTATGGGTGCTCAAGGCTTCACCGGGCGAGCCCGATCAGGGCATGGTCGAACCCGCTCCCGTCCCGCTCTCCCGCGCGGTCCCGGTCCTGTCCCCGCGGGCGGTCGAGGACATGTTCTGGTCCGGCAGGTACGCCGAGCGTGCCGAGGACCTCGTGCGGCTGGTGATCACCGTCAGCGCGTACGCGGAGCAGCTCGACTTCACCTCCACCACGCAGGGCGGCGCGGCACTGCGGGCACTGTTCCGCGCGCTCCAGCGCCTGGGCGGGACCCGCTGGAGCGATCCGGACCTCGAACAGCGGTCACTTCTGGTGGACGCGGATCGTCCCGGTTCGGCCGCGCACTCCTTGGAACGTCTGCGCGATGCGCTCGAGGCGGTGCGCGATCAGCTCTCCGGCGACACCTGGCGCGCGTTCGGGAGCACCGACCGTGCGATGCGGGCGCTGCGCACAGCCCCTCGCCCGCAGATCGCCGAGTCGGCCAGCCGCATGCTGGGCGGCATCCTGTCCTTGCAGGGCGTCACGGCGAACATGATGCGCGATGACGGCTGGCACGCCATCGAGACGGGGCGCCACCTCGAGCGTGGGCTGCAGGTGTGCACCCTGCTCACCGCCACCACGATCGCCTCGGCCGACGCGGGCACGGAGCGCGCCGTGCTCGGTGGCGTGCTGATGGCCTCGGAGAGCTCCGTCACGCACCGGCGTCGATTCCGCGGCGGCGTCCGCGCCGCCGACGTGCTCGAACTGCTGCTCGCCGATCCCGGCAACCCCCGCTCGCTGACCTTCGCCCTCGGGCATGTACGGGACCACGTGTCGCAGCTGGCCGGCTCCACCGGATCGACCCGACCGGAACGGCTCCTCGAACAGCTCGAGCAGACGCTCGAGCAGAGCGACATCCGAGCGCTCGCCGCGCCCGAAGACGGGCGCCGGGCGGCTCTGGAGGCCTTTCTCGGGGAGACGCGAGCGCAGCTGGAACGAATCGGCGATGCGATCGTGCACGTCCACTTCGGTGGCGGACCCCACCCGCGGCCTCTCTCGGCGCTGTCCCTGACCGAAGTGCCGGCCGCGCCGGCAACCGAGGTGAGCAGGTGAAGTACCGGGTCACCCATCGCACCACGTACACGTACGACGATGACGTCGCGAGCAGCTTCGGTCTGGCACACCTGCGACCCCGCGAGCTGGCCTGGCAGCAGGTGACCGGGCGGTCGGTCGCGATCGATCCGATGCCCGGTGACATCACCGACGATGTGGACTGCTACGGCAATGTCGTGTCGTACTTCCACGTCAGCGCACCCCACACGCGACTCACGATCGACGCCACCAGCGAGGTGACCGTCCAGCCGACGGACTACGACGCGGTGGCGCTCTCCCAACCATGGGAGCACTCCCGACCGCTGGTGAACCCCGGCATCTCGCCGCGCGCGTGGGCGGCGACCGAGTTCGCGCTGGAATCGCCCAAGGTGAGGCACGTCAGCGCCGCGCACGAGTACGGAGCATCCTCGCTGCGACCGGGCCGTCCGATCGGCGAGGCGGTCACCGACCTGATGCATCGCATCAAGGCCGACTTCGATTACGACAAGACCGCCACCACGGTCACGAGCACGGTCGCGGACGTCCTCGACAAGCGCGCGGGCGTCTGCCAGGACTTCGCGCACGTCGCGCTCGCGTGCCTGCGCAGTCACGGCATCGCGGCCAGGTACGTCAGCGGCTATCTTGCGACGCGTCCGGCACCGGGCAGACCCCGTGTGGTCGGCGCGGACGCGTCGCACGCGTGGGTCGCGGCATGGCTGCCCGGGTCGGACCAATGGCTCGCCTTCGATCCGACCAACGACCAGTGGGTCTCGGACCGGCACGTCACCGTGGCGTGGGGGCGAGACTACGGTGACGTCCCGCCCGTGAAGGGCGTCATCTTCACGGACGCGCAGAACTCGACGCTGCGGGTCTCCGTCGACGTCGCCCCGGTCGAGGAGACGTTCCCGGCGTGACCCGTCCGTCCCGGACGGTGCGGTCCCCGGCCCGCCGCGCCGGCCGAGTCCTCCGTTCGGGATAACCCGAACCGAGGACTCGGGACGACCGGGCGGCGGCCGGCCGGACGCGACCGTACCGTGGTGACATGACCTCCCAGATCTCGACGCGACCCGTCGCCCCGGCGCCGATACCGCAGCGCGCTCCCGCCCTCGCCGCCCCGCTTCGGATAGCCGGTGCCGTGGCGCAGCTGGCCGCGCTCGGCGTGGTCGGCCCCCTCGTCTTCACCGTGCTGGTCACCCTCCTGGCCGTGGGGCTGGGCCTGGTGCCCGTGCTCGGAATCGGCCTGGTGCTGCTGCTCGGCTTCGTCTACGGCCTCTACGGCCTGGGCTGGCTGGAGACCGCCCGTGTCGACGGTCTCTATTCGCTCGGGCTGCCGGGCCTGCGGCCCCGCACCCGCACGCGGCCCGGCTTCGGCGGATTCCTGCGGATGGTCTGGGACCAGTTCACCGACCCGTCGATGTGGCGGGCGATCGCCAGCGCTGCGATCGCCAGCATCCTCGGCCTCGTCGTGCTTCCCCTTCTTTCGATCTTCGCGTCCGGAATCGTCCTCGCCTTCGCTCCGCTGTTCGCACGCAGCGCCGCCGTGCGGCTTGCCGCGACGGGGCTCGAGGTGCCCGTTGCGTGGGCATCGGTGGTGGGAGTGCTCGCCGCCGTCGTCGCGCTCGCCGCCGTCGTGGGCATCGCGCTGCTGCACGGTGTGCTGGCGCGCGTCATCGTGATCCCCACCCGCGAGGCGCAGCTGACGGAGCAGGCCCGCACCTCCGACGCCCAGCGCGCCGGCGCCCTGCGCGCGTCCGAAGTGGAACGCACGCGCATCGAGCGCGACCTCCACGACGGCGTGCAGCCGCGCCTCGTGTCGGTGGGCATGACCCTCGGCCTGGCCCAGCAGAAGATGGACGACGACCCGGCGGCAGCCAAAGCGCTGCTCGCCGAAGCGCACACCTCCACCAAGGCGGCGATCACGGAACTGCGACAGCTCGCCCGCGGCATCCACGCGTCCGTGCTGGATGACCGAGGTCTGGATGCCGCCCTCTCCGCCCTCGCCGGACGCTCCCACATCCCGGTCCATCTGGACGTACGGCTGGACTCGCGCTGCAGCCGCGACGCCGAAGCCGCCGTGTATTTCGCCATCGCGGAGACCCTCACGAACGCCGCCAAGCACTCCCGCGCCAGTGAATGCCGTGTGATCGTGCGCCAGCGGGAGGGCGGGACGCTCTGGGCGCGCGTCGAGGACAACGGAATCGGCGGCGCACAGGTGATCGCCGGGGGAGGGCTGGACGGCATCTCGAACCGGATCCTCGCTGCCCGCGGCACCGTCCGGCTGGAAAGCCCGCAGGGCGGACCCACATCGCTGGAGGTGAGCGTCCCGTGCGCATCCTGATCTGCGAGGACTCGGTCCTGCTGCGCGAAGGCCTCGTGCGCCTTCTCGAAGACGCCAATCACGTCGTCGTCGCGGCGCTGCCGGATGCGACTCAGCTGGACCAGACGGTCGTGGACACCGCGCCGGACCTGTGCATCCTGGACGTCCGACTGCCGCCCACCTATACGGACGAGGGGATCCGCGCCGCACTGCGGCTGCGCGCGCAGCATCCCGCGCTTCCGGTGGTCGTGCTCTCCCAATACGTCGAAGAGCGCTATGCCACCGACCTGATCACCGCGCAGGGGGGCGCACTGGGCTATCTGCTGAAGGACCGGGTCGCGGATGTGACCGATTTCCTCGACGCGGTCACCCGGATCAGCCAGGGCGCCACCGTGCTCGACCCGGAAGTGGTCGCCC
The DNA here is from genome assembly GCF_030246885.1 of Microbacterium sp. zg-B185. Classification (NCBI taxonomy): domain Bacteria; kingdom Bacillati; phylum Actinomycetota; class Actinomycetes; order Micrococcales; family Microbacteriaceae; genus Microbacterium; species Microbacterium sp. zg-B185. The sequence goes on from NZ_CP126739.1 coordinate 564,508, forward strand.
AGCTGCTGAGCCGGCGGCCGAAGGACGAACGGATGCGTCGCCTCACCGACCGCGAAGCGTCCACCCTGGCACTGATCGCCGAGGGGAAATCCAACCAGGCGATCGCTTCCACGCTCTTCGTTTCCGAGGCCAGCGTCGAGAAGTACATCACCGCGATCTTTCAGAAGCTCGACCTCGAACCGGACGAATCCGGCAACCGACGGGTGCTCGCAGCGCTCGTCCATCTCGAATACGGCGGCGGACAGCCGCAGGCAGGAGCACCCTCATGAGCACCCCGACGAACCCGACGGATCCGAGCTACTCGACGAACCCGACCTATCCCACCGTCCCGACCGTTCCGCCGACGGCCGCGCAGCCCGGGACCCCCACGCCGCCGCCCGGCGAGACGCGCGGTGCCTCGCGTGTCGTCGCGATCCTCACCATCGCCCTCGGTGGCGCGGTCGTGCTCGGCGCGATCGGCTCCGCGACGTTCTCGACCATCGCCGCAGCGAGCGTGCGCAGCGAGGCGCAGTCGATCGACGCGACCGGCGTCACCGAGCTGGATGTCTCCGTCGACGGGGCCGCCCTGCGCATCGAGTTCGACGAGGTCGCCGAGGCGACCCTGGAGGTCACCAGCGGCGGGGGCGTCGGGCCGTGGACCCTGGAGCGCGACGGCGACGAGCTGAACGTCGCATCACCGCGCACCTTCGGGCCGCGGTGGCTCTTCTTCGGCGACGTGAAGGCGACCCTGACGCTCCCGAGCGAGATCCAAGGCGCGGCCCTGGATGCGGTGCTGGATCTTTCCGCCGGTGATCTGACCGTCGACGGCGACTTCGGGAACCTCGACATCCGGATCGGGGCCGGCGGGCTCACCGTGGACGGATCGGCGCAGACGCTCCTGGCGGAGCTGAGCGCGGGGGCGGCCGACATCGAGCTCGCCGACGTGCGGGAGGCGCAGTTCTCCGTCAGCGCCGGGACGGTCGATGCTCGTCTGACAGGATCATCGCCGCGCGAGGTGACGGTCGATGTCAGCGCCGGCTCGCTGGACCTGCGGGTGCCCGAGGGTGCGTACGATGTCCGCTCCGACGTGTCGGCGGGTGAGTTCAACAACGAGCTGCGCACCGACGCCGGCGCCCGCAACGTCGTGGACGTCACCGTCTCGGCCGGCTCCGCCACGATCGCCGGCACGCGGTAACAGCGGCGCGCGCCGCAGCCGCGCTCACTTCGCGGGCATGGTGCCGGAGATCCCCGGACCCGGTGCCGGCCCGCGTCAGCGCAGAACGAGCGCGGCCGCGCCGACCAGAGGTCCGTTCCCGTCCAGACCGGTCGCCTCCACACGGACCCGGCGGGCATAGTCGAACACCGCAGCATCGCGCACGGCAGACCGCACCAGATCGATGTAGTCCTCTGCGACTCGGGCGAAGCCGCCGGCGACGACAGCGACCTCGAGGTCCAGCAGCGTCGTGACATCGGCGATGGCTTGGCCGACCGCCGCCGCCGATCGACGCACTGCAGCCGTGGCGATCGGGTCGCCCGCCGCGTAGCCGGCCGCCAGTTCTTCGCCGGTGCTGCCGCGCCATCCCTGGGCGCGAGCCCACGCGACGGTCGCCGGTCCGGAGGCGATCGACTCCAGCGTGCCGTCCGTGGCAGCCCGGCCCGGCTGTCGCGGCAGCAGGCGGAGCTGCCCGATATGCCCGGCATTGCCGGAGAGGCCGGTCACCGGCGCACCGTTGACGATCAGCCCGCCGCCGATCCCGGTGGAGACCACCATCGCCAGAGCACCGCGTGCTCCCGCCGCAGCGCCGCGCCAGTGCTCGGCCAGCGCGATGCACGCACCATCCAGGGCGAGCCGGACAGGGATGCCGGGGCTCAGCTCCTCCAGCAGCGCCACGACCCGCAGATCCGCGATCGCGGGGAGGTTCAGTGGCGCGATGGTCCCGTGGGCCAGGTCGACCGGCCCCGCCGAGCCGACGCCGATGCCGCTCAGCCGATCACCCGGCCGGATGTCGTGGAGGGCGGCTGCGGCGACGGCGCGGATGGCCTCCGCGATGTCGTCGCGGGCGGCATCCCGTCCGGTGGGCGCACGATGCTGCGTGCCGGGCAGAACCGCACCGTCCGCGTCGACCAGTGCGGCATCGACCTTGGTCCCCCCGATGTCCACGGCGAGTGCGATCGTGCCGGCCTGCATGCTCCGATCCTGCCAGATCGGGCACGGCACGGCCCCGGGCACCGCGGCGAGCGGATCACGCCTCCGCTGGTCAGCGCTGCGCGTCCTGGGCAGGATGGAATCATGCTCACCATCCCCACCGTGACCCTGAACGACCAGAGTGAATTCCCTCAGCTCGGCTTCGGAACCTACAAGCTTCGCGGACCGGACGGCACAGCCGCCATCGTCTCCGCCATCCGGACGGGGTACCGGCTGCTGGACACCGCCGTCAACTACGAGAACGAGCGCGAGGTGGGGCAGGCGGTGCGCGACAGCGGCGTGGATCGCCGGGAGATCCTGGTCGCCACCAAGATCCCCGGCCGCAGTCACGGATATGAGCAGGCGATCGAGAGCACGAACGGCTCACTGGCCGTCCTCGGGCTGGAGTGGATAGATCTGTCGATGATCCACTGGCCCAACCCGCGGGTGGACCGCTATGTCGACACCTGGCGCGCCATGATCGCCCTGCGCGAGCAAGGTCTCATCCGCTCGCTCGGCGTCTCCAACTTCACCCGGACGATGCTCACCCGGCTGGTCGACGAGACCGGTGTCACCCCGGCGGTGAACCAGGTCGAGATGCACCCGTATTTCCCGCAGGCCTCGCTGCGGGCCTTCCACGCCGAGTTGGGCATCCGCACCGAGAGCTGGAGTCCGTTGGCCCGCAGATCCGAGCTGCTGCACGAGCAGGTGCTGGTGGAGCTCGCGGAGATCTACGGCGTCACCCCCACTCAGATCGTCCTGCGCTGGCACGTGCAGCTGGGCAGCACACCGATTCCGAAATCCGCCGACGCGGACCGCCAGCGCGAGAACGCGGACGTGTTCGACTTCGAGCTGACTCCGGACGAGGTCGAGGCGATCTCCTCGCTCGAACGCGGGCGGCTGTGGGATGCCGACCCGGATACGCACGAGGAGATGTAGCGCGGGCGGGAGGGAGCGGGTCCGTTCGCGTCTCCGCGGGTGCCGCTAGCGTCCTCGGGCTGTCCGCACGGGAAGCTCGGCGAGCCACTCGGTGTACGTCTGCGTGCCCAGCAGGGCCCCCGGAGCCGGAAGGAGTGAACCATCGCGCTGGGCGCGCCCGGCCGGGCCGGGCAGGGGGATGGCCGGGATCCAGGCTCGCGACCCCTGCGTGCGCGCGAAACGGCGCACCATGTCCACCAGCCTCTCTTCTCGCGGCCCGGCGAGATCAGGCGCCCGGCCGGCCGGGGCGCTCTCTGCCAGAGCGACCAGGTGCGCGCCGACCTCCCGGGCGGCGATCGGCTGTGTGCGCATCTTCGGCGCGACGTGGAGCGGGCCGATCTTCGCGCGCTGGTATACCTGCTCGGCGAACTCGTGGAACTGCGTCGCGCGAAGAATCGTCCACGGCGCATCGCCGTCCTCGATCACGCGCTCCTGGGCCGCCTTGCCGGCGTAGTAGCCGTGCGGCGCGCGGTCGACACCCACGATCGACAGGGCGACATGGTGACCGACGCCACCGACCTGTCGCTGTGCGTTCAGAAGCATGCGCGAGGTCGTTTCGAAGAACCGCACGGAATCGTCGGCGTCGAGCGTCGAGACGTTCACCACGTCGATCACGGCATCCGCACCCCGAAGCGCTTCCGTCAGGCCGGCGCCGGTCACCAGATCCACTCCCGCGCCGCGGGTCAGCAGCACGACGTCGTGACCGCGCGCTCGCGCGTGCGAGACCACATGACTGCCCACGTGACCGGTTCCCCCGGCGACGGCGATCCTCACGGTGGGTCCCCCGCTACAGCTGCGCGCCGTTGTCGTCGGGGTCGTCCAGCCCGACATGGCGACCGCGCCATGACTCGTAGGCGATGAGCCATCCGATCGACAGCGCGAACGCCAGGATGAGGCCCAGCCAGAGCTGTCCCCAGATCAGGCCGAACAGCACGCCGAGGGCGAGGATCAGCACTGTCCCGAGGAGCCACTGGACGCGGCCGCTGGGCCAGCCGCTGCGAGGTTCAGACATGCGCTCAGCCTACGGCCGGAACACGGGTGTGCCGGCTGCGGCGCGGGTCAGGCTTGCGGGCTGTACGCGACCATCCACTCGATGCCGAATTTGTCGCGCAGCATCCCGAACCGTCCTCCCCATGGCGGCACCTCGAACGGCATGGTGACGGTGCCGCCGTCGGCCAGTGCGTTCCAGAGACCCTCCAGTTGCGGCTCGTCGCCGCCGCTGAGCGAGACTGCGATGCCGGCGGGCGGGGTGTACTGCATCCCGGAGGGGGTGTCCGAAGCCATCAGCACCATCCCGTCGGGACTGGTCAGCTGCGCGTGCATGACGAGGTCGTTCTCGCTCGGATCCTGCACCATCCCCTCGTACTCGCCGAACGTCGAGACCTCGAGGTCGCCGCCGAACACGCTCTGGTAGAACTCCATCGCGGTGCGGGCCTCGCGCTGAAACGAGAGATACGGGTTCAGGGTGGGCATGTCTACTCCCGGGTCGGGGCGCGCAAGCGCCGGGTCATTCGATCGGAGCCCCGTCCAGCATCGCCAGGCGGCCGGTGGGGCGTTCGGTCAGGCGGATACCGCAGGCGTTCCGCGGCAGGTCACAGTGTCGTCGGGGCCTCCGACATCCGCAATGGGGTGCGTGCGCGGACCGCCGCAGCCGGCCGCGGACGGGTCAGCGACCCCTGTGGTCCTCGGGGTGCAGCCGCGGGCCGCGACGCGGCTCCCGGACGCCGCTGGCCTCGATGAGCCGGATGACGCGCTGGCGCTGGCCTGCCCAGGGGGCGAGCAGCTCCAGCATCCCGTCGTCGTCGACGCGCGTTCCCGACAGGGCGAAGCCGACTTCGTGAGCGAGATGGAAGTCGCCGACACTCACCGCATCCGGATCCCCGACCGCGCGGATCCGGGTCTCCGCCGACGTCCAGGGGCCGATCCCGCGCTGGCTGATCAGCACGCGATCGCGCGCCTCACCATCGGTCGCGGACAAGAACACGCGCCCGAGAGCCTCGCCGCGTCGAGCAGCTTCCACCACGGTGCGGGCCTGCGGCGGTTCGAGGCCGGCGCGATGCCAGGACCAGGAGGGTACGCGTCGCCATCCGTCGATGCTGGGCGGCGCGTACATCGGCCGCGGCGTGGGACCTGGAGCGCGCTCGCCGTGCCAGGTCACCAGGCACCTCCATGCGGCGAAGGCCTGCATGCCGGTGATCTTCTGCTCGATGATCGCGCTGGCCAGCGCGTCGAAGAACAGGTCCGTGCGGCCGATGCGCACGCCGGGGTTGCGATGGTGCGCCGAGGCGATCAGGGGATGCCGGCTCGCATCGAACTCGCCCGGGTCGTCCTCAGCGCCACAGAGCGCGGGCAGCTGGTCCAGCGCCCAGGCGGCCCCGGCCCCCCAGGCGGCCGCGCGGATCACGCCGCCGGCCATCTCGCGCAGAGCGAGGGTCGCCGTGCCCGCCGGGGTGCGGCTGGCTCGCCAGATCACCGCTCCGGAGACCAGCATCGTGGGGTCGTTGCGGCCGTGTCGCTGATACAGCACGACCCGGGGGAGATCCAGCGGATGCCGCGGCCGGTACTCCGTCTCCAGTGGTCCCGCGGCGTCAGTGCGCTGTGCGCCCCGGACCTCCGCGATCGTCATGCGGCCAGAGTACGCGGCGGGTCCGGACATCCGCTGTTCGCGAGTCGCGCCCCGGTCCGGCACCCTCGTTCGTGAGTCGCGCCCCGGTCCGGGCACCCCTCGTTCGCCTGTCGCGATGTGCGGGCCGCGTCGGCGTGTCGTGACAGGCGAGCAGATCTGGTGCGGGGCGGCCGGGGCGGGGGCGGGGGCGCCGGGGGAACTCAGAAGCGGTCGGGGGAGGGCGTGCCGTGACCGTAGCGGATCGACACGTCGGCGTGACGGTCGAAGCGGTAGCCCACCCCGCGCACCGTGCGCACGATGTCCTCGTACCGGCCGAGCTTGGCGCGCAGACGCCGCACGTGCACATCGATCGTGCGCTCGCCGGGTGAGTCGTCCTCGGTCACGCCCTGCCAGAGCGAGCCGACCAGCTCGGCCCGCTCGATGGTGCGTCCCTCGCGCAGCACGAGGTACTGCAGCAGCTCGAACTCCTTGAAGGTGAACGCGGCGGATTCCCCGTCGATCAGCACGCGCTTGCGCGAGATGTCGACCACCACACCGCCGTGCGAGCGGTCTTCGTCCACGGGCTCGTCATGCTTGGTCCGGGCGATCGCGGACGGCTCGTGCAGGGCCAGGCGCACCACGTCCACGTCCCGGCCGCCGGCGCCGACCGGCGCGAGCGCGACGGTCGCATAGGTCTCGGCATCCGGTGCGAGGTCGGCAAGAGTCCGGCGCAGGGCGTCGACGAGAACGCCGAGCGAGACACCGGATGCCGCGGCCTTGGCCTCATCGATGCCGACGTAGAGCGCGAAGCCGCGCGGGGCCGTTCCCGGCGGCAGGTGGCGGGGGGAGGGATCGGAGTCGACCGGAGCGGGCGGGACGGCGGCGGGCGCAGAGACGACGGGGAGATGACGTGCGTTCGTCGGGCGTTCCAGGAGGGCGGTGTGCGACATGAGAGGTCCTTGCGACGGAACCCTGGCCTTCATCGGCTCCGAGCGGGTTCGGCTGTGCTGCTGAGCGGCCCCGATGGTGGGCCTGGGGTGCGAGGGATCCGGCTGCGCGTGATCGACGCGCGTGCGGAGCACTCGGGGATTCTGCGCTGCGTTCAGAAGCAGCGGGCGAATCCGGCGGGGGTCACCGTGTCAGCGACACATTCGACAGCACATGACGACGCGGCCGGCCATCATGCCGGCAGTCCCGTTCGCCTCCCGGGCGGACAGAGAACGCGCGATGTCAGTCATGTGCCCGATTATGTCGGACTGCGTCCGCATGCGTCAAATCGCACCGCGACGCCGAGACGCGCGTGACGAAATGTTACAGATTGCTCAGTCCGCCCGGCTAGGGGGAGAACGGACGGGGGAGCGAGGGCGGCGCAGCCGGTCGACCTCGCGGAGGTGGCAAAGTGAGTCACGTGACTGTGCCGTCGATCGAAGGAAGCCCGGACTACCGCGACACCGGGCTGGTGTTCCCTCCTGGTTTCACCTTCGGCTCTGCCACGGCGTCCTACCAGGTCGAGGGCGCCGCCGCCGAGGACGGCCGCGGACCGTCGATCTGGGACACGTTCAGCAAGACGCCGGGCAAGGTGTGGAACGGCGATACCGGTGACGTCGCGTGCGACCACTATCACCGGCTCGACAGCGATCTGGACCTGATGAAGGATCTGGGGCTGGACGCGTACCGCTTCTCGATCGCCTGGCCGCGGATCCAGCCGACCGGGACCGGCCCGGCCAACCGGGCCGGCATCGACTTCTACTCCCGGCTGGTCGACGGCCTCCTCGAGCGCGGCATCAAGCCCGTCGCGACCCTGTACCACTGGGACTTGCCGCAGCCGCTCGAGCACGCCGGCGGCTGGCCGGTCCGGGCCACCGCCGACGCGTTCGCCGAGTACGCCGCGATCATGGGCACGGCACTGGGCGACCGCGTGCACACCTGGACCACCCTGAACGAGCCGTGGTGCTCCGCCTACCTCGGCTACGGCCAGGGCGGACACGCGCCCGGCCGGCACGAGCCGGCCGCCGCGCTCGCCGCCGTCCACCACCTCAATCTCGCCCACGGCCGAGCCCTGCAGGCGCTGCGGGCCACCTCAACCGGTTCTCCCGAGTACTCGGTGACGCTCAACTTCCACGTCCTGCGCGGACAGGGGGATGCCGCGGCCGAGGCCATGCGTCGCATCGACGCCCTCGCCAATCGTGCGTTCACCGGACCCATGCTGCGCGGAGAGTACCCGGCCGATCTGCTGTCGGACACGGCATCCGTCACCGACTGGTCGTTCGTGCAGGACGGCGATCTCGCCTCGATCCATCAGCCGATCGACGTGCTGGGCGTCAACTACTACTCCACCGCTACCGTGCGCATGTGGGACGGCGTGTCCCCGCGCCAGCAGAACGACGGCCACAAGACCACGGCGGGCGGTACGGCGTGGCCGGGCAGCGACCGCGCGGTCGAGTTCGTCGAGCAGCCGGGCCCGTACACCGCGATGGGGTGGAACATCGCACCCGAGGGGCTCGAGGAGCTCCTGGTGGACCTGTCCGCGCAGTTCCCCGACCAGCCGCTCATGATCACCGAGAACGGGGCCGCGTTCGATGACGCGGTCGCCGCCGACGGCTCCGTGCCGGACACCGAGCGCCTCGACTACCTGCGCCGTCACTTCACCGCCGCACACCGCGCCCTGAGGCGCGGGGTGGACCTGCGCGGCTATTTCGTGTGGTCCCTGCTGGACAACTTCGAGTGGGGGTACGGGTACGCCAAGCGCTTCGGCATCGTCCGGGTCGACTTCGACACTCTGGAGCGCACCGTCAAGGACTCCGGGCTCTGGTTCCGCGAACTGGCCGCCTCTGGCGTCCTGCCGGGTCCAGGGAACGCCCAGCCGGATTCACGCTCGGCAGCGCCGATCGGACGTACCCTATCCACGTGACATCGCTGACCTTCACCCACGAACCGGACGCCTCGCGATACACGCTGCACCGGGGCGATGACCTCGTCAGTGTGCTGGACTACCGCGATGACGGACGCACGGTCGCGATGACCCGTGCCTACACCGTGCCCACCTTCCGCGGTCACGGGTACGCCGGCGAACTCGTCGACCGCGCGGTCGCGCTTCTTGAGGCCCAAGGGAACCGGCAGGTGATCCCGGTGTGCTGGTACGTCGCGGACTGGTTCGCGGAGCACCCCGAACGCGCCGGCATCCTGCAGCACCGCGCCACCGCCTAGCGGCCGGACGGTGCGCTCGAGGGGAGCCGCGGCGAACCCCGAGGGCGCCGCCGTGCAGCCCTACACTGAGCCCGTGGACTTCGAGATCGTCTTCACCTACGTCGCCCTCGGGTTCGAGGCGATCGGTGCGCTGTCCATGATGATCGGATTCGTCATCGCCCTGGTGCTCGGCTGGCGCTCGCTGCGCCGTGGCGAGGGCGGAAGCACCGCCTTTTCGGTGCTGCGCAACACCCTCGGTGCCGCGATCCTCCTGGGTCTTGAGGTGCTCGTCGCCGCCGACCTGATCCGAACGATCACCTCCAAGCCGTCGCTGGAGGATGCGCTGATCCTCGGGGTCATCGTTCTGATCCGCACCGTGCTGTCCATGTCGATCCAGATCGAGATCGAAGGCGTCCTGCCGTGGCGCCGCGCGCTGACCACCAGCGGCGGCCAGCTGATCGGCCGCGCCATCGCCCAGGACCGGAGGGCGGCGGGCGCGAGCAGTGGCGCGCCGGGCACCTAGCCGATTCCGTACCCGGGGCGTGCGCGTGCGTCAAGCCCTTGGAACGATCCGCCCGCGCGGGGGAGTGTAGGAGACGTCGATAGGAGACGTCATGAGCACGGATGGATATCTACCGGAGGGTGTCGTGAACGCTGACCCCCCAGGCGGGTGGGAAAGCGGCGATGTCGCCGACCGCGAGACGGCTGCGCGCAACGCGGACGCAATCGACTCCCCGTCGCTGAGCGACTCGGGACTCCCCCCGAACGCGCCGGACGGCACCGACGCGACCGCCGACACGACCGGCACGGTTGAGGGCGACGCGGCCGGTCAGGGCGCCGACCCGGACCTCCTCACGGACGACGACCTCTCCGAGGGCGACTCCTGATGTCGGGTACCGCCAACGAGTTCGAGAACCCGGGCGCCAACCACCCCGATCGCAGGGACCAGGAGGGCGTGCAGCCCGCTCCCGCCGAGCAGCGCAGCGACGCCGGTGTGGGCGGTGCCGTGAACCAGTCGGACGATGCACCGCGCGGGCAGGAGACGCAGGACGAGCCGGTGCTCGCGCAGAATCAGGCCAGCCGCCAGGAGAAGATCGACGGGCTCGTCGCGCAGACGCGCGTCGACCTGGGCGGTGAGAGCGACGAGCGGTACTCGGAGGTGCTGCGACAGCGGCTCGAGGACGCCGGCATCGAGATGACCGACGAGGATCGCCAGCGCCTGGCGCGGGACGCCAACCCGAGTTCCGGCGGCGGCGGAGTCTGACGCCGGACATCGACGCGGCCTGGCGCGGTCCGCCCCGGCAGGCCGCGTCGCCGTGTTGCGCAGACAGGCAGACGCACGCTTCGGCGGACCGCGGACGGCCCGCCCGGCGGGAGATCGGCGATCACCGCCGACCCGGCCTCAGGCGACGGCGCACGCCGTTCCCGGGCACGCCGTGATGCCGATCGGCCGTGGCCACGCCGCCCGTACCGTACCGCGCTCCGCGCCCTGCCGCGCGGCGACCCCATCGGAGACGGCGACCGGAACGGCGACCGGAACGGCGACGGTCTCGGCCTGCGCGGCACGTCGCTCTCGGATGGAGGCGAGGAGCGCCGACTCACGCTCGCGCGTGGCGACCTCGTGATGGAACTGCGCTTCGGCTGCGTGAACGATCGAGAGCATGATTCCTCCTGTGTCGATGACTCCAACGTAGGGAGGGGGTCCGACATTGCCCGGTCCTCCCGCGTTGGCAGGATTCCGAGGATCGCCGACCGGATCCGGTGCACTTCGTCCGGTTCCGCGGCCCGCCCGCTATCCCCCCGAGCAGGCGCTCACCCCTCGCGCGCGAACTCGGCGATCAACTCCGCAGCCGGCGCGGCATCCCGGATCATGGTTTCATGGCCGTGTCCCGGCACCTCGGCGAGGCGCCCCTGCCGCAGTGAGGCCACGACGATCCGGCACCAGTCTCGCGAGCTGACGTAGTCGTTCTCGCCGCGCAGCACCAGCACCGGAGCCCGCACCAGTGAGTACGTCCGCTCGGGGCGGTGCGCGAGCATCGCCCGGAGCTTGCCGCGCAGGTTGGGGCCGGCGCGGAGGTATTCGCGCGCACCCACCACGATCACGCGCGGGCTCTCGACCGCGAGATCCTGGGCCAACCGCAGCAGTTGACGCACGGCGGTGCGCTGGCGCGCGTCCACCGTCGGTCCGATGAAGACGACCCGATCGACCAGCTCCGGATGCCGCGCCGCCACCTCACCGGCCACCTGCGAACCCATCGAGTGCCCGACCAGGACGATGCGTCCGGCGTCGATGCTGTGTAGGTAGGCGGCCACCAGATCGGCGGTGCGCTCCATCGTCAGGACGCTTCGGGGCTCCGGCGCTTCGCCGTAACCGGGCAGGTCGATAGCGATCGTGCGCGCGTGCAGCCGGGTGATCAGATCCGCGAAGACGGTCCGGCCCATGCCGATGCCGTGGATCAGGACGAAGACGGGGGACTCGGTTTCGGGGGCCGCGCCGACGGTGGTCTCGGCCACGAGAGTCGCACCCGCGTGCGAGAAGAATGCGATGTCGCTCACCGGTCGAGGCTATCCGGACCGCACCGGATACCTCGGCGGACGCCGCGGCGGCAGACTGGGGTCAACGCGCGGTCGATTCGGGAACGGTGCTCATGGGACGGGTCAAGACGGCTTACCTGCACGTGCTGAACCGCACGCTGAATCCGATCGCGCTGGGGCTGGCCAAGCGCGGCCGGGGACCCTTCTCGGTCATCCGCTCCGTCGGACGCAGGAGCGGGCGGACGTTCGAAACGCCGGTGATCCTCGCGGAGTTCTCGGACGGTCTGGTCGCGGAACTGACGTACGGCGATCGGGTGAACTGGTACCGGAACATCTTGCACGGCGGCGGGCACGTCATCCATCGCGGGCGCACCTACCGGATCGTCTCGGTCGAGCCTCTCTCGGCCGAAGCCGGCCTCGCCGCATACGGCCCTGCGCCGGCCGCGATCCTCCGTGTGCTGCACCGGCGCGAATTCCGGCTCATCCGGGTCGAGGCGGCTCCGACCGGGCCCTCCCAGGGGCACTGAACCGAGGTTCGGATACCACCGACCGGAAACCCCTGATGCCGGAATCCACCAGCGCGACTAGCCTGGGTGCGATGTCGGATTCCATCTCCCCGAGCGCCGCGGCGTCCCCGGCGCCCACGCGCGCCGACAGCGCCCGGCCGGGCGCGCACCCTCCGACCACCGACATCGCACTGACCTCGCCGCAGCGCTGGCGGGCCTTCTGGGTGTGCGTCACCGTCGCGGCGATCACCATCCTCGATCTGTCCAAGGTCAACGTGGCACTGCCGTCCATCGAGTCCGCGCTCGGGGCCGGCTCGACCGAGCTTCAGCTGATCGTGTCGGGCTACGTGCTCACCTTCGGCCTCGTCCTGGTCCCGATGGGCCGGCTCGGCGACCAGCGGTCCCGGCGCGGCCTGTTCATCGTCGGCCTGTCGCTGTTCACAGTGACCAGCGTGGTCTGCGCACTCGCGATCAACCCGGTCATGCTCCTGGTCGGTCGCCTGCTCCAGGGCGTCGCAGCCGGCATCCAGATGCCGCAGGTCCTGGGGCTCATCCAGCAGCTGTTCCAGGGCAAGGAGCGCGGTCGCGCGTTCGGGCTCTTCGGCGCCACGGTGGGGATCGCCACGGCGTTCGGGCCGACCCTGGGCGGACTGCTGATCCTGCTGGGCGGCCCGACCGACGGCTGGCGCTGGATCTTCTGGGTGAACGTGCCGCTCTGCCTCATCGCGATCGGCCTCACGGTCTGGTTGCTGCCCAGGACGCGGACGCCCTCGCGCAGGGCCCTCTCGTTCGATCTGTTCGGAGTGTTCCTGTTCGGGCTGGCCGTGCTCTCCCTGATGTGGCCGTTCCTGTTCACGACCGGATCCCCCGACGACGATCCGCGGCGCTGGTGGCTCCTGGTGGCCTTCGTCCTGTTCGCCGGCGCGTTCGTTGCCTGGGAGCGCCACTACGAGGCGCGCGGCAAGCAGCCGCTGATCCGGTTCGCGCTGTTCCGGATCTCGTCGTTCCGCAACGGCACCTTCCTGATCGCGGCGTATTTCACGGCGATACCCGCGCTGTTCCTGCTCACGACGCTGTTCCTGCAGACCGGCCTGGGCCTGGAGCCGGTGTTCGCTGGCATGGTCACGATCGGATTCGCCCTCGCGAACGCGCTGTTCTCGTGGATCGGCGGAAACCTCGTCGGCACCTACGGACGTCCCATCGTCGTCTGGGGGCTGGTCGGAGTCCTCCTCTGCGTCCTCGGGCTGGCTGCCACGGCCCTGTTCGTCCCGCAGGAGTGGGTCGCGTGGGTCATGGCGGGAGTGATGGTCCTCGGCGGCGCGGGCGGCGGGCTGGTGCTGTCCCCGAACCAGACCCTGACGCTGGCGGACATCCCTGTCAAACAGGGCGGCATCGCCGGGTCCATCGGCCAGCTGGGCCAGCGGATCGGCAGTTCGATCGGCACAGCCGTCGGACTGTCACTGTTCTACGCCACGATCTACCGCGAGCAGGGCGGGGCGGCCAGCGACATCGTCGTCTACCACGACGCGTACGCCTACGGACTGACCGCCGTCGCGCTCTTCGTGGCCGTCGCTTTCGTGATCGCGGTGATCGATCTGAGCTCGCGGCGCCGCAAGAAGGGCGCTTGATCCCGGGCAGCAGGGACGCCCTCGGCACGGACTTCGCGATGAGCGAACCCCCGCACGCCTCGAGGGGGATGTCGCACGGCGCACGTACCGTGGGAGGATGCGCATCCTGCACACTTCGGACTGGCACATCGGGCGGTCGTTCCACGGCCACGCCACGCTCGACGCGCTGCGCGGCGTCCTGGAGACCCTCGCCGCGCAGGTGCGCGACAACGACGTCGATGTCGTGATCGTCGCCGGCGACGTCTTCGACTCCGCCGCGCCGGCCGCCGCGTGCTACACGCTGCTGTCCGATGCCCTCCGTGCGCTGTCCGACTCCGGAGCGCGGATCATCGTGACAAGCGGCAACCACGACTCCGCCGCCCGGCTCGGATTCCAGTCCGCGCTGCTGCGCGAGGGCATCCACGTCGTCACCGATCCGCTGTCCGCCGGCACGCCGATCACCATCGACGACGACCACGGTGCGGTCCACTTCTATGGCATCCCCTTCCTCGAGCCGGCGCTGGTCCGCCACCTCTGGCCGGAGGCCGAACTGCGCTCGCAGCGCGCCACCATCGAGCACGTCATGGGCCTGGTGCGCGCCGACCTCGCCGGACGGAGCGGTCGGTCGGTGGCCATCGCACACTGCTTCGCGGCCGGCGTGGACTCGACCCCCGGGGTGGAGCGCGAGATCCGGCAGGGAAGCCTCGACATGGTGCCCCTGAGTGCCTTCGACGGGCCGGATTACGTGGCACTGGGACACATCCACGGTCGGCAGCAGCTGTCCGAGCGCGTGCGTTACGCGGGGGCACCGCTGCATTACAGCTTCGGTGAGGCCGACAAGCCCCGTGGCTCGTGGCTGGTCGAGCTCGACTCCGCCGGGCTCGCGTCCGTCGCATGGCTCGACCTGCCCGTCCCACGACCGCTGACCACCGTGCGCGGGTCCCTCGACGAGCTGCTCAACGACGCGCGCTTCAGCGAGCACGAGGACTCCTGGGTCTGCGCGCAGTACACCGATGCCACCCCGCAGCTGGACCCGATGCGGCGGCTGCAGGCGCGCTTCGCCTTCTGCGCGACGGTGATGCACACGCCGGAAGGCGTGCGCGGACCGGACGGGTCGACCTACTCGCGCCGCGTGCGTGCCGCGCGCAACGACGTCGAGCTGGTCGACGCATTCCTGGCGCACGTGCGGGATGGCGAAGGGGCGTCCGAAGACGAGATCGCGGTCCTGCGCGACGTGATCGACGAACGCTCGCTCGTCGAGGCGTCCGCGTGAGGCTGCACCGGCTCGAGCTCGAGGGGTTCGGCCCGTTCCGGGAACGGCAGGTGATCGACTTCGACGCGTTCGCCGCGGACGGCATCTTCCTGATCGCCGGCCGCACCGGCGCGGGCAAATCGAGCGTGCTGGACGGCGTGTGCTTCGCGCTGTACGGCGGGGCGCCGCGCTACGACGGCGCCGAGAAGCGGCTGCGCAGCGACCATTGCGCACCGGATGACCCCACGAGCGTTGCTGTCGAGTTCAGTGCGGCCGGAAAGCGCTGGCGGGTGACCCGCTCGCCGGAGTATGAGCGGCCCAAGCAGCGGGGCACCGGGATGACGACCGAACCCCATCGCGCCCAGCTCGATGAGCTGGTCGATGGATCCTGGCGTGGCCGAGCCGCCCGCCCGGTGGATGTCGCCCGCGAGCTGGACGAGATCCTGGGACTCAACCAGCAGCAGTTCCTCCAGGTCATCCTGCTGGCCCAGGGTCGCTTCGCGGAGTTCCTGCTCGCCAAGAACGACGACCGGCAGCGGCTGCTGCGCAAGCTGTTCGGCACGCGCACGTACGAGGACTACCAGAACGCGCTCGAGCAGCGCCGCAAGGACGCCGAGCGCGCGCTCACCGCGGCGGGCGACGGTGTCGCGATGCTGCTCGGTGAGGCGGAGCGACTCGTCGACGAGAACCCCTCCACCCACGGCGATGCCACCTCGGATGCCGTGGGTGCTCCCAGCCCCGCCGGCGCGGCGGACCGGCCCGTGAACGCGGCGCGCTTCGAGGCCGGCGAGCGAGCGGTCCAGCGGGCCGCGTACCGGGCGGAGACCCTTGCGCGGGAGCGGGACGCCGCCGACGCCGCCCATCGGGCGGCCGAAGCCGCCCACGCCGCGGCCACGTCGCTGCGTGAGAAGCAGGAGCAGCGAACCCACTCACGCGCCGCGCTGGCGGCGCTCGAGGAACGTGCCTCCGCCATCGCCGCCGACCGGGAGACCCTCCTGCGGGCGAATGCCGCAGAGACGCTGCGCGCGCCGATCGAGTCCACCGCGCGCTCCCGGCGGGCGGCAGCGGCCGCGGCCGATGCGGAGGACACCGCGCTGGTGGCGTGGGTCGCGGCCGGCGAACGCCCCGACACCGCGGAGCTGGCCCGCCGGATCGATCAGCTCACCGGCGACCTGGCCGTCGCGACCGCCGCCACCGCACAGGAGCGCCGGTTCGAGGAGGGCCAGAACGCACTGGCGCAGACGCGTGCCCGCATCGACGAGTTCGAGGCGCTGCTGGCCCGGATCGATGCCGCCCGCGCCGGTCTTCCGGAGCAGCTGGCGGCGCTGGAGGCCGAGCTTGCTGCCCGCACCGCCGCGGCCGGAGCCCTCGAATCCGCCCGGAGCGGACTGGACGAGGCGACCGCCCGGCTCGAGGCAGCCCGTGAGGCGGAGCGTCTCGCTGCCGCGCAGCGGCAGGCAGAGGCCGCACACGCGGACGCGCTCCGCGGGCTCGAGCACTCGGCATCCGCCGTGACTGTTCTGCTCCGGCGGCGACTGGCCGGCCATGCCGCCGAGCTCGCCGCGGCGCTGGTGGACGGCGAGGCGTGCGCGGTCTGCGGGTCCCTCGAGCACCCGGACCCGGCGCCGGGAACGGACGAGCCGGTCACAGACGAACACCTCGGGGCCGCCGAAGAGCTCAAGGACGCGGCGTCCGACGCGGAGCGCGCCGCTGCCGAGCACGCTCGGAGGGCACGGGCCGCGTATGCGGATGCGGCTGCCCGGGCCGGTGGCGCCGATGTCGCGTTCCTCGCCGAGAGCCGCGCGACGGCGCAGCAGGCGCTGCGTGCCGCCGAAGCCGCGGCGTCCGACCGCGACCGGCTCGCCGCCCAGCGCCGGCAGCTCGTGGAGACGGATGGCGAGGCTGCCGCCGAACGCGAGGGCCTGGCCTCCGATCTTGCCGCGGCACGGGAGTCGCTGGCCGCCCTGCGCGAGCAGACCGAGTCCGCGCGGCGTGCCGTCGACGCCGCCCGCGGCAGCTTCGCCACCGTCGCGGAGCGGATCGCCCATGCCACGTCTCGTCGCCGGCTCGCGCAGTCGCTCGCGGACGCGCACGCCGACGCCCTCGTGCGGGAAACGGCGGCGCGCGACGCCGCCGCCGACCGCGATGCGCGGGTTGCGGCATCCGTGTTCGCCTCCGTCGATGAGGCCACCGAAGCCCTGCGCGACGCTGCGACGCGCGCCGTCCTGGACGAACGCATCCGCGAGCACGATGCCGCGCTGCGCACGGAACGCGACCGGTTGCGGGATCTGGAACTCCAGCTCGCCGGTGCGCCGGAGGATCCCATCGACCTGGATGCCACCGCCGCCGAGCTCGCGCAGACCAGGGACCGGTGGAGCGCTGCGGTGGATGCCGCGGCGCACGCGGCGCAGACCGCCGCACGGCTGCGCGAACTCCTGGACCGCGCGGCCGCCGCGCACGCGAAGATCGCCGACCTGTCCGACGAGCATGCGGTGGTGGCTCGGCTGGCCCACACGGTCGCGGGCAAGGCCCCGAACACGCACCGCATGACGCTGGAATCGTTCGTGCTCGCCGCCGAGCTGGAGGAGATCGTGGAAGCGGCGAACCTGCGGCTGGGCGACATGTCCTCCGGCCGCTACCGGCTGCAGCACTCCGACGCCCGGGCAGCGCGTGGCGCGGCATCCGGTCTGGGCCTGCAGATCATGGATGCGCACACCGGTCAGCCCCGCCCCGCCCAGTCGCTCTCGGGCGGCGAGACCTTCCTGGCCTCTCTGGCGCTCGCGCTGGGTCTGGCCGAAGTCGTCACCGCCCGCGCCGGCGGGGTCACCCTGGACACCCTGTTCATCGATGAGGGGTTCGGATCCCTCGACGAGGACACTCTCGAACTGGCGATGCGGACCCTGGACGAACTGCGCCAGGGCGGGCGCACCGTCGGGCTGATCAGCCACGTCGCGGCGATGAAGGAGCAGCTTCCCGCCCAGCTGCTGGTCGAGGCCACCCACCAGGGACCGAGTGTCATCCGCCAGGAGACGACCGTCCTGCACTGACCGGCCCGTCCGGGCGACGCGCAGCCGCGGTGGTCTTAGGCTGGGTGAGTGAACAAGGGCACAGTCTGGACCATCGTCGGCGTGATCGCAGCGATCGTGATCGCGTGGTTCCTCGTCAACGTCCTCTTCTCGGTGGTGGCCTTCTTCATCAAGCTGGTCGTGGTGGCCGTCGTGGCCGTCATCGTGTTCTTCGTGCTGCGCGCGGTGTTCGCCCGCGACGACCGCGCCTGACCCGAGTCCTCCGGTGCGGCCTCAGACGCCGTAGTCGGCGCGCACCCGCTCGCGCAGCTGCGCACTGCATGCGGCGACCGTGGTGCGCCAGTCGGTGAGCGCGTCGTCCTCGGCGCGGTCGGAGACGGCCTTGAGGACACGGATGGGCACCCCGAACCGTTCGGCCACCCACGCGTAGGCGTAGGTCTCCATGTCGACCAGGCCGGCGCCGAGCAGCCGGATGCCGGCCACCGCAGCGGAGTCGTCGACGAACGAGTCGCCGGTCGCGATGGTGACGAACTCGCGTGCGTGCTCCGCCTGCGCCGCACCCGCATCCGCCTGCACAGGCACGAGCTCGACCCGCACCGGCAGCGAGACGTGCTGACCGACGATCCCGTCGATGTCGGTGACGTCGTGCTGGATCGCCGCGTCGACCTCGTAGACGGCCGCGTCCAGACGTTCGTCGACGGCCCCCGCGGTGCCCACGACGACGATCTGCTCGTACCGGGCCGCGTCCAGCGCGCGGGTAAGCGCGAACGTCGCCTGGAGCTTGCCGGGTCCGGTGACGAGCCGGTCGAATCCGGGAAGGACGGGTGGGAAGGCGACGAGTTCGGATTCGAGTGCTGCGACGAGGAGTTTCACCGGTCTATCCTTCCAGGCCTGCAGCCCCTCGGCCGCCGCCGGCCCTTCCCTCGGGGCTCGCCTGTCGCGTTCTGCGCGGCTGCCCGGCGTGTTGTGACAGGCGAGCAGCGCGTGCGGTGCTTGGGCGTGGGGGGGGTTGGGGGGGTCAGCGGCGGAGCCCGACCGGGCCCAGCACGGGGCGACGGCGGTCGCGCCGCCACCGCGCGCGGCTCTCGCGGAACTCGGCCCGAGTCGTGAAGCGGTACCGGTATGACACTGCGCGCACCCAGCGCGGCTGCTGTCCGTCGAAGGGATCGGCGGCGAGCAGGCGCAGAGTGGGTCGGTCCGCCTCCAGCAGCCGCACCAGGAACGCGGTGAACCAGTCATCCAGCGAGCGGCCGAGGGGCAGGAACCACATCAGCCAGTCCAGACGCAGGTGGTACGGGGCGAACTGGCGCGGGATGCGGCGCAGATCGCCCGGTTTGCCCTTGAAGGCGTACTCGCGCCAGGTCGCGGCATCCGGGTCCTCATCCATCGTGCCCTCGACGATGATCTCGATGCGCTCCTTCGTCACGGTGCCGAACGCGCCGTAGGCGTTCGCCAGCTGCCAGCGGTTGAAGCTCGCGTTCATCAGCTGCCGGTGCGCGAACAGGTTGCGCAGCGCCGGCCAGCTCAGCACGACGTAGGCGATGCCGACCAGCGACGTGGCGATCAGCCAGGGGAGCGGGAGCGCGTCGATCAGCCACGGCGGCTCATCGCGTGGCGGGCTGGAGGGCGCCCCGATCCCCGGGACGCCGACGGCCGAGAAAGCGATCACGATCGCCGCCCAGTTCAGCCACGCGAAGTTGCCCGTCCCGACCAGCCACAGCTGGGTCGCCAGCACGATGCCCGCTGCCATGGCCCCGACCAGAGCGGGGCCGGGGCCGGGGACCCAGAGTCCCAGGACAGGTGCGAACAGGAACCACGGCACGACGAGCTGCGCGAAGTGGTTGCCGACCACCTCGACCTCGTGGAACCACCGCGGCAGGAGGTGCGCCTGCCGGCTGAGCGGTCCCGGCATCGGCTGGGTCTCGTGGTGGTAGGTCAGCGCCGTCAGATCGCGCCATTCCCGCCCGCCTCGGATCTTGATCATGCCGGCACCGAACTCGAGCCGGAACAGAAGCCACCAGAACAGCACCACCACGACGGTCGGGGGCGGCTGCGAGTCGGACCCGAGGAACGCGGCGAGGAAGCCCGCCTCCAGAAGCAGCATCTCCCAGCCGAAGGAGTAGAACGTCTGACCGATGCTCGTGATGGACATGTACGCGAACCACAGCAGCAGGAAGGCCAGCATCGGCACCCAGGGCGGGCCGAGCTGCGGGATGCCGCAGACCAGCGTCGCGGCGAGCACGATGCCCCCGGTGCACAGGGCGACCAGGCGGCGATCGGTGTACCGCACCCACCGGAACACGGTCGGGCCGAGCAGCCGCCGTGCCCGCGCGGACGAGGCCGCCCACTCCAGCAGCGCGGTCGCCGGCAGCAGACCGCGTTCGCCGAGCAGGGGCCGGAACTGGTTGAGGGTGGAGACGAACGCGATCAGGTAGAGCGCGGCGATGCCGCGCTGCAGCACCTGACGGGCGAACTCGAAGTCGACTGCCGCGAACCCGTCCACCGCCTCACCGCCCGAGCAGGTCCGAGGGGTGCAGGCGCAGGCCGAGCGTGTCACGCAGCGCCTGACGGGCGGCATACCACCCGGGCATCCCGGTGACACCCGGACCGGGCGGCGTCGCCGCCGACGCCAGGTACACGCCGCGCAGCGGCGTCCGCCACGGCGTGGGCGAGACGACCGGCCGGCGAATCGCCTGGGCGAAGGTGAAGGCGCCGCCCAGGATGTCGCCGCCCACGTCGGCCGGATTGAACGTCGCACGTTCGGCTGCGGTCATCGCATGCGAGGCCAGGACACGGTCGCGGAAGCCCGGCGCGAACCGCTCCACCTGCCGGATCACCAGATCGGTCGGGTCCTGCACCGACCCGGCCGGGACGTGGATGTACGCCCACAGCACCTGCGTGCCCAGCGGCGCGCGGGTCGGGTCGAGCACCGAGGGCTGCACCGCGAGGACGTAGGGTCTCGCGCTGATCCTTCCGCGCGCGACGGCGTTCTCGCTCGCCTCGACCTCCGCCCGGGTGCCGCCGACATGCACGGTGGGCGAGCGGGCGACATCGGGATGCCGCCACGGCACGGGTCCGTCCAGCGCGAAGTCGACCTTGGCCGCGCCCGGGCCGTAGCGGTAGCGGGCGACGGCACGCGCATAGCCGGCCGGCAGATCGGGGTGCGTCAACAGCAACCGGGGCGACGTGTCCAGCAGCAGCAGGTCACCGGCCGCAGGGTCTCCCCAGTCCAGGTCGGCGAGGGACGCGATGTGCACCCCGGTGGCGATCTCGCCGCCGTGCAGCCGCAGATCCGCGATCAGCGCATCGGCGATCTGCTGGGCACCGCCGCGCGGATACGCCCAGCCGTCGCCGGCGTGGGCGTGCGCGGCCAGCAGCAGCCCCGATGCAGCCGAGCCGAACGACGGCAGGCGGGTGTTCGCGTGCGAGAGCACTCCGGACATCAGCGCCTGGGCCTCCGGCGTCGCGAACGTCCGTCGCCCGAGCCGCGAGCTGAGTTGGAGAGCGCGGAGCCCGTAGCGCACCGCCACGACCGGATGCCGCGGCATCCGCAGCAGCTGTGAACCGGTGAAATCCACCACGTCGGACACGTGCGAGCTGAGCGGACGCACAACCGCCAGCCACCGCTGCGCGTCGCTGCCGAGAGCATCGGCGGTGCGCTCGATGTCGCGCCACGCGATCGCTGCACGGCCGTCGCCGAGGGGGTGCGCGTACGAGATATCGGGGGAGATCCAGGCGATCTTGTCGCGCAGCCCGAAGGCGCGGAAGAAGGACGAGGTCAGCGCGGCGGGGTGCACCGCCGAGCCGACATCGTGGCGGAATCCGGGGAGCGTCAGTTCCGCGGTGCGCACGCCGCCGCCGGCCGTGGCCGACGCCTCCAGCACCTGCACCTGGTAGCCGGCGCGGGCGAGGGCGACGGCGGCGGAGAGCCCGTTGGGACCGCTGCCGACGACGGTCGCGCGCCTGGCCATGCGGTCATCCTCCCATCGCGGGAGGGGCGGCACAGGGGGTTGACCCGGACGCCGACCCCGTCCCGGCGCTGCTAGGGAGCGGTCTGCGGGAGGGCGGCATCCAATTCCGCCAGCCACGCGGTGGCGTTGCCGTCCGACGGTGCACGCCAGTCCCCGCGGGGGGACAGCGAGCCTGCGGGCGAGACTTTCGGGCCGTTCGGAATGGCGGAGCGCTTGAACTGCGCGAACGCGAAGAAGCGCCGCAGGAACACGCGGAGCCAGTCCGTGACGGCCGGCAGGTCGTAGGCGTAGCGGTCCTCGTCCGGGAATCCCGGCGGCCATGCCCCCTTCGCCGGATCAGCCCACGCGCGCTCGGCGAGGAACGCGATCTTGGAGGGCCGCATGCCGAAGCGGAGGATGTGGAACAGCGTGAAGTCATGCAGCGCGTACGGTCCGATGCGGTCCTGCGTGGACTGCATCTTGCCGTCCTGGCCGACCGGTACGAGCTCGGGGCTGATCTCGGTGTCCAGAACCGCCTGCAGCACGTCTTTGGCGTGGCTGCTGAGGGCGGTCGCCCCCGCGTGCAGCGGTGTCGAGTCGTCCGAGATCACCCAGCGGATGACGTGCTGGATCAGCGTCTTGGGCAGCCCGGAGTTGACCGCGTAGTGGCTCATCTGGTCTCCCACGCCGTAGGTTGACCAGCCCAGCGCGAGTTCGGACATGTCGGACGTGCCGATGACCATCCCGCCGTTCTGGTTCGCCAGCCGGAACAGGTAGTCGGTGCGCAGTCCGGCCTGCACGTTCTCGAAGGTGATGTCGTGCACCGGCTCGCCCTGCGCGAACGGGTGACCGATCTTCTGGAGCATCTCCGTCGCGGCTTGGCGGATGTCGATGGTCTCGATCGAGGCGCCGACCGATTCGGCCAGCGCGATCGCGTTGGCCTTCGTGTGCTCGGAGGTCGCGAACCCCGGCATCGTGTAGGTGAGGATGTCGCTGCGCGGTCTGCCCATGCGGTCCATCGCCCGAGCGATGACCAGCAGGGCGTGCGTCGAGTCCAGACCGCCGCTGACGCCCAGGACCGGCTTGGGTCCGCCGATCGCCTGCATGCGCTGCACCAGGCCGGAGACCTGGATGTTGAAGGCCTCGTAGCAGTCCTGGGCCAGACGTGCGGGGTCGTCCGGGACGAACGGGAATCGGTCCAGCGCGCGCCGCAGCCCGATATCGCGGGCGGGGGGGTCGACCTGGAAGTGGACGGTCCGGAACATCGCATCCGCATGCTCTGCCCGGCGATTGTCGTCGAAGGTCCCCTGCCGGAGCCGGTCCTGACGCAGACGGTCCAGATCCACGTCGGCGACCGCACGGCGCGGACCCTCCGGGAACCGCTCGGTCTCGGACAGCAGCGTGCCCACTTCGTAGATCATGGTCTGGCCGTCCCACGACAGGTCGTTCGTGGATTCGCCGGCGCCGGCCGCGGCGTAGGCGTAGGCGGCGAGGCACCGCAGTGACTGCGACTGGCACAGGATCTTCCGGTCCTCCGCGCGCGCGATCGTGATCGGGCTGCTGGAGAGGTTCAGCAGCACGGTGGCGCCCGCGAGGGCCGCCGACGAGGACGGCGGAATCGGCACCCACACGTCTTCGCACACCTCTGCGTGCACCACCAGACCGGGCACGTCCAGCGCCTCGAACAGCAGGTCGGGTCCGAACGGGGCCTCCAGGTCGCCGACCCGGATGTCCTGGCCCGGCTGGTCGTCGCCGGGGGCGTACCACCGACGCTCGTAGAACTCGCGGTAGGTCGGCAGGTACGACTTGGGAGCGACCCCGAGCAGCTCACCGCGATGGATGACGACCGCGCAGTTGTACAGCCGGTTGCGATGGCGCAGCGGCGCGCCTACGACCAGCATCGGGAAGAGGTCCTCGGACTCGTCCACCAGCCGGGCGATCGCGGTCTCGACCGCGTCGAGGACGGCCTCCTGCATGACGAGGTCGTCGATGGCGTAGCCGCTCAGGCACAGCTCGGGGAACACGGCCACGGCGACCGCATCGGCGTGGCACTCGCGTGCGCCGGCGAGGACGGCGTCCGCATTGGCGGCGGGGTCGGCGATCGAGACGGGAATGGTGCAGGCCGCGATGCGGGCGAATCCGTGACGGTACGCGCTCTCGAACGGGAGGCTCATCCCACCAGTCTGTCAGCAAGCCCCTCGCGGTGCGTGCGACAGGTCCCATCCCCGCGCCCGGGTCACCCCAGCCCCTGTCCCCAGCATCCGTGTCCCACTTCTGCATGCGACACGCCGGCCGGTGGATGCAGAAGTGGGACACGGGCGAGAGGGCGGGGAGGATGCCGGCCGGGGCCGGAGCGGGGTGGCCGGGGGTGGCGGGGCCGACTGTCCGCGGCCGCCCGTACGATCGGTGAGACGAAGGGGAACCATTGCGATACATCCCGGCCGAGGCGCGCGTGATCTGGAGTGCCAGCGACCTCAAGGCGGCTGCCGAATGCGAGTTCGCGTGGCTGCGCGGGATCGATTCCCGGATCGGCCGGATCGCCGCGGTCGAAGAGCCGGAGGATGCCACGCTGCAACGGGCCGGCCGACTCGGCGGCGAGCACGAGCAGCGCGTCCTGGCGGCGTACCGTGCGCAGTTCGGGGCGGGGGTCATCGAGATCCCCGATACTTTCTCGTCCGACTCGGCCGGGCTGCAGGAGGCGGTCGCGCTGACGGAGGCGGCGCTCGCCTCGGATGCCGACGTGATCTATCAGGCGGCGTTCGCGACCGAGGAGTTCGTCGGCTTCGCCGACTTCCTGGTGCGCGACTGCGCGTCGGATTCGAACCGGCCCGGAGCGTGGGTCGTCCAGGACAGCAAGCTCGCCCGCCGCGCGCGGGTCACCGCTCTCATGCAGCTGTCCGCATACGTCGACCAGCTCGATCGGCTCGGCGTGGCCCGGGCGGACCGTGTGGAGCTGCTGCTCGGCGACGGCACCACCAGCGTGCACGCCGCCGACGGGCTGCTCCCGGTCTTCGCGTTGCGCCGTGCCCGGCTGCGGGCGCTGATCGCCGACCGCCGTCTGGACCTCGGACTGGAGTGGCCGGCGATCGCGTGGGGCGATCCGCGCGGCGAGCTGGGCGTCGTGGCGTGCGGCCGGTGCGCGACCTGCGACTCGGAGGTCGTCGCATCCCGCGACCTGCTTCTGGTCGCCGGCATGCGGCCGGTGCAGCGTGACCGGCTGCGCACGGGCGGCATCACGACCATCGACGCGCTGGTCGAGGCCACGGCGCCACCCAGTCGCATGAACCCCGACACGTTCGCGATGCTCCGCACCCAAGCCCGCCTGCAGCTGAGTGCGCCGGCCGGAACCGGCCAAGCCGTGACGCTCGCCCCCGATGAGGCGCCGGCGGTGCCGCCCTACGAGGTGGTCGCGCCGAAAGCCCTCGGCGCCCTGCCGCGCCCCGACATGGGCGACCTCTTCTTCGACTTCGAGGGCGACCCGCTGTACACGGAGGGCGATGCCACCGTGTGGGGGATCGACTACCTGTTCGGCTGGGTGGACGTCCGCGAGCAGTACAGCGCGCTGTGGGCGCACTCGTTCGATGAAGAGCGCGCCGCCCTGGAGCGGTTCCTGGACATCGTCAACCTGCACCGCGCCGTGCATCCGGACATGCACATCTATCACTACGCCCCCTACGAGCCGACGCATCTGCTGACCATGGCCGCGCGACACGGGGTCCGCGAGGCGGATGTGGACCGGTTGCTCCGGGACGGCGTCTTCGTGGATCTGTACCCGATCGTGCGGCGCGCGCTGCGCGTCGGCTCGCGGTCCTATTCGATCAAGAAGCTCGAACCGCTGTACATGGGCGACGAGGTGCGCACCAGCGATGTGCAGAAGGGCGACGACTCGATCGTCAAGTACGTCGAAGCCCGCGCGCTCGTCGACGACGGCGCGCAGGCCCAGGCGGAGCAGATCCTGGCCGATCTCGCCGATTACAACCGCTACGACTGCGTATCGACGCGGCGCCTGCGGGACTGGCTCGTGGATCACGCGCGCGCCGCGGGGCTGCGGCCGTCACCGAACCCCGAGCCGGGCGAGAACGTCTACGAGCCCTCGCCGCGGGCGCTGGCCCTCGTGGATCTCGCGCGCGACCACCCCGAGGCCTCCCCGGAGGCGATGGCTCTGCGTCTGGGTGCGGCCGGCATCGACTACTACGCACGCGAGGCGAAGACGTTCTGGGCGACGCATTTCCTGCGCCTGCGCGAACCGGTGTCGCTGTGGGAGGACACCCGCGATGTCGTGGTGCTCGATTCCACCCGTTGCCGGCTCGCCGAGGAC
Organism: Microbacterium sp. zg-B185; assembly: GCF_030246885.1. Classification (NCBI taxonomy): domain Bacteria; kingdom Bacillati; phylum Actinomycetota; class Actinomycetes; order Micrococcales; family Microbacteriaceae; genus Microbacterium; species Microbacterium sp. zg-B185. The sequence goes on from NZ_CP126739.1 coordinate 590,635, forward strand.
TGGCACCGTCCCGAGGGCGCGCGCACGGATCGACGGGTTCTGGAGCTTCGCGGCGAGCTCGCCCCGGGTACGCGCCTCAGCCAAGGGTCCAATCCGTTCGCGCTGTACGACCTGCCCGCGCCGTTCGCCTTCGAGCCGTCGCCGCGCTGGATCCACGCCGACCATCGCGTCACCGTGACCGAGGTTCTCGACGACGGCGCCATCGTCGAGGAGAACGCCGTCGACGGCCTCACGTGGTCCGAGCTGCCGATCGCCCTCACGCCGTCCCCGCCGCCACGCGCCCTCAACCAGCAGGTCGCGATCGACGCCTGGGCGGATGCGGTCCTTTCCGCTGCGCCGCACCTGCCCGCCGACCCCGCCACCGACATCCTGCGCCGCCTCCCGCCGCGGACGAGGAGCGGCGCACTGGCCGTCTCCACGGGCGACGACGTCGAGGCGATCGTGCGGACCCTCGTGGACCTGGACCACAGCTACCTGGCCGTGCAGGGCCCCCCAGGCACGGGCAAGACCTTCGTCGGATCGCACGTCATCGAGCGGCTGGTGCGCGAACGGGGGTTCAAGGTGGGCGTCGTGGCGCAGTCCCACGCCGTCATCGAGAACATGCTCGACCGGGTCGTCGCCGCGGGTGTTCCGCGCGAGCTGGTCGCCAAGGCGCCGAAGGACCCGACGGCGGCAGATCTGGCCTTCACGCCGATCGCCAAGAACGGTGTGGGCGCGTTCGCGGCCGAGCACGCCGATACCGGGTTCGTGATCGGCGGCACGGCGTGGGACTTCAGCCACGAAGGCCGCATCCCGCGCGGCAGCCTCGATCTCCTCGTCATCGACGAGGCCGGTCAGTTCTCCCTCGCCTCCACGATCGCCGTCTCGCTGGCCGCGTCGCGACTGCTGCTGCTCGGCGACCCGCAGCAGCTGCCGCAGGTCAGCCAGGGCACCCACCCCGAGCCGGTCGACACCTCCGCGCTCGGGTGGGTCATCGACGGCGCCGACGTCATCCCGGCGGAGTACGGATACTTCCTCGCGCGCACCTGGCGCATGCACCCGCGGGTGGCTGCACCGGTCTCGCGGCTGTCGTACAGCGGCGAGCTCGCGGCGCACCCCGCCACCGCGATGCGAGAGCTGGCCGGAGTCCAGGCCGGCGTGATTCCCGTGTCGGTGCGCCATCACGGCAACGCGACGCAGTCCCCCGAGGAGGCGGCGGCGGTGGTGGAGATCGTCCGCGACCTCGTCGGGCGCGCGTGGACCGGCATCCTCATCGGCGAGGCGGGCGAGTCCACCGTGCTGGAGCCGCGTCCGCTGCAGGAGAGCGACATCATCGTGGTGACTCCATACAACGCGCAGCAGGTCGCCGTCGAAGAGGCGCTGGCGGATGCCGGTTACCCACGCGTCCCCGTCGGCACCGTCGACCGCTTCCAGGGTCAGGAGGCCGCGGTCGCCATCGTGTCGCTGGCAGCCTCCTCGGGCCGCGACGCTCCGCGCGGGCTGGAGTTCCTGCTGTTGCGGAACCGGCTCAACGTGGCCGTCTCCCGCGCGATGCACACCGCGTACGTCATCTCCTCGCCGGGTCTTCTGGACGACCTGCCGTACACCCCGGACGGGGTGGTGCGACTGAGCGGATTCGCGCGGCTGGTCGGCGCGGCGTGAGCCGGGCGCCCCGATCACGCCCGCCCGACGTCGAGACGCCGCCCGCGTAGACTCGCCGAAACGACGGAGGAGAGGGCCATGTCCGACGAGCGCCAGTTCGAGATCGACCTGCCTCCCGAGCTCGTCGCGGGGGCGTATGCGGACTTCGCGAACGTGTGGCACACCTCCACGGTGTTCATCATGGACTTCCTCACGCTCGCCAAGCCGCCGATCGAGATCGTGGACGACGAGACGGGCGAGCGCCGCACGATCGTGCCGGCGCGGGTGGTCAGCCGCGTGCGCATCCCTCCCGAGCAGGTCTTCGAATTGGCCAAGGCGCTGACCCAGCAGCTGGAGTTCTGGGAGCAGGAGACCGGGCGCCGCCCGCCGGCCGATCCGATGATGGACGAATAGTCCCACTCGCGGGAGCCCGGTAGACCGCGCGCACCGCCGTGTCAACCCCGTACGGTCTGCTGTCTGCGCCCCGTACGCTGACGGAGCGTCCCACCATAGGCGCGGGCCGCGGCATCCGTTCGGCGAGGGGTGGATGCCGCGGCCGTCCCATCCCGGCGACCCCGGCCGGCTCGCAGAATCAGCAGCGGCTGTGTCCCACCGTCCGCGGGCGCGCGTCAGATGTCGGAGACGGCGGGAGCGTCCCCGGTCCCCGGTCGCCGTGAACGGCTCAGACCGTCCCGTAGAGGCGGTCTCCGGCGTCTCCGAGCCCGGGGACGATGTAGCCCTTCTCGTTGAGCCGCTCGTCGAGGGCGCCGAGGACGAGCGTGACATCCCGGCCTGCCACCTGCTTCTCGATCGCGGCGACGCCCTCCGGCGCGCCGAGCAGGCATATCGCGGTGATGTCGTGCGCGCCCCGCCGGAACAGGAACTGCATCGCGGCGCCGAGAGATCCACCGGTCGCGAGCATCGGGTCCAGGACGAAGCACTGCCGGTCGCTCAGATCCATGGGCAGACGCTCGGCGTACGTGGCCGGCTCCAGCGTCTCCTCGTTGCGCGCCATGCCGAGGAATCCGACCTCGGCGCTGGGCAGCAGCTTCACCATGCCGTCCAGCATCCCCAGCCCGGCGCGCAGGATGGGAACCACGAGCGGGCGGGGTTCACTGATCTTGACGCCCATCGTCGTGGTGACCGGCGTGCGGATCTCGTGCGGGCTCACCCGGACATGACGAGTCGCCTCGTAGGCCAGGAGTGTCACGAGCTCTTCGGTGAGCTGGCGGAACACCGGCGAGGGAGTGGCCTGGTCCCGCAGGACCGTGAGCTTGTGGGTGATGAGCGGGTGATCCGCGACGTGCAGGCGCATACGGAAAGGCTATGGCACTCGCGTCGGCGCCGCGGGCCGCGCGCACCCGCTCCGCGCCGGGCCTACGCTGGGCGCGTGGCACTTTCGGCATCTGACGGCGACGCGGCGCTGATGGCGCAGGCACTGGTCCTGGCGGTCGCGGCGGGCGAGGCGGGAGACGTCCCGGTCGGTGCGCTGGTCTCGGATGCCGCGGGCGCGGTGATCGGGCAGGGACGCAACCTGCGGGAGTTGACCCATGACCCCACGGCCCATGCCGAAGTAGTGGCGTTGCGTCAGGCGGCCGCGGCGATCGGCTCGTGGAACCTCGAGGGATGCACCCTGGTGGTCACCCTCGAACCGTGTCTGATGTGCGCGGGGGCGCTCCTTCAGGCGCGCGTGTCCCGGCTCGTGTTCGGCGCGTGGGACGAGAAGGCCGGGGCCGCCGGTTCCCAGTACGACGTGGTGCGCGACCGTCGGCTGCCGTATCGGGCAGAGGTGATCGGCGGGGTTCGCGAGGAGGAGGCGTCGGAGCTGATGCGTCGATTCTTCGCAGCGCGCCGCTGACCCGCGCAGGGCGGGTCAGCGCGGCAGGCCGGGCAGGACCGCCTCGCCGAGGTAGGCGGTCTGCTCGAGGTCGCGCATGTCCACGGTCTGGAAGTAGATCCGCTCAGCCCCGAGGGCAACGAGCCGGTCCACCTTGGCGATGATCTCGTCCGCGTCGCCGCAGATGTTCGTGCCGTCGCGGAACTGCTCGAGGCTGCGCCCGGTCGCTTCGGCCCGGCGGCTGAGGGTCCGCTCGTCGGGTGCGGCGATCGTGGACAGTGCGACGGAGAGCTTCAGGGTGCCGGGGTCGCGGCCGATCCGCTCGCACGCCGCACGCACGCGGGCGAAGGCCTCGGCGATCTCCGGCTCCGGCCGGAAGCCGATGTTGAACTCGGTCGCGAAGCGCGCCGCGAGCTGAGGGGTGCGGCGCGGTCCGCCGCCGCCGATGATGATCGGCACACGCTGCTGCCGCGGCTTGGGCAACGCCGGTGCGCCGCTCAGCGTGTAGTGCTCGCCGGTGAAGTCGAACGTCTCGCCGACGGGGGTGGACCACAGGCCCGTCACGACCGCCAGCTGTTCCTCCAGGTTGCCGAACCGCTTCGCCGGGAAAGGGATGCCGTACGCCCGGTGCTCCGCCTCGAACCAGCCGGTGCCGAGGCCGAGTTCGATGCGCCCGCCCGACATGTCGTCGACCTGCGCGACCTGGATGGCCAGGACCGCCGGCGTCCGGTGGGTGGCCGAGGAGACCAGGGTTCCGAGGCGGATCCGGCGGGTCTCCCGCGCCAGGCCGGCCAGGGTGGTCCAGGCATCCGTGGGTCCGGGCAGCGGATCGCCGGGTCCCATGCGCATGTAGTGATCGGAGCGGAAGAAGCCGTCGAAGCCGGCCCGCTCGGTGGCCAGGGCGAACGCGAGCTGTTCGTCGTAGCTGAATCCCTGCTGCGGTTCGCTGAAGGTGCAGTACTCCATCGGTCCAGTCTTGCAGCGACGGAGGTCGACTCAGTCCGCGGACCGGATCACGACGTCTTCGGTGGGGGGTGAGGTCGCGCCGCCATGGACGATGTCCGGCTCGAGGTAGATGGCCCGCGCGATCGGCACCGCCTGCCGCACCCGCGTCTCGATGAGGTCGATGTCCGCCGCCACATCGGCGAGCGGCCGGTCGCCGGCGAAGGCGAGCTTGGCGGCCACGAGAAGTTCATCCGGACCCAGGTAGAGCGTCTTGATGTGGATGAGGCGCTCGACTTCGGGCCCGGCGGTGATGGCCGCGACGATCTTCTCGTGATCCGCGTCGGTCGCGCCCTCGCCCACGAGCAGGCTCTTCGTCTCGATCCCGAGCGTGATCGCCACGAGGATGAGCAGCGTTCCGATCATGAGCGTGCCGATCGCGTCGAAGAGCGGGTTGCCCGTGATCGCCGACATGCCGACCCCGAACATGGCGAAGACCAGTCCGGCCAGCGCGGCGACGTCCTCGAGCAGGACCACCGGCAGCTCGGGGGCCTTCGAATGCCGGATGAACGCCACCCAGGACTGTCCCTTCGCGCGCACGAGGTTGCTCTCCCGCACCGCGGTGCGCAGCGAGAAGGACTCCAGCACGATGGCGATCGCCAGGACGCTGAGCGGGATCCAGAAGTTGCTGATCTCGTGCGGATGGGTCAGCTTGTCCACGCCCTCGTAGATGGAGAACAGGCCGCCCACCGAGAACAGGATGATCGAGACGACGAACGCGTAGACGTACCGCTCGCGACCGTAGCCGAACGGGTGCTCCGAGTCGGCGGCGCGTCGCGCGCGCCTGCCGCCCAGCAGCAGCAGCAGCTGATTGCCGGAGTCCGCGACGGAGTGGATGGCCTCGGCCAGCATCGACGCGGATCCCGAGATCAGCCACGCCGCGAACTTCGCGAGCGCGATGCCCAGGTTCGCCAGGAATGCCGCAATGATCGCCTTGCCGCCGCCGCTCGCGCTCATGGCTTCGAGTGTAAGTCCACTCAGTCCTCGGACTTGAGGATGATCGTCTCCGTCGGCGGTGCCGGGTCGACCGGAGTCCCGACATAACCGATCACCGAGAGCAGTGCGCGTCGGAACTCGGCGGGCGCCTCCAGGTGAGCGGAGTGCCCGACCCCTTCCAGGCTGAGCTCGGTGACCTCGCCGCCGGCCGCCGCATACGCGTCCAGGACGTCGCGGGTCTGCGACACCATCTCCTGCGGCGGGGCCACCTCGGCGCCGGGCCAGCCGGGCACCACGCCCAGCTGGCCCAGATGGTTCATGTCGTAGAAGGAGGTGTCCGAAACGATCGGGTCCAGCGTGCCGCGGACCCACATCACCGGCGGTTTGTCGGAGAGCTCCACGATTGCGGACACGTTGAAGTATTTCGGCACCATCGTGTTCAGCACACCCGTGGTGCCGGCCGCGAAGCCGGGCCAGTTCGGGCTGGGCACGCCATCACCGGGGTAGTTGCCGGTCGCCGTCGATGTCGTGAGCATCGATTCGACCCACAGGTCCTCGTGCTCACCGGCGTACCCCGACGCCACGTAGCTCGAGCGGAAGACGCTGCGCGGTGAGGTCGGCGCGTCAGCGGTCAGATCGCGATCGATCAGCCGCTGCACGAAGTCCGGGTTCGCGGCCCCGCCGCCCGTTCCGGCATCATCCTCGGTCAGCCGTGATCCGTCGCGCCGTGTGCCGCCGAAGCCGTACGGCGACACCGGCGAGAGCAGCGTCAGGCTGAGAGCCGGATGATCGAGCGCGTACTGCATCACCACCCCGCCGCCCATCGACCAGCCCACCAGATGCGCGGCGGGGATGCTCAGTTCCTCGAGCGTGGCCGCCACGTCGTCGCTGAAATCGCGTACGCCGCGAGTGGCGTCCACGGGCGCGTGCTCGGTTCCCCCGAACCCACGCAGGTCGATCGCCAGCACGCGCAGGTCAAGGGGCAGGTCGAGCATCGTCTCCTGCCAGAACAGGGCGGATGACACGTTGCCGTGGATGAACACCACCGTTCGCTCGGGTGGCGTGGCGGGATCGTCTCCCGAGCGCTCGAGGATGTTGACGTTCAACCGCGGCGTCTCGATGATGCGAGCCGTGATGCCGTCCAAGAGGGTCATGTCGGGTCCTTCGCTGTCGATGCGGGGCGCCGGAGCCCCGATTCCTCGACTATAGACCGGCATCCGCCAATATGAATCGACTCTCAGGTTGCCTCGGGTGGAGGACCTCCGTCCCCGATGGATCAGTGCGCCGCTGCGTCCTCGGGCGTCTGGCCGGTATAGAACCGGTAGGTCGCATCGGCTGCGCGCTGCGCCGCGTCGGCGTCGTCGCCCGCCTCCGCCTGCGCGCGTGCCCAGGCATCTGCGGTCGCCCGCGCGAAGCGGGTGCCCTCGTCACTGAGCATCCATTCGTCGGCCGCGTCCGGGGCGATGCGGGGACCTCCGCCGAGATAAAGCGCGAGCCCGAGCAGCCCGTGGTCCCAGCCGACACCGGTCGCACCCGGTCCGTATGTGTCCCAGAAGCCGGGGGGAAGATCGTCGGTGCGCGCAGTGTGGGTCAGCTCGAGGCGCGTCGACCCGCCGTCGAGTGCCCGCAGGCCCACCGTCACCCAGGAGGTTCCGCCGCCGGACTCCCACGTGACCCGGTAGCCGGCTGCGCCGTCGGACGGCGGCGAGCAGTCGAGCACGGTACCGCCGGCGTTGCCCTGCAGCTGGTACCTCCCGCCCACCCGCAGCTCGCCCGAGACGGGAAGGAACCAGCGCGCGATGCGGTCGGTCGTGACCGTGTCCCACACGTCCTCGATCGGGGACGCGTACACCTGCGCGAGGGTCTGCACGCGCGTGGGCGCGCCGTCCTCCTCCGTGGCCGCGACCGTCCGCGTCACCGCATCGATCTGGGCGTTCACATCGACCATGTCAGTTCTCCTCTGGCTCGTGGGTCGGTTGCTGGGACGATTCACCGTCGGCCGTGGTGGCCTCTTCGCCCTGCGGCCGGGAGCGGCGTCGCCGCCGGCGTTCCCGGGCGAGTTCGGTTCCGAGCGCATCCAGGTGCGGCTGCCAGAAGCGCCGGAACTGCCCGAACCACGCGTCCGCTTCCTGCAGCGGGGCGGGATCGACGGCATAGAGGCGGCGAGTGCCGTGCGCGCGCACGGTCGTGAACCCCGCTTCGCGGAGTACGCGCAGATGCTGCGACACGGCGGGCTGCGAGATGCCGAAGTCGCGCTGGATGACGTCGCCGACCTCGCCGGCGCTCAACTCCCCGTCGGCGAGGAGTTCGAGGATCCGCCGGCGGACCGGGTCGCTCAGGACGTCGAGTGCGTGCACGCGACAATCATTGCGCCGATTCTTATATAAGTCAATCCATATGAAAGGCGACGGTCGTAGGATGTTCGCCATGCCTTCCGACGCTCCCGTGCTCCCGTCCATCGCGATCCTGGGCGCGGGCTCGATGGGCGGGGCGATCCTGCAGGGGCTGGTGGCCTCCGGCCGGGCGGGCGGCGGTGTGACCGTGACCAACCGCACGCGGGCGAAAGCCGACGCGCTGGCCTCCATCGGCTCAGTCACCAGCGTCGCCCTCGAGGACCGACCCCAGGCCAACGCCGAGGCCGCGGCATCCGCCCGTGTCGTCCTGGTGGGGGTCAAGCCCGCGATGGTGCCGGATCTGCTGCGCGAGATCGCCCCACATCTCGCGGCCGGCACGATCGTGGTCAGTCTCGCGGCGGGCGTGCCGATCGCAACCTTCGAATCGATCCTCGGAGGCGAGGTCGCGGTCCTGCGGTCGATGCCCAACACGCCCGCGCTGGTTCGCCAGGCCGTGACCGGCCTGGCCGCCGGAGCCACTGCGTCGGCTGCTGACATCGCCGTGACACGTGCCCTTTTCGAGACGGTCGGGACCGTCATCGAGGTGCCGGAGTCGCAGATCGACGCGCTCTCGACGATCTCCGGATCCGGTCCCGCCTACTTCTTCCTGCTGGTCGAGGAGTTCACGAAGGCGGCGATGGGCAAGGGCTTCGCGCCGGCGGATGCGCGACTCATGGCTGAGCAGACCTTCATCGGCGCCGCCGCACTCCTGCAGTCATCCGATGCGGACCCGGCCGAGCTGCGACGGCGCGTGACGAGCCCGAAGGGCACCACCGAACGCGCGATCGCCGTCCTGCAGGATGCGCGGCTGGACGAGGTCTTCGCCGCGGCGACGGATGCCGCGCTCGTCCGCGCACGGGAGCTGGCGACCGGCGCGTAGGAGGAGCACCGGGGTGCGGGTGCGCGGCTGGGTCCGCGCAGGCCTGTCGTCGACCAAGCGGCCCGGCGCTGCTTCCCGGGAGTCAGCGGTCCAGGGAGGCGAACCGCTCGATGTCGCTGTTGGTGCCGGACACGATGATCAGGTCGTGGTTGGTGACGATCGTGTTCGCCTCCGCGTAGCGGAAAGGCTTGCCCGGGCTCTTGACCCCGACCACCGTCACGTTGTACTTGGTCCGCACGCCGGACTCATTCAGGCCGACACCGCGGATGAACTTCGGGGGATACATCTTGGCGATCGCGAAGTCGTCATCGAAGCGGATGAAATCCAGCATCCGTCCGCTCACGAGATGGGCGACGCGTTCGCCCGCCTCGCGCTCGGGGTAGATGACGTGGTTCGCGCCGACGCGCGCCAGGATCTTCCCGTGCGACTGGGTGACCGCCTTGGCCCAGATCTGCGGGACCTTCAGGTCGACGAGGTTGGCCGTGATCAGCACGGATGCCTCGATCGAGGAGCCGACCGCGACCACGGCCACCTGGAAGTCCTGCGCGCCCACCTGCTTCAGGGCGTCGATGTTGCGCGCATCTGCCTGGACGGTATGGGTCACCCGCTCGGACCACTTCTGCACCAGGTCGAGGCTCTCGTCGATCGCGAGCACCTCGCGCTCGAGTCTGTCCAGCTCGCCGGCGCAGGCCGCGCCGAACCGCCCGAGTCCGATCACCAGGACAGGGGCATCGCCCCTGATGCGCTCAACCAACGATCGGCCTTTCCACTGGCAGCGAGTAGAGCTGCGAACGGGATGTCGCGGCCACGGCCGCGGCGAGTGTCACTGTACCAATGCGGCCCATGAAGATCGTCGCCGCCATCACATACACGGCCGGGTCGGACAGCTCCGCGGTGAGCCCGGTTGAGAGGCCGACGGTGCCGAAGGCGGAGATCACGTCGAAGAGCACGTCCGCAACGTCCGCCTGACTGATCTGCGCGATGGTGATGGTCGCGATCGCGCAGATGGTCGCCCCCCACGCGACGACGGAGAGCGCGACGCGCTGGACGTCGCTGGGGATGCGGCGCCCGAACGACTCGACGGACTGGCGCCCCTTCGCCTCGGAGATGACCGCCAGGGCCAGGACGGCCAAGGTGGTGACCTTGATGCCCCCTGCGGTGGATGCCGAGCCGCCCCCGACGAACATCAGCATCGATCCGACCACCAGTGATGACCCGTGCAGATCACCGATCGGTACGACCGCGAACCCGCCGGATCGGGTCATGGCGGACAGGAAGAACGCCTGGAAGGTGGTGTCCCAGGCATCCAGGGCGCCGAACGTCTTGGGATTGCCGTATTCGAGGATCAGGAACGCTGCCGCGCCGGCGAAGAACAGCACCGTCGTCGTGATGAGGGTGAGCTTCGCGTGCAGCGACCAGCGGCGCACGTGCCACACGTGCCGCCACAGCGTATAGATCACCGGGAACCCGATGGAGCCGAGGAAGACGCCCACCATCAGGACGGTCAGCATCAGGTAGTTGTCCGCGAACGGCTGCAGTCCACCGGGATTCGGGGTGAAGCCCGTGTTGGTGAACGCCATGGCCGAGTAGAAGGGCGCCTCCCACAGCGCGTCCACCGGGTCGACGCCGGACAGCAGCAGGGACGGGTAGAGCATCACCGCCAGCGCGGCCTCGATGAGCAGGGTGGACAGCGCGACGGTGCGCAGCAGCTGCCCGACGTCGCCCAGACGGACCGTTTGTCCTTCGTTGACCGGCCCGCCGTGGGAACGGAGTGGGTTGGTGTCGCTCGCCGCGATCAGCTTCGCCCGCAGCCCCAGCCGCTTGGAGATCACCAGTCCCAGGATGGAGGCCAGCGTCAGCACACCCATGCCGCCGATGTTCACCCCGATGAAGATCAGGACCTTTCCGAACGCCGAGTAGTGCGTCGCGACGTCGACGGTGGACAGTCCGGTGACGCAGATCGTCGACACGGCGGTGAACAGGGCATCGACCAGCTGCGTGCGCCGCCCGTTCGCCGCGGCGGCGGGCAGAGACAGCAGCGCGGTGAACAGCAGGATGAGTGCCGCGAACACCATGACCGCGAAACGCGCGGGCGAAGATGTGGTGCGCGTGCGGACGTAGTCGAACACCCGCCGCGGGCCGCTGCGCGTGACGAAGGGCGAGCGGTCCTCTTCTGCCGGATGACGCCGACGGCGACCGCTGACGCGCCTGCCCTGGGACATGCACGTCCTCCCTGCTGCGGCACTCTGGCGGAACGTCCATCATGGTACTCCGGCGGGTGCGCGACTAACCTATCCACATGGCGGACATCTTCGACGTGATCGCGGACGGCACCCGCCGCGACATCCTGCAGCTCCTCCTCGATCGTTCGTCCGCCGGCGAGCGCGGGACGAGTGTGTCTCATATCGTGCAGCAGCTCGGCGTGAGTCAGCCGACGGTGTCCAAGCACCTGAAGGTCCTACGTGAAGCGCATCTGGTATCCGTCCGCGAGGAGGGACAGCACCGCTACTACAGCCTGTCGTCCGCGCCGCTGGATGAGATCGATGACTGGCTGGTCCCGTTCCTGGACGAAGCGGCGGATGCCGAGGCCGAACTCGCCGGCGGGTCGACCCTCACCGACTCGGCGGCGCACGCCGCCGACGTGGTGGGCCGCGCCGCAGCATCCGCCAAGCACGCCGTCGCCAGCGCGTTCAAGAAGCTTCCCGGCCGCTGACCGAGACCCGTGCGTGTCGAGGTCCGGAAGACACCGCAGCCGGGACGGGCGTTCCCAGCAGTCACACGGGTTTACACGTGTCGCAGCGACCCCATAGAGTGAGGGAACGACCATCGGAAGGGGAGAACATGGCCGAGTTGCCTGATGTGCGCTTCCTGACCGTGGCGGAGGTCGCCGACATCATGCGGGTGTCGAAGATGACCGTCTATCGGCTGGTCCATGCCGGCGAGCTTCCCGCGGTGCGCTTCGGCCGCAGCTACCGTGTCCCCGAGTCGGCTGTCACCGACGCGCTGCAGCGCCCGATCGCCGACGTCGGCTGAGCCGGAGCCGGCCGCAGTTCAAGGGCGCGGGCAGCGCCTGATAGACTGACGACAGGCTTTCAGATTCTTGCCCGTTCCCGGGCGGTTGTCGCATGCCTGCGTCGGTCGTCCAGACCCTGATCTAGTGAGGTTCTCCGTGGGTTCAGTCATCAAGAAGCGCCGCAAGCGCATGGCGAAGAAGAAGCACCGCAAGCTGCTTCGCAAGACTCGCCACCAGCGCCGCAACAAGAAGTAGCGGCATCCACACCAAGCGCCTGTCCGGTGGACGGGCGCTTCGTGCATCCGGTGCGCGGTCCTCTCAGCCGCACGAACCGGAGTGCAGAGAGGTCCGACATGAAATCGATCACCATCGCTGAGCTGCACGAGCAGCCGGACACACCGCTCATCGACGTGCGCGAGCCCGATGAGTACGCCGCCGGTCATGTGCCCGGGGCGGTCAACCTGCCGATGTCGACGCTGGGCGAGCACGTGGACCAGCTGCCTGCCGAGCCGTTCCACGTGATCTGCCAGGTCGGCGGGCGTTCGGGACGGGTCGTCGAGGCGCTCTCCGGCCGCGGCTACGACGCCACGAACGTCGACGGGGGCACCGCCGAGTGGGTCGCCTCGGGCTTTCCGCTCGAGCGCTGAGGCCCCCGCGCGAACGCGCCCGCACCCCTCATCCGCTGTTTAGGATGAGACGATGACCACCGTCACCGTGATCGGCAAACCCGGGTGCCACCTCTGCGCTGTGGCGCGCGAGATCGTCGATGTCGTGGTCTCCGAGGCGCCCGAGGACCGGATCGTCGTCGAAGAGCTCTCCATCGCCGACGATCCCGCCCTGTACGAGCTCTGGTGGGAGAAGATCCCCGTGGTGCTCATCGACGGTGCAGTCCATGCCCACTGGCGCGTGTCAGCGGACCGCCTGCGGACAGCACTGAACGTCCCGTACGGCCGCCCGGTGGGCGCGTAGTCCCCGCTACGGCGAGAGGCGCGTGGGACCGCGGAACAGGTACGTGACCTCGCGGATCGACGACTCGCCCAGCAGCAGCATCAGCACGCGTGCGAGGCCCATGCCGAAGCCTCCGTGCGGCGGTACGCCGTAGCGGAAGAAGTCGAAGTAGAACTCGAGGTGCTCGGGGTCCAGGCCCTTCTGCTTGGCCTGTTCGATGAGGATGTCCACGCGGTGCTCGCGCTGGGCACCGGTGGTGATCTCCACGCCGTTGTAGAGCAGGTCGTAGCTCTTGGTCAGACCGGTCTCGGCATCGCGCATGTGGTAGAACGCGCGGATCTCGTGCGGGTAGTCCGTGATGAACACGAAGTCATGCCCGTAGGTCTCCTTGACGTGCGCGGAGATCTGGCGCTCACCCTCGGGGTCCAGGTCGCCGTCGGTGCGCGGGATGTCGTACCCGCGGGCCGCCACGATCTCGCGGGCCTCGGCGAGCGGAATCCGGGGGAACGGGAGGGTCGGGGCGGTCGGCGTGACGCCGAACAGCTCCTCGATCTCGGCGCCGTGCTTGTCCAGGACCGCGCCGATCGCGAAGGCGAGGAGCTCCTCCTGCATGCGGGCGACGTCCTCGTGCGAGTCGATCCACGAGATCTCGGCGTCGATGCTGGTGAACTCCGTCGCGTGACGCGAGGTGAAGGAGGGATCCGCGCGGTAGACGTCGCCGATCTCGAAGATCTTGCCGAACCCGGCCGACTGCGCCATCTGCTTGAAGAACTGCGGGCTCTGCGCCAGGTAGGCCGTCTGCTCGCCGAAGTACTCCAGGGCGAACAGCTCGGCGTTGGACTCCGAGGCGGAGGCCATCAGCTTGGGGGAGTGGATCTCGATGAAGTCGCGTTCGATCCACCACGTGCGCATCGCGTGCTCGAGGGTGGTCTGCACGCGGAAGATGAGGTTGTTGCGACGCTGACGCAGGTCCAGGAAGCGCCAGTCCATGCGCTTGTCCTGTGCGCTGTCGGCGGCGATGGGGGTCTCCGGGAGAGCCGCGGCGGCGACCTCCAGTCCGCTGAGCTTGATCTCGACGCCGCCGAGCTTGACGCGCTCGTCGTGCTTGAGCTCGCCGTGCGCGGTGAGGAAGGTGCCGGTGGTCAAGGCAGAGATGGTCTCCGTCAGCGCGAGCGCCTCGGGGTTCTGCGGTTCGGCCGCGTCCGGGTCGAACCGGGTGGCCGGGTTGACCAGCTGCACGGCGCCGGTCTCGTCGCGAAGGATGACGAACTGCACCTTCTTCTGATCGCGGACGGTTTCGACCCATCCGGACACCGAGACGGGTCCATCGGATCGGGCCTGCAGCTGCTTGACGAGAACGCGTTCACTCACGGGGGGACAGTCTACGTTGAGCCGTTACCGGTCATACTGCGCCGCCGCGTCCGGCCGGGCGCGCTCGAGGCCCATCAGGCGTCGCACGCGGATGATTCAGATCGCTCAGCGCGTCCCGGACGCGTCGGCTCCTATGCTGAGCGCGTGACCACGCCTCCTCCTCCGCCGCCCGCCGCAGCGTCCTCTGGTCAGCCTCCCGCCGGTGCATCCCCCGGTGCGCAGATGTCCGGGGTCGGGTCGGCCCCGCGGCGACCCGCGATCGTATGGGACATCGTCGTCACGCTCATCCTGCTCGTGTGTCTCGGGATACTGACGCTGATCACCTCCTACTTCGGGCTGTTCCTGGCCATGGCCTCGGACCCCTGCGGCGGCACGGCGCAGTGCGACACCGACCTGATCGGGCTCGGGGTCCTGGCCGCGGTCGGCCTGCCCTGGATCGTCCTTCTCATCGCAGCTGTGGTCGCGATCGTTCTGCTCGTGAAGCGACGCCTCGCCTTCTGGGTGCCGTTGCTGGCGGCGCCGTTGACGATCGCATCGTGGTTCGTCGGCGCGGCGATGGCGTCCGCCGGCGTTCCCTGAAACGCGCCCGCATGCGCGCGGAAGCGCCCGAAACGCGCCCGCGTGCGCGCGGAAAAGGTCGCCTCAGCGAGCACACAACGGCGTCCACGTAGACTGGATCCGTGCCCGCCGACCGTCTTCATCTCGTCCGCCACGGAGAGGTCCACAACCCTCGCCGCGTGCTGTACGGGCGGCTTCCCGGCTTCGGGCTGAGCGCTGACGGGCGGAGGATGGCACGCCAGGCGGCGGAATACGTTCAGGCGCTGGAGCGCCCCATCGGCGCCCTGATCGCGTCGCCGCTGCAGCGCACGCGCGAATCCGCGGAGCCGTTCACCGAGCTGCTCGGAATCGACCCCCTGATCGACGAGCGCGTCATCGAGCCGACCAACGTGTTCGAGGGCAAGCGGATGAGCAGGGCACTGGCCAACCCGGCGAGCTGGCGCTACCTCGCCCGGCCCGAGATCCCCAGCTGGGGCGAACCGTACGTACAGGTCGTGGCGCGCGTGCAGGAGGCCATGAAGGATGCCTGGCACGACATCGAGTCCGGCGATGCCGTCATCGTCAGTCACCAGCTTCCGATCTGGGTGACCCACCTCGCCGTGGCGGGACTGCCGACCCGGCACGACCCCCGCCGGCGGCGGTGCGCGCTCTCCAGCGTGACCAGCTTCGAACTCGTGGGCGACGTCTGGCGTGAAGTCGACTACGCCGAGCCGGCATCGACCGCCGGCGCCGTCGACGTGGGGGCGGTGTGATGAGGCGCCGTCGTACCCTCGCCGTCCGTCGCGCCACCGCCGCGCTGGTCACCGCGACACTGGCCCTCTCGCTTGCGGCGTGCGCGAACGACCCCCTGGCCGAGCAGTATCGGGCAGGCGATAACAAGGGGTACATCGCCGGTGATTTCCGCGTCGTGGAGATCGCGGCCGACGAGCGCACCGAACCGGTGGTGTTCGAGGCGACCACCGAGACCGGAGGCTCCGTGACCAGCGCGGACTATCTCGGTGGGGTGCTGGTGGTGAACTTCTGGTACGCCGCATGCGGTCCGTGTCGCGCCGAGGCCGGCGACCTGGAGGAGGCGTACGGGCAGTTCCAGGATGAGGACGTCGAGTTCCTGGGGATCAACACGATCGACTCGGCGGAACAGGCCGCCGCGTTCGCCGAGACCTACGGCGTGACCTATCCGAGCGCGATCGCGTCGCAGACGCCCTCGATCAAGCTGGCGTTCGCCGAGAAGACGCCGATTCAGGCGACACCGACGACGCTGGTCCTGGACGCCGACGGCCGCGTGGCCGCGCGGATCATCGGCCAGCTTCCGGACGCCTCTATCCTGACCGCACTCGTGCGCGACACTCTCGCGGAGTCCTCGTGAACCCCGGCGCCGTCATCACCGACGGCGCACTGTGGATCGCTCTGCCGATCGCTCTGCTCGCCGGGCTCGTCTCCTTCCTCTCGCCCTGCGTGCTGCCACTCGTTCCCGGCTACCTCGGCTTCATCGGCGGCGCCGTCTCGCCGCGGCCGGAACCGGTGGCGGCAGCAGCCGCCGCCGCGCCGCGCAGGGGCGCCGCACCTGTCGATGCTGCGCCCCTGGCAGAGACCCCCAGCCGTGGGCGCCTGCTGGTCGGGGTGCTCCTGTTCGTCGCCGGGTTCACCGTCGTGTTCATGGCCGTCAACATCCTGGGCGGAACGGTCGGGCGCTTCTTCCTCGAGTACGCCGACCCGATCACGCGCGTCATGGGTGTCATCATCGTCCTTCTCGGCCTCGTGTTCATCGGCCTCTTCGGGTTCGCCCAGCGCACGTTCAAGCCGCAGGTGCGCGGCAACGTCGGCCTGATCGGGGCGCCGCTGCTGGGCCTCGCGCTCGGCATCGGCTGGGCGCCCTGCATCGGACCCACCCTCGGTGCGATCCTGGCCATGTCCTGGAACTTCGGCGACCCCGTCCGGGCCGGGCTGCTCGGGCTGGCGTACTCGCTCGGCCTCGGCATCCCGTTCATCCTCCTCACGCTGGGCTTCGGGTGGGCGACGCGGTCGGTCGGCTTCCTGCGCCGGCACATCCGCACCGTGAATCTCGTCGGCGGCGTGCTGCTCGTCGTCCTCGGCATCCTGATGGTCTCCGGCGTCTGGACGGCCCTCATGGCGCAACTGCAGGGAGTGTTCCTCAATGTCCCCCTCCCGCTCTGAGCCCGACGGCGCGTCCCCGCCGATCGAAGGCACGCTGAGACCCGCGGATCACGCCGACTCGGTCGCGGCATCCACGGATATCGCCCAGCCTGCGCTGGGCGTGGTCGGCTGGCTGCGCTGGGGATGGCGTCAGCTGACGAGCATGCGCACCGCCTTGGTCCTGCTGCTGCTGCTCGCGATCGCGGCCGTGCCGGGCTCGATCGTGCCGCAGCGCAGCGCGGATCCGAACGGGGTCACGCAGTACTTCACCGACAACCCGGATCTCGCGCCGATCCTGGACAACCTCCAGCTGTTCGACGTGTATTCGTCGGTCTGGTTCTCGGCGATCTACATCCTGCTGTTCATCTCGCTGATCGGATGCGTGATCCCGCGGACGCGGCACCACTGGAAGGCACTGCGGGCGCGACCGCCCCGGACCCCCGCCCGCCTCGAGCGGCTGGCGGACCACCGCTCGCGCGTGGTGGAACTCGCGCCCGGGGCCGACACGTCGGCCGCCGCTGCGACCGCTGTGGACGTCGCGGCCGCGCAGCTGCGCAGCGGCGGATACCGCGTGGAACGGTACGACGCGGGTGGGACGCTGTCGGTTTCGGCCGAGCGCGGGTATGCGCGCGAGACCGGGAACCTGGTCTTCCACACCGCGCTGATCGGCGTCCTGATCGCCGTCGGCGTGGGCGGCGGCTACACCTACACCGGGCAGGGCGTCATCGTGGAAGGCGGCACCTTCGTCAACACCCTGCTCGATTACACGTCGTTCAATCCCGGCCGCTTCGTCGACGAGGAACAGCTCGCCCCGTACTCGATGGCACTGGACGAGTTCAGCGTCACCTACCAGCCCTCCGGCACCCAGGCAGCCGGCCAGGCCGGCGATTTCATCGCGCATCTGACGACTCAGGTCGCCGGACAGGAGCCCGTCCAGGCGGAGGTGCGTGTGAACCATCCGCTCGAGATCGAAGGCGACCGCGTGTACCTGATGGGCAACGGATACGCGCCGACGATCACGATCCGCGATTCTGCCGGCACGACGGTGTTCTCCGAGTCGGTGCCGTTCCTTCCCCAGGACACGAACATGACCTCCCTCGGGGTGATCAAGGTGCCCGACGGCATGCCGGAGCAGCTCGGGCTGGTCGGGTTCTTCTACCCGACGCAGGCGCCGCTGACCACCGGGGCGTTCACCTCTGCATACCCGGCGCTGATCAACCCGGTCGTCACCCTGGACGTCTACGCCGGCGATCTGGGCATCGACGACGGCACGCCCCGATCGGTGTATACGCTCGATCCGACCGGCATGACGCAGCTCACCGGGCGGGCCGTGGACGTCGACTCGATCGAACTTGCGCCCGGTCAGACCGCCGAGCTGCCGGACGGCCTGGGCACGATCACCTTCGAGAACGAATCTCCCGCCGGCGCTGAGGGCTACGACCAGTCCGTCAAGCGGTTCGTGTCGCTGTCGGTCCACCGGGATGCCGCGGCAGCCTGGGTGCTCGGATTCGCCGTGCTGGCCGTGCTCGGGCTGCTTGCCGCCCTGTTCCTCCCGCGTCGCCGCGTGTGGGTGAAGGCGACCGCAGATGGGAACACGCTGCGTCTGGAGTACGCCGGGCTCGCGCGCGGCGAGGACCCGACCATCGCCACCGCGCTGGACCAGATCGTCCTCAAGCACACCACCTCGCTGGACCCGTTGCTGCGCGAACAGGTGTCGGCTCCGGTGACGGAGCCGGGGTCCGTCCGCGGGCGGCCCGCCGGCGCGGCGGACGAGCGCGAGACCAGCGCTGCGGAGGACGAGGGCGACCGGGGATCCGCGGATTCTCCCCGCGTAGACTGAACCCCATGCCTGGCACCCCCCTCTCACTCGACACGGTCTCCGTGCTGCTCGTGTGGACCGCCATCGCGATCTACGCGTTCGCGTTCATCGCCTACGCGGTCGACCTGGCCAGTCGCGGGGCGCGCGCGGTCGACGCGCAGGACGCGTCGACGCGTGAACGAGAGCTTGTCACCGTGGGAGCGGATGCGGCATCCGTCGGCGAATCCCGGCGCAGGGACGCCGGCGCCCGGAGGCGGGATCAGGAGCGTGCCGCCGAGCGGGCGTTCACGGCGCGGCCCGGCCAGCGCCCGCGCCTGATCTGGGCCCGCATCGGCACGTCGCTGACCGTCCTCGGGCTGGTCTTCCACGTCGCCGGCGACGTGACGCGAGGCATCGCAGCCGGACGAGTTCCGTGGTCGAACATGTACGAGTTCGCCCTCACCGGAACCATGCTCATCGTGGCGGTCTACCTCGTCTCGCTGCTGCGCTACGACCTGCGCTTCCTCGGGTCGTTCATCACCGGCATGGTCGCGCTGCTGCTGGGCGGCGCGGCGCTGGCGTTCTACGTCGAGATCTCGCCGCTCATGGACCCGCTCAAGAGCGTCTGGCTCGTGATCCACGTGTTCGTCGCCTCGCTCGCGACCGCTCTGTTCGCGCTCGCTTTCGGGCTCTCGGTGCTGCAGCTGATGCAGGCCCGCCGGGAGCGGAAGATCGCCATCGCGGATGCCGCGGCCGACGGCGCCCCCGCGGCCAAGACCGGACCGCGGTTCCTGGGTACGCTGCCGGGCAGCGACGCCCTCGAGTCGATCGCGTACCGCTTCGCGATCCTCGGCTTCATCTTCTGGACGTTCACGCTCATCGCCGGCTCCATCTGGGCCAACGATGCGTGGGGCCGGTACTGGGGCTTCGACACGAAGGAAGTATGGACCTTCGTGATCTGGGTGCTCTATGCCGGATACATCCATGCCCGTGCCACGCGCGGCTGGCGCGGATCGCGCTCGGCGTGGCTGTCGATCATCGGCTTCGCCGCCGTGATGTTCAACTTCACCATCGTGAACATGTTCTTCAAGGGTCTGCACGCCTACTCCGGCCTGAGCTGAGCCTGCGCGGGCATTCCCGCGGCTGCGGTCGCGGCATCCCTGCGTTCTGATCCGCTGTCCCCGCCGCGCCCCGTCCAGCGCGCTCGCCTGTCACGACATGCCGCGGGACGCTGCAGATCGTGACAGGGGAGCGGCGGGCTTCACGAACGCGCTCGCCTGTCACGACACGCGGCGGGGCCTTGCAGATCGTGACAGGGGAGCGACAGGCGAGCGGTGGCAGGCGACAGGCGACGGCAAGGCGCCCGGGGCGAAGCGCCGCCGCCAGGACGGCTACGCCGGGGCGGGGGATGCCGCGAGCAGGTCCCGCGCGTTGGCCACGCGTCGCCGCGCCACAGCGAGGGTCGTCGCGATGAACGCGAGCAGCGACCAGATCAGGAGGCCCGCGACGCCGGCGCCGAGGCCGGCGGTCTCCGTCAGTGCGGACAGCATCCCGTTGTACGCGGGCGCGGTGGGCAGCAGCGCCGCGATTTCGGACAGCACACCGGGCACAGTCGAGACCACGCCGGTCGCGACGGCCAGCACGCCGACCAGGGCAGCAAGCCATCGTCCCGCGCCGCCGAACACGGCCACGAGGGCCTGGTTGACGGCCGCGAAGGCGATTCCCGCGACCACGCACAGCGCGGCGAACATCGACCACTGGGCCCAGTCGTAGGATGCCGCGAGCTGGACGACGCCGGCCACGAGCAGTCCCTGCACAGCGCCGAGCACGGCGGCCGGCACCAGCCCGCGCAGGGCGAGGAGCGCCGACGGGGCACGCGAGGTGAGCGCCCGGCGCGAGGCCGCCTGCAGGGCGACGAACGTGCCGAGGCCGCCGAACCACAGCGCGAGCGTGGACAGCAGGGGCACCGCCGACGCGCCGAACAGCGACGAGCCGACGCCGTCGGTGGTCACCGGATCGGACACCACGGTGGCCAGGCTGGTGGCGTCCGCATCCGTGTAGGAGGGAACAGCGGCGGATGCCTGATCCAGGCCGTCCGCGAGGGTCGCCGTCCCGGTCGCGAGCTCGCCGACGCCGTCGGCGAGCGAGGTCGCGCCGTCGGCGGCCTGGGTGGCGCCGCCGGCGAGCTGGGACGCACCGGACTGGAGTCCGCGCGCGCCCTCGGCGGACTGGACGGTGCCGTCGGCGAGCTGGGCAAGGCCCGAAGCCAGTGTGCGCGTCTGAGCCGCGGCTTCGCTCAACCCGGCGCTGGTCTGCGAGGTCAGCTGCTGGATTCCCGAGGCGGTCGGGGTCGCGTAGCCGCTCGCGTATCCGGCACTGGTGGCCGCCGCTCCGGCGTCGCCCGCGACGGCTCCGGCCGTTCCGGCGGCGGCGCCGAGGCTGTCGCAGAACGCTTGCGACGCACCCGAGGCGAGGCACTCGTCGGCCAGTCCCTGAAGCGTGAGTGCCAGCCCACCGGCGCCCTGCGCGACCGCGACCGTCTGCGACGCGGCGGTACCGGCGTAGGTCGCGGCGTCCTGGGCGGCTTGGACCAGCTCCTGGTTGTTCACCTGGGCGGCGGCGGCATCGAGGCCGGCCGCGAGCTGGTTCGCCCCGTTCGCCGACGCCGCCGTGCCCGACCCGATGGTGTCCAGCCCGCCGGCCAGCGTCCCCGCGCCGGAGGACAGCTGCGATGCGCCGTCGCCGAGCTGGCCGATCCCGGCGGGCAGCTGCGCTGCCCCGGACGCCGCCTGCGCTGCACCGTCCGCCAGCTGTGCGGCGCCGTCGGCGGCTTCGCCGAGCTGATCGCCCAGCGTGGTGAACCCCAGGAACACGTTCTCCAGGTACACCTGGGAGAGCTCCTGCCCCATGATGGATGCCGCGGCCGAGGTCACCTGCGCGGTGATGGCGTCGTCGACGACCTTGGAATCCGGTGGCGTGGTGACCTCGATGGTCGCCTGCTCGGGTGTGCCGCCGGGGGCGGTGGAGGTGGCGGCGGCGGAGAAGTTCGCCGGGATCGTGACGACCGCCTGGTAGGTGCCGTCGGCCAGACCGGCGGCGGCGTCCTCGGCGTTGGAGATGGTCCAGTCCAGGTTGCTCGCGATCTCGTCGGATCCCTCGACCAGGCCCGCGGTCAGCTGGCGGCCGAGCGGAATGTACTGGTCGTCGATCGTGACGGGTTCGTCTTCGTTCACGATCGCTGCGCTCATGCTGTCCAGCCGCTCGGCCGGGTTGTACAACGCCGCGACGAGAATGCCGCCGATCAGCACGGGCAGCAGCAGGACACCGATGAGCGTCAGCCAGGTGATAGGGCGGCGCGAGCGCGCCCGTTCGATGTGGAGGGTCATGCGTGTACCTCTGTCGTGGGAACGGCCGTCGGCCGTGTGGAAGTCGATTCGGTGGGGTGCACCGAGTGGGTGCGCCTGGTCACCGTGACGTCGAGGACCGGTGCGTCCGGCCAGCCGGCGTCGGCGAGGAGCCCACGGGCGGCCTCCGGGGAGGCGGAGGCGACGATCAGGGCCATCTCCGGAGCGACGGATGCGGCATCCCTCAGCACCGCGGCGGCCTGATCGCGCACGCCGGCCGGGGTGAGGGCGTCGACGCCGTCGATCACCACGATGCGCGGTGCGCCGGCGAGGGCACGGCGGAGGTCGCGGACCGGCTGCGCGGAACCGTCCAGGAGCGCGACGCCCACGTGTGCCCGCACCCAGGCCTCTCGTCCCGGGAGCAGGTGCCCGCCGACGCGGGCGCGTCCCTCGAGCCCGGCGCGGCCGGAGAGGGCGAGCAGCAGGGCGCGCGGTCCCCGCGCGTCCTTCGCGGTGACGACGAGCGCCTCGCCCCTCTCGACGCGGAGACCGGCGCCGTCGATGAGGTGGAGATCGCCGGCACTGACCGAGACGTCCGCCGCGACGACTGCGGCCGTCGAGTCCGGCTCGGGCCAGTCGGCCAGCTCGAGCTCGCGCTGGACCGCCTCGCCTTCGATGTCGAAGTGCGGCAGCACGCGTTCGAGCCACTTCGGCAGCCACCATGCGCGATCGCCGAGTAGGGCCATCACCGCCGGAGTCAGCGTCATGCGGACCAGGAACGCATCGATGACGATGCCGGCGGCCAGCCCGAGTGCTATCGGCTTGAGCGAGGCATCCCCTTCGGGGACGAACGCGACGAAGACCGCGAACATGATCAGCGCGGCGGCGGTGACGACGCGTGCGGACGAGGTGAAGCCGGATCTGACGGCTCCGACCGCGACGGCGCGTGCCTCCGCTCGGGTCGCACCCGCGCGCCGCGCGTGGACGTAGTCCTCCCGCATCCGCGAGACCAGGAACACCTCGTAGTCCATCGCGAGGCCGAACAGCACGCCCATCAGGACGATCGGCATGAAGCTGATGATCGGCCCGGTGCGGGTCACGTGCAGCACGTCCGCCAGCCAGCCCCATTCGAACACCGCGGCCACGACGCCGAACGCCGCCGCCACCGAGAGCAGGTAGCCCAGCGCCGCCTTGATCGGCACGGCGATGGAACGGAACACGATCGTCAGCAGCACGAGCGAGAGACCCACGACGAAGACGCCGAAGGGGATCAGCGCGGCGCCCAGCTGATCGGAGATGTCGATGGCGACAGCGGTGAATCCGGTCACGGTGACGTCGATGCCGAACTCATCCAGCCACCGGTCGTGCTGGTCGCGCAGCTCCCGCACGAGCTCGGCCGTGGCAGGGTCATCGGGCGCGGTCGTGGGGATCAGCTGCACGATGCCGGTGTCGGCGGTCTCGTTCGGAGTCGCCAGTGCGACCGCCTCGACGCCGGGGAGGCTCGCGACATCGTCGCCGAGGTCGTTCATCAGCCCGACGGGGTCGGTGGAGGTCACGATGGTGCCGGTCAGCACGATGGGCCCGTTAAAGCCCGGGCCGAACTCCTCCGCCACCATGTCGTAGCTCTGGCGCGCCTCGTTCTGCTGCGGCAGCATCCCGGCGTTGGGCAGGGCCAGCGCCAGGCTGGCCGCCGGGATCGCCATGACTCCGAGAGTGAGCACGACGGCGACGGTCGTGACGATCGGATGCTTGGTCACAAGTCCCACCCAGCGCTCCGCGAATCCGCGTCGCGGCGTCTTCGCGGCCTTCGTGCGCGGGCGCTTCGCTCGCCCGGCGACGCGGCCCTTGAGGAACGCCAGCATCGCCGGGGTCAAGGTGAGCGCAACCAGCACCGCGATCGCCACGGCGACGGCGGCGGCGATGCCCATCGTGGTCAGGAACGGGATGCCGGCGAAGGACAGTCCGATCAGCGCGATCAGCACGGTGATGCCGGCGAAGACGACGGCAGATCCGGCGGTGCCGGTCGCGCGCGCCACGGACTCCTCCGGTTCCATGCCGTCACGCACCTGGTCCTGATGCCGGGCGACGATGAACAGGGCGTAGTCGATGCCGACCGCCAGTCCGAGCATCAGCGCCAGCAACGGGGTGGTCGAGGTGATGCTTGCGAACGCGGTGGAGAGGAAGAGGAGGGCGAGAGACAGGCCCACCCCGATGATCGCGGTCAGCAGCGGAAGCCCGGCGACCACGAAGGAGCGGAAGGTGACGATGAGAACGAGGAGGGCGATCAGCAGGCCGACCGCCTCGGTGATCGTGACCCCGGGTACGGAGATCGCGAACAGGTCGCCACCGAGGGCGACCTCGGACCCGGCGGGAAGCTCCTCCCGCAGTTCGGTCGCGACATCCTGCAGCGCCGTCTTGGTCTCAGCGGGAACGTCGGTGGCCTGCCCGTCGAACTGCAGTCGCACGATGGCGGCGTCGCCGTCCTCCGAGACCAGTCCGTTGACCATCTCGTCGAAGGGATCGGTCACCGCGAGGATGCCGTCCAGATCCTCCAGTCCGGCCACGGTGTCGGTGATCGCGGTGGCGTAGGGCTCGTCCCCGATCTGCGCTTCGTCCGCGGCTACGACGATCATCTGGGCGCTGGTGCCGCTGGCCTGGGGGAAGGTCCGGTTCAGCTGCTCGATGCCGGCTTGGGACTCGGTGCCCGGGATGGAGAAGGTGTTGCTGGTGCCCTGACCGAGCGTCAGCGCACCGGCCCCGGCGATGGCCAGCAGCAGTATCCAGCCGACCAGCACCCGCCACGGGTGCCGGTATGACCAACGGCCGAGGGCATACAGAAGAGTGGACACAGCGCCTCCGGGGCTACCAGGAATCAGACAGGTTGGATACAGCGCTGTATCGGATACATGAGTGTATCGTAAGTCCGGCAGCCGCCCTCAACCTGAGTGCTGCGTGTGTATTTTGAGTGGTGACCAGCGAGCCCGAGGAGAGTGGATGACCGACACCGTCACCGTGACGTCGCGCCGACGCGAAACCACCGTGCAGAAGCTGCTGGATGCGGCCGCCCAGGTGTTCGCCGAAGAGGGTCTGGACGCGGCATCCGTCGAGGCCATCTGCGAGCGCGCCGGCTTCACGCGCGGCGCCTTCTACTCGAACTTCGAGTCCAAGGATGAGCTGTTCCTGGAACTGACCAGCCGCGTCGCGCTGGCCCGTGTCGCCGGTGTCCGGGACCGGGTGGCCCAGCTCGAGCGCGGTGGACAGCTGCACGATGTCGCGACCGACGCACTGTCGCTGGTGCAGCAGGTGCTCGATGTCTCCGGCGATGACCGCCTCGCCATCCTGCTCATGAGCGAGATCCGCATCCACGCGCTGCGCGACCCGCAGCTGGGTGCCGCCTATCTGGCGCAGGAGGCCGAGATGCGCGCGAGCGTCGCGCAGATCATCACCGACATCGCCCAGGCCAAGACGCTCAGCTTCCGCATGCCCGCCGACCAGGTCGCGCGGCTCATGCTCACGGTGTGGGAGAGCGAGTCCGTGCGCGCCACGATGGCCGGTCTCGATTACGCCGCGGTGTGCCGGCGCACCAGCGAAGAGATCGCGCGGGTGGCTCAGCTGGTCATCGAGCCGCCGACCGACTGAGCCGGATCGCCGGTCAGGCGTTCGCGCGGTCGCTCGCGCGGACCAGTTCCGAATGGCACCGCGCGATGCGCGCACGCCACCACTCCAGGCGATCTTCGGATGCCGCGTACCGGTCCAGCTGCGCCGCATCGGCGGCGACCCGACCCACCGGCAGTGCGCCGTCGCGCGGGAGGAGCGCCGGCGAGGCGGAATCCGCCGTCAGCAGTGCGGCCGTGCCCAGGCCGCAGTCGTAGTCCAGCTGGGGAAGGGCGGCGGCCAGCGCGACTCCCATCGCCAGTCCGACGGAGGTCTCGAGGGCGCTGGAGACGACGGCGGGCAGCCCCGCCTCGGCCACGATCTCCAGGGCGCGGCGCACACCCCCGAGGGGCTGCGCCTTCACCACGATGATGTCGGCCGCCCCGGCGCGGGCAACGGCGATCGGATCGGCGGCCTTGCGGACGCTCTCGTCGGCGGCGATCGGGATGCCGAGATACTTCACCCGCCGGCGCAGTTCGGCGAGGTCGTCGATCGTCGCGCACGGCTGCTCGACGTACTCCAGGTCGAACTCGGTGAGCGCGTGGAAGGCGTGCTCGGCTTCGTCGAGGTTCCAGGCGCCGTTGGCATCCACGCGAATGCGGCCTTCCGGACCCATCACGGCGCGGACGGCCCGCACCCGCGCGACGTCATCTGCGAGCCGCTGGCCGGCTTCGGCGACCTTGACCTTCGCGGTGCGGCATCCGTCGAACAGCGCCAGCACCGCGGCGACGGATGCCGCATCAACTGCGGGAACGGTGGCGTTGACCGGCACGACATCCCGATGCTGCGCCGGCAGGGCCGACCAGCCGAAGTCGATGGCGCCGGCGAGCCAGACGGACGCCTCCGCGTCGTCGTACTCGAGGAAGGGCGAGAACTCGGTCCATCCCTCGGGGCCGTGGATCAGCGCCGCCTCACGGATGTCGATGCCCCGGAACCGCGTGGCCAGGGGGAGGGCGACCACGCGCATCGAGTCGAGCAGATCGGCAAGGGAGGGGAAGGATGCGGCGGCGTCGGTGCTCACGACTCCATCATGCTCCCTCGCAGATGCCTGCCTCCGCTGTGCGTCGGCGGGGCGTCGGTGCGGGTGCCGGTCACGCCCGCGCCGTCCGACTCCCCGAATAAGCAATTCCGGACACTGCGATGTGCCATTGACTACAGTGTGTGTCACACAGTACAGTGTGATTCATGAGCGAGACGGAAGCACTTGACACCCACCTGCAGGAGCTGCGGCGCGGCACTGCGGTCCTGGCGTGCCTGCGGCTCCTGCAGACGCCCGGCTACGGATACGGGTTGCTGGAGGAGCTCAGCGCTCGCGGGTTCGAGACGGACGCCAACACGCTGTATCCCCTGCTGCGCCGGCTGGAGAAGCAGGGCCACCTCACGAGCGAGTGGAACACCGACGAGGCCCGGCCCCGCAAGTTCTACCGCACCAGCGCCGCGGGCACTCGCCTGGCCGACGCGCTGACCGACGAGTTCCGTGCGATCGCGGCAGCGATCGACACCCTTCCCCAGGAGGACTGACATGACCATCACCGCCACCCTCACCGATCGGTACGTCGCGACCGCGATGCGCACCGTGCCTGAGAGTCAGCGCGCCGACCTGGCCGCCGAGCTGCGGGCATCCATCGACGACCAGATCGAGGCGCGCGTCGCCGACGGCGCGGCGCTGGAGGTCGCCGAGCGCGCCGTGCTCACCGAGCTCGGCGACCCCGACACGCTCGCCGCCGGTTACACCGACCGCCCGCTGTGGCTGATCGGACCGCGCTACTACCTGACGTGGTGGCGCCTGACCAAGCTGCTCTGGGCGATCGTCCCGGCGTGCGCCGCCTTCGGCGTCGGCCTCGGCCAGGTCTTCTCCGGGGCGCAGGTGGGTGAGGGGATCGGCGCGGTCGTCTCCGTCGCGCTGTCCGCCATCGTGCACATCGGCTTCTGGACGACGCTGATCTTCTTCATCGTCGAACGGAGCACCCCTGACCGGGGCGCCGGACTCGTCGGCACGTGGTCCGTCGATGACCTCCCCGAGCTGAAGGAGAACGGCGCCAAGCTCGGCGACCTGATCGGGTCGCTGGTGTTCCTCGCTCTTGCCGCCGGTGCGGTGGTGTGGGATCACTTCGTCGGTTTCGCGTACTTCGCCGCGGCGGGCGAATGGATGCCGTTCCTCGCGCCCAGCCTGTGGCCCTGGTGGATCACCGCACTGTTCGCGCTCATCGTGCTCGAGGCTCTGCTGGCGATCTTCGTCTACGCGCGGGGCAGGTGGACGAGGGCGACCGCCACCGTCAACGCCGCACTCAACGTCGCGATCGCGATCCCCGCCCTGTGGCTGCTGCTGCTCGGGGAGCTGGTCAACCCCGAGTTCTTCGCACAGCTCATGCCGTCCGACGCGGCGCAGACCGCCGAGACGGTCGTGACCGTGCTGATCGGATTCGGGATCGTCCTGATCGCGGTGTGGGACACCATCGACGCCTTCCTCAAGGCGCGCCGCGC
This sequence comes from Microbacterium sp. zg-B185, assembly GCF_030246885.1. NCBI lineage: Bacteria > Bacillati > Actinomycetota > Actinomycetes > Micrococcales > Microbacteriaceae > Microbacterium > Microbacterium sp. zg-B185. The sequence continues at coordinate 618,627 of NZ_CP126739.1, forward strand.
GCGCTGAGCGCGCCGGCAGACACGAAGGACAGGGAAAATGGAACCGATCACCCGGCAGGACTACATCGGCCGCTACGTCGAGGCAGCGACGAGATCGCTGCCTCCGCGGGAACGCGCCGACCACGCGGCGGAGCTGCGCGGTTCGATCCAGGACCAGATCGATGGCCGCGTCGGAAGCGGCGACACACCGGCCGCGGCGGAGCTCGCCGTACTGAGCGGGATGGGCGATCCGGCTGTGCTGGCGGCCGGGTACGCCGACCGGCCGCTTCACCTCATCGGCCCCCGCTGGTATCCCACCTGGCGGCGGGTCCTGCGGATCGTGCTCTGGTGGACGCTGCCGTTCGTCGCCTTCGGCGTTGCGCTCGCCATGATCCTGGAAGACCGACCGCTGTGGGGGATCGTCGGTCCGACGATCGGCGTCACGATCGCGGCCGGGGCGGTGATCTTCACCGGCATGACCATCGTCTATGCGGCGCTCGACCGTGCCGGCGAGCCGGTGGGCGCGTGGACGGTTGACCACCTGCCGTCCCGGGACCCGAACGAGGGCATGCCCGCGGGCCGTGTAGAGAAGATCGTTCTGGGGGTCTCCGTCCTGTTCGCGATCGCGGGCCTCGTGTTCGTCACGGCGTCCTGGGCGGTCCCGGAGGCCGGGCCGATGTCCGTGCTGAATCCGGCGCTGTGGCCGTGGAGTCTGATCGTCGGGGTGGTGCTGATCCTGGCTGGAGCCTTCGTCGTGATCCGGGCGAGAGCGACCGGTCGGTGGGGGATGGGCAGCGCGATCGCGACAGCCCTGATCGCTCTCGGCTGGGCCGTGCCCATCGTCTGGCTGGCGGTGACCGGGCTTCTCTTCGACCCCGCGTTCGTCGAGTACCTCGATATCGACCGCGACGCCCGAGTCGTGATCGTGGTGTGCATCCTGGCTGCAACTGTCGCGATCGCCGCATGGAGCACGTTCGACGCCTTTCGTCGGGTGCTGCGACGCTGAGCGCCCGCGAGGGCGTCGACGACGCCCTCGCGGAGCCGTCGGTCTCCGTGCCGCTTTAGGCTATCCGCATGCCCAACCTCGACACTCCCGTCCGCTTCGGCGTGCAGCTCAAGCCCCAGCATTCCCCGTACGGCGCCTTCCGCGACGCGGCCAGCCGCCTCGAGGACATGGGCGTGGACATCCTGTTCAACTGGGATCACTTCTTCCCGCTGACCGGGGAGCCCGACGGCATGCACTTCGAGTCGTGGACCATGCTGGCGGCCTGGGCGGAGCAGACCGAGCGTGTCGAGTTCGGCGCCCTGGTCAACTGCAACAGCTATCGCAACGCCGATCTGCAGGCCGATATGGCCCGCACGATCGACCACATCAGTGCCAAGGGCGGGACGGGCCGGTTCATCCTCGGCACCGGGGCCGGCTGGTTCGAGCGCGACTACGACGAATACGGCCACGAGTTCGGCACCCCCGGCACGCGGCTGAACGACCTCGCGAACGGTCTGGACCGGATCGCCGCGCGCTGGCCGCGGCTGAACCCGCCGCCCACGCGGCAGATCCCCGTCATGGTCGGCGGCAAGGGCGAGCAGAAGACGCTGCGCATCGTGGCCAAGCACGCCGATATCTGGCACAGCTTCGTCGCCCCGGAGGAGATCGCCCACAAAGTCCGCGTCATCGAGAACTGGGGCGAGCGCGACGGTCACGACACCTCCGGACTGATCATCTCCAACGAACTGCATGCTCGCGACGAGGATGTCGCCGATCAGCTGTTCGCCGCGGGCACCCGCCTGTTCACGCTCGGGTTCCAGGGACCGGACTGGGACTTCGCGCTGGTGCAGCGCTGGCTGGACTGGCGCGACGCCAAGAACGGCGGTCGCCCGTGACCGTCTCGGAGCTGTTCGACCCTGCCCTGTGGGTCCCTGCCCCGGGCGCGGATGCGTACACGGACATCACCGCACACGTGACGCCGGATGGCCGTATCGCGCGGATCGCGTTCGACCGTCCCGACGTGCGCAACGCCTTCCGCCCGCACACGGTCGACGAGCTGTACCGGGCGCTGGACACCGCGCGCCAGGATTCCCGCATCGGCGTGGTCCTGCTCACCGGCAACGGCCCGAGCCCGAAGGACGGCGGGTGGGCGTTCTGCTCGGGCGGAGACCAGCGCATCCGCGGACGCGCCGGCTATGAGTACGCCGGCGACACCACGGGCCAGAGTGCCGCATCCACCGGCCGCCTCCACATCCTCGAGGTGCAGCGGCTGATCCGCTTCATGCCGAAGGTGGTCATCGCCGTCGTCCCGGGCTGGGCGGCCGGTGGCGGGCACTCCCTGCACGTGGTCTGCGACCTCACGATCGCCAGCGCCGAGCACGGCCGGTTCAAGCAGACCGATGCGGATGTCGGGTCCTTCGACGCCGGCTACGGCTCGGCGTACTTCGCCCGTCAGATCGGCCAGAAACTCGCGCGCGAGGTGTTCTTCCTCGCCGAGGAGTACTCCGCGCAGCGCGCGTACGAGATGGGCGCCGTGAACCGCGTCGTCCCGCACGCCGACCTCGAGCGCGAGGCGATCGGAATGGCCCGCACGATCCTGACCAAATCGCCCACCGCCATCCGCATGCTGAAGTTCGCGTTCAACGCGGTCGATGACGGTATGGTCGGGCAGCAGGTGTTCGCGGGCGAGGCCACACGTCTGGCCTACGGCACCGACGAGGCCGTCGAGGGCCGCGACTCGTTCCTCGAGAAGCGCGACCCCGACTGGTCGCCGTACCCCTGGCACTACTGACCCGCAGCGGTCCCCGTCGCACAGCGGCGCCGACCGCCCGAGGTCGGCACGGATGGTTGGGGGGGGCGCACGGCGAGTGGAGATGTGGTGACGACGTGAGACTCGAACCAGTCGTGGGCGACGACCCGCGCGAGATTCTGCGCAGCCTTCGATCCGCACTGCATGGCGCAGGACCCGCGCTCGGCCTGGGCATGGTGCGGGATGCGCCGACGGAGGTGCCGGCCGGCACCGCCGTGGTGGTGACGACCTCCGGCTCCACGGGGGTGCCCAAGAGCGTGGTGCTGACGCGCGACGCGTTGACGGCGGGCGCGCTGGCCACCGCGGATCGGATCGGTGACGGCGCCTGGCTGCTTGCCCTGCCCCCGAGCTACGTGGCGGGGCTGCAGGTGCTCGTCCGCTCGATCGTCGCCGACCGCGAGCCGGCCTGGCTCACCGGCGGCTTCACCCCGGGGGCGTTCACCGCGGCCGCGCTGATGATGCTCTCGACCGACCGAGGAACCCGCGTACCGACGTACACGTCGCTGGTGCCGGCGCAGCTGACCACGCTGCTGGATGCCGCGGCATCCGACGAGTCCGTCCTGCGCGGGCTGCGCTCGTTCGAGCAGATCCTGGTGGGCGGCCAGGCGGTCGCCCCTGCGACGCTCGAGCGGGCACTGGATGCCGGCGTGCGGGTGGTGCGCACGTACGGCGCGACCGAGACCAGCGGAGGCTGCGTCTACGACGGCCGTCCGCTGCGCGGCGTCTCGGTGCGGATCGTCGAGGGCGAGATCCAGGTCGCCGGGCCGACTCTGGCCGAAGGGTATCTGGGCGACCCGGGAGCCACGGACCTCGCCTTTCCCCGCGACCCGGATGGCACGCGGTGGTACCGCACCGGGGATGCCGGGATCCTCGAGGACGATCTGCTTCGCGTGCGGGGACGTATCGACAACGTCATCGTGTCCGGCGGGATCAATGTGTCGCTGGACCGGGTCGAGCGGGTGGTGCGATCGATCCCCGGACTGGAATCCGCGGTGGTGGTCGGCGTCCCCGACGCGCGGTGGGGCGAAGCCTCCGTCGCGGTGGTTCCGCGCGGTGAGGCGCTCCGGCGCAGTGAGTCGGTGCAGCTGGAGGAGGCGCGCGCGGCCGTGACGGAGGAGATCGGAGCGCACGCCCGCCCGAATCGCCTTGTGCTGGTCGACGAGATCGCGACGCTCCCGAGCGGCAAGCCCGACCGTGAGGCGATCCGGGCCGCGGTTGTGGCACTGCACAGGCCGTAGGATGGCACCTCGTGGCAGGCACCCCCAGTAAGAAGCGCAAGCGTCCCCGCACTCGCACGCATCCCTCGCGCGGCAATCCGCAGAAGGTGCACCAGGAGGGCGACCCGCGCCGGGTCCAGAAGGCGAGCCTCGGCGACTGGATCGGAGGCGCCCGCCTGCGCACGCTGCCGCTGGCGATCAGTCCGGTCCTGATCGGAACGGGCGCCGCCATCCTCGTGGACGGACTGTTCCACTGGGTGCTGGCGCTGCTGTGCCTGGCCGTCTCGGTGAGCCTGCAGATCGCGGTGAACTTCGCGAACGACTACAGCGACGGCATCCGCGGCACCGATGAGCACCGGGTCGGCCCCGCTCGCCTGACGGCATCCGGCAAGGCATCGCCCAGAGCGGTCCTGATCGCCGCGATGGTGTTCTTCGCCGTCGCGGCCGTCGCCGGGCTCGCGTTGGTGATCCGCAGCCAGCAGTGGTGGCTGCTGCTGATCGGCGCGGTGTGCATCATCGCCGCGTGGTTCTACACCGGGGGCAAGCGCCCGTACGGGTACTACGGTCTGGGCGAGCTGTTCGTGTTCGTGTTCTTCGGGCTCGTCGCGACCGTCGGAACGACCTACGTGCAGGTGCTGACTGTGCCGCAGGAGGCGTGGTTCGGCGGCGTCGGCGCGGGACTTCTCGCGTGCGCCGTCCTGCTGGCCAACAACCTGCGCGACATCGACCAGGACCGGGCGGCCAAGAAGCGCACTCTCACGGTGCTGATCGGTCGTCGGTGGACGCGCATCCTGTTCACGGTGTTCGTGCTGGCACCGTTCGTCATCGCCGGCTTCCTGGCCCTGTTCTACCCGATCGCGTGGCTTGCGATGCTCGGCCTCCTGGCGGCGCTGCCGGCGATCCTGATCGTGTGGACCTACCGGCTGCCACGAGAGCTGGTGGTCGCACTGACCTTGACCTCGTTGACGTCAGTCGCCTACGGCGCGTTCCTGCTGTGGGCCTTCGTCGGCTGACAGTCGCGACGGAGCGTCCCGGTCCATCGCATCCTCGACGTCCTCGTCGCTCGCCGCGGCCTTCGCCTTCGCGCGTCGCTGCGCCAGTTCGGTCGTCACCTCGGTGAGGGGGCGGCGCAGGAACAGCAGCGAGAGGCTCAGTCCGATCAGCGCCGCGAAGACGGCCGCGAGCCAGTACAGCTCGCGGAAGACGGGGAAGATCATCAGGATGCCGAAGGGCACCAGGAATGCGAGCAGCCTCAGCGCCGTGTAGACGAGGGCGGAGCGGGCTTTCATCCGTCCATCCTAGATCGAGCGTGTTGAGGGCATTCCCAGCTGGGAGGAGTCTCGGTCCGGTCACGGCGGACCGCGGAGCCTCCCACGCGCCTAGGATGGGGGTGTGCCGAGAGTACTGCTTATTCTGGCGCTGGTGGCCACAGCGTTCTGGGTTTACACCATCGTCGACTGCAGTGTGCAGCCCGCCACCCGGCACCGCGGGGTGAGCAAGCCGATCTGGATCCTCATCGTCGTCCTGCTGCCCGTCCTGGGCGGGCTCCTCTGGCTGACGGTCGGTCGCGTCCGACGCTCCTCTGTCGCGGCCCGGCGTGCTCCGGATGATGACCCGGAGTTCCTCGAGAAGATCGGGACGCTGAGCGATCAGGACGAGCGGATCCGACGACTCGAAGAAGAGCTTGCGCTTCTGGACGCGGAAGATGACGACCCGCGCTGGCGGACGCCGGACGGACCGGCCACGGCCGCCGGTTCACCGGCCGCCGGAACTCCCGGATCGGGTTCTCCCGCTTCCGACGCGCCGAAACGCGCAACGGATCGTCCCGCCGACGGCGACGAAGACCCGCGCGGCCAGCGCGGCGCCGTCGGCTAGTGGTCCACGACGGGGCAGCCGAGTTCGGCGCGCTCGGGGACGATCCTGCTCCGGCGAGTTCGGTGCCCGCCGAGGAGGAGCGCACCGTCCTCTCACCCGCGATGGATGCTGCGGCGGCATTCCTGGGCGCACTCGTGGATCTGGGCGTCCGCCACATCGTGCTGAGTCCGGGGTCGCGCTCCCAGGCCCTCGCGCTGGTCGCCGCGGAACTGGAGCTGCAGGGCAGGGTGAGGCTGCACGTGCGCATCGATGAGCGGGTCGCCGGGTTCACCGCGCTCGGCATCGGACGCGAGACGCGCATGCCGGCAGCGGTGGTGTGCACCTCTGGAACGGCGGCGGCCAACCTGGTGCCGGCCGCACTGGAAGCCCACCATGCGGGCGTGCCGCTGCTGCTTCTGACCGCGGACCGACCGCCGGAGCTGCGCGGCGTCGGCGCTAATCAGACCACCCGGCAGCTGGGCCTGTTCTCTTCCAGCGCGCGTCTGGAAGCCGACCTTCCGGTGCCCGAGGCGACCGACTCGGATGGCGACGGCGAGCAGAGTGTCATGCTGCGCCAGGTCGCGGCGGACGCGGTCGAGGCGGCGCTGGGTGCCGGGACGCGCGCGCCCGGCCCGGTGCACGTGAACGTCCCGTTCCGCGAGCCCCTGGGCGGCCAGGCGCCGCGCTGGCTGGGGGCGCCCACCGCCGAGCTGACCACGACCGCGGCGGCGGATCAGGATGCCGCCCCGATCGCGGACGAGTCGCCGGAGGACGAGGCCTCCGGCGCCCTCTACCAGGGCGGGGGAGGGATCGGCGAAGCGGACCAGCCGGCCGAACCCGACGATCTGCCGCACCTTCTCGATCGCGGCCCGCGCACGGTCGTGCTCGCGGGAGCAGATGCCGGAACGGACGCCGAGGCTCTCGCCCACGCCGGCGCGTGGCCGCTGATCGCAGAGATCGTCAGCGGGTCCCGGTATGGCCGCAACCTCGTGCACCGCTACCGCCGGCTGCTGTCCGATCCGCAGCTGGGCGGACGGATCGAGCGGGTCGTCGTCCTGGGGCATCCCACCCTGAGCAGACAGAGCGCCGCACTGCTGTCCGATCCGGGCGTCCAGGTGCTGGCCGTCCGCGGCCCCGGGGAGCCGCTCAACCTCAACGGAGCCACCATCGCCGTCGACGCGGTCGCGGTCGCCGCCGGCGAGCCGGATCGGGAGTGGCTCGGACAGTGGCTGCGGGCTTCGCGGGATGCCTCCGTGGACCTCAGCCCCCCTGCGCCGGATGCCGACGGGCTGTCCTCCGCGGTGCCGGCGGAGCGGCTCGGGGCGATCAAAGCGGAGCTGGCGGCCGTGCGTGCGCCGTTGGATCGGGCAGCCATGGTCGACGCGGTGTGGCGCGCCACCTGGCCGCACGACCGGCTCGTGTTCGGCTCATCCCGCCTCGTCCGGGTCGCCGATGACCTGCTCGGGGGCAAGAAGGTGCCCGTCCACGCCAACCGGGGCCTCGCCGGGATCGACGGCACCGTCGCCACCGCGACCGGCATCGCGATCGGGTCCCAGACCGGCGGGCGCCCCGGCGTCACCCGGGTGCTGCTGGGCGATCTCGCCCTGCTGCACGATGCCGGTGCGCTGCTGCTGCCGCCCGCCGAGGACGAGCCGCGTATCCAGGTGGTCGTCGGCAACGACGGGGGCGGCACCATCTTCGACGACCTCGAGGTGGCCGCAATCGCCTCGGCGGAGGTCATGGACCGCGTGCTGTACACGCCCCACACCACCCGGTTCGAGCACCTTGCTCGCGCTTACGGCTGGGAGTACCAGCGGGTGACGACGCGGGCCGCGCTGGATCAGGCGCTCACCGCGCCCGTCGGCGGACGTCAGCTGATCGAGGTTCCGCTGACGCGCTGAGCGCGCGCCCGGCCATGATCGCCGCAGTGGCGCAGGGGGCCAGACGCGCCCGCCGATCCGCGGGTCTCCCTCCCCGCGGCATCGCCGCGACCGCACGTGCGTAGGCTGGGTCGGTGAACCGCGCCGCCGACTCCGTCCGCCGTATCGCCGACCAGTACGTCGCGGAGCTCGCCGCGCACGAGCCGGACGCCGCCCAGGCCGCCGGTCTTGCGTCGCCGGGACCGCTGGCCGACATCGGCCCGGAATGGCTGCAGCGCAAGTACGCGCTGCAGGGCGAGGTGCTCGCCGCCCTGGACGCCCTGCCGGGTACGGCCGGTGAGGACCCGCTGCGGGCCGCGCTGGCGGAACGGCTCGAGCGGGAGCGGCTGCTGTTCGACACGGGCTTCACCCCGCGCCTGGTCGCCGGCCTGGCCAGCCCCGTCCACCTGATCCGGTACGCGATCGAGGGGCTGACCGTCACCGCGGATGCGGCCGGCGCAGACCTGGTCGCGCGGCTCGAGGCCGTGCCGGACGGCATCGCCCAGTACATCGCGTCCCTGCGCTGGGCCGCCTCGAACGCCGAGCGGTTCACCGGGACCGGCATCGCCCCCGTGCGGCAGCTGGACACGCTCACCGCGCAGATCGAGCTGTGGCTGAGCGCGGACTGGTTCGGCTCCCTTCCGATCGACGACCCGGTGGACGCCGCGACCCGTGGCCGCGTCCGCGCCGCGGCGGATGCGGCCAACGCCGCTCTCGGACAGCTGCTCGCGGTGCTGCGCGAGGAGCTGCGGCCGCTCGCGCCGACGGTCGATGGCGTCGGCGTCCAGGTGTACGCCGACCTCGCCGCGGCCATGCTCGGCGCACGCATCGACCTCGCCGACACGTACGCGTACGGCTGGGCCGAGCTGACGCGCCTCGTGGCCGAAGCGCGTGCGCTGGCCGCATCGCTCGGCGGCACCGGGGCCGACCCGGTGCGCGGCGCGGCAAAGCTCCTCGACGCCGATCCGGGCTACCGGCTCGAGGGCGTGGACGCGATCCGGTCGTGGCTGGAACGTCGCGTGGACGAGACCATCGGGGCTCTGGAACCGGCCTTCGACCTGCCGTCCGGCATCCGGAACGTCGAATGCGTCGTCGCGGAGGCCTCCACCGGCGTCGTCTACTACACGCCGGCTCCGCCGGACGGGTCCGTGCCGAGCCGGATCGTCTGGACCATCCCCAGCGGCGTGCCGGTCGCGGCGACCTGGCAGGAGGTGACCAGCGTGCATCACGAGGGGCTTCCCGGTCATCACCTCCAGTTCGCCGTCACCGCCTCCTCCTCGGACCTGCACCCCTGGCAGCGGCACCTGTGCCATATCCACGGCTATGCCGAGGGCTGGGCGCACTACGCCGAGCAGCTCGCCGACGAGCTCGGCCTCGTCCGCGATCCCGCCGAACGGCTGGGGCTGCTGCTCGGGCAGATCTGGCGCTCGGTTCGCATCGTGGCCGACATCGGCCTGCACACCGGGTGGGCAATCCCGGCGAACTCGCTGGTCGCCGAAACGGAATGGTCCCCGCAGCTCGCGCAGCGGATGCTGGTCGAGCTCGCCCTCGTCGAGCCGCATCTGGCCGGATTCGAGGTGGACCGCTATCTGGGCTGGCCCGGACAGGCGCTCGCCTTCAAGATCGGGGCGCGGCTGTGGCATGACGCTCGTGCCGAAAAGGCGGCCGCGCAGGGCGACGCATTCTCGCTGCGCGCCTTCCACCGTGACGCACTGGCACTGGGCCCGATGGGACTGGAGCCCCTCCGCGCGCAACTGCTCGCCGGGTGACGCCTGTGGAGCAGGTGACGTGCCGGGGGGAGTCTCAGGCCTCCAGCTGCGGCAGCACCTCGCGACCCAGCAGCGCGACGCCCGCGGCCTCGTCGATCCCATGCGGGGTGCCGAACTCGATACGGTCCACGCCCGCGTCGATGAGCCGCCACGCCTGCGCGGCGATGTCATCCGGAGTGCCGGAGAACGCGAACAGATCCAGCACGTCCCTCGGAACGAGCCGCCCGGCGCCGTCGTCGTCGCCGTCGGCCAGGCGGGCCCGGATTCCGGGCAGCAGGTCATCGGGCAGCGACACGGTCGGATCCAGGGCGGCCACCACGTCGAGGTACATCGCGACCTGGCGTCGAGCGTGGCGGCGCGCAGCCGCCCCGTCCCGGTCGACGACGGTCACGGCGCCGAGCACGACCCCGACCGCATCCGGGGTGCGGGCCGCCCGGTCCAGCCCGCGCTGCAGCCGCGCCCGGACGACCTCGACCATCGCCGGGTTGGCGCTGCCGCCCACCTTCACCTCGTCGGCGAGCTCGCCGGCCAGGGCCATGCCGAGCGGACCCCAGGAACCCAGCAGGATCGGCGCACGGTTCCGCAGCACGGGATATCGCAGCCGCACTCCCGGCTCCACCCGGAACGCCGCACCCTCGTAGCCGAGACCGTCCCCGCCGAGGAGTGCCTGAATGACCCCGACCGCGTCCCGCAGGTGGCTGATCGGTCTGCGCACTTGGACGCCGACCGCATCGAGCCAGGATCCCTTCGCGAGGCCCAGGTAGGCGCGACGGCGGACGCGGCATCCACCGCAGCGAACTGGCCCGCGATCTCGTACGGATGCAGCGTGTACGGATTCCAGCAGGCGCAGCCGAGCCGGATCCGCGAGGTGGCACCGGCCATCTCCAGCAGCGCTGCGACGGGCGGCTGGTAGAGCAGGTCGGAGAACACGCTGACACCGTCGAACCCGGCCCCCTCCGCGAGCGCTGCCAGCGCCGCGTACGCGCCGGGCGCCTTGTCGGTCTGCAGTCCCAGTGAGATCTGGACGGGCCGAGAGGAGGTCACGTCAGCTCCTCGGTCTTCATCGAGCGGATGCCGGTGCGCACGATCCGCATGATCAGCCGTTCGTCGGGATCGGGGCACGCGACGAGGTCGTCCCGTTCCAGCCAGTCACCCGGCGGCAGCCGTCGCTGCTTCGCCGGCAGCAGGGGCATCACGGCCTGCAGCGCGTACATGCAGAAATGTCCGCCCTCCGGCAGGCACAGGCGGCTGCTTTGGACGAGGTCGATGCGGTCGCCCACCTTCATCCCGCACACCGAGCGACCCTCGATGCGTTCGACCACCACGCTCAGGTCGTACAGCTGCGTGCGTGGACTCTGGTCAGGCTCCTGCGGCTCGGTCATCGCGACCGCCCCTCATCGTCGCGGACCACGACGCCGCCCTTCATGACGAAGTCGATACCGCGCAGCGCGCCGGCCGTCACGGTCGGGTCCTCGGGCAGGGCGATCAGATCGGCGAACCGTCCCGGCGTCAGGGTTCCGATGCTGTCCCGGGCATCCAGCCATTCCGCGGGCGCGGACGTCGCCGCCCGGATCACATCCGGCGCGGACAGGCCGCCGGCCTGCATGTGTTCGAGTTCCCGGACCACGGCGCTGGTCCCCTCGAAGTCCCAGAAGGGCGGCATGTCGCTGCCCAGGAGCACCGTCACCCCGGCCTCCAGCGCGTACCGGTAGGACTGCAGGTGGCGCGGACCGGCGTTCAGCGAGCGCTCCTGCATCCACGGCGGCACGCCGAGGTCGTCGAAGAAGGCGCCCGCACGGGTGACCACGAGCGTCGGCACCAGTGCCACGCCGCGTGCGGCCATCAGCCGCGCGACCTCCGGCGTGAGCTCGTAGCCGTGCTCCACGCAGTCCAGCCCCAGCTGCACAGCCTCGGCGATGATCGCCGCCGGTCCGGCGTGCGCGGTCACCTTGCGGCCCCAGGCATGGGCCGTCGAGATCGCGGCTGCCATCTCGTCCCGGGTCAGCTGCGGGGTGGTGATCTGCTCGTGCTCGCCGGCGATGCCGCCGGAGATCATGATCTTGATCAGATCCGCGCCGGATCGGAGCTGACTGCGGACGCCGCGCGTGAACGCATCCGGCCCATCGCACTCCAGGGTGTCCCCGGTGTCATGCCCGTGGCCGCCGGTGCAGCACAGGCCTCGGCCCGCGGTGAAGATGTGCGGACCGGCCACCTGCCCCTGCTGGATGGCCCGGCGCAGCGCGAAGTCCGCACCGTCCTTCTCGGCGACGCAGCGGACCGTCGTCACCCCGGACAGCAGTGTGCGCCGTGCACCGTCGGCCATGTGCAGCGCGAGGTCGTGTGCGGAGAGCGCGCTGACCGCATCGCCGCCCGGGCCGGGCAGTGACAGCGAGAAGTGGGTGTGCATGTTGATCAGGCCCGGCATGACGTAGGAGCCGCCGAGGTCGATCGTGGGTTCCGGTGCGTCGTGTTCGGCCACGATCGCGGCGATGCGGCCGTTCTCCACCACGAGGCAGACACCGTGGCGCGGCACGGGGTCGATGCCGTCGACCAGCCTCAGGTTCGTGAGCACCGCGTCGCCCCGGGTCGGCAGTGCGGGTACCGGCCCGCTCATGCCAGCGCGTCCACGATCGGTCGGAACTTGACCCGCGTCTCGAGCAGTTCGGCCTCGGGGTCGCTGCCGGCCACGATCCCCGCGCCGGCGTGCGCACGCAGCGGGATATCGCCCGTGCCGCCGGGCGAAACGGTGTTCAGATCGAACTGCGCGCAGCGCAGCGCGATCGCCCATTCCCCGTCGCCGTGTGCGTCCACCCAGCCGACCGGTCCGGCGTACCGGCCACGGTCGAAGGGCTCGAGTCGGCGGATCACCTCGAGGGCGGCATCCGTCGGCGTTCCGGCCACGGCAGCGGTCGGATGCAGCGCGGCGACGAGGTCGAGGGCGGACGCGCCGCCGCTCAGCTCGCCTTCCACGTCGGTGGCCAGGTGGAAGACGTTGGGCAGCTTCAGGGCAAACGGCTGCTCGCTCGCGGCGAGCACACTCGTATGCGGACGCAGCGAGGCCAGCACGCTCTGCACGGCGTAAAGATGCTCGTCCTGGTCTTTCGCGCTCGTCGCCAGGGCCAGGGATGCCGCGGTGTCGGCATCCGCGTCGGCCCCGCGGGGAGCGGTGCCGGCCAGGACGCGGGCGGTGACGGTCCCGCCCGACACGGTCACCAGCGTTTCCGGGCTCGCGCCCATGAGGCCGTCGACGGCGTAGGCCCAGCAGTCCGGGTAACCGGATGCCAGTGCTCGGACGAGCCGGCGCAGGTCCGAGCCAGGCGGGACCGAACCCGCCAGGTCGCGAGCCAGGACGACCTTGCTGACCTCGCCGTCCGCGATGGCATCGAGTCCCCTGCGCACGGCAGCCTGGTAACCGCTCGGGTCCAGAGCCCCCGGGCCGAGGGTCGCCGCCCAGTACGGGCCGTACCCGGTGCTCTCCGGCAGTGCGACGCCGGGTTCTGACTCGATCGCGCCGGCATGGCTGATCCGCGTCACCCAGGAGCGGTCACCGCGTCGGCCGACCACGACCGCGGGCACGCTGAGCCTGCTCGGGGTCGGGGAGAGCGGGTCGAACGCGAATGCGCCGAAGGCGACCAACCCGGTGCCCGGCAGGCCCACCGCGTCATCGACGTCCGCCGCGGCCGCCAGCGCCCGCCACTGCCGGCCGAAGTCGAATCCGATCGCCGGGCCGATCCGGGTGAACGCCGTCGTCTCGCCGTACGCGGCCATCGCATCGCCGCGGCGGCTCCAATAGGTGGGATTGGACAGCTCCGCATACGCCAGCACGTCATCGACCGCCGCGACCTCGCGGGTCACCACCCGCAGCCGCGGGGTCGGCAGTTCGATCGGGTCGGTCACCGTTCCAGACTAGAGTCGAGCCGCCTCGGCGCGGGCCACGTCCGTCCCGACGGCACAGATCGCCTCTGGGCAGCGTCACCGGTGGCGCGGCTAAGCTGTGCCGTCATGAGCGCCCCGCACCCCGCGACGCCCGGCCGTCCTGAGCCGGGAACGCAGACCCTGTTCCGCTGGCGCAAGTGGGACGGTTCCCCGCACTGGGTGCACGAATGCGTCTACCTCGGCTCGGACCAGTGGGGGGACTGGTTCGGACAGCCCGCGGGATGGCGCAGCAGTCGCCCGGAGCGTGACTTCCTGGTCAACACTGCGAGCGTGACGCTGCTGCCGCCGAGCGGTCTGTATGCCATGACGGTGAACGTCGCACCCCCGGCCACCTACCGGATCTACATCGACCTGGGCTGGGACATCCGCTGGCAGGAGGTCGAAAGTGTTCTCGAGCCGACCGGCATCGATATGGATCTGGATGTCGTCAAGTCCGTCGACGGCCGCGGGATCTGGATCGATGACCGCGACGAGTGGGAGGAGCACCGCGTGGCGTACGGCTATCCGCTCGACATCGTGGACCGCCTCGAGTCGCTCGCCGTCGACCTGGAGGCGTACGTGCGGGCCGAAGTCGCCCCGTTCGATGACGCGACCCCGGATGCCTGGCTGGCCCGGCTCGCCGCCCTGCACCTGTCTGCGCGGGCAGAGTAGAGCCGCGGAGGGCACCGGCTGCGCGAATAGACTCGTCCGGTGACTCCTCGTCCGCACGACCCGCCCCCGGGCGACGCCCGGCTCAATCGCGCCGACCTCCACAAGGATCCGGCCCGCGTCAGCGGCATGTTCGATCAGGTCGCGAAGAACTACGACCGCACGAACACGGTGCTGAGCATGGGCAACGACCGCATGTGGCGGGCCGCGTCGACCCGGGCGGTCGCCCCGCGGCCCGGACAGCGGATCCTCGATCTGGCCGCCGGCACCGGCGCCAGCTCGGTGGCCCTGGCCAGGAGCGGAGCTTCCGTCGTGGCGGCCGACTTCTCGCCCGGCATGATCGCGGAGGGCGAGCGCCGCCACGGCGGCATCCCGAATCTGACCTTCATCCAGGCCGACGCGACCTCCCTGCCCTTCGGTGCGGACGAGTTCGACACCGTCACGATGTCGTTCGGACTGCGCAACGTGAACGACCCGCAGCGCGCGCTGCGCGAGCTGCTGCGGGTGACCAAACCGGGGGGCCGCCTGGTGGTCTGCGAGTTCTCGCACCCGCCGTCACGCGCGTTTCAGGGGCTGTACCGCTTCTACAACGACAGGATCCTCCCGGTGGTCGCCAAGACCGTCAGCTCCAACGCGGACGCCTACGACTACCTGAACGAGTCGATCCGCGAATGGCCCGACCAACGGGCACTGTCCGGATGGATCCGGGACGCGGGCTGGACCGATGTGGCCTACCGGAACCTGTCCCTGGGGATCGTCGCCCTGCACCGCGCGACCAAGCCGGAACGGCCGGCGAGTCAGCGCATCGCCCCCGGCACGAGCGACCCCTCCAGACCCCGATAGGCTGAGGGTGTGACTCCCTCAGCTTCCGGCTCGCGGGTTGCGGGCAAGCTGGGCCTCACCGACCGCACACTCGCCGGGCCGCGCTCCCGCAAACTCGCGTCCACTGTGAAGGCCGGCCTCGTGCGTGTCGACCGCGCCCTCGAGCAGGAGCTGCGTGTCACCGACCGCATCGCCGACGCAGCGAGCCGCTACCTCTACGAAGCCGGCGGCAAGCGGATCCGGCCGATGCTCGCGCTGATCACCGCCCAGCTGGGCGACGGGGCGATCGAGAGCGTCATCGAAGGCGCCACCGCGCTGGAGATGACCCACCTCGGCTCGCTCTACCACGACGACGTGATGGATGCCGCGGACAAGCGTCGCGGTGTGCCCAGCGCACACTCGGTCTGGGGCAACAACGTCGCCATCCTCACCGGGGACCTCCTGTTCTCGCGCGCCAGCCAGATCATGGCGCGGCAGGGCGAGCGCGCCATCCGGCTGCAGGCGGACACCTTCGAGCGGCTCGTCCTCGGGCAGATGCACGAGACGGTCGGGCCGCAGGACGGCGATGATCGCGTCGAGTTCTATCTGCAGGTGCTCTCCGACAAGACCGGTTCGCTCATCGCGGCCGCGGCGCAGTCCGGGCTCATCTTCGCCAACGGCCCGGATGAGTTAGAGCAGCCGCTGATCTCGTTCGGCGAGAAGGTCGGGGTGGCCTTCCAGCTGCTGGATGACGTGATCGACCTCTCCGACGATCCTGACGAGACCGGCAAAGTGCCCGGCACGGACCTCCGGGCCGGCGTGCCCACCATGCCGTACCTGGTCCTCGGGCAGCGGACGGATGCCGCATCGATGGCCCTCCGTGCGCGCATCGACGACGGGGTGGAGCGCATCGCCGACGGCGGCGACCCGGCCATCCTGGATCGCGAACTCTCCGAACTGCGGGAGCACGAGGCCACCAAGGCCACGCTCGATCTCGCCCATTCCTGGTCGAATGAGGCGATCGCCTCGCTCGAACCTCTTCCCGCAGGTGCGGTGCGCGAGGCGCTGACGCGTTTCGCCCAGGCTGTCGCCGACCGTTCCAGCTGACATATCCCGTCGCGGCAGGTGTCGTAGTTCGCCAAGCCCGCGGCCTCAGAAAGGACCACATGACCAAGCTCAGGCTGGCCATCGTCGGTGCAGGACCGGCAGGCATCTACGCCGCAGACATCCTGCTCAAGGCGGAGCGCAAGTTCGACGTGTCGATCGACCTCTTCGAGCAGCTTCCGGCCCCGTACGGCCTGGTCCGCTACGGCGTCGCGCCCGATCATCCGCGGATCAAGGGCATCGTCACCGCGCTGCGCGAGGTGCTGGACCGCGGCGACATCAGGCTGTTCGGCAACGTGCGCTTCGGCGAGGACATCACCCTCGATGACCTGAAGCGTCACTACAACGCGGTCATCTTCGCCACCGGGGCCATCCGCGACGCGAACCTCGACGTCCCCGGCATGGACGCGATCGGCTCGTACGGCGCGGCGGACTTCGTGAGCTGGTACGACGGCCACCCGGATGTGCCGCGGGAGTGGCCCCTGGATGCCGAGTCGGTCGCCGTCATCGGCAACGGAAACGTCGCACTCGATGTCGCCCGCATGCTCGCCAAGCACGCCGAGGATCTGCTCCCGACCGAGGTGCCCGACAACGTCTTCGCGGGGCTGCGCGCGAGCGCCGTCACCGATGTGCACGTGTTCGGGCGCCGCGGCCCCGCGCAGGTGAAGTTCACACCGCTGGAACTGCGCGAGCTGGGCGAGCTGCGCGACGTGGACCTGGTCGTCTACGACGAGGACTTCGACTACGACGACGCGTCCCGGGCTGCGATCGCGAGCAACAAGCAGGTCATGGTCATCGACCGGGTGCTCCAGTCCTGGCGCAAACGGCCGTCGGTGAACAATGCCGGAGGAGAGGCATCCCGCCGTCTTCACCTGCACTTCTACGCCAAGCCGCTCGAGGTGCTCACCGACGAATTCGGCCGCGTGTCCCGCTTCCGCTGGGAGCGCACGCGACCGGACGGCCAGGGCGGTGTCGCCGGCACCGGTGAGATCCGCGAGGTGCCCGTCCAGGCGATCTACCGCGCGGTCGGGTACTTCGGCTCACCCCTGCCCGGAGTCCCGTTCGACAAGCGTCACGGCGTCATCCCCAATCACGAGGGGCAGGCGCTGCGGGAGGACTCCAACGACCGCGTACCGGGTGTCTACGCGACCGGATGGATCAAGCGCGGACCGGTCGGTCTGATCGGCCACACGAAGTCGGATGCGATGGAGACCGTGCGCCACCTCATCAACGACCAGGGCTCGTGGTGGCAGCCGGCCGACCCCTCGGAGGAGGCGATCCCGCGGCTGCTGGCCGAACGGGGTGTGCGCTGGACCGACCTGGACGGCTGGCACCGTCTGGACGAACACGAGATCGGTCTCGGCGCCCCGCACGGGCGCGCGCGGGTCAAGGTCGTGCCTCGTCCCGACATGGTCGACATCTCGCGCGGGGAGTGACCCGAGTCGCGCAGCACCTGCGCGTCGCGGCATCCGCGAGCCGCCTCAGGTGGGCGGCAGCTCTTCGCCGGCGCTCGCACCGACCTCGTCTGCGCCGCGCGCCGTATCAGCCGGTGACCGCTGGGCACGGCTGAGCAGCACGAACGGGAGCGCGACCGCAGCGATCACGCCGCTCCAGATCAACGAGACACCGTAGCCGCCGACGTCGGCGACCCGCCCCAGCACCGGCTGGAAGAGCACCCCGCCGCCCGATCCCATCAGCGAGTCGAACGAGAGCACGGTCGCCCGCTGCTTCGACGGAATCATGTCGTTCAGGTATGCCCGGTGGACGGGATCATCGATCGCCGACGCGATACCCCAGACCGCCACGAGGACGATCGCCGCCCAGAAGCTGCGGACCACCCCGAGCCCCAGCAGCACGACCGCGCTCGCCACCGTCGCCAGCACGATCGACGACGTGCGCCGACGGAACAGCCTGCGCACCCACGGGGCCAGTGCCCCGCCGACGATCGCCGCGCCGGAGAGCAGCGCCGCGGCCAGACCCGCGACCGTGTAGGCCTCGTCGTCGCCCCACAGTTCCAGCAGGTACGGCTGCAGGGCGTAGAAGACGTAGATCCCGACGCCGGCCGTGAACGGGCTGGCCAGCATCAGCCAGCGCACCGGGGCATTGCCGAGACCGTAGGTGATCGACGCGCGGAAGACGGTGCGGGTCGCCTGCAGCGGATTCTCGCCGCGTTCAGGTTCGAACCCGATGTCGTGCATGAGCAGTGCGGCCACGACCAGCGTCACCACCAGCACGCCGGCGCGGACCAGGAACGGAACGCCCAGGTCGGTCACCTGCGCGATGACGCCACCGAGAACGGAACCGGCGAGCATGGCGATTCCGCCGACGATCTGCGCGCGGCCGAAGACCGTCTCGAGGCTGCCGCGGTAACCGGTGGCTCGCAGGGCGTCCACGAGCCAGGCGTCGACCGCGCCGGAGAAGAACGTGAACCCGAGCCCGAGCAGGACCGACACGATCGCCCACGCCCAGAAGGGCGACTCCCACACCCACAGCATCCAGTACAGCGTCGTCGTCGTGGCGAGCGTGACCGTTCCGATCAGGTAGGACGCTCGGCGCCCGACCGTATCGGCCACCACGCCGGTGGGGATCTCGAAGATCAGCATCCCCGCGGTGAAGAACGCGTTGGCTGCGAACGCCTCGAGATTCGACAGCCCGGCATCCAGCAGGAACAGGGTGTTGATGCCCCAGATGAACGAGGCCGCCAGCGTGTTGCCCAGCATGAGCGTGTAATAGGTGCCCTGCACCCGGCGCGGCGTCGGCAGCGTTGCGGCGGCGTTCATCGAGGAGACAGTATCCCTGCCGCCGACACCGGTCTACGGCTCTCGGCATCGCCGGGGTCGCGCGCCCGCGCGCGTGCGCGACCCACGCGCCCGCACGCGGTGCCGGAATCTGTGCCGGCGAACCCGCCTGGATAGGCTGTGCGGATGGCGCGGGAGTGGGATGCCGATGTCCTGGGGGAGCCGTTCCGACAGCTGACCCTGGACCTCGGCGAGGACGACGAGGGACCCGTCGTCGCGACGCTCGTGCGCGCCCTCGCGCGTCGACCCGTTCTCGGCGGGATCCTCGGCGACCGCCGACCGCTGCACGACGTGGACGTGCTGTACGTGCACGGCTGGTCGGACTACTTCTTCCAGCGCAGCCTGGCCGCCTACTGGACCGATCGCGGCGCAGACTTCTACGCGCTGGACCTGCGCAAGTACGGGCGCAGCATCCGTCCCGATCAGACGCCGGGGTACATCACCGACCTCGCCACCTATGACGAGGACATCGCGGCGGCCCTCGCGGCAATGGGTCGCGCTCTGGATGCGCTCGCGTCTCCGCGCCGGCTCGTGCTGGTCGGCCACTCGACCGGCGGGCTCACCCTGAGCCTGTGGGCCGCGCGGCATCCCGGCGTGGCCAGTGCGCTGCTCCTGAACAGCCCCTGGCTGGAATTCCAGTTGAGCGCGATGACCCGCGTCGCAGTCGCCCCCATGATCGGGTTGCATGCCCGCCTGCGGCCGCTCGAGCCGCTGCCGCAGGTGGACACCGGCTTCTATTCGCGTGCGCAGCGCGAAGTGCGCGAGGCGCCGCTGGAGATCAACCCGGCCTGGCGCCCGGAGGTGTCGATGACAGTGCACGCGCCATGGCTGCACGCGATCCTGGCCGGTCATGCGCAAGTGGCGGCGGGGCTGGACATCGACGTTCCGGTCTGCGTCCTGCTCTCCGCGAGATCGGTCACCCCGACGCGCTGGTCGGAGGAGCTGACCCGTGCCGACACGGTTCTCGTGGTGGATGAGATCGCCCGCGCCGCACTGCATCTGGGCGCGTCGGTGACCGTCGAGCGGATCCGCGGCGCACTGCACGACGTCTTCCTGTCCCGTGCCGAGGCGCGCGATGAGGCGTACGAACGGCTGGACCGCTGGGTGATGGGATGCCTCGGCACCAGGCGGCTGCCGCTGTCGCCGGGCGCGTACGTCTGAGGTCAGTGCCTCCAGAATCGAGGCGGACCGGACGAGGGGCGACGCGGAATGTAACGTCGCCACGCGCTGCGGAAGGTCCACCAGCCGTAGCCGAAGTACGCCACGACGTAGATGAGTCCGACCGCGACGCCACCTGCGACCGCCCACCCCAGGGTGCCGCCGCTCGAGACGACGATCGCGCCGACGAGCAGTCCGCTCACGCACGCGTTGACCACGACCAGCAGCATGGCGGAACTGCCCACCAGAACGCTCACGCTCCGGGGCCGCAGGAACGCGTAGGTGTGCTTCATCGCCTCCTCGTCGTCATGGACGGATGCAAGGAAGTACTCCTCCACCGCGGGATCGAGGTCGACGTACGCGCCGCGCAGCCGGTTCATCGCGACGACGTACATCATGTCCTCCTCGGCGACGTTTCCCACGCGCGTCTGCGTCATCAGCCCGATGACCACGAGGAAGCCCAGGATCGCGAGCGAGGCCCCGCCGAACCACCCCTCGAAACGGGATGCCTGACCCAGCAGTCCGATGGTCACCAGACCCGCCGAGACGAGGGTGAGGAAGATGGTGATGCGTGTGAGCACTTCGCTCTGCGCAGTGCTGCGCGCGGCCAGGAGGCCCCAGTGCTCGGTCGCGAGGATCTGCGCGCGACGGCCGAGTGCGGCATCCGATTCGCCCGGGGGGTCGACGTCCGGGTCCGCATCAGCCGGAGCGGAACGCTCACCCGAGCCGGGGACTTCCGACGCGTCCGCAGGTGGGGCCTCGCTCATGCGTGACATTGTGCACCGCGCGCGTCCACAGCGACAGGCCCGGGTGTGAGCACTGCTGCGCACAAGATCATGGGAGAAATGCGTGGCGCGCGGCGCGGAAACCCTTTAGGGTGCAGAAGGACCGGCACCATTCGCCACCCGAGCGCATCACCTGCGCGGCGAAGCGGAACCAGCGGTTGCACGGTCGGGTTCCCTCGGAGAGACAGCCTCGCAGCTAGTCGTTCGATCTCCGGGGGAACCGCAATCACGCAGCATCCCGCACGCCATCCAGCGGGGAGATAGAGAACCCCGGAGCTGGGGGACGCCGGGGTTCTCTCTTCCGCTTACTGGGGGAGGAATCAGACTGGGAACCCGAATCCCGTCTGCTCCCGCGTCGGCGGGTGGTGCTTGCATGACCAAGCCTAGGAAATTCTGCGCGATCCGTATGTCGGCACTTCGGTGGACACGGCGAGCGATCGGCGTGCGCGCCCCTGCGGGTATCGCGGCGGCCGTCGGGGCGCAAGAGGGGAGACAGATCGGCGGTGCGCGCAGAAGCATGAACATCATGAGCACACCCACCGGCGACTCCGCCGAGACTGCCGATCCCACCACCAGCGTTCAGCCGCTGCGCGACGAGGACACCTCGATCGAGCCGGACCCGACCCGGGATCCCGCGCAGGCGGAGTGGGATCGCACCATCGCCCTGGACGAGGGCGCAGATCCGGAGGAGCTCGACGCGGCGACGGCGACCGGAGCGGACCCGGCCGAGATCCGCACCGACGAGGACCAGATTCCAGCCCCCGATCTGCCGCGCGAGGCAATACAGCCCGAGTCGCAGGGGGACAGCCCCATCGAGGCGGCGTTGGGCGAGGACGGACAAGGGGACCTCGCACCGGAGGACCTCTGAGGCAGCTCCGTCTCGGCGGCGCAGAACGGCATTCGTGCTCGACGACCACGACGAGCGCATCCGAATACAGTGACCGCGGACAACGTCGGTGCGAACGCGGTCGAGGCTCGGCAGTGCCATCGACGGCGCGCCCGCGCCGGCGTACGCTGACGCTCATCGATCAGGAGGGGTCGTGAGAAAGCGCCGCACACCGAGCGCGATCAGCGAAGAGGAGCAGATCGCCCGGTACGCGTATGTCCTGGGGAATGTCCCCGCGAGCGTCGCCGACCGAGCGTACGCGGCCGCCTTCACTCGGCTCTCCGCTGGCCAGCGGCAGGAGATCGTCGATGACCTGCGCTCGCAGCTGCCCGTCGCCCCGCAGGAACCGGCATCCGAGGACCCGGTGGAATTCGCCGTGCTGATGCGCGATCTGCACGCGCGCAGCGCCCTGGTCCGCATCCCCGGAGCCGCCACCCTCGCGGCAGAGTTCGTCGCGAGCCCTCCGATCGCCGCCTATTTCACGGTCGGCGCAGGGTCGGTGACGATGGACCAGCAGCCGCCATGGATACATGACCTCGCCGGTCACGACACCGCGCCGATCGATGGCGGAAGAATGCATCATCGCCGTGGGGCAGACTCCGGCGAGTGGTACGCCTGAACCCGCTTCCGGCCGCGCGTCGGTCCCGTCCTGGACTGATGCGGACGGATGCTCCGGCTCATCAACATCTGGCGCGCGGAGGAAGTCGATGATCAGGTCGGCCGGCACCGATCATGGCCCCCAGCCCATGGGCTGCCGTGGCGGCCTGCGCTACCGGTAGTTGATGAACTGCAGGTCGACGTCCAGGTCGGCTGCCTTGAGGACGCGGATGACCTCCTGGAGGTCATCGCGACTCTTGGACTGAACGCGCAGCTCGTCGCCCTGAATCTGCGATTTCACGCCCTTGGGTGCCTCGTCGCGGATGATCTTGCCGATCTTCTTCGCGTTCTCCTGGGAGATGCCGTCCTTGATGGTGGACGTGATGCGGTACTCCTTGCCGCTGGCGAACGGCTCACCGGACTCGAGGCTCTTCAGCGAGATGCCGCGTTTGATGAGCTTAGACTGGAACACGTCGAGCACAGCTTTGGCCCGCTCTTCGGAGTTCGCCTTGATCAGCACGGATTCGCCGCTCCACTCGATGGAGGCGCCGGTGCCCTTGAAGTCGTAGCGCTGCTCGATCTCTTTGCGGGCCTGGTTGAGGGCGTTCTCCGCCTCCTGGTGGTCGACTTTGCTCACGATGTCGAAGGATGAATCAGCCATGCGCGGAAGTCTATCGGGGCTTGCCGGACCAGCTCAGGATCCGCTGCCGCTGAGCGCCCTCCGCGCTCGCCGATCGCGCGCGGGCGGCGCGCGGCGGGGGTGGTGCCGGCATCCGCTCTTCGTAGACTGGCGGGGACAGCGGCGAGGAGGTCCGATGCGCCAGTTGACCGAAGATGACATCCGTGGGGCGCTCGCGAACGCGGGTGACGACGAGCTGCGCCTCCTGACCCTTCCCCCCGATTTCGTGCTGACCGATTGGGACCACCTCGACTTCCTGGCGTGGCGCGACCCGCGGACCAAGGGCCGGGGATACCTCATCGCCGAGGTCGGCGACGAGCCGATCGGCGTCGTCCTGCGGGCCGCCGAGGGCACCGCGCGGGTCAGCTCCGCGCTGTGCAACCTCTGCCACACCATGCAACCCGCCGACCAGGTCTCCCTCTTCTCGGCGCGCAAGGCCGGTCGGGCGGGTCAGAACGGAGACACCGTGGGAACGTACATCTGCACCGACCTCTCCTGCCACGAGAACGTCCGCCTCGCCGCGCCGCTGGCGCCGAACGAGGTGCGAGCGAGCGTCGACGCCAAGATCGACGGCACTCGCCGGCGTGCGGAGGCGTTCGTCGAGCGCATCCTCGAGTCGGCCCGGGCCGACGCGTGAGCGCCCGTGTGGTGGTGATCGGGGACGCGCTCATCGACGAGCTGCGCGACGATCGTGGTGTCCGGGAGTTCGTCGGCGGGGCCGCGCTCAACGTGGCGGTCGGATTGACCCGTCTCAGCGTTCCGACCACTCTGATCGCCATGGTCGGGGACGACGAGGCCGGAGCCCACATCCGCACCTACCTCGCCGACTACGGCGTCGAGCTGATCGCGTCACCGTCCGCTCACGGTTCGTCGCGGGCGGTCAGCACGCGCAACGCGACGGGGGAGCCGGTCTACGAGTTCAACGCCGCGGCGCAGGCGCGGTCCATCACGTTCGGCGAGGCGGAGCGTGCGGCGATCGATGCCGCCGCCCTGGTCGCCGTCAGCTGCTTCCCCTTCGACGACGCGGCGCAGACCGGGCGCTTCGCCGAAGCGGTCCACGCATCCTCGGCGATCCTGGCGATCGACCCGAACCCGAGGGCCGGCATGCTCGCCGATCGGGAGCAGTTCGTGCGCGGCTTCGAGCGACTGGCGTCCCGAGCAGCGCTGGTCAAGGTGGGCGAGGACGACGCCACGCTCCTCTACGACCAGCCGCTCGATGCCTTGCGCGCGCGTCTGCTGGATCTTGGCGCCGCCGCCGTGCTCGCGACCGAAGGCAGCGCGGGGGCGACGATCGAGGCCGGAGACACCGTCGTGACGCGGCCGATCTCCGACCTGCCCGGACGGATCGTGGACACGATGGGTGCCGGGGACGCTGCGTTCGCCGCGGCCATTGCGGCGCTCGTAGACGAAGCGCCCGCGGACGAGGACGAGTGGGGGGCGATCCTGGAGCGGGCGATGGACGTCGCGGCCGCGACATGCCGATACGAAGGCGCGCTGCTGAGACTTCCGGAGTCGTTGTCCGCCGTGGATATGGACGCGATCGGCACCTGAACCGTGCCCGCTCGCACGCACGGACGAACGGCGGGATGCTGTCGCCGGGGTCGTTGAGACTTCGACGGCTGTCCGCGCAGCGTGTCCGGGGGCCTGGATTTTCGTGGTGCGCGTCAGACGCGTAGGATGGGTGCTCGCGCCTTCGGTCGACTGGAAAAGCCGGACGGATGCGCGCCTGGCGAGTTACCCAAGCGGCCAAAGGGATCTGACTGTAAATCAGCCGGCGTAGCCTTCGGGGGTTCGAATCCCTCACTCGCCACGTGTGATGTCTCGCGACATATGTCTCATATGTCGCGAGACATCTGTCATTTGTGGGGCCAGCGGCCGGGTGGGGTGAGTTGGTTGCGCCAGTAGCCCTGGGCGGGGTTTATGTGGTGTTCGCTGAGGATTTCGCCGGTTTCGAGGTGGGTCACGGTGACGGTGGTTTCGTCGCTGATCGCGAGGATGCGTTTGCCGGTGTGGTGTCGTCCGATGCCGAGGTGGTGCATGCGGCCGGCGCGTCGGATGCTGACGTGGCCGTCGGTGTCGACGCGGTCGTAGCGCAGCCGGTATCGGTCGGGCAGTCGTCCCTCGGCAGGGAGCGCTTTGGCGGTCGCTGCGTATGCCTGTGAGGGAGTTGCGCGATCCAGGGCTCGGTGCGGGCGGTGGTTGTTGTATGCGACGCGGAACCGGTCCAGCTGTGCTTGGAGCTCGAGGATCGTGGTCGCGGTGGGCTGCTGGGCGAGCCAGCGCTTCTGGGTCTGATGGAACCGTTCGATCTTGCCCTGGGTCTGCGGGTGTCCGGGTGAGCCGTTCTTCTGCTTGACCCCGAGGACGGGCAGGAGGTGTTCGAACGCGTTGCGTCCTCCGCCGAACCGTGCCGTATAGACCCTGCCGTTGTCGGTGAGAGTCGAGGCGGGGATCCCGTGTTTGTCGGTCGCAGTCAGGAACGTGGTCACGACATCGTCACCGGTGACGGGGGTGTGGGCGGTGCAGGACAGCAGGAGCCGGGAGTGGTCATCGAGCCAGTTCAGGATCTCCATGTCGGTTCCGTCGTTCAGGCGCCAGTGGGTGAAGTCGGATTGCCAGGTCTCGTTCGGTTGGGCGGCTTCGAACCGGACGTACGAGGAACGCGGGCGCTTACGCGGCTCCGGGGTGATCAGCCCTGCTCGAGTCAGGATGCGGTGGATCGTCGCGTGTGACGGGGCGTGCAACCCTTCGCGGTCCAGATGCCAGGAGATCGTGACCGGCCCGGCATCGAACCCGCGAGCGATCAGTTCAGCGCGGAGCTGTACGACGCGTTCGACAACCTCGGGGGGTGTCGCGTGCGGATTCGTCTTCGGTCGCCGCGACTGCGGATCGACGGCGTCGATACCGTCCTCCCGGTAACGGGCCAGCAACCGATGAAGCTGCCTCCGCGACAACCCATACTGCTCGGCCGCCGCGGCCACGGTGAGCTGCCCAGCGACGATCTTCAAGACCACGACCCGATGCTTCGACATGCATCGGACTGTGACCTATGACCCGAGACATGAGCGACACATCACCTGTGACATATGTCGTGAACCCAGGCACCTCACTCGCCACGGAACGAACAAAGCGCCCCCTTGTGGGGCGCTTTGTTCGTTGGTCGACGGAGCGGGACTCGAACCGCGCGCGGGCGCTGCGTAGCACTCGCCGGCGCCAGTGGCAACCCTGCCCATCCTCTCGAGGTGCCCGACGCCCTGCGACGTACGATGAGGCGATCTCACCGATCAAGGGAGCACGAAGATGTCCGATACGACCGGGAACGCCGCGGCGCAGTCCGCTCAGAACGCCGACCGTGCGAGCGGTGCCGCCGCCGATGTGACCGCTTCTTCCGGCGTCGCTGTTGCGGGGATCGCACAGGACGCGTCCGCGACTGCGCCCGCAGCGACGGCGGGCCCGCGCAGCGCGGAGCAGGATGCGCCGGCTGCTGCCGGCCAGGCGAATGACACGATGACGGACACGCTCGGTGGTGCTGACGGCGAGGGTGGTGCTGATGGCCAGGGTGGTGCTGACGGCGATGACGGCGCGAAGGACTCGGCATCCGATGCGGACGCGCACAACGGCGGCGCCGCTCCGGATGCGGCGACGGTCGTCCAGAACGCGGCATCCGATGCGAAAGCCGCCGCGGCCAAGGCCGCCGACGCGGCAGTGGGCGCCGTGAAGGCGGCCGGCGAGAAACTGAAGGGCGTGGCCGACGATGTCGACTTCGACGACATCGTCGCGCAGAGCCGCGCGCTCGCCGGCGGCTGGGGCGATCGGATCGCACAGGCCTATCGCGAACGCCCCGGCGTGGTGGTCGGCGCAGCGGTGGGCGCCGTCGTCATCGTCGGTGCGATCATCCGCTCCATCGGCCGGCGCTGAACCTCGCGCTGCCCGGGTGAGCCGGTCCGCTCCTCCCGGCAGCACCGGGCGTGCGCGCCGTACACAGGAGTGGGTCCCTCCGCCGGCATGCGAGACCCGCATGTCAGGATGGGCCTGTGCGGCGCAGCCGCCGACGAAAGGACTGCCATGACCGTGCCGGACTCCCATGCCCCACAGGCCACGACCGACGCTCAAAGCTCCTCGCTGGTGCGCGCTGCGATCTGGGTCGCGATCGGGGCCCTGATCGCCGCGGCGATCGTGTGCGTGGTGTGGGTGCTGATCGGCACGCAGAACGGCATCGTCGGACGGGCATTCCTCACGATCCTGCTCCTGGCCGCGTTCGCGGGCGTGGCGATCATCGATGCGCACCTGGCGCCGAGACGGCCCGCGTGGTTCGCGCTGGCCAGCATGGCGACGTGGGTGGCCGCACTCCTGATCGGCGCCGTTCTGATCTGGCTGCCGGAACGCTATTCCTGGGGCGGGTTCAACCGGTTCGTCCAATTCCTGGTGATCGTGCTGATCCTGCAGCTCGCGCTTCTCCACGTCCGGCTGTACACCAAGGCGTACCTGCGCCACGTCACGGCATTCACCAAGGCCGTCGCCATCACCACGATCGTGCTCGTCGTTGCTCTGGCGGTGCTGCTGGTGATTCCGCTGGTGCTGAACGAGTGGGTGGACTTCAGGGACTTCTACTGGCGCGTCGTCGTCGCCGTCACGATCCTCGCCGCCGTCGGGACGGCGCTCATCCCGCTCGTGAACGCGCTGTTCGCTCCGAAGAAGCCGCGCCCGGACTATCTGAATCCGCCGCCGGCCGCCGCGGTGCCGCAGGCCTGGCCGACCTATGCCGACGGTGTGACACCGCTGCCGGTGATGCAGGACGGCACGCCGGACTGGAACGCGTACTACACCGGCTACCCGAGCAACATCGCGCAGGCCATCGCGCCCGTCGCGCCGGTGGCCGGGCCGGCACCCGAATGGCAGCACGAAGGCTATGCCGATGCCAGCGCCGAGTCTGCGGCGCAGGGCTACAACGCGCCCGGCCCGGCGGAGCAGACCACGCAGCCGGAGCCCCCGCCCGGATACGAGGGGTTCCCGCCGCCGCCACCGCTGCCGCCGCGGCAATAGCCCGAGGCAGGGGTAGGGCCGCGGTCGCAGCCGCCGGGTCCGGAGTCCACCTCTCAGCCGCGGAGCATCTCCAGCGCCGCCATCGCCGCGTTGTGTCCGCCGATGCCGCTGACCGCGCCGCCGCGGCGCGCTCCGGAGCCGCAGAGGAGGATGCGGGCGTGATCGGTGGCGACACCCCAGCGCGCGGCGGGCGAGTCGATCGGGTCGTCATCCTCCGCCCACGGCCACGACAGGGCGCCGTGGAAGATGTCACCGCCCGGCATCCCGAGTGCGCGCTCGAGGTCCGCCGTCGTGCGGGCCTCGATACAGGGCGAGCCGTCCGGCGCCACAGAGACGCAGTCGGCGATCGGCTCGGCCAGAACGGAGTCCAGTGAACGCTGTGCGGCCTCCAGCAGCGCCGACCGGACCGCATCGGGGTTCTGCCCGGCCACCAGGCGGTGCGGGACCTGCAGGCCGAAGAGGGTCAGAGTCTGCGCCCCCTCGGCCTGCAGCCGCGGACCCAGGATCGACGGGTCCGTGAGCGAATGGCAGTAGATCTCGGCCGGGAGCGGGTTCGGGATGCCGCCTCCCACCGCGACCGCGTGGGCGGCGTCCAGCTGTGTCAGCGCCTCGTTGACGTGGAACGTTCCGGCGAACGCCGCCTCCGGCGCCACCCGGTCATCGTGCAGGCGCGGCAGCCGGGTGAGCAGCATATTGACCTTGACCTGTGCACCCTCGGGCG
Organism: Microbacterium sp. zg-B185; assembly: GCF_030246885.1. Classification (NCBI taxonomy): domain Bacteria; kingdom Bacillati; phylum Actinomycetota; class Actinomycetes; order Micrococcales; family Microbacteriaceae; genus Microbacterium; species Microbacterium sp. zg-B185. The sequence continues at coordinate 647,316 of NZ_CP126739.1, forward strand.
CATCCGCGCCGACGGCGGGGCCCGCGCCGCCCGCCGCAACCAGAGCGTCCAGCACGGCCGGGGCGACACCGCAGAGCACGAGCCGCGCCTGCAGCGTCCCGGTTTGATCGCCCGCGATCCGCACCTCTCCGTCCGGGGCGAGGGCGATGACCTCGGCATCGGTGCGCAGTTCGGCACCGGCATCCCGTGCCGCCCGCTCCAGCTCGGCGCTGATGCGGCCCATGCCGCCGACCGGCACGTCCCAGTCGCCGGTGCCGCCGCCGATGACGTGGTAGAGGAAGCAGCGGTTCTGGCGCAGGCTCTCGTCGTCGACTGACGAGAACGTGCCGATCAGCCCGTCGGTCAGCGCGATTCCGCGCGCGAGATCCGTGGCGAGCGAGTCTCGCAGCATGCCGCCGAGGGGCGCCTCGACGACGGCGTGCCAGAGCGCGTCGTCGGCCAGCAGTGCGCGCACCGCGGCGCGGCGCGGCAGCGGCTCGGTCACCGTGGCGAACAGACGGCGCGCGAGCGGCGAGAGGCGCTCGTAGAACGCGGCGAAACGCTCGGCCTCGGCCGGGTCGCCGGTGGTGCGCAGGAAGGACGCGGCGGTGGCGGCGGCGTCCTGCGTGTCCACCAGCACTCCGCGAGCGGGATCGGACGGGTCCGGGGTGTACGACGAGTACCGACGTCGCCGCAGGTCGATGCGCAGGCCGAGGTCGTCGATGATCCGTCGGGGCAGAAGACTCACCAGATACGAGTACCGCGAGAGCCGCGCATCGACACCTGTCCAGGGGCTCTCCGAGACGGCGGCTCCGCCTACGTGGGAGAGCCGCTCGAGCACGATGACCGTGCGACCCGCGCGGGCAAGATAGGCGGCGGCGACCAGCGCGTTGTGCCCGCCCCCGACGATCACGACGTCATACCTGTCGGCCTGCTGCATTCCTTCACGCTAACCGGCTGCCGCATCGGCGCAACGACTGCTGTGGATGCCGCGGCGATAGCGTGTAGTCATGTCATCGGCCCAGCATCTGGAGTCCCTCGCGATGGACATCGCCCGGGAGGCCGGTGAGCTCGCCCGGCGCCGGCGCCGCGAAGGGGTCGCGATCGCGGCGACGAAATCGGCGATCGCGGACATCGTCACCCACGCCGATCGCGAGGTCGAGGCGCTCATCCGGGCTCGCCTGAGCGCCGAACGCCCCGGCGACGGCTTCCTCGGTGAGGAATCCGGGGCCGAGCGCGGGTCCACCGACATCACGTGGGTCGTCGATCCGATCGACGGCACCGTCAACTACGCGTACGGCATCCCCGCGTACGCGGTGAGCATCGCCGCCGTCCGCGGCGAGCCCGCACCCGACCGGTGGGAAGCCCTCGCGGGGGCGGTGTTCACCCCTGTGACGAACGAGCTGTTCCACGCCGCCCGCGGAGCCGGCGCGTGGCTCTACGGGGCCCGGCTCGCGGTCAACGCCGAGCCGTCGCCGGCGGGGGCGATGCTGGCGACCGGGTTCGGATACGACGCGAGCACCCACGCCGGCGACCTGGCTCGGGTCGCCCGAGTGATGCCGATGGCTCGTGACCTGCGACGCATGGGCGCCGCATCGCTGGACCTCGCCTATGTCGCGGCAGGCAGGCTGGACGGCTACTTCGAACGCGGGCTGCAGCCCTGGGACCACGCCGCCGGCGCCCTGCTGGTGACCGAAGCGGGGGGACGGATCACGCGAGTCGAGCTGGACGACCAGCCGGGCAGAGCCCTGCTGGTGACCGCCGGCCCGGGACTTTTCGACCGGCTTCTGACCGCCGCGGTCGGTTCGTGAAAGGATTGCCTGCGAACCGCCCGGCCCGCCGGAGAATCCTGCACATCGCATTCTCAGGCGCATCCGGATAGTGTTTATCCAATCGTTACCGACGCTGCCCGTACGGCGAAGGTGATCACCCGCCCGACGTCCTCCCGTTGCCCCCCCGAGCGACACGATCCCGAGAGCCCTCTGCGCTTTGCCTTTCGACGCCTCCCAGGCTGAGTCTGCGCCCACGCGGCGTTCCAGCCGATCCTCCGCCATGCCGATTCCGGCGAGCGCGGACGCCCTGGCAGCGGCATCCCTGGCGGATGTCGCACCCCTCGCGGCCGTGGTGACCGCGATGGCGGCGGCCGCCACCGAAGCTCCGGTCGCAACCCGCCGCAGCCGCCGTGCCGGTCGCGTCGGCCAGACGCCGGCCCCCGCGGCCGCTCCCACCGACCCGGCCGCCGGTCCGGCGCCGGTGCCTGCGACCGAACGGAGCTCGGCGGAGCCGTTCGAACTGCTCGAGCCCGACGTGGACGCCGTGTTCGACGTCGAGGACGAATCGGCGGACGCGCCCGATCCGCTCTTCGTATCGCCGGATGCGGCATCCCGTCTCACCGCCGAAGAGGCCGACGCGTTCGAGGCCGCCGCACGGCTGTTCTCCTTCGCCGGGGAAACGCCGGTGCAGACACCGGCGGCGGGCGGTGCCGGCACCTCGGACCACGCCGGCACCCCACACATCGTCGCCTCCCGCCACCGCCGCGTTGTGTCCTTCAAGCGGCTGACCGCCACGTCCTTCTCGGTCGGGGTCATGGGAATCGTCGGTCTGCTCACCGTGTCCATGACCGTCCCCGCCGCTGCGGTGGCCGGAACCGGCACCGCGGACATCACCGCCTCGGTCGTCGCTCATGCGAACACGGACCACGAAGAGATCCAGGCCTATGTCGCTCCCTCCGGAATCCAGAGCGCTGCGATCGAGCGTCACGAGACCTACTCGACCGTGACGATGGCTCAGCTGGCCTCCGAGTCCGGCATCCGCAACTTCTCGAACTTCTTCGTCAACGACCCGAACTCGCCCATCCAGTGGCCCTTCGCCGTTGGTGTGCCGATCAGTTACGGCTTCGGCGTGCGCTCGGGCTCCATGCATGAGGGTGCGGACTTCACCCCCGGCGAGGGTTCACCGATCCAGGCGATCGCCGACGGCGTCGTTCGCGAGTCGACCGACTCGGGCGGAGCGTTCGGCGTGCACATCGTCATCGACCACATCATCGACGGGCAGCTCATCTCAAGCAGCTACTCGCACATGCTGTACGGCTCGCGGCAGGTGCAGGTCGGCGACCACGTCACCGTGGGCACCATCGTCGGGCACACCGGTGACACCGGTCGTTCGTTCGGCGCGCACACGCACTTCGAGATCCTCGTCAACGGCACGACCCCGATCGACCCCATCCCCTGGCTGCGGCAGCACGCCGGCGGCTGATCACGATTCAGGAGGATGCCGCCGCTCTGGTATTCTCTTCTAGTTGCCCAGGTTCACCTGGGTACGCCCCGATAGCTCAGTGGTAGAGCACTTCCATGGTAAGGAAGGGGTCGTCAGTTCAATCCTGACTCGGGGCTCGGACATCCGAATGCAGATGCGGATGCCGCGCGGCAGGGTAGCTCAGTTGGTGAGAGCGCACGACTCATAATCGTGAGGTCGAGAGTTCGAATCTCTCTCCTGCTACGAACGAACAGGCCCCCGTGCGGGGCCTTTTGTGTCGGTGGCGTCGGCCATCGCCCGGGCGGTCCGACCGCGGGCCGGCTGACTGTGCCGCATCCGGATCCGGTGGCGGCAGTGCGGAGTAGCCTGGCCGGATGAACGTCGCCACACCGACAACCGTCGAGTTGACCAGCCGGTTCGCCCGTGAGCTGCCGGAGCTGGCGGCGCCGTGGCAGGCGGAGCCGGCGCCGGACGCGCGGCTTCTGGTGCTGAACGAGCCGCTGGCGGCCGAGCTGGGCATCGACCTCGGCTTTCTGCGCAGCGATGACGGGGTCAAGCTGCTGACCGGCAATCGGCTTCCCGCCGCGGCCGCACCGGTCGCCCAGGCCTATGCCGGGCACCAGTTCGGCACGTACTCGCCACGTCTGGGCGACGGCAGGGCGCTGCTGCTCGGGGAACTCGCCGATGCGCGAGGCGGTCTTCGCGATCTGCACCTGAAGGGCTCCGGACCGACACCGTTCGCCCGCGGCGGCGATGGTTTCGCCGCCGTCGGGCCGATGCTGCGGGAATACCTCATCAGCGAAGCCATGCATGCCCTCGGCATCCCCACCACCCGCTCGCTGGCGGTCGTCGCCACCGGCCGAATGGTACGGCGCGAGACGATGCTGCCCGGAGCGGTGCTCGCCCGGGTGGCCAGCAGTCACCTGCGCGTGGGCAGCTTCCAGTACGCCGCAGCCACCGGGGACGTGCCCCTGCTGCGGCGACTGGTGGCACACGCGATCGAGCGCCACTACCCCGACCTGACGGATGCCGAGAACCCGCCGCTCGCGCTGCTGCAGGCCGTGATCGGCGCGCAAGCCTCGCTGATCGCGCAATGGATGCTGGTGGGCTTCGTGCACGGGGTGATGAACACCGACAACATGACGATCTCGGGCGAGACGATCGACTACGGTCCGTGTGCGTTCATGGACGACTTCGACCCGCGGGCGGTCTACAGCTCCATCGACATCGGCGGGCGCTACGCGTTCGGCAGCCAGCCGCTGGTCGCCGAGTGGAACCTCGTGCGCTTCGCGGAGGCGCTGCTTCCCGCCCTCGACGACGACTCCGACCGCGCGGTGGCGCTGGCACAGGAGTGCCTGGGCGGATTCCGCCGGCAGTACAGCACCGCCTGGTCGGCGGGGATGGTCACGAAGCTGGGTCTGCGGGAGATCCGCGACGACGCGGTGACCTCGGCGCTGATAGCGGACCTGGTCGATCTGCTGCAGGCGAACCGCGTCGACTACACGTCGCTGTTCCGTCGGCTCAGCGGCGCGGCGCGTGATCGTTCAGGATCGGGGGAGGAGATCCCGCCCGCGTTCGACTCCTGGATGCAGCGGTGGACGGCGCTGGCTCCCGACCTGGATGCGATGGATGCCGCCAACCCGACCTACATTCCACGCAACCACCTGGTCGAAGAGGCACTCGGCGCGGCCACCGAGGGTGACTTGGAGCCCTTCGAACGTCTGGTCGGGGTCGTGCGCGAACCCTACGCGTCGCGCCCCGGGCTGGAGCGTTACGCGCAGCCTGCCCCTGAGGACTTCGGGCGGTACCGCACCTTCTGCGGCACGTGAATCGCCGACCGGAGGAGGCCCTCAATCCCACCTGCTGCGCCGTCGCGCAGTCCACAGCAGATAGCCGCTCAGGGTCGTGACCACCGCGACGCCGGCACCCATCAACCCGCTCTCCCACGAACGCCAGCGGTTGCCGCGGGCGACGATCTGGCCCACTGCGTTGATCAGGGCGGCCGTGACCACACCGGCGACGAGCCGGTTTCCGATCCGCTCCGTGCGAGCGACGAGGGGCTCCAGCTCGGCGGCGCGCAGGTGCACCTCGGCGCCGTTGCGGTCCAGGACGTCGAGCGCCTTCCGCAGCTGCGTAGGAAGCTCCAGCAACAGTGCACCGGCATCCGCGGATGCGCGGGCCACCCGTTTGGCGATCTCACTCGGCGAGAACCGCTGCTGGATCAGCGTGCGGGCGTAGGGGGCCAGCACCGCGGTCAGATCGAAGTCCGGGTCCAGTTGCACCCCGATGCCCTGGATCACGATCAGGACCTTGAAGATGAGTGACACCTCGCGCGGCAGCTGCAGCCGTTGCTCGCGCACCACGACGAGCAACTCGGTCGCCAGTCGGGCGAAGTTCACCTCGCTGAGCGGGCGGTCCGCGTACAGCTCGATGAATGAGACCAGCGCGACGCGGAGCTGGTCCCGATCCACGCTGCCCCGTGTCAGCGAGACGTTCACCAGCGCATCGGCGAGGGCGTCAGCGTTTCTCAGGGTGAATGCGATGAGGAAGTCGGCGAACCGATCGCGCAGTTGTTCACTCAGCTCACCCACCATGCCGAAATCGATCAGCGCGATCCCCCCGTCCGGCTGCACGAACAGGTTCCCCGGGTGAGGGTCGGCATGAAAGAAGCGGAATTCGAAGATCATCCGCAGCATGACCTCAGCGCCCGCGCGGGCCAGCGCCGCCCGATCGACGCCGGCTGCTTCCAGACCCGCCAGGTCGTTGATCTTGATCCCTGACATCCGCTCGAGTGTCAGCACCCGCGAGGTCGTCCGGTCCCGGAACACCCGCGGGATCAGGACCGCAGGCTGGTCGGCGAACAGCTCGGCGAACCGCTCCGCGTTGCCCGCCTCGCGAAGATAGTCCAGCTCGGCGCGAAGCGTGCGGGAGAATTCCTGGACGATGCCCCGCACGTCGTACGTGCGGGCCGGCGCCCATAGCCGGGTCGCCCGGTAGGCGAGGTTGTTGAGGATCTCGAGGTCCTCCTGCACCTGCCGTACCGCATCCGGGCGGCGGATCTTCACCACCACCGAGGTGCCGTCCTGGAGTGTCGCCGCGTGCGCCTGACCGATCGACGCGGACGCCAGCGGCACCCAGTCGAAGGTCGCGAACAGCTGCTCCGGCTCGGCCCCGAGCTCCCGCCAGACGGCGTCACGGACCTGGTCCGGCGGTATCGGCGGGGCGCTGTCCTGCAGCTTGGACATTTCCACGATGTACGCGGGGGGAAGCAGGTCCGGCCGCGTGGAGAGCAGCTGGCCGAGCTTGATGAAGGTCGGACCCAGCTCCTCCAGCGCGATGCGGACCCGTTGCGGGACGGTGTACGGGGGGTCCTGGGGCCGCTCCCGGCCGGCGCGGCGGGGAGCCACCCACCGGGCGGCGCCGATCGCCCCGACCAGGAAGCCGAGGCCGTGGCGCGCGAGCGTGTCCGCGATCTCCTGGTACCTGCTGAATCGGGCCCTCACGTCAGCGAGCAACCACGGCGCGGAGAAGTCGGTGTGATCGCCGCGAGGGCGGGTCGAGCGTCGGTGCGCGCTCCGCGCGGTGCGTCACAGCCGGGTCGGGGCGTCGCCCGGTGAGGATGGTGCTGCCGCGCTCTGGCTCCATCGCTTCATTGTCGCCGACCCCGTCCCGCCCCGACAAGGGCAACCGTACGACGGTGGTCAGCTTGCGTAGTCGGCGGCGAGACGACCGAGGCCTTCGTCGATCGTCACCTGCGGCGACCAGGCGAGCGCACGACGGGTCTGCCGCTGGTCGAACCAGTGCGCGGTGGACAGCTGCTCGGCGAGGAAGCGCGTCATGGGCGGCTCGTCGGTCCTGCCCGAGACCGCCCACAGCCCTTCGATCACGGAGCCGGCCGCGCGCCCGAGCCCGGCCGGGAGACTCCAACGCGGCGGCCGAACCCCTGCCGCGAGGCAGATGCCGGCGAGCAGCTCGCCCACGGGCCGAGGTTCGCCGTTGGTGAGCACGTAGGCGCGGCCATGCGCTGTCGGGGCGCGGTGCAGCGCGGCGGAGATTCCGCTGGCGGCGTTGTCGATGTAGGTGGTGTCGATCAGAGCGGTTCCGCCGTTGAGCAGCGGAAGCGTGCCGCGGCGGGCACGCGACACGATCCGCGCGATCAGCTGGGTGTCTCCGGGGCCCCACACCAGGTGAGGACGGACGGCCACCACGTTCATCGCCGCGGAGTCCCGACCGAGAGCGATCAGTTCGGCGTGCGCCTTCGTGCGGGCGTAGTGGCCGCGCGCACGCGCGGGATCGGCAGGCTCGGCGCCGACGCCCGCAAGCGCGGAACCGGCATACGCGACCGACGGCGACGATACCTGGACGAATCGCGACACTCCCGCGGCTTCCGCGGCGTCCAGCAGCAACCGGGTGCCTTCCACATTGACCTCGCGGAACTGGTCCGCGGGGCCGGTGAGGGAGACTTTCGCGGCGAGGTGAACGACCCCTTCAGCCCCGTCGATCGCGTGCGCGACCGTCGTCGGGGCCGTGATCGAACCGAGCACGTCGGTTGCACCCTCGACACCCGAGGGGCGGCGCTGCAGGGTGCGCACCCGGTGCCCGGCTGCGACCAGGTCGGCGACGACCGCCCGGCCGAGGAACCCGGAGGCGCCGGTGACCAGCACGATCACGGCGCAACCGGTCTGGTGCCGGCCAGGGTGCGCTCTGCCCACGCGGACAGCCGCGATCGATCGATCTTCGAGTTGTGCCGGATGTCGGTGGGCAGTCGCGGAACGACGAGCACAGCGACGAGGGGAACGGCGCTGCTTGCGCGCACGGCACGGCTCAGGTCCGCGGACGCGAGGCCGGCACGCGCCGCCGCGGGCACCGTCTCGAGGACCGCCACGGTCTGCCGCAGACCCTCGGGGCCCACGCCCACGACGGCCGCTCGGCGCACCCCGTCCACGCGCTCCACCTGCTGCTCCGGGCCCACCGGCGCGAGAGGCCCGTCTGCGGTGACGATGAGGTGCGGGAGCCGCCCTTCGATCCAGAGCCGGCCGCTCGCGTCGAGGTGACCGACGTCTCCGGTCCGGTGCCAGCGCACCGCGGGATCGGAGGATTCGAGCCTCTCGGTGTGACGCGCGGCAGCCTGATCGGTGATCCACAGCCGGTCGTAATGGGCTTTGAGGTGGGATGCCGACACGACGATCTCGCCGAGCACTCCCGGCTCCGCGGTCGGCGCCCCGCTCGCACGCCCATCCGGGTCCAGAGCGCTGATCAGGACCCGGTTGGATCCGATCGGCGATCCGACGCAGACCCCCGCGTCGGGGGCGTCAGCGGCGGCATGCACACCGGCCAGGGTGATGTCCGTGACCAGGAGGCACTCCGTCATCCCGTACGGCGTGTGCGGCGTCGCGTTGGGCATGAGCTGCGCGGCCGCCTCGAGCAGTTGCGCGCTGATGGGAGCACCGGTGGACAGGAACGTGCGCACCCGGCCGAGCGCGACGCGGTCTTCTGCGGTGAGTGCCGCGGCGGTGTCGACCACGTTGAGGATCGCGGCGGGGGAGAGGAACACGATGCGCGCGTCGGACTCGCGCACGGCATCGGCGACGGCTTTCGCGGTGAGCGTGCGCGGCGATGACACGTCCATGTCGGGCGTCACGGATCGAGCGCCCAACGCCGGACCCAGCAGAGCGAAGGGTGCGAACCCCGTGACCAGGCCGGTCTCCGAGCTCACCTCGAAGTGGGACGCGAGCACGTCGCGCAGGGCGGAAAGCTGTGCGTGGGTGTAGGCGACGCCCTTGGCGGGTCCGGTGGATCCGGACGTGAACAGGATGGCGGCCTCGTCGGCCGGTCCGGGCGGGATCGGAAGCGAGCCGCCGTCACCGAGTCGGAGGATGTCCTGGAGGGAGTAGGACACCCCGAGCGCCTTCGCCGCAACGGCCGGCAGAGGAGCCGCCGATATGCGCGTTCCCGGCCACCCGAGCGCCCGCGCGGCGGTGAGGCCCGGAACTTCGCCGATGATCACGTCCGGCCAGGAGCCACGGACGGCGCGGGTGAGGCCCCGGATGCCGAGCCCGGCGTCCGCGACGACGACGACCGCGCCGATGCGCAGGCACGCGTAGACGACAGCCGACAGGGTCGGGCCGGGCTGAACCAGCAGGGAGACACGGTCACCCCTGCGCACCCCCGCGGCATGAAGCCCCGCGGCGAGGCGCCGGACCCGATCGTCCAGCTGCCGCCAGCTGACCCGACGCATCGGTCGCGCTCCGCGGGAGGACATGTCCACGATGGCGATGTCCTCATCGGCGTGTCGGCGGTCCAGACCGTGCCAGATCGGCACGAATGGCGGGTCGGCGGTGTCGGTCGGCGATGTCGCGGCCGGAGGCTGCCGCGCGGATGTGTGATCGTCGCCGGTGAGGCGATCACTGTTGCGGCCGAGCCATGCCAGCAGCGCATCCGCATACGGTCGATCCTCGGCGACGAGGTGGCTCGCGCCCTCGAATCGGTGCACGTCGGCGTGCGGCAGTCGGTCGACGAGGTCGTCGAGATACCGGTCGCCGAAGATCGGGTCGTTCGGGCCCCACAGCATCAGGGCGGGAACGTCCAGCCGCGCCACGCCCGACGCGATCCGTTCCAGCTCCGCATGGCTGCGGTGACTGCCGGAGGCGGGGATTTCGGCGACGAACCCGCCGATCGCGCGGCGCCGGGCGGCGGAGCGGTACGGCGCCCGGTAGGCGTCTTTCGTCGCCGCATCCAGCGCAGGAGAGGCCAGCGCGAGCGTCGTGTCCAGGAACGCGGTGGTCGCCACCGTCGAGGCGGCGAGCACGCCACGGGCTCCGGCCAGCCGCAGCAGGCCCGGCACCGGGGCACCGTCGGGCTGGTGCACCGCGGTGTTCAGGAGCATGATCCCCGCGAGGGACTCCGGATGATCGACCGCCCAGCCGAGCGAGACCACCCCTCCCCAATCGTGGCCGAGGGTCACGACGGGCCCGTCGAGGGCGAGCGCATCCGTGAAGGCGCCGAGGTCGGCCACGCGCTGCGCGAGCGTGCGATCCACACCTGTGCGCTCGGAAAAGCCCATGTCCAGCTGATCGACCGCGACAACCCGCCACGCGGATGCGCCCTCCGCCGCCGCTCGTACCGACGCGGTGAGCAGATGTCGCCACAGATACGACCAGGTCGGGTTGCCGTGCACGGCAACGATCGTGCCGGCGATCGGGGCGCCGAGCTGCGCCAGTTGCGCACCGGTGTCCAGACAGTGCCACTCGCGGACCAGCCCTGCGTCCGCGCCTGCACCGGGCACGGCGACGATCCGACTGAATCGGGCGTCCAGTCCGGGCAGGCGCGGAGGGGCGAGCGCGGCGCGTTCGCTCACCAGGCGAGCTCCATCATGGCGGTGTTCAGACCCGACCCGACCCCCATCAGCAGCACGCGGTGCCCCTTCTCGAGGGACGGGCCCTGCTCGACGAGCGTGATCGGGATGGAGGCCGGCCCGACGTTGCCGTACTTCGGGAACGTCACGGGAACGCGAGCGCGGTCGAGCCTGGCCGCTTTGACGATGGCGCCGGTGTGCACCGAGGACACCTGGTGCGTGATGTAGTGATCCATCGCCGACCAGTCCCACTCCGAGGACGCCTCTTTCCAGGCGGAGACCACGAGGTCCAGACCGCCCTTCAGAAGAGCCTTCGCATCGGTGAACATGCCGTCGACACTGCCGACGCAGAGCTCGTGGAACTGCGTCGCGGCACGTGTGACACCGCCCAGAATGCGATGACCCGCCGGGTGCTCGTCGGCACGGCCCAACACAGCCGCAGCCGAACCGGAGCCGAGCGTGAGCGATGCGAACTCGCTCATGAAGCCGTCGCGGCCGACGTCGGCGCGCAGCAACCGGCGAATCGTGTTGTCCTGGATCTCATCGGCATCCTCACCGTTGACCACCATGGCGTAGCGGATCTGCCCCGCCTCGATCATGTTCGCGGCGAGGCTCATGCCGCTGACGAAACCCAGGCAGGCATTGGCGACGTCGAAGTTGATCGCCGAGCTGGGCAGCCCGAGTCCGTGGTGCAGGCGCACCGCCACGGACGGCTCGAGGTGCTTGCGGGTCACCGACGTGTTGATCAGAAGACCGACGTCGCCGGGGTCGACCGCCGCCTCGGCCAGCGCCCGCCGGCCGGCTTCGACCGTGGCCTCATCCGAGGATTCGCCGGTCGCCCAGTTGCGTCGTTCCAGCACCCCGGCGACGCGCTGCAGGAGTCCGCCCGGCAGCCGCAGCCGCGACAGTGCCGTCGCGAGACGATCCTCGATCTCGTCCGACGTCGTCACGCGACTGGGTAGAGTGCTCGCAACCGACAACAGTGAGACGTTGTCGAAGCGAGTGGTCGCATTTCCGGCCACGGGACCTCCGATTGAACGGGCCCGTCAGGCTCTGTTCTTCCAAGACGGCCACTTTACGCCGATTCGCGAGCCGATTCAGCGGCGCGGCCCGCCCGCTATAATGCGCGCACGGTCGGGGCAGTGGATCATGTGCGCCGCCATTGTGTCTAGCGTGGAGGCATGACAGATACGATTCCCGCAGCCGCGATCCCGACCGTCACCCTCAACAACGGGGTGCAGATGCCCATCCTGGGATTCGGCGTCTACCAGGTCGGGCCGGAAGAAGCCGAGAGCGCCGTCAGCGCCGCGCTCGCCGCGGGATACCGCCTCATCGACACCGCCGCCGCGTACCGCAACGAAGAAGCCGTCGGCGCCGCCATCGCCAAGAGCGGCATCCCTCGCGAGGAACTGTTCATCACCACCAAACTGTGGGTGCAGGATCGCGGTGAGCAGAACACGATCCGTGCCTTCGAGGACTCGCTGACCAGACTCGGTCTGCGCTACGTCGACCTCTACCTGATCCACCAGCCGTTCGGGGACTACTACACCCAATGGCGGGCGATGGAGCAGTTCAACAAAGACGGCCGCGCCCGGGCCATCGGCGTATCGAATTTCCCCGCCGACCGGCTCCTGGACCTGATCATCAACAACGAGATCACCCCGGCGGTGAACCAGATCGAAACCAATCCCTTCTACCAGCAGAGCCAGTACCAGCAGCTGATGCGGGACGAGGGGGTTCAGATCGAGTCCTGGGGTCCGTTCGCCGAGGGCAAGAACGGGCTGTTCACCAATCCGCTGCTCAGCGAGATCGGCGCCGGGCACGGGAAATCGGTGGCGCAGGTCGTGCTGCGCTGGCTCATTCAGCGGGACGTGGTGGTCATTCCCAAGACAGTCAGCCCGGAGCGGATGGCGCAGAACCTCGACGTGTTCGATTTCACGCTTTCGGAGCAGGACATGGCCGCGATCGGCACCCTCGATGAGGCGGCCTCGCAGTTCTTCGACCACCGCGACCCGGAGATGGTGCGCCGGCTCAGCGCCAGCCGTCTGGGCTGAGACCGCTCCGACGACCGGCCCCGACCTCGGACCGGCAGCGCGGGCGCCGGATCGCACTGCCGCCGGCGCGGTACACCCTGGTGGCGGTGCGGTGCAAGTGGCAGTTGTCGCAGCTGTGCGAGGCCTACGCTCTGGGAAAGGCAACGAACGCAACGAGGGGAACGACGATGACGGACACACCGATCCCGCGGCTGTCGCCCGAGAGCGGCAACCCGGCCAGCGACTTGAAGACCGACGTGATCAAGGATGTCGAGCGCGAGCACGAGATCACCTCGGAGCAGTCCTCGGCGGACAGCGACGAGGACTCCGAGCCGAGGTAGCGGCACTCCGACGGCGCGCCGGATCAGTGCGGCGGGGAGATGGACTCCAGCGCGAACTGACGGACCGGTGCGGGACGGGTGGCCGAGCACGTGCTCAGCAGCGGTGCGGACATCGTCTCGCGCAGCAGCACCGTGACGATGCCGCCGTCCTGAGCGAGGTCGACGCGCCAACCGTCCACGGTCCTCTCCTCCCGCAGCGGCGCGAAGGAGTCGATGCGGTCATCTCCGCTGGATGCGCGCGCGAAGGACTGCGCCGCCTGTGCCACGTTGCTCAGTGAACTGCGCCCGCGGAAGTGTTCTTCGACGACCTCGCCCCGCAGGTAGCGCTCCACGATGGATGCGGCATCCGACGTCGCAACGCGCCCATAGTAGAGCCCGTGCGGCAGCAGGAGCATCGTGGCGGCGAAGCGGTCGCCGCCCAGGTGCGAGCTCTCCCAGGTCTCATCCGGAAACGCTTCGGCGAGGGCACGCGCCACCGGGCGACCGCGCACCGCGCAGCACTGGTCGTGCCGGGCGTGTGTGCACACCAGCAGAACCGGGCGGTCGGAGGCGGTGCCGGCGGTCCCGTCCAGGGGCACGTCGGCCAGCGCAGCCGGGTCATCGACGACCCCCCATCGCACGGTTTCGAGTCCGGGGCGCGCATCGGCCAGTGCCCAGCGCCAGGACTTCTGCCCGCGGCGTTCATCCGCACGCCGGCCGTAGCGGCGGATCGCCACCGGGCGGATGCCGGCGGCTTCGGCTCGCCGCACCAGCGTGCGGCCGAGCGCAGGATCGATCCGGGACTGGAAGAACGCGTGCGCGCCCCACGCCCCGTCGATCTCGATCAGAAGCCACCGAGCACCGAACCCTCCGGTGCCGGCGAGGGGATCGCCGCGCTCGAGGGAGCGATCGCTGCACGGCTCCCACGGCTCCACCGGCTCGAACCCGGAGGGCAGGGCTGTCGCGCTCACGATCCGCCGTTCATCTCGGGGTCAGCACGCCTTCCCGCAGCAGCCGCCGGGACACGACCAGAGAGGAATCCGGGTCCAGCCCCGGTAGGCGGCCGGCCGGATGCGGCTGTTCCCGCAGTGCGTGCACGGCGGTGGATGCTTCGCCGGGCAGCGCGATGGTCTTACCGGACAGCACGATGCGCACCATCCCGTCCGCCTCGCCGACGCCCGCGCGCAGGCCCTCGCGCCATCCCAGGATCACCCCGGGATGCAGGCCCGCGATCAGGTCGACCGTCGCGAGCGGCCGCACCGGTGCGGGGCGGACGGCATCCTGGAAGGTCCGCTGCATCGCGGCGCCGATCGCGTCGTCGCCGGACGAGCGTTCGAGGAGGCTGCGCGCGGCGGTGATCGTGGCCGCGAGGTCGCCGGCGTAGGTGGCGGCGTCCGTGAAGTCCACGCCCACGGGCAGCTGCCGCCGCAGCGACGGGTCCTCGCCGGCGGCGGCGAGCAGCTGCACGAGCAGATCCCGCCGGGTTGCGGCACGGACTCCGATCGTCAGGTGGATCGATGTTCCACCCTGAGCCACGGCGGAGTGGATCCATCCGCGGGGCAGGTACAGCACATCTCCGGGCTCGAAGACCGCCTCGATCCGCGGGCTCGTCCGGGCCTGTTCGGCGACGGCCGCGGAGTGATCGGTCCAGGGCTGGTCGGGCAGCGGATGCCGGTGGACGGGCTGATGGATGGTCCAGCGTTTCGCGCCGGCGATCTGGACGACGAACACGTCGTGGGTGTCGTAGTGCGGGTCGAACCCGCGGGACGAGGCGGGCGTGATGTACGCATTGACCTGGGCGGGGTGCCCGAGGTCCCGGACCAGCTGCCGGGTGAAGGTGGCGATGGGCTCCCAATTGCGGTGCAGGCCCTGCAGGACGATCGTCGCTCCGCCGGCGAACTGCTCCAGGACTTTCGCCGAGTCGATCTGGTCGGCCACTTCTGCGCCGAAACCCCCGGAAGAGGCGAACCGCGCCGCCGGCAGAACCGTCCCCTCCACGGCCATCCGCATGAACGGGGTCCGCGTCCCGCGGTCCGCGATCAGGTCGTCGACGGCGCTGGCGGTGAACAGATCCTCGAAACCGTCGCTCTTATGCGTGACGAGGGGCTCCTGGTCCCAGTGATCCCGAGCGAAGTCGGCGAAGGGGACGTCGATGAGACGCGCGAGCGCGGGCCGGTCCACCGGTCCGCGCTCGACGCCCGTGCTCAAGCCGATCCGTCGGCGCCGCCGTCGTGGCCGCCGGGGTTGGCGCCGCCGTCCGCGGTGCCTTCGCCTTCGTCTGCGGATCCGTCGGCGCCGCCGTCGTGGCCGCCGGGGTTGGCGCCGCCGTCCGCGGTGCCTTCGCCTTCGTCTGCGGATCCGTCCGCGCCGCCGTCGTGGCCGCCGGGGTCGGCGCCGCCGTCGGCCGGGCCTTCGCCGGGCGTATTGGTCGTCGTGATGTCGTCGTCATTGATGCTCATGTGCAACCTCCAGCAGAGTCGGTGTGGCGCGGTCGGGCCGGTGCCGACATTACTCGGCTCGTCCGAAGCGGACGAGACCTTGACAGGATGCGTCCGCGGCGCCCGTCATCGCGGTGACCGCATGCGTCCCTTCCCTCGTGGCAGCGGCCCGGGAGGGACCCGTCACTCCCGGCCGATCTCGTCCAGAAGGCGTCGCGCGGCCCCGGCGGCGTCCGCATAGGCGTCGCGGGTCGCGGTGTGGTCGGGGGCCGCGGGGCTGCGCAGCTGCCGATTCGCGGCATCGGGCGCACCGGCGTCGGTTCCGTGGGTGCTGCGCAGCGCCGCAGCCACCGTCTGGTCCACGGCGGCGTTGTGTTCTCCCAGCGCCTGCACCGCGGCGAACGTGGAGGTCAGTGCCCGCCGGGTGCGGGCGTCTGCGGACAGCGCGCGACCGGCCTTGCGGTAGCTGAGGAAGCTGATGATGAGGGCCCCCACGCCTGCCAGGCCGCCCACGAGCGCGGCGATGCTGGAGATCCAGTCGGTCACAGTCGGCATGGCGCCAGGGTACTGATCGTGCAGACGCCCGGGTCGATTGTGCGTGCGCTTTCCCCATCCTGGGCGCCGGGCATGGTCGGCGGCAGCACGTCGGCTCCGCGTGCCGCACCCGTTCAGGCGCCGACCGCGGGCACGTACTTCGGCAGGTCCGGGGGAATGTCGGTGGGCTCCTGGCCGACCGGAGGGCTCGGGTGCTGGGTGTCCTCCCGTTGCCACGACATGCCCTCGGCGTCGATGATGTCCTCGGCGCTGTCGACGTCGACGACCTTCCACCACGTGGCTGAGACGAGCACAACTTGCGTCATGGACGTGACGATACAGCGCTTCGGCCGTGGCGTTCACGGATCGCAGGCTGCCGCATTTCCCGTAGGGTGGTGCGGCGCTGTTCGGCGCCTCGGCGGTGCCGGCGCGTCCACTCGCCCGCGGCGCGACGCCGCCTCGCCGCTCGCGGCCTCTTCCCTCGCTTTCCTCGGAGAGCCCGCTCCCCAAGGAGTCTCATGTCCGCCGTGGTCCCCCGGCCGGAGCGACCGAGCAGGTACCGTATCGAGCCGACTGTGCTGCAGGCGCTGCGCAGTCCGCGCATCTTGACGCGGGAAGTGCTCGCCGGGCTGGTGGTGGCGATCGCGCTGATCCCCGAGGCGATCGCCTTCTCGGTCATCGCCGGAGTCGACCCGCGCCTGGGCCTGTTCTCGTCCTTCGTGATGGCCGTCGCGATCTCGTTCCTCGGCGGCCGACCCGCCGTGATCACCGCCGCGACAGCCGCCGTGGCGCTGGTGATCGCCCCGGTCGCCCGCGATCACGGCATCGACTACTTCATCGCCACCGTTCTGCTGGGCGGGCTGATCCAGATCGTGCTGGCGGCCGTGGGCGTGGCGAAGCTGATGCGGTTCATCCCGCGCAGTGTCATGGTCGGGTTCGTCAACGCGCTGGCCATCCTCGTGTTCGCCTCGCAGCTGCCGCAGCTGATCGGCGTGCCGGGGCTGGTCTACCCGCTGGTGGCCGTCGGCCTGCTGATCATCTATCTGATGCCGCGGA
This sequence comes from Microbacterium sp. zg-B185, assembly GCF_030246885.1. NCBI lineage: Bacteria > Bacillati > Actinomycetota > Actinomycetes > Micrococcales > Microbacteriaceae > Microbacterium > Microbacterium sp. zg-B185. Next base: position 664,285 of record NZ_CP126739.1, read on the forward strand.
TCACCAAGGTCATCCCGCCGCCGCTGGTGGCCATCGTCCTGCTCACCGCGGCCGCCGTCGTGTTCGCCCTGAACGTGCCCACGGTGGGCGATCAGGGTGATCTGCCGCAGAGCCTGCCCGAGCTGTTCCTGCCGGAGGTGCCCCTGACCTGGGAGACGCTGGGCATCATCGCGCCGTATGCGGCGGCCATGGCGATCGTCGGACTGCTGGAGTCGCTGCTGACGGCGAAGCTCGTCGACGACATCACCGACACGCACTCCCGCAAGACCCGCGAGGCGTTCGGCCAGGGCGCGGCGAACATCCTCTCCGGGCTGTTCGGCGGCATGGGGGGCTGTGCGATGATCGGCCAGACCATGATCAACGTCAAGTCCTCGGGGGCGCGCACCCGGATCTCGACGTTCCTCGCCGGAGTGTTCCTGCTGGTGCTGGTGGTCGTGCTCGGCGATGTCGTCGCGATCATCCCGATGGCGGCGCTCGTGGCCGTGATGATCGTCGTGGCGGTGGCGACCTTCGACTGGCACAGCATCCGTCCGTCCACCCTCGCGCGTATGCCCAAGAGCGAGACGTTCGTCATGGTCCTGACCGTGGTGGTCACCGTCTGGAGTCACAACCTGGCGGTGGGGGTGGGCGCCGGCGTCGTCGCGGCGATGATCCTGTTCACGCGCCGTGTCGCGCACTTCGTCACCGTCACCCGCCAGAGCGCGCCGACCGCGACGGGACCCGCCGTGCGCTACACCGTCGAAGGGGAGCTGTTCTTCGCCTCTAGCAATGACCTGACCACGCAGTTCGAGTACGCGCAGGATCCGAGCACGGTCGTCATCGACCTCTCCCGCGCGCGCGTGTGGGACGCCTCGACCGTCGTGGCACTGGACGCGGTTCTGACGAAGTACGAGCGCCACGGCGCCTCAGTGACGCTCGAGGGCATGGACGCGCTGTCAGCCGAATTCCACCGACGGCTCACCGCCCGGGCACCGGGCGGCGTCTCGGCTCAGCCGACCGCGTCCACGGCTGCCTGAATCGCGGCGAGCACCACATCCGGGTGCGACACCATCGAGACGTGCGAGGCGTCCACCTCGGTGATCGTGGCGCCGGCGCGCTCAGCCATGCGGCGCTGCACGTCGATCGGTATCACCCGATCCTGCGTGCCCAGGACCGCCCAGCTCGGGATGGACCTCCACGCCGGGACGCCGGTCGGCTCGACGTTGGCCAGGAGAGAGATCGGACGCTGCGTGGCCACGATGACCGAGCGGTCCGCCTCGGGAAGATCCTGCGCGAAGGAGGCATGGACGGTGTCCGGCTTGAGGAAGACGTCGGCGACCCCTTCCGGGGCACCCGGGTAGCCGGCGACGTCCAGGACGGTCGTCGGGTCCGCGACGGCGAGGGCGGAGGTCGACCCGTCGAGGATCGTGACGACGTTCTCACCCTCGTCTGGAATGAACGCGTCGACGTACACCAGCGCCCGCACATCGCCTCCCTGTGCGCCGGCGTTGGTGATCACGACGCCTCCGTAGGAGTGGCCGACCAGCACGACGGGCCCGGACGTGCGCTGCGCCAGGAACGACGCGATGTACGCGGCATCCGAGGTGACACCGCGCAGCTCGTTCGGAGGGGCGAGGACTTCGTACCCCTGAGCCTGCAGGGGGACGGTCACCGCGTTCCAACTGGACGCATCGGCCCATGCGCCGTGGACGAGGACGATCGTGGGGGCGGTGTTCTCTGGCATCGGGCATCCATTCAGGCGGGCGCCGAGGAACGGCGCTTTCGGTCGGGTCTGCGCCCGCGCGGTGCCAGACGCTCATCGCACACGATAGGACTCCGGCAGGCGACCCACCAGGGGGCCCGCGATCGGGGGCGGGCCGGCTCGTGAGCGAGGTTCGGCTCACCGGTTCTCGCGGAGAATCTGCGCGAGAACCGCGGCCGGGCCTTCTGCCTGCTGAGGCCGCGCGGCCACAGACGATCCACCGGGACGGAGTCCACGAACGCCGCCCGGCATCCAGGGCGCCCCGGGCGAACCGGGCTGCGGGGCTCCGCGGTTCAGGACGGGGTTGGCGAACCGCATACCTTGTGGTTCTATGTACCTGACAGCTCTATGTATGGCGGAGGAGACCCGATGCGCATCGGCAAAGACCTGGTGGCCGCGGCAGCCACCCCCCTCGTCTTGGGCATCCTGGCGGAGGGTGAGTCCTACGGGTACGCGATCCTGCAGCGGGTCGAGCAGCTCTCGGACGGTGAGCTGTCCTGGAGCGACGGGATGCTCTACCCCCTGCTGCATCGGCTGGAGCGGCTGGGCTATGTCGAATCGGCCTGGCACGCCGCGCCTTCCGGACGGCGTCGCAAGCACTATCTGCTGAGCGCGGACGGTCGCGCCGTGCTGGCCGAGCAGCGCCGTCAGTGGTCCACCGTCAGCAAAGCACTCGAGAAGGTGTGGACGCCCTCATCCGACGGTCCGCGCCGGCTCGCCGTCAGCCCGGCGGGGGCATGAGCGTGGATAGCGAATCGCGTCTGGAGGCGCAGATCGCGTCATGGACGCAGTACGTGCGGCGTCGGCGTGCCGTCGCCGGCGCCGATGTGGACGAACTGGAGGGACACCTCCGCGACCAGGTCGATGACCTCGTCCGTGCCGGCCTGAGCGAGGAGGAGTCGTTCCTGGTCGCGATCCGGCGCATCGGGAGCCTGGACGACGTGTCGCGGGAGTACGCGCGGGAGCATTCCGATCGGCTGTGGAAGCAGCTGGTGATCGAGGACCCGGCCGGACCGGAACGGCGACGGCGTCCGATTCTCCTGGTCGTCGCGCTGGCCGTCGGTGCCGGACTCGCAGTGAAGCTGCCCTCGCTGTTCGGTGTGGCGATCGGCGCAGACCCGGAGTTCTACCTCCGCAACGCGGGCATTCTGGTGCTGCCCTTCCTGGCCGCCTTCTTCCTGTGGACCCGGCGGGCCGCCACGGCGGTGACCATCGTCGTCGCGGCGGCGTTCGCCATGACGGCGGTCATCCTGAACGTCTATCCCTTCGTCCCGGACGGGATGACGGTGTTCCTCGCCTCCGGTCACGCGCTGATCGTCCTGTGGCTGGCGGTAGGGCTGGCGTACACGGGCGGGGTGTGGCGATCCGACACGCTGCGCATGGACTTCATCCGGTTCACCGGGGAGTGGGTCGTCTACTACACCCTCATCGCGCTCGGCGGCGCCGTGCTGATCGCGTTGACGCTCGGCGTCTTCGGTGCGATCGGCGTGGACGCCGGCGGAGTCATCCAGGATTGGATCCTTCCGTGCGGCGCAGCCGGGGCGGTGATCGTCGCGGCCGGTCTGGTCGAGGCCAAGCAGAGCGTCATCGAGAACATCGCCCCGGTGCTGACCAAGCTGTTCACCCCGCTGTTCACGCTCATGTTGCTGGCCCTCGTGGTGGCGGCGGTCATGCAGCGCGATCTGCTCGAGACCAGCCGTGACCTGCTCATCCTCTTCGACGTGGTTCTGATCGTCGTGCTGGGGCTGCTGCTGTACTCGCTGTCGGCGCGCGACCCCGAGGCCAGACCGGGATGGTTCGAACGGCTGCAGCTGGTGATGGTATCCAGCGCAATCGTCGTGGACCTGCTCGTCCTGACCGCCATGGTGGCCAGGATCGGTGCGTTCGGGTTCAGTGCCAACAAGGTCGCCTCGCTGGGGCTCAATGTCCTCCTGCTGGTGAACCTCGCGTGGTCGGCCTACCTCCTCACCGGCATCCTCCGCGGCACCGTCCGCCCCGCCCGGCTGGAGAGATGGCAGACCCGGTACCTGCCGGTGTACCTGGGCTGGGCCCTGATCGTCGTGATCGTCTTCCCGCCGGTCTTCGCGTTCGCCTGAGACCCGCCGGCTCCCGGGTGAGGGCGCGCGATTGCGCCTCGGTTAGGCTCGACGCACGACCCGAAACCGCACAGGTGACGGCGTGAGAGGGACAAGCGCATGGCCACGACACCACCCGGCTGGTACGACGACGAACGCGGCGCGCTGCGCTGGTGGGACGGCGCCCAGTGGACCGAGCACGTGCAGACCCCGGATGCCGACCCCACGGCCGCGCCGGACGCCGCCGCCGACGAGCCGGCGCCGGTCAGCTCGGAGAGCACCGAGGGCGCGCGGACTGCGGGGGAGCAGGCCCAGACGATGGACACCCTGCTGGCCCCCGCGGTGGATGCGGGCGCGACGGCGGACTCCGTCGCGCCGGCCGCGCCGACGCTGGGCGATGCCCAGCGCACGTCGGCGCCGGCTTCGGCCAGCTGGTTCGATGTGCCCGAGAGCGGCGATCCCGCCGCGACGCCTCCCGGGTACCCGAGCGGTTTCCCGGGCGGTCGGGCGCCCTCGGGCGCGTTCATCGCAGCGACCGAGCCCAGGAAATCCAAGCTCTGGATCCTCTGGGTGGCGCTGGGTGTCGTGCTCCTGGGCGTCGTCGTCCTCGCCGCGGTGCTCATCCCGATGGTGATGGGCAACCTCGCGAGCGGCAGCGCCAGCCAGGACGAGGCGGCCGCGGTGGCGGCCGTCGAGCAGTACGACGAGGCGTGGCGCACCGATGACTGCGAGAAGTTCACAGGGGCGACGACCGAAAGCCTGCGGACGGCGCTGGAGCTTCCGGACTGCGCGGCCTTCTCCGAGGCCTCCCAGGGGTTCATCGCCTCCGTCCAGGACTACGAGCTGCAGGTCACGTCGGTCCAGTCCCAGGACGAGCAGATCCGCGTCGAGACCACGGAGACCTACTCGAGCCTCGTCGATGCCGAGGGCAACCCGACCGACCAGCCCGTCGAGTACGAGGATCGCTACGCGTACATCGTCGTCCCCGACGGCGACGGCTGGGCGATCAACGAGGCCGTGGCCAACGAGTGAGCGATGCGATCAGGCGCTGCCGGACTCGGCGGCGCCTGAGTCGCTGACGGGCGGCCGCAGCGGTGTCACCGTGCCGGCAGCGCGCGCCGGATCGATTCCGAAGACGGCCGCCAACCCCGCCTCGAACTGACCGAGCTGCCCGCGGGCGGCCAGCTCACGTGCGCGCTGGGTGGGGTCGTGCAGCAGCGCGCCGGCGAAGTGGCGCAGCGCCTGCGTGACGGCCGCGGCGTGCTCGGGCGCAACGGATCTCGACGCCAGCCTGGCCAGTTCGCTGTCGAGCGCGTCGAAGACGTGCGAGCGCAGCGCGACGATGGCCGGTGCCGCCGTCTGCTCGGCGGCGAACGCGTCGGCCGCTGAGGACACGAGCTGCCGCGCCGTCGCGTCGGGCGCGAGCTTGGGCAGTCGCGCATGCGTGGCGATCAGCTCCAGGTCCATCAGATCGATCCCCGGAAGCCGGCCCACCGCGGGATCGACGTTGCGGGGCAGCCCCAGGTCGATGATCGTGCGGCGTGAGTCGTCGGGGATCTCCTCGACGCTCAGCGAGTAGGTGTTGGTGCACGTGATGACCACATCCGCGTCGGCGACGGCATCCCGCAGCCCGCGTTCCGGGCGGACGCCGTAGCGATCCGCGAACATCTCGGCGCGGCCGGTCAGCGAGTACACGGACAGCCGGGAGACCCCGAGTGTCCGCAGCGCCGCGACAGTGGTCGCGGCGTAGTTGCCGGTTCCGACGATCAGCACCCGCGTCTGACGCCAGTCGGTCAAGCGCGTGCCCGCCAGCTGCAGGGCGAACTGGACGAGCGAACGCCCGGCCTTGCCGAGCGCGGTCGCCGAGCGCACATCGCGGGACACCTTCGCCGCACGCTGGAACGCGGTGTCCAGCTCCGGAGTCGTCGAGCTGGACTCCCGGGCAGCCTCGTAGGCGCGGCGCACCTGGCCCGCGATCTCCTCCTCGCCCACGGCGAGGGACTCCAGCCCCGACGTCACGGCGAACAGGTGGTGCAGCGCCGGCGCTCCGGCCAGCACCTGTGCGCCCTCGCGCAACACGTCATGGGGCAGGTCCGCGGTTGCGGCCAGCGTGCGCAGCGTGGCCTCGGCCACACTCGTGTCCGCTCCCGGCACGACATCAAGGTAAGCCTCGACGCGGTTGCAGGTGGAGACCAGGACGGCACCTCGCGCGCGTCCGTCGGCCAGCAGGGTGGTCGCCGCACCCGCGGTCGCGCCTTCGGAGAGGCGACCGAGCAGATCGAAGTCTGCTGTTCGATGGGACACGGAGACGCAGAGCAGCACTCTCCCATGGTACGGAATGCAGCAGTGAGGTCGCCGACAAGGCCGCCCGCGCGGCCTCCGGCGGACCGCGCGGTGCGCGAGCGGTGGGAGGATAGAGGATATGTCTTCCTCCGCGTCGCATCCCCTCCGTGACGGCCGAACCGGCACATCCGCGCTGATCACCGCCCTCCGCGGTCAGCGTCCCGATCGCACCCCGGTGTGGTTCATGCGCCAGGCCGGGCGCAGCCTTCCCGAGTACCGGGAGCTGCGAGTGGGCACCGCCATGCTCGATGCGTGCCTGAACCCCGAGCTGGCCAGCGAGATCACCCTGCAGCCGGTGCGCCGTCACGGGGTGGATGCGGCGGTCTTCTTCAGCGACATCGTGATTCCGCTTCGACTCGCCGGAGTGGATGTCGAGATCGTGCCGGGCCGCGGCCCCGTCCTGGAATCGCCGATCCGCTCGGCCTCGGACATCCTGCGCCTCCGGCCCATCGATCCGGATGCGCTCGCCCCCATTCGCGAGGGCGTCGCCCGCACGGTCGCCGAGCTGGGCAGCACCCCCCTGGTCGGCTTCGCCGGCGCACCCTTCACCCTGGCTTCGTACCTCGTGGAAGGCGGACCGTCCAAGGACCAGCTGCGCGCACGCAGCCTGATGGTCTCGGACCCCTCCGCATGGGCACAGCTTCTGAACTGGTGCGCGGACGTATCCGGGGCCTTCCTGCGCGCGCAGGTCGAGGCAGGCGCCAGCGCCGTGCAGCTGTTCGACTCCTGGGTCGGCTCGCTGTCGCGAAGCGACTACCAGCGTCGCGTCGCGCCGCACTCCCGGCGGACCCTCTCCGCCCTGCGTGGGCTGGACATGCCCATCATCCACTTCGGGGTGGGAAGCGGCGACGTTCTGGACCTGATGGCCGGAATCGGCGCGGATGCGGTGGGCGTGGACTGGCGGCTTCCGCTGGACGAGGCCTCGCGCCGGCTCGGCGGCGACGTGGTGCTGCAGGGGAACATCGATCCGGCGTTCCTGACGGCGCCGTGGGAGTCGTTGCGCGCGCACGTGCTGGACGTGCTGGAGCGCGGCCGGTCCGCTCCGGCGCACGTGGTCAACCTGGGCCACGGCGTTCCCCCCGAGACCGATCCCGACGTGCTCACGCGCATCGTCGGCCTGGTGCACGAAGCCTCGGTCGGCGCCGTCCCGGTCTGAGATGAGCCAATCTCCGTTGCAGCCGGTCTCCCCACGCGTGCGCTCGACGGCGCGGTCCTCGCCGGTCCGTGTCCTCGTGCTCGGTGCCGGCGTCGCGGGACTCGTCCTCGCGCGCGATCTTGCCCGCGCCGGCGTCCCGGTCACGGTGTTCGACCCGGCCGCCCGCGTCGGCGGGCAGCTCGCCGACATCGTCCTGGCCGGCGTCCGCCTGGACGCCGCCGCCGAATCGTTCGCCACGCGCGGCGGCGCGGTCGCCGAGCTGGCCTCCGAACTCGGGCTGGACGATGACCTGGTCCTGCCGCGCGAATCGCCCGCATGGCTGATCGGACGGCACGGCGCTGCACATCCGCTGCCGGCCGCGAGCGTGCTCGGGGTCCCCGCGGATCCGCGCGCGGCAGCCGTCCTCGATGCCCTCGGCCGGTGGGGTTCCTGGCGCGCGCGATGGGACTCGATCGTGCCGCTGCGCAGGCCCGAGGCCTACCGCTCGTTCGGCGATCTGGTGCGCCGCCGCATGGGTCCGCGGGTCGTCCGCGGGCTGGTCGGGCCAGTCGTGCGGGGCGTCTACTCCACCGTGCCCGATGCGCTGTCCCTGGCCCAGGCCTCGCCCGGTCTGCCCGAGGCGCTGCGCGCCAGCCGCTCGCTGGGCGCCGCAGTCACCCGGTTGCGGGCGGCCAGCCCCGCCGGTTCGCAGGTCGGCGGTCTGCGCGGCGGCGTGCACCGGCTCGCGGCCGCGCTCGAACAGGATGCCCGAGCCGCCGGGGCCCAGTTCGTCCTCAACGCCCGGATCCGCAGCGTCGATGCGAGCGGTGTGAGACTGGACGGCGGTGAGCACCTCCCGGGCCGGGTGGTCCTGGCAAGCGCCGCCGCCGCCGGACCCGCGGTGCGCACGCGCTCGATCACCCTTGCGACGGCCGTGGTGGATGCGGCGGACCTCGATGCCGGCCCGCGCGGTACCGGCGCGCTGGTCGAGGCCGGTGCGAGCGGGGTCACGGCGCGCGCCCTGACGCATTCGTCGGCGAAATGGCAGTGGCTCGCCGACCAACTGCCCGCGCACCGCCACGTGGTGCGCCTGTCCTACGACGAGATGCCCGACGATGCGGAGGCGACCGTCAGCGCCGACCTCCGTGCGATCACGGGTGCCCGGATCGAGCGGCTCCTCGAGCTGAACGTGCACACCTGGACGCGCACCCTGGAAGCCGCGCCGAGCCCGCACGGGGTCGAGACGGTGGGGGAGGCGGCATCCCTGACCGGGCTCGCCTCGATCGTGCCCGCGGCCCGAGCCGCTGCCGAACGGATCACAGCCGACGTGAGCGCCGCCCCTCAGGGCGGCGCGGAAGGATGACGATGACCAACGACACGCAGAACCGAGTGGGCTACACACTGTGGGCGGTCTACGCGCGCCCGGACGACGGCGCGTCCGCCGAACCCGGCACGGCGGCCCTCGCCACCGCGGTGGCGGCGATCACCGAGACGGGTGTGACGCTCCGCGGCGTCTACGACGTGTCCGGCCTGCGCGCGGATGCCGACGTGATGCTCTGGCTGACCGGCGACGACCCGCAGCGGCTGCAGGCCGCGCTGCGCACGCTGCGGCGGGCCGCGCCGCTGGCCGCGCTGACGCCACGCTGGAACGCCATGGGCGTGCACCGCGACGCCGAGTTCGCCCGCGACCACGCGCCGTCGTTCATGCGCGGTCTCGGGCCGAAGGACTGGGTCACCGTGTACCCGTTCGTGCGCAGCCTGGACTGGTACATCCTCCCGGAGGAGGAGCGCAGGGGCATGCTCGGCGAGCACGGGCGCATGGGCCGGGAGTTCCCCCAGGTGCAGGCCAACACGGTCGCGTCCTTCGCCCTCGGCGACTACGAGTGGATCCTCGCGCTCGAAGCCGACGACCCGATCGACCTCGTCGACCTGATGCGCCACCTGCGGGCGACCGAAGCGCGCCGGCACGTGCGCGAGGAGGTCCCGTTCTTCACGGGCCGCCGGATCGAGCTGGACGAGCTGCCCGAGGTCCTCTCATGAGCGGCATCACCGTCCTGGGCGCAAGTCCCGCCGCCGCGGCCGGACCGGAGCACGTCGAAACCGCGGTCGCCTACGACGGCATCCTGCTCGCCGGCTTCGGTGGTCCGGAGGGGCAGGAGGACGTGATCCCCTTCCTGCGCAACGTGACACGCGGCCGCGGCATCCCGGACGAGCGGCTCGAAGAGGTCGCCCACCATTACCGTCACTTCGGCGGAGTGAGCCCCATCAACGCGCAGAACCGCGCCCTGAAGGCCGCTCTGGAAACCGAGCTGGCCGCGCGCGGCATCGACCTGCCGGTGTATTGGGGAAACCGCAACTGGGCGCCCTTCCTGGAGCAGGCCGTTCAGGAGGCCGCGGCCGACGGGCGCACGACCCTGCTTGCGATCGCCACCAGCGCGTACAGCTCGTACTCCAGCTGCCGGCAATATCGCGAGGACCTGGCGCGGGCGCTGGATGCCGCGGAGCGGGGCGGGCTCGCCGCCGGGACCATCACCATCGACAAGGTGCGCCAGTTCTTCGACCACCCCGGGTTCGTGCACGCCTTCACCGAGGGCGTCACCACGGCGGTGCGGGACCTGATCGGCGACGGGATCCCCGCCGCCGGCATCCGCGTCCTGTTCTCCACGCACAGCATCCCCACCTCGGACGCGCAGCGCTCCGGGCCGCGTGATCGGGACTTCGGCGCGGGCGGCGCGTACGCCGCACAGCACGAGGCGGTCGCGGCAACCGTGATGTCGCAGGTCGCCGAAGCGATCCCCGCGGCGGGTGAGACCGGCTGGGAGCTGGTGTACCAGTCCCGCTCCGGACCGCCCACGCAGCCGTGGCTCGAGCCGGACGTGAACGATGTCATCGGCGAACTGCCGGGACGCGGGATCGCGGCGGTCGTGATCGTCCCGCTCGGCTTCGTCAGCGACCACATGGAAGTGCTGTGGGATCTGGACACCGAGGCGATGGAAGCGGCTGAGGCCGCCGGCATCCGCGCCGTGCGCACACCGACTCCCGGTGTCGATCCGGCCTTCGTCAGCGGTCTGGTCGACCTTGTCCTGGAGCGTCGCGACGGCACCCCCGCCGCCGACCGCCCCCACCTGACACCTCTCGGTCCGTGGTTCGACGTGTGTCGCCCCGCGTGCTGCGAGAACGTCCGCGCCGGGTTCAAACCCGCCCTCTCTGGAGTCGCCCCATGACCGCCCTGTTCAAGCCCGGCGCGCCGCTGCGCATCGGCACCCGCGCCAGCGCGCTCGCCGTCGGTCAGACATGTGCCACCGCCGCCCACCTCGGCCCGCACGAACTGGTCACCATCACCTCGGAGGGCGACCGGTCCAGCGCCCCACTCGCGTCCCTCGGCGGAGCCGGTGTGTTCGTGTCCGCCCTTCGCGACGCGCTCCTGGCCGGCGAGGTCGATCTGGTCGTGCACTCGTACAAGGACCTTCCGACTGCGCCGGCGGACGGTATCCGCCTCGCCGCCGTGCCGCAGCGCGCGGACCCCCGCGACGCCCTCGCGACGCGCGACGGCGTGACGCTCGCGCGTCTGCCGCTCGGATCGCGGGTGGGAACGGGGTCACCGCGACGGCGCGCGCAGCTGCTGTCGGCCCGCCCCGACCTGGACGTCGTAGGCATCCGCGGCAACGTCGACTCCCGGCTCGGGCGGCTGTACCATGCCGACGACGACCGTCGCGTCGACGGGCTGGTGCTGGCTGCGGCGGGGCTCGAGCGGCTCGGGAGACTGGCCGAGGCATCCGAACTGCTCGATCTGGACCTGTGGCCCACCGCCCCCGCCCAGGGTGCGCTGGCCCTGGAGGTGCGCGCGGACGCTGCGGATGCGCTCATCGAACGGGTCGCGTCGGTGGACCACGCCCCCACACGCCTGGCCGCCACCGCCGAACGCGGCGTACTGGCACACCTCGAAGCGGGGTGCTCGGCGCCGATCGCCGCGTCCGCTCGGCTCGCCGACGGCATGCTCACCCTCACCGCAACGGTCTACGCGGTCGACGGCGGCGACCGGCTCACCGGCTCCGGCACCGAAGCGATCGATCCGGACGCGGCCGGTCCGGCGGAGCTGGATCGCGCCGCGCACGCGCTGGCCGACCGGGTCGCCGCCGAACTGCTCGAGCGCGGGGCCGCCACGCTCGCACCACTCGGCGGGGCACGATGACGAAGGAAGCACGCATGAGTTCTGCGAACGGGCCGGTGCCCACGATCCGCCCGCGCCGGGTGCGCGGCAGCGCCGCCTGGCGACGACTGGTCGCCCAGACGCGCCTGAACCCGGCCGACCTGATCCTGCCGATGTTCGTCCGCGAGGGCGTCACCGCGCCGGTTCCGATCTCCTCGATGCCCGGGGTGGTCCAGCACACCCTGGACTCGCTGAAGCCCGCGCTGCAGGATGCCGCCGACGCCGGGATCGGCGGCGTGATGCTGTTCGGTGTGCCCGAGCACAAGGACGCCATCGGCTCGGGCGCCGACGACCCGGACGGCATCCTGAACGTCGCCACCCGGGTCGCGGTCGCCGAGGTCGGGGACGCCCTCGTGGTCCAGACCGACCTGTGCCTGGACGAGTTCACCGACCACGGCCACTGCGGTGTCCTGGACGCACAGGGCCGGGTGGACAACGACGCGAGCCTGGAGCGCTACCGCGCGATGGCTCTCGCCCAGGCCTCGTCCGGCTCGGCGCTGCTCGGACTGTCCGGCATGATGGACGGCCAGGTGCGGGCAGTGCGCGACGTGCTGGACGCGCACGGACACCAGGATGCCGCGATCCTCGGCTACGCCGCCAAATACGCCTCCGCCCTCTACGGCCCGTTCCGCGAAGCGGTCCAGTCCTCACTCGAGGGGGACCGCCGGACCTACCAGCTCGACCCGGCCAACGCCCGCGAAGGGGAGCGCGAGGCCGCGATCGACGTGGCGGAGGGCGCCGACATCGTCATGGTCAAACCCGCCTCCCTCTACCTGGACGTGCTGTCGCGGGTGGCCGCGGCATCCCCCGTCCCGGTCTGGGCGTACCAGGTCAGTGGCGAGTACGCCATGATCGAGGCCGCCGCCGCCCACGGGTGGATCGACCGCGAACGCGCCGTCCTCGAGTCGCTGGTCTCCATCCGCCGCGCGGGTGGAGACGCGATCCTCACCTACTGGGCCGTCGAGGCGGCCCGCCTGATCCGGGAACGGACGCACGCATGACCAACGAGACCGAGTTCGCCCGCGCCCGCGCCGTCATCCCCGGCGGGGTCAACTCGCCCGTGCGCGCCTACCGTTCCGTCGGCGGGACCCCCCGGTTCCTCGTCTCGGCGCGCGGCCCGTACGTCACCGACGTCGAAGGACGCGAATACGTCGACCTCGTCGGCTCGTGGGGACCCGCGCTGCTCGGACACGCCCATCCCGACGTGGTCGCAGCTGTGCAGGATGCCGCCTCCCGCGGTCTCTCCTTCGGGGCGACCACGCCCGGCGAGGCCGAGCTGGCCGAACTGCTGCGCGAACGCACCACCGTCCGTGGGACGCGCCTGTTCGACAGCATCCGCCTGGTCTCCACCGGGACCGAAGCGACGATGACCGCCGTGCGCCTGGCACGCGGCGCGACCGGCCGCGACATCGTGCTGAAGTTCGCCGGTCACTACCACGGACACTCGGACGGGCTGCTGGCCGAGTCCGGCTCGGGCGTGGCGACGCTCGGCCTGCCCGGTTCGGCGGGGGTCCCCGCCGACGTCGCGGCGCTGACCGTCGTGCTGCCCTACAACGACCTGGCCGCGGTCGAGGCGGCCTTCGCCGCGCATCCCGGCCGGATCGCCGCGATCATCACCGAGGCCTCCGGCGCCAACGCCGGGGTGCTCGTGCCCGATGACGGGTACAACCGCGCGCTGGCCGAGCTCGCGCACCGCGAGGGCGCACTGCTGATCCTCGACGAGGTGCTCACCGGCTTCCGCGTCGGGCCGGCCGGGTGGTGGGGGCTGGAGGCCGAGCGCGCTGAGGGCGAGATGTGGAAGCCGGACCTGGTGACCTTCGGCAAGATCGTCGGCGGTGGGCTCCCGCTCGCCGCCGTCGCCGGCCGCCGCGACGTCATGGAGCTTCTCGCACCGCTGGGCCCGGTGTACCAGGCCGGCACACTCAGCGGCAATCCGCTCGCGGTCGCCGCGGGACTGGCCACCCTTCGGGGCGCCGACGCCGCGGTCTACGCGCGCATCGACCGCTCGGCTGCGCTGCTGTCGGCGGCCGTCGAAGACGCCTTCGCGTCGGAGGGTCTGCCGGTCACCGTCTCGCGCGCCGGCAGCCTCTTCTCACTCGCGTTCCGGGAGCATCCGGTGCGCACCTACGACGAGGCGAAGGACCAGGACGCATGGCGCTACCCGGCCTTCTTCACCGCCATGCTCGAGGCAGGGGTGAGCCTTCCGCCGAGCGTGTTCGAGGCGTGGTTCCTCTCCGCCGCGCACACCGATCTCGAATTGGAGCTCATCACCGCCGCCCTTCCGGCCGCGGTCCGTGCCGCTGTCCGGGCGCCGCGCCCGGACGCGGCAGGATAGAACGCATGCCCGAAACCGACGCGCCCGGCACCGATCGGCCCCGGGGGGCGAAGTACATCCTGAGCTGCCTCGGGATCGGTCTGCTGGCAGGGCTGCTTTCCGGGCTGTTCGGCGTCGGCGGCGGGACGGTCATCGTCCCGCTGCTGGTGCTCATGCTCGCCTACAACCAGCGGCTCGCGGCCGGCACCTCGCTGGCGGCGATCGTTCCCACGGCATCGGTCGGGGTCATCTCCTACGCCCTGAACGACTCGGTGGCGTGGATCCCCGGGCTGCTCCTGGCGGCCGGCGCCGTCGTCGGCGCGCAGATCGGCACCTGGTTGCTGCCCCGCGTGTCCCTGGCGGTGCTGCGGTGGAGCTTCATCGGCTTCCTCGCCGCGGTCGTCGTCAGCCTCTTCCTCGTCATCCCCTCCCGCGACGCGGGTCTGCCGCTGACGGCACTGTCGATCACCGGGCTGGTGGTGCTGGGCGTGGCGACCGGAATCGTCGCCGGGCTCATCGGCGTGGGCGGCGGCATCATCGTCGTGCCCGCGCTGCTGCTGCTGTTCGGCACCAGCGATCTCATCGCTAAGGGCACGTCGCTGCTGATGATGATCCCCACGGCCATCTCGGGCACCATCGGAAACCTCCGGCGCAGCAACGTCGACCTGCCCGCTGCCGCGCTCATCGGCGTCGCGGCATGCACCACGACTGCGCTGGGGGCGTGGTGCGCCACGCTCGTGGACCCGTTCTGGGGCAACGTGCTGTTCGCGGCGTTCATCACCTTCATCGCGATCCAACTGGCCGTGCGCACGCTGCGCATGCGCCGCCGCTGAGCCGCACCGCCTCGGACACCGCTCGATAGGATGGCACGGTGCCAGTGAACCCCGAGCTCGTCGGGCGCGTCTTCCCCCCTACAGCGCCCTACCTTGTCGGCCGCGAGAAGGTGCGCGAGTTCGCTCGCGCCGTCTTCGCCGACGACCCGCAGCATCTCGACCCGGCCGCCGCGCAAGAGCGCGGCTACCCCGACGTCGTCGCGCCGCCCACCTTCGCGATGGTCGTCCAGGACCAGACCCTGCAGCAGCTGCTCGCCGAGCCGGACTCCGGCATCGAGCTGTCCCGCGTGCTGCATGCGGAGCAGCGCTTCCGGTACACGCGTCCGATCGTCGCCGGAGACGAGCTGACCGGAATCCTCTCCGTCACCGGTGTGCGTGCCATCGGCGGCAACGCGATGGTCACCAGCGAGGCGGAGATCACGGATGCCGCGGGCGCGCATGTGGTGACCGCGACGTCCGTGCTGCTGGTCGGCGAGGGCGAGCAGTGATCGCCGTCGGCGACCTGGTCGCAGAGCGCTCCGTCCACCTCACACGCGAATCGCTCGTGCGCTATGCCGGCGCATCCGGCGACTTCAATCCCATCCATTACCGCGATGACGTCGCGAACGCCGTCGGCCTGCCGGGCGTGCTCGCCCACGGCATGCTCACCATGGGTCTCGCGGTCGAGACGATCGTGCCCTGGCTCGGGGACGCCGGCCGGATCCTCGAATACGGCGTGCGCTTCACGCGCCCCGTCGTGGTCGACCCGGACGCGGGCGCATGGCTGCAGATCGTCGCGAAGGTCGGCGCGGTCGACGCGGACGGCGCCCGCATCGACCTCACCGTCACCCACCAGGAGCGGACGGTGCTCGGCAAGGCGCAGGTCCGGGTCCGTCACGTCTAGCCGATGCCAGAGATCCCCCCGATCCCGCTCGCGGAGCTGACGACGCTGCGCACCGGCGGCGTCCCCGAGCGCATGTTCGCCGCGCACACGAGCGACGAACTCGTTGCCGCCCTTCGCGACGCATGGGCATCGGGGGAGCCGCTGCTGGTCCTCGGGGGCGGGTCGAATCTCTTCGTCGGGGACGAGCCGCTCGAGGGCACCGTCATCCGCGTGCTCACCACCGGCATCGAGATGCTGCCCTCGCCGCGCGCAGGGTTCGCGCGTCTTCGCGTGCAGGCCGGGCACGACTGGGACGCGCTGGTCGCCTTCGCCGTCGGGCGGGGCCTGGGCGGCATCGAGGCGATGTCCGGAATCCCCGGCACCGTCGGGGCCGCCCCTGTCCAGAACATCGGCGCGTACGGTCAGGAGATCGTTCAGACGCTCGTCGACGTCGAGCTGATCGACGAGCTGACCGGCGAGATCGCCACCGTGCCCGCCGCCGACCTGGGGCTGGGTTTCCGGACCTCCGTGCTCAAGCATCACTACGGCTTCGTGCCGGAGCGCCCGGCGGTCATCCTGACCGTGACGCTCGAACTGGAAGCGGTCGGCTCGGACGCGCGCCCGGTCGGTGGAGAGCAGCTTCGCACCGCCCTGGGACTGGAGCCGACGGCATCCGTGTCCATCGCATGGGTGCGCGAACAGGTCCTGGCCACCCGTCGGCGCAAGGGCATGGTGTTGGAGGATGCGGACCCCGATACGCACAGCGCCGGATCCTTCTTCCAGAACGCGATCGTGTCCGCGTCGTTCGCGCGCACGCTGCCGCCGGAGTGCCCGCGGTGGCCGGTCACCCCGGACCTCGACTCCGCCCTGGTCATCCCGCTCGCCGCCTACGCGGGCTACGTCCCGCCGACTGCGAGTCAGGAGTCCGATGTCAAGGTCAGCGCCGCGTGGCTCATCGAACATTCCGGGCTCCGCAAGGGCTTCCGGCTGCCCAGGTCCCGGGCCGCGCTGTCGACCAAGCACGCGCTCGCGCTGACCAATCGCGGCGGAGCATCCGCTGAGGAGATCGCACAGCTGGCGCGCTTCATCCAGGGCCGCGTGCAGGCGGAGTTCGGGCTGGTCCTGCAACCCGAGCCGGTGCTCGTGGGCGTCGAGCTGTAGGGCTATCCTTCCCCCCGAGGGGGTGCGGCGTGAGGAATCGGACGCCCGCTGGGATCCTGCTGGTCGGTGTGCTGGCGCTCGCGGCCTGCACCGCGGGAACGCCCGAGCCTGTGCCGACCGCGTCCACAGCCGACGGCGGTGTGGGACTGCCGGCGCCGGCGCCCCCGGTGCCGCTCGAGGAGATCGCCGCGTTCAGCGGCGTCGCGGCACTGCGTGCCGGATCGGATTGCACGGGCACCCTGATCCAGACCGGTGTCGCCGACGGTCCGGCCTATCTGCTGACCACGGCCCGGTGCGCGGGAGGCGCGGGTCGATCCGCTCAGGAGACCACTCTGGCGGCCGCGTGGACGGGCACGGCCGAGTTCTTCCGCGTGGCGGGCGACCTGGATGCGACCGTGACGGTCGAGGTCGCCGAGCTCGCCTACGCGACGATGCGGCACACGGACGCGGCGGTCGTGCGGCTGGACGCCGGCCTCGGCGAGCTCGAGCGTCTCGGGGCGCGCGCGGTGCCGATCGCGGACCGGGCATCGGGCGCCGGAGATGCCGTCCTGCAGGTGAGCGTGCCCACCGGTTCGCTCGAACCGGACGCGGTGGTGATGCGTCGCAGCGTCTGCGATCTCGGCGCGCCGCAGACGCTCATCGAGTCCGCGTGGCTCTGGTTCGACGTCTTCCCGAACGACTGCCCCGGCATCGGCGAGGGGTCCTTCGGATCACCGCTGTTCACCGCCGACGAGGAGGGACGGCCGAAGGAGATCGCCGCCGTCGTGAGCACGTCGGTGGCAGCCCCCGGCGGCGCCGACGGCGGCGCGTGCTCCGAGGGCCGCCCGTGTCGGCTGACCGACGCCGGTGCGCAGGCCGGCGAAGAGGCCGGTTATGCGCAGAACGTGGCCGGCGTCGGACGCTGCTTCGACGCGGCCACCGGGGAGTTCTCGCTCGGCGCCGACTGCCCGCTGCCGGTCTCGGACGTCTGGGCCGAACGGGGAGGCGGGTCGTTCCGTGGCGCCGGCCAGCCGGATGCGGCGGGGCAGCTGCCCGAGGCGAGCTTCGTCGGGACCGCGGTCGGGATCGTGCGGACGACGCTGGTGCCGCTCGGCGACGGGACGGCCTGCACCGAGGAGGAGACGTACCGCGATGCGCGGACGGTGCGGCTGCCCCGTGCCGGCCAGCCGTGGGAGGTGGTCGGCGTCGTCGTCCCGGCGCCGCTGCCCGAACAGGAGGGACGCTTCCTGATGTGCGCGGTGAGCGATACGCCGGCGCGGCATCCGTCCTGTTCCAGGTGGACCGGACCCCGCCGGTCTACGCCGCCGACGCGCGGGTCGAGCCGCTGAGCGACGGCGGCGTGGTGATCCGCCCTTCCCTGCACCCGCCCGAGCTGACATCGCTGCGGTGGCGGTGGGGCGCGGCGGGGTCCGTGGACTGTGACGACAGCGCGGCCATCACCGACTCCGCCGTCGCGCCGCTGCGTCTGCAGGCCGGTGACCTGCCGGCGGTGTACTGCGTGTACGGCCTGGATGCCGCGGGCAATCGCACCCCGGTCACCCGGATCGACATCCCCGCGCCCTGAGACCGGCGCCGCTTCAGCGCCGGTTCAGCGCGGATGGGCCACGATGGAGCGATGCGACTCCGACCGCGGCGACGGCGAGGATGTCGAGGTCGAACTGGACGGGGACTTCGCCGTCGTACAGACCGAATGAGCCCGGGCGGTCAGGCCTCGATCGTGAAGCGCTCCAGCGACGGCCGCTCGGCGATGACCTCGGCCAGGCCGGCGACTCCGCCCTCGGGCGTCGCCCGGAACGAGCGATAGGCCTGCTCCGACGCATCGTCGGACCAGATCTCGTAGAGCGTCCACAGGCCGGGGCGCTCCGGATCGCGGAGGATGTCCAGCTGCTCGAGCCCCGCGAAGGTGCGGGTCGTGTCGAGCATGTCCTTCACGATCGCCGGAACGCGCTCCAGCGCATCCTCGCGGAAGGTGAACCGCACCAGGGCGGCGATCCGCTCACTCACGGATCAGTGTTCTTCGGGGTACTCGAGCGTGATCTGCTCGGCCGGCACGTCCAGCGCCTGGGCGAGCAGTCCGGTCATGACGACCTTGGGCACCAGGCAGTCCTCGCAGATGCCTTCGCCCGCGGAGATGACAGCCTTGGTCTTGCCGTCGGCGGTCTCGACCGAGAGCGAGTAGCCGTCCACGGAGAGCATTGTCTGCAGTTCATCGAGTGTTGCCATCGGTCTCACGCTTCCTGGGTCGGTTCGAGGCGGCGTCGGCCGCACCTCTATTGAGCGCCATCGATCCCCGCTTTTCGATGCACCTTTCCGCTCAGCGGAAGACCGGCGCGGCGGTCCGACACGATTGCGGGGACCAGTGCGCGGAAGCTGCGTCGCCTCAGACAGCCCAGCCACACCCCGGTTCCGTAGGCGATGTCATCCAGCCGGCGGGCGAGCAGAAAGCGGAACGGATCCAGACCGCGGCGCAGGCGGCTGTATTCCACCAGCCCGTCGGCCACGGCCATGATGCCGATGATCCAGCGTGCGCGTCGCGAGCAGAGCACGGCCACGGCGCCGATGGGCCACCAGTGCCGCAACGCCAGGGCCGACGCCTGGGTGAGCGCGGCGATCACTCCGCCGCCGACCAGGCGCACGGCCAGAGCGCGGGAGCGGGTGGTCGAGCTCAGCCGGCGGTGCACGCGCCACGCCGCGACGCCGCTCACCGCAGCCGCGGCCGGAAGCGACCACCGGCGGGCGGCGAGCAGGCACACCAGCACCGCAATGGTCCACGGTCGCAGAATCGCCGGCGGGATCGCGGCCGGATGCACGGGTGCCAGGTCGGCGGCCCCCGTGCCGTAGAACAGCTTGCGGCGAAACCACGGGCCGAAGCGCTGCCGATGCTCGTGCTCGACGACGACCCGGGGCTCGTACCGCACCCGCCAGCCCTGCTCGCAGAGCCGCCAGACCAGGTCCACGTCCTCCGCCACGCGCATCCCGTCGGTGAAGCCCGCCGCCAGCACCTCGCGACGGCCGATCAGACAGGTGCTCGACATCCACGAGACCGCAGAGCGCGGCCGCACCAGCGCCGGACGGATGCCGAGATCGACCGACGCCCGTGAGTTCTCGTAGCGCGCGATCCAGGTCTGCGGGTGCGGCGTGCCCACCACCCGGGGGCCCACCAGCGCCAGCTCCGGGTCGGCGAAGTGGCGCAGCATCCGCTCCAGGGCATCCGCGGTGACGACCACGTCCGAGTCGACGAACGCCACGAACGGGGTCTCGGCCTGCCCCAGCCCGGCATTGCGGGCGCTCGCCGGTCCCACGTTGCGGTCCAGGCGCAGCAGTTCGGCCCCGGCGCTGGCCACGACCTGGTGCAGGGCGGTCGCCGCCGGCTCCGGCGTGCCGTCGTCGACGACGAGCACGCGCACGCCCTGCAATCCGGACAGCAGCCGCTGCAGAGCGGCCGACCTACCGAGCACGGGAATGACGACGGTGAGCTGGTCCAGCGCGACTGCAGGCAGGGTCTCGGGGTCGGGGTGCGCGAGTCCGGCCTCCAGCAGCCGCGCGGCAAGCTGCCGGGAGGTGGGATCGCAGGCCGCGACCCGCGAGTCGCGCACGAACTCGAAGGCCCGTGGGCTCAGCCGCAGGACACGCGTGGGCGCCCCGCCGACCAGCACCCGCCCCCCGTCATAGCGCCACACCTCGGCGCCCACCACCACGTCCAATCCTTCGGGCGCGAGCTTCACGGCTGCTGCCTCGCGGCGGGGGACCCGCTCAGGGCTGCCCCCGTCGTGACCGTGCCGGTGCCCGCGACCGATTCGGCGACCTCGCGGATCATGCGGTCCAGGATGGCGGCGCCTTCCGCCGCGGTCGCCCCGCGCGGATCGCCCAGGACCCCGTTCGCGCTCACTGCATCCACGCCCCCGCGCCGCAGGCGGGGGAGCAGCTCGGGAACGGATGCCGTGACCCCCGGCTCCGCGGCATCCATCAGCACCCGGTGCGGAGCAAGATGGAGCATGATGCTGGTCTCCGGCCTGCCCGCGTGCACATCGCCGTGCCGGCAGGGGTGCCAGCTCACGGCGGTCGCCTCCTGGGCGAGGGTGGCCATCGCGGCGGTCAGGGCATCGGTGTTCCCGCCGTGGCCGTTGACGAAGACGATCCGTCCGGCCCACCCCCGCGCGGACCGGCAGAACTCCACGAGCGTCCGCGTGAGCGCATCGGTCCCGACCGAGACGGTGCCGGCGAAGCGCTGATGCTCGCCGCTGGCTCCGTATGCGATCGCGGGGGCGATCACAGTGGGCTGCGCAAGACGGCGGGCCACGCCGTCGCAGACGGCGCTCGCGATCGCCGTGTCGACGTCGAGGGGCAGATGGGGCCCGTGCTGCTCGGTCGAGCCCAGCGGGACCAGCAGCGTCACGTCCCGCGGCACGCGTGGCCACGGAACGTCCGCGAGGGGGAGCGGCGGCGAGCCGGCCCCCGGCCCCGCCGTCATCCGACCGGTGTGCCCAGGCGGCGCGTGAATCCCGGCGGGACCCACAGGTCGTCGGGGTTGAGATCGCGCACCGAGGAGTGGCCGAGCCCGAGCACCGCGGAATCGAGTCCGCCCCGCAGGATGTCCAGGACGTTCTCCACTCCGCCCTGACCGTTCGCGGCGAGACCCCACAGGTATGCGCGTCCGATCATGACGGCCTTGGCGCCCAGCGCGAGCGCCTTGGCGACGTCGCTGCCGCGGCGGATGCCACCGTCGAGGAGGACCTCGATCTGATCGCCCACGGCGGCCGCGATGTCCGGCAGGAGCCGGATGGACGCGGGGGTGGAATCGAGGTTGTTCCCGCCGTGGTTGGAGACGGAGATCGCGCTCATCCCCGCGTCGACGGCCCGCAGCGCGTCATCGACGCGGGTGATGCCCTTGAGCATGACGGGACCGTCCCATTGCTCGCGCAGCCAGGCCAGATCCTCCCAGGTCGCGGGCGGGGTGGAGATCCACTCGCCGTACGCGCCGAAGAAGGTCGGGGCCGGCTCGTCGCCGATCACGAGGTTCGGCACGGTCAGATCCGGAAGCGTTCCGCGCTTGAGGTACTCCGCCAGCCACGCCGGCTTGGTGATCGCGAACGGCGCGAACTCGGCCATCGCGCGCAGGCTCAGCTTCTCCGGAATGTGCGGACTGCCCCAGTCCCGGCCGTTGGAGAAGGACCAGTCCAGGGTGAGGATGATGGCCTTCACGCCCGACGCGCGCGCTCGATCGAGGCGGGCGGCGATCGTGTCGCGGCTGCCCTGCCAGTACACCTGGTAGTTCAGCTTGTCGGTGACGGCGCCGACCTCTTCGACCGACTTGCTCGCGAAGGAGCTCAGCGACATCGCGGTGCCGCGGTTGGCGGCGGCGCGCGCCACCGCGACCTCACCATCGGGGTGGACCGCCTGGACGCCGGTGGGCGAGATCAGCACCGGCAGCGCCAGGTCCATCCCGAGCACGTTGACGGAGAGATCGCGTGCGGACGACATTCCCGCGACGCGCGGCGCCAGCCCGAGCTCGGAGAACGCCGCCGTGTTGTCGGCGTACGTGGTCCCCTTCTCGGAGCCGGCCAGGAGGGCGGAGTAGACGGGGGCAGGCAGGCGCTTGCGAGCGCGTCGCTGAGCCACCGCCACGGTTTCGAACCAGGCGTTGCGGGGCATTACATGCTCTCTCTCAGTTCAGCTGCATGCCCGCGAGCGGGCTCACATTGCACGCCGAGACCGGCGGGGCCGTCGGCCGCTGCATCTCCAGCTTCAGCGCGACAGGTCGGGGGCGTGGGGGCGAGGTGCGGTGCGAGTGGTCACCACTCGGTTTGGGCCGCTCTCCGGAGGACACCGCGAGGGCGTCGTCGCCGAAGCCGCGCACGCACTCCGGGTCGGGACCGTCCAGTGGCAGTCCGGTGAAGAACTTGGCGGCCATGCAGCCGCCCCGGCACGTCTCGAAGAACGGGCAGCTGTTGCAGGCGCCCCCGGTCTGCGGGGCGCGCAGCCGCGTGAACAGCTCGGATTCGCGCCACACCTGGCCGAAGCCGCCCTCGCCGCGGATGTTGCCGGCCAGGAACTCCTCGTGGATCGCGAACGGGCAGGCGTAGACGTCCCCGATGGGGTCGATGAGGCAGACCACACGACCGGCGCCGCACAGGTTCAGCCCCGGAAGGCTCCCGCCGAGTGCCGACAGGTGGAAGAACGAGTCGCCCGTGAGCACCTCCTCGCCGTGCGCCAGCAGCCACTGGTACAGCTCGCGCTGCTGCTCCTGCGTCGGCCGCAGATCGTGCCACGAGTCGGCGCCGCGTCCGGCCGGTCGCAGCCGCGTCAGGCGCAGTTGCGCGCCGTAGCGGTCGGCGATCTCCTTGAACTCGTCCAGCTGGCCGATGTTGGTCCGCGTGCAGACCACGGACAGCTTGAGCCGCGTCATGCCCGCGGCCGACAGTCGTTCCAGAGCGCGGATCGCCAGGTCGAAGGACCCCGGTCCGCGGATCGCGTCGTTCACCTCGGCGGTCGCGCCGTCCATCGAGATCTGGATGTCGACGTAGTCGTTCTTCGCGAGCTTCGCGGCGATCTCGGAGGTGATCCGCACGCCGTTGGTCGAGAACTTGACCCCGATGTCGTGGCTGGTCGCGTAGTCGACGATCTCCCAGAAGTCCGAACGGACGGTGGGCTCGCCGCCGCCGATGTTGACGTAGAACACCTGCATCCGCTGAAGCTCGTCGATCACGGCCTTGCACTCGTCAGTGGACAGCTCCCGAGGGTCGCGTCGTCCCGACGCGGACAGGCAGTGGATGCACGACAGGTTGCACGCGTAGGTCAGTTCCCACGTCAGGCAGATGGGCGAGTTCAGTCCGCTCTCGAAGTGATCGATCAGGCGTGGCGCGGGAGCCGGGCGGTCCAGGACGACGGCGCTCATGCCGCCACCTCGACGAGCATGTCCGAGTCGCGCAGCGTCGTGATCGCCCGCAGCATCGCGGGGCGCATCTCGTCGGGCACCGCGGCGACGCCGAGGGCGTCTGCGACCGTGCGGTCGTCCGTGAGTGCGTCGACGACGGCCAGCAGTGCGGGGGACTTCAGAAACGACAAGCGCCTGGTTCCGAAGTGATACAGCAGCGCACCGAACGGCTCGGGGCGCACCGAGACGCGGTTGTGCAGCCGCAGCACGCTGTCGGGTGTGATGTCGGTCATGGCGATGTCAGTACACGCCGCACATGCCGTCGATCGACACGTCCTCGACCAGCTCGTTCGCCTCGACCAGCGTGGCGTCGGCATCTGCGGGGGCAGGAGTGGTGATTGCGTCCATGGGTTACTGTCCTCCTTGAGAGTTGCCGTCGGCGGAAAGCGCCGTGCGGTGAGCTTATTGGCACCGAGTGCCAAAGAAAAGAGTCATGCCGGAGATCTTGGACGACACAGCCCCTCGAGGTCGAGGCCGCGCACGCGCCACCTCGAAAGCCGAACTCGAGCGCATCGGGCTCGATCTGTTCATCGACCGGGGATTTTCCACGGTCACTGTGGACGATATCGCCGAGGCGGCCGGGATCAGCCGGCGCACGTTCTTCCGCTACTACGACTCCAAGAACGACGTCGCCTGGGGCGACTTCTCCCGCCTGATGGAAGGGTTCGCCGAGGCCCTCGGCCGGGCGCCGGCGGACGCGTCGGTCATCGCGGCGGTGCGCGACGCGGTCCGCGGGTTCAATCAGGTGCCCGGCGACGAGCTGGACCGGCATCGTCACCGCATGATCATCCTGCTCAAGACGCCCGAACTCGTCGCGCATTCGACGGTGCGCTACGCGGCGTGGCGTGGCGTGATCGCCGACTTCGTCGCACGCCGCCTGGGCCTGTCCGCCCGTGACGCCGTCCCGCAAGCGGTGTCCTGGGCGTGCCTGGGCATCTCGCTGTCGGCGTACGAGCAGTGGATCGAGCGACCGGACGCCGATCTGCTCGCGCTCATCGACGCGTCGTTCCGGGGACTCCGGGATGTCTTCTCGGCTGTCGTCATCGATGCGGAGGAGACCGCGTGACAGCACGGCGCATCGTGGTGGTCGGGGCCGGAGGCTCCGGCATCCCCCTGGCTGCCCGCCTGGGCGCGGCCGGCCGTGACGTGATGCTCGTCGAGGCGGGGCAGCGCGGTGAAGGTACCCCGGGCGAGGATGCCACGTTCGCGCAGGTGCGGGCAGATGTCCGCTCGGTCCGCGCCGGCCTGCCCGACGAGCCCACCGCGTGGACGTACGCCACGGAACTGACGCCCGGACGGGCGTACCGGGTCGGGCGCGGCCGCACGCTGGGAGGCAGCTCGGCCGTGAACGGCGGCTACTTCCTGCGTGCGCATCCCGACGACTTCGCCGGCTGGGCGGCGGTCGCCGGGCCGGAGTGGAGCTGGGCGGCGTGCCTGGGCGCGCTGCGGCGGCTCGAATCCGACCATGACTTCCCCGCGGATCCCGTCCACGGCGCGCACGGGCCGGTGCCGGTGGTCCGGGACGCCGGGACCGACCCGGTCACGGCGAGCTTCATGGCGGGCGCCGTGCAGCACGGCGCGGTCCTCGAAGCGGACAAGAACGGCGGCGGCGCCTCCGGCGTCGGGACCCTGCCCTGCAACGCGCTCGGCGGACAGCGCTGGGGCACGGATCGGGCCTACGGCGACGTTCTGGCTGAGGCCGCAGTCCAGATCCGCGGTGGTCTGGACGTGCGCCGCGTGCTCTGGCAGGGCAGCCGTGCCGTCGGCGTCGAAGCGGTCGGGGCGGAAGGAACCGTGCGCATCGAGGCCGATGAGGTGGTGCTGTGCGCGGGTGCCATCGAAACGCCGCGCCTGCTCATGCGCTCCGGCGTCGGCCCACGGGCGAGCCACCCGCTCCACGGAGTCGGGCGCGGGCTGTCCGATCATGCAGCGGTGTCCGTGAGCTGGCGCGCGCGGTCGGGATCCCTGCCGTCGGCACCGATGACGGCCTGGACGGCGGCATGGAACACTCCGGCCGGGTCGCTCGCGGCGCATCCCCTGGAGCTGCTGCTTCCGGTGCTGCCGACCGCTGCGCTCGTGTCCGGCGATCTCACCCTGGACGGGCCGCTGGATCTGCGCGTCGCGTTGAGCACCCCGCTGTCTCGGGGGTCCGTGCACGCCGGCGGAGACGGCGTGGACATCCACTACGGCTATCTGTCCGCGGAATCGGAACGGCACGCGCTGCGCGAGGGGGTTCGCGCCGCGCTGGCCGTGCTCGGCAGAGGGCCGATGGCCGAGGTCGTCGAGACGGTCGAGCTCGTCGAACGACTCGGCGCCGCTCCGACCGACGCGCAGCTGGACGAGTGGATCCGAGCGAACCTGGCCACTGCCCTGCACTCCACCGGGACGGCTCGCATGGGCCCCGCCGACGATCCGGATGCGGTCGTGGACGCCCACGGGCGGGTTCACGGGGTCGAGGGTCTCCGTGTCGCGGACGCGTCCATTCTGCCGGCGGTGCCTTCGCGCGGCACCTCCAACACCGCCGTGATGGTCGGGGAGCGCATCGCCGAGCTGATGGGCTCCGAAACCGGCCCCCGCCGGGGATCAGGCAGCGTTGCTCGGGCGGCCGATCGCTGACGGTGCCCCGAGTCCCCGGGAGATCGCGCGCGCCGTCGCCGACAGCGCGGGCAGGACCGTGTGCGGGGACGACTTGGCGGAGATGGTGACGGCGATGGCACCGACGATCCGGTCGCGAACGCCGCGGACCGGAACGCCCACCGACGTGCAATCCGAGGTGATCGAGTCCTGCACGATGCCGACGCCGGTGCGGCGCACGTCGGCGAGCACGCGGCGCAACTCCTCGGGGTCCGTGATGGTGTGGGGCGTGAACCGCTTGAGCGGACTGGCCAGCACCTCTTCGCGGAATTCCACTGGCGCGAAGGCCAGCAGGACCAGGCCCGTTCCCGTCGCGTGCAGCGGCCACCGCCCGCCCAGCCGGGAGAGCACCGAGGCGCCGCCGCGCGCCCGGAGGGAATCGACGTACACGACGTCATGTCCGTCGCGCACCGAGAGGTGCACGTTCGCGTTCGTGGCTGCCTGCAGATCGCCGAGGAAGGGCAGCGCGACGTCGCGCAGCCGCATGCCCTGCGGCTCGAGCGAGCCCAGTTCGAGGATCCGCATGCCGATCGCGTAGCGACCGTCCTGCGCTCGCTCCAGCGCTCCCCACTCCCGCAGCTCGCCCACCAGGCGGTGCGTCGTGCTCAGGCTGAGCGCGGAGCGTCGGCTGATCTCGCTCAAGGTGAGCAGCAGATGATCCTGGTCGAAGCACCCCAGAATGGCCAGGGCGCGCTGCGCGGCCGTCATCGGCTTGATCTCGGAATCGTGGACCGGGCTAATGGTCATCATTGACCATCCTTCCTGCATCGGTGGGGACACCGCACAAGCTACCGGCAAGTTCTGCCCAGCTGAAACATGCGGCGGGCGACAGGCTGAATTCTGCGGAAAAGGCTAGCCGACTCTTCCGTCTGACGGAAGAGTCGGCCGCTGCAGCTGCGGCCGCGGCCGCTGCCGCGGTGGCGCCGGCCCCGCCGCCCATGGGGCGTCCCTGCAGCCGCGAAAGAGGGGCGCACCCAGGTGCGCCCCTCTCCGGGTCGATCAGATGGAGCGCGCCGCCAGCCGGGGCGATCCGGCTCGGTTCTCCGGCGCATAAACGGGTGCGCCGGTCAGGAACGGAATCGCAGCCGCGCGAGCCTCGTCGATCGGCTCGTCCGGGAAGGCGTCCTCGATCGCGCGGTGGCGGGCGATGACGCCGGCTTTGAACTCGGGGTGGGTCAGGATGAACATGTCTCCGCGCAGAACGCCCTGCAGGACACGCTCGCCGGCCTCCTCTGCCGTCATGTACGGCTGTCGCTTGCTCACCTCCGCGTACCCCGGGTCCCGCGGCGGATACCCGGACGCCCCGTATGCTGCGGGGCGGAGGGCGGCGGTCGCCGCGATATTGCTGTGCACCGGTCCGGGGCAGTATGCCGACACCCCGATCCCCTCGCCCAGCAACTCCACGTGCAGGGCCTCCGACAGTGCGACCACGGCACCTTTGGTCATCGAGTAGAGCCCCGCCACGATCGGCATCAGCGCGGCCATCGACGAGGTGTTGACGATGTGGCCGCCCTCGCCGTGCGCGCGGATCTTGGGCAGGAACGCCTGGATCCCGTTGCCGACGCCCCGGATGTTGACGTCGATCACCCAGTTCCAATCGTCTGGGGTGGCATCCACGACGGGTCCGGTCATGCCGATGCCGGCATTGTTGACCAGGATGTCGACGCGACCGAAGCGGGATTCCACGGCGTCCGCGGCCGCCTTCATCGCGGCCAGATCCGCGACGTCCACCTGCATCGCCTCGACGTCGAGACCTTCGGCCGCGAAGACGGCCGCGGTCTCCTCGGCCAGTTCGACGCGGCGGCCGGTGACGACCACTCGCATCCCCGCGCGTGCGAAAGCCAGCGCGATGCCGCGGCCGATGCCGCTCGTACCGCCTGTGATGACTGCGACTTTCCCGCTGACGTCGTCCATGAGTCCCGCTCCTTCGTCGTGAATGCGCTCTGCCCGGTCTAGGTCAGCCCGAACAGCCGGGCAGCGTTGTCCCTGAGGATCAGAGGGCGGACCTCGTCCTTGATCGGAAGCTGCTCGAAGTCGCGCAGCCATCGGTCCGGCGTGATGACGGGGAAGTCCGATCCGAACAGCATCTTGTGCTTGAGCAGCGTGTTCGCGTACTGCACCAGCTGCGGCGGGAAGTACTTCGGCGACCAGCCGGACAGATCGATGTAGACGCGCGGCTTGTGCGTCGCCACCGACAGCGCCTCGTCCTGCCACGGGAACGACGGGTGGGCGAGGATGATGTCCATCCCGGGGAAATCGACCGCGACATCGTCGATGTGCAGCGGATTGGCGTACTTGAGCCGGATACCGCCTCCCCCCGGCTGTCCGGCGCCGACGCCGGTCTGGCCGGTGTGGAACAGGGCGACCAAGCCGTGCTCTTCGATGACCTCGTACAGCGGATAGGCACTGCGGTCATTGGGGAAGAACCCCTGCGTGCTGGGGTGGAACTTGAACCCCCGCACGCCGAATTCGGTGACCAGCCGGCGCGCGTGCTCGACGCCCGCCTTGCCGCGGGAAGGGTCGATGCTGGCGAACGGGATCAGCACATCGGAGTTCGCCGCGGCCTGCCGGGCGATCTCCTCGTTGGCCGGTTCGGGTTCCTTGCCGGTCTGTGAGATCGAGTCGACGGTGAACACGACCGCCATCATGTTGCGTTCGCGGTAGTACTCCGCCAGTTCCGGAACCGTGTAGGTCGGCATGGTTCCGATGCCGAAGTACTCGCCCATCGCCTCGCTGCCGGCGTGTTCGGCTGATTCGTCCGCGACGGCGCGATGCACGTGCGTGTGCACATCGATCGCCACGATCTCATCGAGGGCACGTCGTTCGGTCGTCATTCAAGATCCTCTGTGTAGGCAGCGGTCGTCCGCGCGCGGACGTCATCGGGGGTGATGCCGGGCGCGCATTCGGTCAGCACGAGACCGCCGTCTCGGAAGTGGAACACTGCGAGATCGGTGTAGACGCGCGTGACCACGGCGTGACCCGTCAATGGGAACGTACACGCCGGAATGATCTTCGGATTACCCTTCCGGTCCACGTGCTCCATGCACACCCATACTTCACGGGTGCCCGCGACGAGGTCCATCGCGCCGCCGACAGCGGGGTTGCGGCCGGGTACGTACCAGTTCGCCAGGTCGCCGTTCTCCGCCACCTGCAATGCGCCGAGGATCGTCGCGTCCAGGTGGCCGCCGCGGATGATCGCGAACGACAGCGCGGAGTCCACGATCGCGGCGCCGCTGACCAGCGAGATCGGCCGCTTGCCGGCATCCGTCAGATCGGGGTCCTCGTTGCCCTCGCCGGGGTGATCGCCCAGGCCCAGCACGCCGTTTTCAGCGTGCAGGAACACCTCGATGCCCTCGGGCAGGAACTTCGGGACCGCCAGCGGGATGCCGACGCCGAGGTTCACGGTGAAACCGTCGGACAGGTCAGCGGCGACGCGCTGCGCGATCTCGTCCCGACTGCGCCCGATCAGCGCGGGAAGGACTGGCTGGGTCGTGGTCATGCTGCACCTCTCATCGACGCCGTGTACTCCGCAGACGCGGGGACCGGCGCGGCGGTCATGACGACGTGCTTCACGAAAACCCCGGGAAGGTGGACGTCATCGGGTGCGATGGCGTCCACCGCCACCAGCTGCTCCACCTCCGCGAACGTCGTGCGGCCGCTCATCGCTGCCAGCGGGTTGAAGTTGCGGGCGGACAGGCGGAAACGCAGATTGCCCAAGCGGTCGCCTTGATGGGCTTTGACCACCCCGAAGTCCGCGGTGATGCCGTGCTCGAGCACGTGCGGCCGGCCGTCGAAATCGCGCAACTCCTTCGCCGGCAGATGGTCGGCCGGCCGGCCGTCGGCGTACGTGAGGGGGAAGGTGCCGTCGCTGAGCATCGTGCCGGCGGCCGAGGGTGTGAAGAACGCCGCGATACCCGCGCCTCCTGCGCGCATGCGCTCGGCCAGGGTGCCCTGCGGAATCAGCTCCAGTTCGACCCTGCCGGCGAAGTAGTCGTCGTAGAACGTCTGGAGGATCGGGAACGAGCCGGTGAAGCGGCGCACGCGTCCTTCCACCACGAGGCGCCCGATGCCGGTGTAGTCGTCGCCGACGTTGTTCACGATGACGTGAAGATCACGCTTGTCCAGGTCGCAGAGCGCGTTCAGAAGCGCATCCGGCCTGCCTGAGCTGCCGAAGCCCCCCACGGCGATGGAAGATCCCGAAGGCACGACATCCAGCGCCGCCATCAGGTCCTCGCGGTACTTGTCGTTCACGCTCAACCCTCTCCCGTACTTGTTCGTTGAGGCCAGTCAATCGAATCCCGACCCCGTTGCCATCGCTCTTTCCGTCGAGTAGAAGACGTGTGCGGCCCGGTCGCCGACCTCGCTTCGAGCAAGGAGGGGAGCGGTGTCCGGCCCCGCGTCGGGGTGGACGCCGAAAGTCTTCCGTGCGGCGAAAGAGCGATAGCCGAGGAGTCGTTCTGGGCCGCACGGTGGAGTAAGTCGCGGAGCAGCCACTGATCGACGATCCTCTCGTCGCAACATCATGGCTCTGCCATATCCACGTTAGGAGAGGGTCACATGAGCATGACCACACGGGCGGCCGTCTGCCGCGAAGCAGGTCAACCATGGGAGATCACGGAGCTCGAGCTGGATGACCCTCGAGCCAACGAGGTTCGGATCAAGTTCTACGCCGCCGGCATGTGCCACTCGGACGATCACATCCAGAAGGGCGACGCAGCGATGCGGATGCCCGTCGTCGGCGGGCACGAGGGTGCCGGGATCGTGGACGCGATCGGCGACGGCGTGACCCGCGTGCAGGTGGGCGACCACGTGGTGTGCTCGTTCATCCCCGCCTGCGGAAAATGCCGTTACTGCTCGACCGGGCGCCAGAACCTCTGCGACGAGGGCAAGAACGCCTCCACGGGGGAGTTCGCGGACGGCTCGTTCCGGTTCCACCAGGACGGCGTGGACTTCGGCGGACTGTGCGTGCTCGGCACGTTCTCGCAGTATGCGGTCGTCTCGGAGTACTCGGTCATCCCGATCCCCAAGGAGATCCCGTTCGAGGTGGCTGCGCTGGTGGGCTGCGCCGTGCCGACCGGGTGGGGCACCGCCGTGCACGCCGCCGGAGTGCAGGCCGGCGAGACCGTCGTGATCTTCGGCGCCGGTGGCGTCGGCAGCAACGCGGTGCAGGGTGCGGCACTGGCCGGCGCGCAGCGGGTGATCGTCGTGGACCCGGTCGAGTTCAAGCGCGACATGGCGAAGGTGTTCGGAGCGACCCACACCTTCGAGACCGCGGAGGAGGCGACCGAGTTCGTCGTCCAGTCCACCTGGGGCGAGCTCGCCGACCACGCGATCATCACGGTCGGGGTGCTGCACGACAAGGTCATCCACGACGCGATCAACATCGTGGGAAAGACCGGTCAGGTCACGATCACGGCTGTCGGCGCCGGATGGATCGATGAGAACCCGGGAATGCTGATCGGCTACCAGCGCCGCATCCAGGGTGCGATCTTCGGCGGGTGCAACCCCCTGCACGATGTGCCGAAGCTGCTCAGCCTCTATCAGTCCGGCCACCTGAAGCTCGACGAGCTGGTCACCACGAAGTACAAGCTCGAGGACATCAACCAGGGCTACCAGGACATGCTCGACGGCAAGAACATCCGCGGCGTCATCATGATCGAACACTGAAGGACGAGGACAACGACATGACCATCACTTCCCCCACCGCGACCTCGGTCGACAGCGATCTCCTCGTCGACGGTGTGCAGCTGATCGGCGGCGACTGGGTCGCTTCGTCGAGCGGCCAGACCATCGACGTCATCAACCCCGCCAACCGCACGCTGCTGGCCCGCATCCCGCGCGGCAACGCCGAAGACGTCGAGGCGGCCGTCCAGGCAGCCGAGAAGGCGTTCCCCGCCTGGCGCGACCTGAACGCGACCGCCCGCGGGCGGCTGCTGTTCCGCTGGGCCGACCTGATCGAGCAGAACGCGGAGGCGCTCGACGAGATCGAGCGTCAGGAAGTCGGCCGCCCGAGCTGGGGTCCGCTCGGATCGCCCGGACAGCTGCGCTTCATCGCAGGCCAGACCGACAAGGTCCAGGGCGTGTCGCTGCCCACCTACTCGCCTGACACGCTCGGGTTCACGCTGCGCGAGCCCTTCGGCGTCGTCGGCGGCATCATCCCGTGGAACGCTCCCGGTCCCATGTTCGTGACCGAGGTGGGCGCAGCGATCGCCGCCGGCAACACGATCGTGATGAAACCCGCCGAGGACGCCCCGCTGACCCCGCTCGCGCTCGCCAAGCTCGCTCTGCAGGCGGGCATCCCGGCCGGCGTCATCAACGTGGTCACCGGCTACGGCCACGAAGCCGGTGCGGCCATTCCGGCGCACCCGCGCATCCGCCGGATGGGCTTCACCGGTTCGCCGCAGACCGGCGCCCTGATCATGGCCGCGTGCGCCAAGAACCTCACGCCGCTGCACCTCGAGCTGGGCGGCAAATCTCCCCAGGTCGTCCTCGACGACGCCCAGCTGGACGCCGCCGTACCGGCCATGGTCGCCGGCATCACGCTGAACACCGGGCAGATCTGCGCCGCCGGTTCGCGTGTGATCGTGCAGCGCAGCATCCACGCGGAGCTCGTCGAACGACTGGCGGCGCAGATGCAGAAGGTGACCGTGGGGCCGTGGCATCAGCCCGTCAACATGGGACCCCTGATCAACGAGAAGCAGCACGATCGCGTGCTGAGCTACATCGAACTCGGAAAGGAAGCCGGAGCGGAGATCGTCACCGGCGGAGCCGTGCCGGTCGGTGACGACTACGGGAACGGGTTCTTCATCCAGCCGACGCTGTTCGACAAGGTCGATCCCGGCATGCGCATCGCGCAGGAGGAGATCTTCGGTCCCGTCCTGTCGGTCATCGTCGTCGACGACGAGCAGGAGGCGATCGAAGTCGCCAACGCCACCGAGTACGGTCTGGTCGCGTCGGTGTGGACCCAGGATGTGGGCAGGGCCGTGCGGCTGAGCCGGGCACTGCAGGCCGGCCAGGTGGCCGTCAACAACGCGCTGGGCGCCGGCGTCATCGGCGGTCCCTTCGGCGGGTACAAGAGCAGTGGGTTCGGCCGGACGATGGGTGCCGATTCGGTGCTCGAATGGACCCAGATCAAGACGGTCTCGATGCGCGGCGCCGCATCGCAGGCGCGATGAGAGGTTGACGGAACATGGCGACTATCACCACCCACGCGGCTGTTGCCCGCGCTCCACATCAAGGCTGGGAGCTGACCGACCTCCAGCTGGACGATCCGAAAGAGCACGAGGTGCGCATCAAGTTCGCCGCATCCGGGCTATGTCACTCGGACGACCACATCACGGCCGGTGACGCACCGGTTCGCTTCCCCGTCGTCGGCGGACACGAAGGCGCGGGGATCGTGGAGTCCATCGGGCCGAACGTGAACCGCGTCAAGGTCGGCGACCGCGTCGTCTGCTCGTACATCCCCGCCTGCGGAGCCTGTCGGCCCTGCTCGACCGGGCACCAGAACATGTGCGTGAAGGGTCTGAACGCCGGCTCGGGGATGTTCCTGGACGGCACCTTCCGGTTCCACAAGGACGGTGAGGACTTCGGCGGGTTCTGCTCACTGGGGACGTTCTCGCAGTACGCGGTCGTCTCCGAGTGGGCCGTCGTGCCGCTGGCCGACGACATCCCGTTCGAGATCGCATCCCTGGTCGGCTGCGGAGTCCCGACCGGGTGGGGCTCGGCGGTCTATGCGGCCGGCGTCAAGCCGGGCGATACGGCCGTGATCTTCGGTGCGGGCGGCGTGGGCAGCAACGCGGTCCAGGGCGCGCGGTACGCCGGAGCGAAGAACGTCGTCGTGATAGACCCGGTCGAGTTCAAGCGCGAGAGCGCGATGAACTTCGGCGCGACGCACACCTTCGCCGATGCCAAGGAAGCCCACGAGTTCGTCAACGCGACGACGTGGGGCCAGTTGGCCGATCACGCGATCCTCACCCCCGGCGTCGTGACCGAAGAGATGGTCATGCAGGCCGTGATGATGACCGGCAAGGGGGGCAAGGTCACCATCACCGGCGTCGGCGCCCTGAAGGAGAAGGCCGTCCACGTGCCGGCCGGTCTGCTCATCGGCTATCAGCGTCAGATCCGCGGAGCTCTCTTCGGCGACTGCAACCCGCTGTACGACATCCCGAAGCTGCTGGGCCTGTACCGCTCTGGGGACCTCAAGCTGGACGAGCTCGTGACGCGCACATACGCGCTGGACGATGTCAACCAGGCGTACCAGGACCTCGCGGACGGCAAGAACATCCGCGGAGTGATCGTTCACGACATCTGACCTCGATTCGGTGCTCGACTGCAGAGGTCCGCAGGCGAGCACCGATCGCCGGTCCCGACACGGAGGAGTACCACAATGCCCAACGCCATCCTCGATCCGACCGGACGCGCTGCTGATGCAGCAGCGTCGTCGCTGAGCGCCCTGGCGCCACGACCGGCAGACCTCACCGGGTTGCGCGTCGGGCTTCTGGACAACACCAAGCACAACGCGCTGCTGTTCTTGCGGGAGGTCGGCAGCCTGCTCGTCTCCGAGCACGGCGTCGCGGAGGTGAGCATCGTCGAGACAAAGGCGAACTTCTCCGTTCCGGTGGACGAGTCCATCGTGGCTCGCTACGCGCGGGAGTGCGATGTCGTGGTCATCGGCGTGGGCGACTGCGGATCGTGCAGTGCCGCGGCGGTTGCCGACGGCATCAATTTCGAACGTGCCGGATTGCCCGCCGCGGTGGTTCTCACCGACGCGTTCCTGAGCACCGGCCGCATGATGGCCGAAGTGCAGGGCGCCCCCGACTACGAGTGGATCACGACCCGGCATCCCATGGCGTCCCTCACGCCCGACGAGGTGCGCACGCGCGCCGAGGGCCTCCTCCCGCAGATCCTCGGCACCCTCGCGAAGGCCGCCGCGTGAGCGTCGCCGAACTGGATGCCGACGCCGCCCAGCTCGCCGTCGAACACTGCTACGAGCAGGGCTGGTCGGACGGATTGCCGCTCGTCCCGGCGACGCGGCCGCTGGTGGACCGATTCCTGGCAGCTGCGGGCCGGCCCGCGGACGAGGTCATCGGCCACATGCCCCAGCTCGACCGCTCGGTCACCGTCGAGCTCGCCGCCATCAACGCCGTCATGGCAGGGTGTCTGCCCGAGTACTTCCCGGTCGTGCTGGCCGCGTGGGAAGCCCTGATGAACGAGCGTGCCGCCAAGGGCGGCGGGTGGCAGTCCACGAGCGGTCCGGCTCCGCTGATCATCGTGAACGGGCCGATCCGCAACGAGCTCGGCTTCAACAGCACCGGTGGCGTGTTCGGACCGGGTTTCCGCGCGAACGCCACGGTGGCCCGGGCGATCGGCCTGATCGTGCGCAACGTCTTCGGCGTGCACCCGCACGAGCTCGAGCAGGCCACCCAGGGTCTGCCGGGCCGGTGGTCGATCTGCATCGGGGAGAACGAGGAGGAGAGCCCGTGGCCGCCTCTCGCCGCGGACCGCGGCGTGACCGGCAACGCCGTCACGGCGACTCTGCTGCGCACGTGCGAATACGTCGACAACCGGCACACGACCGATCCCGAGCTGCTTCTCGGCGACTTCGCCGATACGATCGGGCGCTCCGGATCGCTGATCTTCAAGCACGCTCTGGTGGGGGTCGTCCTCTGCCCCGAACACGCCAACCTCCTGGCCGGCGCGGGCTACAGCCGGTCGGATGTCGCGGCCTGGCTCGCGGAACACTCAGGCCGCACGACCGGACAGCTGGCGCGCGCCGGCAAGGACCACAACGACGGAGCGGGAGTGCGCTTTCCCGGGTCCGGGGAGCCGGCCGACGACTTCCAGCGCACGATCGCCCCCGGCAACGAGGACCGGGTCCTGATCGCCGTGGCGGGCTCGCGCAACGCGGGCATCTCGATGGTCGTGCGCTACTTCGCGGACTGGTCGGGAAACTCCGTCGCCATCCGTGCGGGAGAGGCCTCGTGACGGCCATCGACCTCGTCGACCCGCTGTCGGACCCGCTCGGGGGCGTGGGGGAGCAGAAGATGCTCGGACGCCGTGCGCTGGTCACCGGCGCGGGGCAGAACGGCGAGCTGCCGGGCGTGGGGTATTCCATCGCCCTGCTGCTGGCCTCCCACGGTGCGAGCGTCGCGGTGCTGGACCGGTCCGCGGACGCCGCGCAGCGCACCGTCGAGCGCATCGTCGCCGACGGCGGCCAGGCGGTCGCGGTGGTCGCCGACGCCACCGACGATCTGGCGTGCGAACGCGCCGTCTCCGAGGCGGTGCAGGCGCTGGGAGGCCTGGACACGGTGGTCAACAACGTCGCCAGCGGCGATCGCGCCGGCATCTTCGATGTCACGCCGGAGCGCTTCGAGCAGCTCCTCCAGATCAACCTGATGTCCGCGTGGTACATCACCCGGCACGCGGCCCCGGTCCTGCCCCGGGGCAGCGCGATCGTGAACATCTCTTCCGTGGGCGTCAGCGCGCGCGGACCGGGGATGCCGTATTGCGTCGCCAAGGCCGGCGTCGAGAACCTCACCCAGGGCTCCGCGACGACGCTCGGGCCGCAGGGCATCCGCGTCAACTGCATCGAGGTCGGAGCCATCTGGGGATCGTTCGCCGCGGCGAACATGGACGAGTCCATGCGCGAGCCGCGCCGGATGGGGACCACGCTGAAGACCGAGGGATCGGCGTGGGACATCGCGCACGCCGCCTTCTTCCTGCTGAGCGACTCCGCTCGCTGGATCACCGGCCAGATCGTGGCGGTGGACGGCGGACCCGCCGCGCACTATCCGCCCGGCCCGCCCATCACCTCCGTACCCAAGAGCGCCCAGGCTCCCGCCTGAACGCGTCCCGGCGCGCCCACCGGGCGCGCCCTGCGTCGCCCGGCGCCGTCACCCACCCCCACAGAGAAGAGACTCTTCCATGACCGAGATGGTTCGCGCAGCTGTTCAGACAGGTCCCCGTCACATCGAGATGCGGGAGTTCCCGCGTCCGCAGATCGGTCCCGACGACGGGCTCCTCCGGGTCGAGGCCAACGGCATCTGCGGCAGCGATGTCGAGATCTACGGTGGCCACATCGGGACGCAGACCAACCCCTTCATCCCCGGCCACGAGCCGATGGGCATCATCGCCGAGCTGGGAGATCGCGCCGCCGAGCGCTGGGGCGTGCAGGTCGGCGACCGCGTGGCGCTCGAGGTCATCGTTCCCTGCCGCGCCTGCAACGACTGTCTCACCGGCCGCTACCAGGCCTGCCGTTTCCGCAAGTACGGTCACGGCGTGACCGGCATCGACGTCGAGCCCAGCCTGTGGGGCGGGTTCGCCGAGTACATGTACATCTCCCCGAACTCCGTGCTGCACAAGATCGACAAGAGCCTCCCCGCTGAGATCGCCGCGATGTACAACCCGCTCGGCGCCGGCGTGCGGTGGGCCGTCGACCTCGGCGAGGTCGGACTCGGCGACACACTGGTGATCCTGGGCGCAGGGCAGCGCGGACTCGGCGCGATCATCGCCGCGAAGTCGGTGGGCGCATCGAACATCATCATCACCGGGCTGGCCTCCGACGCGCACAAGCTCGCGGTCGCCCGCGAGCTGGGCGCGGATCACACGATCGTCGTGGGACCCGGCGGTCAGGACATCGTCGAGGCCGTGACCGAGATCACCGGTGGGCAGATGGCCGATGTCGCGCTCGATCTGACGCCGATGGCCGCCGGTCCGGTCACGGACGCGATGAACGTCGTCCGTTTCGGCGGCCGCGTCGTCCTCGCGGGTCTGAAGGGCCGCAAGGAGGTCCCGTTGGTCACCGATCTCATCATCAACCGAGCGCTCACCATCAAGGGAGCATTCGGCGTCGACGCGTCCGCGAACAAGCGTGCCATCCGGTTGCTGGAATCGGGCCGGTTCCCGCTCGAGCTGCTGCACACGCATACGTTCGGGCTGGACGAGGTCGGACTTGCGATCGACACCCTCGCCGGCACCACGGACGACAAGTCCGCCATCCACGTCTCGGTCCACCCGAGCTTCGCCTGACCGACAAGGGACCCCCTATGATCATCGACGCACACGCACATCTGCTTCCGAAGGACTACCCGAGCGACGCTCCCGGATGCTTCCCGCACATGGAGGCGATCGAGGACAGCACGAGCAGACTGCTCGTCTTCGGCAAGACCCGCTTCCCCGCCAAGGACGTCTTCTTCGAGGCCGAACGGCGCATCGAGGCGCAGGATGCCTCCGGTGTGGACGCAGAGGTCGTCAGCCCGATGCCGCCGCTGCTGCGCTACGACCTGCCCGCCGGCGACGGGCTGGCGCTCTCGCGCCACGTCAACGAGTTCGCCGCAGAACTGAGCTCACACGCGCCGGATCGGCTCATCAGCCTGGGCATGGTGCCCATGGAAGACCCGGATGCCGCCACCGCGGAGCTGGCTGCCATCAAGGAGATGGGGCTTGCGGGCGTCGAGATCGCCTCCAACATCCTGGGCAGCTCGATCGGCGACGAGAAGTTCCTCCCCTTCTTCCAGGAGGTAGAGAGACTCGGGCTCTCGGTCTTCGTGCACGCGATGCCCGCGCCGATGGATCGCCTGCCGATGTCGGCCATGGGCACGTACGTCGTCGGGATCGAGGGCATGTTCGCCGCAGCCTCGATGATCCTCGGGGGCACCGCGGCGGCCTGCCCGGACCTGCGGATCTCGTTCAGCCACGCGGCCGGCGGGTTCGCCATGATGCTTCCGCGCGCCAACTACTTCTGGGGCGGCTCCTGGAACGAGGAGCCCAAGAACCTCGATCGCGCCGTCTCTCCCGATGACGGGCCGTCTCCGTTGGAGCTGGCGCGTCGGTTCTACTACGACTCGATGGTGTTCGACGCGCGGACCATTCGCTACCTGGTGGATCTGCTCGGCGCCGACCGGCTCCTGGTCGGTTCGGACTTCCCCGCGATGCTGCGTGAGGAGCCGGCGGCCAAGACGCTTCGCTCGATGGACCTGCCCGAAGCGGAATGGGAGGACATCAGCTGGAAGAACGCTCTGCGCTGGCTGGGCCGGGAGGCCGTCGCCTGACCGCCTGAGTCGCCACGAGTACCGCGCAGCGCACCGCAGACCCCGGTCTGCGGTGCGCTGCGTCGTGCGCTGCGGACGGATCGGTGGGTGTCTTTCGTCGGATGGAAGTGACATAGATACGGCCTTCTGCGCTGAGTCAGACTGCCACAGGAGTTAGTTCCGGCTCAAAGTTGACCGCGGACCTGCGCGCTCGCCGTCGCCGCTCAGAACAAGGGAATTCACATGACAAGAATCCGCAAGAGCGGACGGTCGGCAGTACGCCTGATCGGCACGCTCGCCCTGGCAACGGGGATCGTCGTATCAGCAGCCGGGTGCGCCGGTGGGGGCGGTGGCGACGCCGCACCGGACACCGCCTCGGGTGAGCCCACGCCGGGCGGCGAGATCACGGTGCTCCTGGACGCCGGCTTCGCCGGAGGATGGGCGACCGGCTTGGACCCTGCCACGAGCAACACGACCGGTTCGAACCTCCCGCAGAACGCCGCCATCTTCGGCGGACTTTTCACGCTCGAGCCGGACGGCGACGGCGGCCAGATCGTACCCAACCAGGCCGAGAGCTTCGAGTGGTCCGAAGACGGCCGGACGCTGTCCATCACCCTGCGCGACGGGATCACATTCTCGGACGGCACGCCCCTGAATGCTGAAGCGGTCGTGTGGAACTGGATCCGTGCCCTCAACTCCGGCAGCACGGGCGCGCCCCGCCTGCAGCTGAACGTGGACACTCCTGCCCCCGCGCTGAGCGAGGCGTTCATGACGAGCCTGTGGGCAGCCCTCCCCGCAGACGTGGACAAGGCCACCGTCCAGAAGCAGCTGGGTGCGATCCAGGCGGTCGATGACCTCACGGTCTCGCTCGCGCTGCGCAACGTCGACGGCTCCCTCGTCAACGGCTTCCCCACCTCGAGCTTCAACCTGATCGCCTCCCCGACCGCGTACGCGGAGATGGGCGGGGACGCTTTCAGCCTCAAGCCCGTCGGCGCGGGTCCCTTCATCGTCACGGCCGACAGCCTGAGCGAACGCCTCGAGCTGGAGAAGAACCCCGACTACTTCAAGTCCGGGCTCCCGTACCTCGACGCGATCAACTTCCAGTCCGTGGCCGGTGACCAGGTCGCCTACCAGACGCTGCTGGCCGGACAGGGCGACGTCATCGAGGGTCTCAGCTCGGTGCCGCTCATCACCGAGGCCAAGGCCAACCCCGACGTGGCCGTGCACCTCGGTGCCCCGACATCGCCGTATGTCGTGCAGCTGAACTCGCGCACCGCACCGTTCGACGACATCAAGGCGCGAGAGGCGATCTACTACGCGACCGACTTCGCCGCGATCAACAAAGGTCTGTTCAAGGACGAGGGCGAGATGAGCCAGTCGTTCACGGCATCCGGCGGGCTGTTCTTCAACCCGGAGGTTCCGGGCTACCGCGAGTACGACCTCGACAAGGCGAAGGCGCTCGTCGAGGAGATCGGCGGACTGACGGTCAACCTCGGCACGACGGATATCGTCACGGCACGCTCCGTGACCACGGCGCTTCAGACGCAGTGGGAAGAGGCGGGGATCGACGTGGAGATCAGCGCTGAGCCGCTGGGCGATGTGATCACGCGCTTCGTCACGGGCGACTGGCAGGCGCTGCTTCAGACAGCGGGCGCATGGGACCCGTCGGTCGGCATCGGTGTCGGCATCCGGTTCGGCTCCACGTCTCCGTACAGCGGTGCACCGCTGCCCGAGGGCGCCACATCCGGCGCGGACGCGCTGGCCAAGGGTCTGGAGACCGAGCTGGACGTGCTGCTGCGCGAAGCCGTCGGCACGAACGACTACGACGAGCGGGACGCGAAGTACCAGGAGATCGCGAAGTACATCTCCGACCAGGCGTATGCGCCGTTCGGAATGGCGTTCTCGCCGGCTCAGGTCCTGCGTGCCGGCGTGCACGGCCCCGGACTGGACGTGCCCATTCCGGCGTTGTCGGTCAACCAGGGTGTGCTGTACGACCGAGTCTGGGTAGAGAGCGGGAAATAGGTGCCCATCACGGAGGCCACTACCAGCATCCGGACCGAGGAGCGCGTCAGCGCCCTCGGCCGGGTGGTGGGTTCCCCCCTGGTTCGGTTGATCGCACGCCGGATCGCGATAGCGATCCCCCTGCTGCTGGCGATCAGCATCCTCGTGTTCGCATTGCTCGAGGCGATCCCGGGCGACCCCGCACGCAACCAGGCGGGTATGGACGCCACCGAGGAGGAGGTCGAGGCTGTTCGCGCGCGGATGGGCCTCGACCGCTCCCCGGTGGAGCGATACCTCACCTGGTTGGGCGGGTTCGTCACCGGCAACTTCGGCAAGTCCTCGATCAGCGGGCAGCCGGTCACCACGCTGCTCGCCGAACGGGTGCCGGTCACGGTCGAACTGGTGGTACTGGCCTTCGTGGTCTCGCTCGCTCTGGCGCTGCCCGTGGCGCTGATGGCCGCCCGCAAGCCGGGTGGCTTCTTCGATCGGGTGGTGATGGTCATCTCCATGACCCTGCTGGCCGTTCCCAATTACGTCATGGCGCTGCTGCTGGTACTCGTGTTCGCCGTGCTCCTGCGGGCTCTGCCCGCCATCGGGTATGTGCCGATCGAAGAGAACCTGTGGCTCAACATCCGTTCTGTGACGCTGCCCGTGCTCGCACTGGCCATTCCCCTGGCGGCCTTCTACGCGCGCTTCCTGCGGGGTGACCTCGTCGAGCAGATGAACTCCGCCGACTACGTCGAAACCGCCCGAGCCAAGGGGGTCGGACCGTGGAAGGTGCTCTGGCGGCATGCCTTCCGCAACTCGTCCTTCGGCCTGCTCACACTGGTCGGCCTCAACATCGGCGGGCTGGTCGGGGGCACCGTCATCATCGAGCAGATCTTCTCCATGCCCGGGCTCGGTGTGCTGATGCTGCAAGGCGTCATGTCCCGGGACACCGCCGTCGTCCAGATCTGCGTGTTCATCTTCGCGGCGGTCGCGGTCCTGGCGAACCTCGTCGTGGACGTGCTGTACGCGGTGCTCGATCCAAGGATTCGCTATGGCAATCGCTGACGCCTCGGTAGGGGCCGCCCTCATCCCGTCCGCTGTGCCTCGCAGCGAGACCTGGGGCAGGATCCGCCGCAAGCTCGTGGTGGGGATTCCGGCAGGACTGGTGTTCCTGCTGCTGTTCGTCTGCTTCATCGGCCCGTTCTTCCTGCCGCTGGCCCCACCGACCGGTGGCAGCGTGCTGGACAGCGGTCTGCCCCCGGGAACGCCCGGTCACCCGCTCGGCACCGACGTGAACGGGAACGACGTGCTGTCGCGGATGATCTACGGCGGCCGGGCATCGCTGATGATCGCGATCGCCGTCAACGTCATCGGTCTCGTCGTCGGAGGTGTCGTCGGCGCGATCTCCGGGTTCCTCGGCGGCAAGATCGACACCGTGATCATGCGCGCACTCGATGTGCTGATCGCGTTCCCCTCGCTGGTGCTGACGATCGCGATCGCCCAGATCCTCGGCCCCAGCCTGCCGAACACGATCCTGGCGCTGTCGGCCTTCAGCATCCCCGCGGTCGCACGAATCTCCCGCTCGGCCACGCTGCGCATCTCGAACATGCCGTTCATCCAGGCGGCCGATCTGAGCGGCAGCACCACCTGGCGCACGCTGACGCGTCACATCGCGCCCAACATCGTGCCGCAGATGCTGAACTTCGCCCTTCTGGGCATGGGGATCGTGATCGTCACCGAGGGTGCCCTGAGCTTCCTGGGCATGGGAGTCCCGGCGCCTGCACCCAGCTGGGGAAACATGATCTACGAAGGGCAGCAGTCGCTGTCAGCGACGCCGCTCCTGGTGTTGTGGCCGAGCCTGGCCCTGCTGGTCACGGTGCTCTCCTTCAACCTGCTCGGCGAGAACCTGAGAGATGAGATGAACGGTCGATGAGCACGCTGCAGCAGTTCGCCGGCCCTGCCGAGAGGGCGCCACGCCCCGAGACGGTCCTGTCTGTCGACGACCTCCGCGTCACCTTCACGCGTGGGGGTCGCCCCGTCCACGCGGTCGGCGGAATCTCGTACGACCTCGAGGCGGGCCGGATGCTCGCGATCATCGGCGAGTCCGGGTCCGGCAAATCCGTGGGGGTGCGCGCCCTCATGGGACTTCTCCCACCGAGCGCGCGGATCGAAGGCTCAGCGCGCCTGGTCGGCACGGAGCTGGTCGGCATGGACGAGCGGTCCATGCGTCAGATCCGCGGCAACGATATCGCCATGGTGTTCCAGGACCCGGCACGGTCCCTCAACCCGACCATGAGCGTGGGAGCGCAGATCTCGGAGGCGGTGCGCACGCACCGCAGGGAGGTCAAGAAGGCCGAGGCGGCCGAGCGGGTCATCGAGCTGCTCAAGCTGGTGCGCCTGCCCGCACCGGAGCGCCGGTTCCACGAGTACCCGCACCAGCTGTCCGGCGGCATGCGCCAGCGGGTGATGATCGCGATCGCACTGGCCTCGAACCCGAAGGTGCTGATCGCCGATGAGGCCACCACGGCTCTGGACGTCACCACGCAGGCGCAGATCATGGAGCTGCTGGTCGATCTTCAGGACCGGCTCGGCACCGCCGTGATCATGATCAGTCACGATCTCGGACTCGCCGCCAGCTACGCCGACGACGTGCTCGTCATGTACGGCGGGCGGATCGTCGAGCAGGCCGACACCGCTTCTCTGTTCGGCAACGTCCGGATGCCCTACACGAAGGCGCTCCTGGGGGCCATCCCACAGCTGTCCACGCCCACGCATGCGCTCCTCCCGGTGATCGGCGGGCATCCGCCGGACCTGTCCGCGCTGCCCCCGGGCTGCGCGTTCGCGCCGCGCTGCCCACGGGCGACGCAGAAGTGCGCGGAGCGGCCCGAGCTGATCGAGCACGAACCGAATCACAAGTACGCGTGCTGGCATCCGCACCTGGACGGCGCCGCACCCGAAACGATCGCCGCCGCAGCGCCGGCGCAGGAGGATGTCCGGTGACACAGATCGTGGACGAGAGGTCGCCGCAGGCGACCGGCTCGAAAGAGACCCTTCTGTCGGTCCGGCACAT
Organism: Microbacterium sp. zg-B185; assembly: GCF_030246885.1. Classification (NCBI taxonomy): domain Bacteria; kingdom Bacillati; phylum Actinomycetota; class Actinomycetes; order Micrococcales; family Microbacteriaceae; genus Microbacterium; species Microbacterium sp. zg-B185. Next base: position 708,614 of record NZ_CP126739.1, read on the forward strand.
CGTGCAGGAGTACGTCAGCCGCGGACCCGGCAACATCAAGGCCGGGGTGGTGCATGCCGTTTCGGATGTCTCCTTCGAGCTGGGCGTCGGTGAGACGCTCGGTGTGGTCGGCGAGACCGGATCGGGCAAATCCACGCTGGCCCGCGCGGCGATCCAGGTGGAGCGGCCCAAGTCGGGCGAGGTGTGGTTCAAGGGGCGCAACCTCGTCGAGCTGTCCCGGCGAGATCTGAAGGCCGCCCGCCGGGACATCCAGATGGTCTATCAGGACCCGTTCGGCTCTCTCAACCCGAAATGGCGGGTCGAGGATGTCGTGGCCGAGCCGCTGGTCGGTCACACGAAGATGGGTCGCGTGCAGAGGCGCGCCCGTGTGCGCGAGCTGCTGGATCTGGTCGGACTGAATCCGGACATCTACCTGCGGCGGCGTCCGCTGGAGCTCTCCGGCGGTCAGGCGCAGCGCGTGGCCATCGCGCGCGCCATCGCCACCAATCCGGCGCTCGTCGTCTGCGACGAGGCGATCTCCTCGCTGGACGTGCTCATCCAGGCGCAGGTGATGAACCTGTTCGAGAAGCTGCGAGCCGAGTTCGGCCTCTCGTACGTGTTCATCGCGCACGACCTTGCCCGCGTCAAGCAGCTCAGCGACCAGGTCGCCGTCATGCACCTGGGTCAGCTGGCCGAGATCGGCCCGGCCGAGCAGGTGTACGCCACCCCGCGGCACCCGTACACCCGGGCGCTGCTGGACTCCATCCCGGGGCTGGATCCGGAGACGGGGATCGCACGCAGACCCGTGACGCTCAAGGGCGAACCGCCCTCACCCCTGCACCCGCCGTCGGGGTGCCGGTTCCGCACGCGGTGTCCGCGCGCGCAGGACAAGTGCGCGGTGGAGGAGCCGCTGCCTCGCGACCTCGGGGGAGGGCACAAGGTGGCGTGTCACTTCCCGCTGGAGGTGCCGACGATCTCGGTGGATTCGCTGCGCGCATCGATCCCCGCCCCGGGGGCTAAGACGCGAACAGCTCCTGCATCCGCGTGACGCCTTCGAGCAGCGCGTCGTCGCCGAGCGCGTACGAGAGCCGCAGGTAGCCGCTGGGGCCGAACGCCTCGCCGGGAACCACGGCCACCTCGATCTCGTCGAGGATGAGGTCCGCCAGCTGCAGCGACGTTGTCGGCGTCTGCCCGCGCCACTGCCGGCCCAGCAGGCCGCGCACGTCGGGGTACGCGTAGAAGGCACCGAGCGGGTTGGGCACCGTGACGCCGTCGATCTGCGCCAGGCCGTCCACGATCAGCCGGCGACGGCGGTCGAATGCGACCCGGAACTGCTCGGCTTCCGTCTGCGGGCCGGTCAGGGCGGCCAGCGCCGCTCGCTGTGCGACGTTGTTGACGTTGCTGGACAGGTGGGACTGCAGATTCGCGGCCAGTTTGATGGCGTCCGTGGGCCCGATCATCCAGCCGACGCGCCAGCCGGTCATCGCGTAGGTCTTGGCCACGCCGTTGACGAGGATGGTCTGGGCCGCGGCATCCGGGACCGCCTCGACGATCGAGACCGCGCGGGCGCCCTCATAGACGAGGTTCTGGTAGATCTCGTCGGAGATGATCCAGATGCCGTGCTCCACAGCCCATTCGCCGATCGCCTTGGTCTCGGCGGGAGTGTAGACAGCGCCGGTCGGGTTGGACGGGGAGACGAAGACCAGCGCCGTCGTCTTGTCGGTGCGGGCGGCTTCGAGCTGCTCGACGGTGACCTTGTAGTCCTGGTCGGCTCCGGCGAAGACCGTCACGGGCACTCCGTCGGCCAGTGCGATCGCCTCGGGGTAGGTGGTCCAGTACGGTGCGGGCAGGAGGACCTCGTCGCCGGGGTTCACGACCGCCTGGAACGCCTGGTAGACGGCCTGCTTGCCGCCGTTGGTGACCACGATCTGGGACGGCTCGATGTCGAGTCCCGAGTCGCGCAGCGTCTTGGCGGCGATGGCCTCGCGCAGGACCGGTAGACCCACGGCGGGGGTGTAGCGGTAGTTGGCGGGGTCGTGCAGCGCCTCGGCCGCGGCATCCACGATGAACTGGGGCGTTGCGAAGTCCGGCTCGCCGGCCGCGTAGCTGATGACGGGTCGTCCGGCGGCCTGCAGCGCCTTGGCCTTCGCGTCGACCTTGAGAGTCGCGGACTCGGCGATGGCACTGAGTTTGTGGGAGAGCGGGGCGCGTTGTGTCACTCTTCGAGCGTAGCGGCCCGGGCGATTCCCTGCCGAGTTCCGGGTCGGTACGGCCCCCGCTCGCCTGTCACGACACGCCGAGCGGTGACCCGGAATGCGACAGGGGAGCGTCCGTCACCGCCGGGGCGCCACCGGCAGAGTGCGCCCCGGCGGTGAGCGGTCAGTTCAGCTCGAGCGGCCAGACCGGACGCACCTCGATCGTGCCGTGGGTGGCCATCGGATGCCGAGACGCGACCTCGACCGCCTGCTCGAGAGTGTCGCACTCGAGCAGATCGAAACCGGCGATCCACTCGTGTGTCTCGGCGAAGGGTCCGTCCGTCACGCTCACCTTGCCGTTGCGGCGTCTTACGGTCTTGGCATCGGAGGGCGGCCGGAGCCGGTCCCCGTCGGTGGCCCGCCCTTGCCCGTAGGTCTCGTCGACCCATTCCTCTATGGTGAGGACCGGTTCTTCATCCGTGGTGAGATCCGGATCGGCCACCACGAGCATCAAGTACTTCATCGCATGTCCCTTCAGTGCCGCTGTGCAGCGACGTTACGGGAAGGACGTCGAACGCCGCACGCGCGGATCGACAAACTCGGGTGATCCTCCGAATCTTCCCGCGGCTAACGCGGCTCGGCGCCCATGCGCTCGCGCAGGGTGTCGCCGGCGTAGTCGTCCTGGAAGTAGCCCCGCTCCTGGAGTTCGGGAACGAGCAGAGTCAGCATGGCATCCATCCCGTCCGGGAAGCTCGGCGGATTCAGGTTGAACCCGTCGCAGGCCCGCTTGTCGAACCACTCGATCATGCTGTCCGCGATCATGCCCGGAGTCCCGATCATCCAGCGGTGGCCGACGGCCCGCGCGAGCTCGACCATCAGCTCGCCGACCGTCTGGGTCTCGGCCATGGCGCGGTAGATGTGCCAGCGCTCCTGGCGCTGAGGGGTGACCTCGAGCCGCTCCATGGGGATGCGGTCGGTCAGCTCGAGGTCGTCGATGTCGACGTCCAGCATCCGCGCGACCACCGCCCGGCCCGCGGTCGGCTCGATGCCGTTCGCCAGGTCTGCGGCCAGCTCCTGCGCGTCGGCAAGCGTCCTGCCGACGAACGGCATGATGCCGGGGAGGATCTTCACCCTGTCCGGATCGCGACCGTTCGAGGCGACGATCTGCTTGTACTGGTCGTAGAACGAACCGAATCGCCTGGCCGACCACGTTCGCGCAGCAGCCAACCGCATGTCGCGGGCGCTTGCCGAGAAGCCCGCCCCGCTGGACCCGCGCACGATCGCCTTCAACCGCCGTCACGCGGGCTTGTAGCTGATCCCAGCCGCCCGCACGTACAGAAGCCTCCGCGCGACCGCGCGGAGGCTTCTGTACGTGCGAAGTGCGGCTACTTGAGGTTCGAGCCGGCCGCGCCGGTGGGCGCCATGCGGAATCCGCCGCCGTCCACCGCGAGGGTCTGTCCGGTCACCCAGCGCGCCTGGTCGGTGAGGAAGTAGAACGCCGCGCGGGCGATATCCCAGTTGTTGCCCTCGGTGCGCAGGATCACGTTGTCCGCCCGGATCGCACGCTGCTCTTCGTTCATCCCGCGCGCCGCGAACGCGCCCCAGATCATGCCGACGCGAACGCAGTTGACCCGGATGCCGCGGGGAGCGAGGCTGCCGGCGGCACCGGTGGTGAGCTTCTCCAGCGCGGACTTGCCGAACGAGTACGGCATGCCCGGCCCGCGTCCCTCGGCAGCCGAGGAGGAGATCGTGACGATCGACGCGCCGCGCTCCATGTGCTTCTGCGCGTGGCGCATGACGTACCAGACGGCGGTGAAGTTCAGCTTCATGGCCTGCTCGAACTGCTCCAACGTCGCTTCGAACATCGGCTGCACGCCGGTGCCGCCGATCGTGTCGGCGACCACATCGAAGGACCCGAACCGCGCGGCCGCGGCGCTGATGGCCTGCTCGACCGACGCGTCATCGGTGACGTCGACGGAGAAGTGCTCCGCCTGCCCACCGGCCTCGCGGATGGCATCGACGGTGCGGGCTCCGGCCGCGGCGTCGCGGTCCAGGACCGCGACGGCAGCGCCGTTCTGCGCGCACAGCCAGGCGATGGCGAAGCCGATGCCGCCCTCGGGGCCGCTCAACCCCCCACCGACGACGAGAGCGACCTTGCCGGTGAGCCAGGGCTCCGCGGCGGCGGCCAGGGGATCGGTAACGGGGACGGGCCACTTCTCAGCGGTGGTTTCGGTCATGGGTTCAGGCCTTTCTGCCAGGGTGGAGGAGGGGGATCAGCGCACGGGGAACGAGCGGCCCGACCAGAGGCCGAGTACGCGGAACACCATCGACATCGCCGCATTCGACGAGCCGGCCACGATGATCGGAAGGGTGGCGGGCTTCGCGTCCGCCAAGGTCGGGTGACGGTGGTCGGCAGCGAACGGTCCGCCGGGGAGATGGCTGAGTCCCTTGCCGACCGCCTGCAGTTCGGCCTCGGTGCGGCCCGCGCGCGCCACGATCCACTCGCGGACGTCCTGCTTGCTCATACCTGCGTCTGCGAACAGTTGCGCATGGGCGGGGTTGAGCAGGATGCCGGTCGGGCTGTGGCGCCCGATCAGGGCACCGGAGCGCTGAATGGTGTCGACGAAGTCGCCCAGGACCTCCTGGGCGGAGGTGAAGCTGCGATTGTCGACGACCTCGAAGGTGCGCACCAGGGTGGCGGCCACGGCGCTGACACCCGGCTCCACCCCTGCTTCTTCCGAGAGCGGCTCCCATGGGCTCGCTTCCTCGTTCTCGCCGATGCACAGCTGCCAGCGGCCCACTGTCCCGATGGTGGCCTGCTCCAGCTCGCGGGGACGGATGCCGAATCCGTTGCGGACGGTGAGGCCGATCGCGCGGGGGATCGTCGCGTTCGCGCGGAAGCCGGGTCCGAGGACGCCGCTTTCGGAATTGATGGCCAGTTGATGCCGGATCGGTCCGTTGACGACGATGAGCGGGCCAGGGCCGCTGGTGGACTGCCAACCACCGCCG